>JAOPYI010000077.1 GCA_025964675.1 Sphaerisporangium sp. | reverse complement strand
TGGAGCATCGCGTAGTCCTCGGCGATCTTCACCGGATCGTTCGTGGTGATCAGCGTCGTCGACGTCGACAGCAGGATCTTGCTGGTCCGCGCCGCGATGTAGCCGAGGAGCGTGGTGGGCGAGGACGCCACGAACGGCCGATTGTGGTGTTCGCCCGTCGCGTAGACGTCGAGGCCGACCTCCTCCGCCTTCAGTGCCGTCTCCACCATCCGCTTGATCCGCTCGTGCTCCGTGGGCGCGTGCCCCGTCGCGGGATCGGGCGCGACGTCGCCCACCGTGAAGATGCCGAACTGCATGGCGTTCATCGCTCAGCCCGTGAACTTGTCGCGGTTGGCGGCGAGCCAGGTGGCGAAGTCCTGCAGCCGCGGGTTGAGCTTCCGCACCTCTTCGGGGTCGCGGACGCCGGCGAACGCGTCCTCGTGCTCGGCGTAGAAGAAGAACATGTTCGCCGTGTCGGCGGCACCCGGGAACGGCAGCCCACGTACGGCGTCGAGGCTCATCGGCCGGTAGGCGACGTCCTCGCCGAGTTCCCTGCCGAACGCGGCGGCGTACTCGTCGCCGGTCAGGTTCTCGCCGGAGACGTTGACCGTCTGCCCGACCAGCTCCGTGCCGCGCTCCAAGATGCCGAACGCGGTGCGGCCGATGTCCTCCGACGCGATCCCGGGAAGCTTTCGGTCGCCCATCGGGAGGTGGATCGCGAGCGTGCCGTCCTCGCCGCGCGCCGGGCGGAAGAAGTCGATGAACGACTCGAAGTAGAACGTGGTGGACAGGAACGTGGTCGGCACGCCGGCGTCGGTGAAGAACGAGTCGGCCTCGCCCTTGCTGTCGAAGTGCGGCACCTTGTAGCCGCCGTGCAGCGTCGGCACGCGGTCGTCGTCGTACGGGATGTGCTCGCGGGTGTCCTGCAGCGTCGACCAGATGACGTGCTGGAGCCCGGCGGCTTTGGCGGCCGCGGCCATCGCACGGGCCTGGGCCTGCTCACGCTCGACGGAGTTGTACTCCCAGAACGCGGTGACGAAGTAGGCGCCGTACGCGCCCCGCAGGGCCTTCGTCAGGCTCGCCTCGTCATCGAGATCCGCGGTCACGACCTCGGCGCCGCGGTCGGCGAGTGCCTTCGCGGCGTCCGAGTCGGGCCGACGCGTGATCGCGCGGACGGCGAACTGTCCCGCCGGGTCGTCCAGGATGGCGCGGGCCAGGCCGCCACCCTGCTGGCCGGTGGCGCCGACCACGGCGATGATCTTCTTGTCGGTCATCGGGACCAACTCCTCTGAGTCGTCTGCGACCGGTCGTTCCGGTCACTCCCGATGAAAGCGCCGCGGCATTGACACCTCGTGCACGTCTGAATCACGCGCCGTTCACGCCTGTCGCACTGCTGGTCAGAGGCGGACCCGGGGCGGCGAGCAGGCCGATGAAGAGCCGCGTGGTGCCCACCCCTTCGAACCACGACGATCGAAAGAGAGTGGCAAGGAAGGTGATCAGGCTTGCATCTCCAGCAGCCCGTTGGGCGCCTCTGAGAGAATCGCTGGGTGACGAACCCCTCGATCCGTCCGAGAACCACCAAGGATCTGCCTGCCTGCATCGATGCTCTCGCCATCGTGCACGCATCCGACCGGTACCCAGTGAACTGGCCCGACGATCCCGGGCGATGGCTGACACCGTCCAACCTTGTTAAGGCATGGGTGGCGGTTGAAGGTTCTGGCGTCGTCGGACAGGTGGGACTCTCACAGCTTGACGCGGCAAAGCTGGAACCACCCCTCGCCAGGGCCATCGGTACACCGGCCGGGCCAGTCGGATCGATCACCCGGCTCTTCGTCACTCCTCAGGGGCGAGGCCGCGGGCACGCCACTCACCTCCTCGAGGTAGCACGGAAGGAGGCGGACAACCTAGGGATACCCCTTGTACTCGACGTATCCGACGACGACCACGCAGCCATCGCTCTGTACGAACGTGCCGGATGGCAGCGTGCGGCAAGTGCCCGCGCCGACTGGCTGAACGCGGCGGGCGAACATGCTCTGCTGCACTACTACGTGAGTCCCGAGACAGCGCGGAAGCCGACCCAGACCGAGTAGACGTCGAGTGCTTTCCAAGCTGACAGCGCGGTTGGATTCCCGTCACGCGTTCTCATTGTGAAGGCCCAGGTCAGGCGTCAGGAGGAGACCTGGCCTCGCGCGGACGTGGCCGCCATTATGTGCCGCGCGAAGAAGGCGCAGCCCAGCAGCAGCGTTATTCCTGACAGCACCCCGCTGACGAAGGGCACCCACGCGAGGGCGGAGGTCGCCGCCATGACGAACCCGATGATGCCGAGCACGGTGAGGATCGCACCGGGCACCATGATGCTGTAATCCTTCCAGACCGGTCCCAGCGCGATGAAGTGGACGCCGACGACGAACGCGACCCACGCGACGTTGGCCTGTCCGGGCACTCCCAAGGGACGCAGCAGCGCGAGCCCGCCGAAGAGCAGGACCACCTCAGCGATGACGATCAGCCAGTAGCCTCGGCTGAACGGGCTCTCTCCTCGTGGGCCAGGAATCATTTCCGGGTTGCCTCCGCCGGTCCGCACCCGCCTGGCGGCGAGGAACCACATGACGACGATGCCGGCAAGGGCGATGGCGGCGAGCACCCGGAGGACGATCACAATTGTGGAGTTCAGAGGGTCTTGCGTGTTCACGAAGACAAAGACCATCCCGAAAACGCCACCGATTAACATACCGCCCATACGCTGCAACATGCAGCGAAACTGTACCGGAGATTGATCAGAGGCAGGCCGAGGGGACGGCCGCCTTCGCCTCGCGTCGGCTGGAACTGGAACTGGACGCTCAACCGCAGGGCACGCCGACGACCTTCCGATTCGGGCGGACAAGAGAGCACATCAGCGGATGTTCCGGCGGTACGGGCGAAGTACCGTTGTGCGACCTCTCCCACCGGTAGAGCACCCGTGATCCGCGGCTCGATCGCGGTCAGGCGCCGGACCTGGTCTCCGGTACCTCCGAACCGCGCCGCGCCGCGCCGCACCGCCTGAGCGCCCTCGAACCAGCCACAGCCCAAGACCGGCTCCCCACAGTCCCCGCGGCATCGGGAAGACGGCCCCGCACAGAGGAGTCTGGATGCTACCCCTGATCGGCAGCGACGTCGCGACCAAGATTGACGACCTCATCGGCAACACCCCCATGCTCCGCCTCGCCCTTGACGGCCTGCCCTCGACCACCACTCTGCTCGCCAAGCTGGAGGCGGCGAACCCGCTGTCGAGCATCAAGGACCGCGTGGCCCTGCGCATGATCGAGGAGGCGGAGGCGTCCGGCGCGCTGACTCCCGGCGCGACCGTGATCGAGTCCACCTCGGGCAACACCGGCATCGCCCTGGCGGCGCTGGCGGTCAGCCGGGGTTACCCGTGCATCGTCGTCATGCCGGACAACGCGTCGCGGGAGCGCCTGCTCACCCTGCGCATGCTGGGCGCCCAGGTCGAGTTCACCCACCACGCCCTGGGTTTCCAGGGATGCGTCGATCGGGCGAAGGAACTGCACGCCGCCGTCTCCGGGTCCTGGTACGCCTGCCAGCACGAGAACACCGCGAACATCATGGCCCACTACGCGACCACGGGCCCGGAGATCTGGGAGGCCACCGGTGGCGACGTCGACGTGCTGGTGTGCGGGGTCGGGACCGGAGGCACCCTCACCGGAACGGGCCGCTACCTCCGCGAGCGCAACCCGGGGCTGCGCATCGTCGCGGTGGAGCCGGAGGGATCCCCCCTGCTGTCCGGCGGCTCCCCTGGACCGCACAGGATTCCCGGCCTCAACGGCGGCTTCATCAGCCCCGTCACCGACGTCACCATCATCGATGACGTCATCACCGTGTCGGACGGCGACGCGGCCGACATGACCCGGGCCATCGCCGCCACCACCGGGCTGCTGGTCGGGGTCTCCTCGGGAGCAGCCGCGTACGGCTGCGTCGAGCTCGGCCGCCGCCGTGACCTGTCGGGGCATACGGTCGTGACCATCTTCCCGGACACCGGTGAGCGCTACCTCAGCTGGTGGCCGGCCTGATCCGCTCGCGAGTCCCGCGCAAGCCCCGCGTACGCGCAGGGTGATCGTCGGGGGCACCCACCTCCGACGATCACCCGGCGTCCGCGACCACGGAGGATGCGATCGCCGTCATGTGGCCGTTCACCTTTTTCGCCGTTCACCGGCGAGGTCGCGATGCGGTTTCCTTCACATCCCGACGGTTTCACGGGCCTGCTCTTCCCGGGTCTCCGGCACGGCCGGAACGTGCGGATGGACGGCCTGGGCGGGCAGCCGGGGCTCCAGGCGGACCAGGGTGAGGGCCGAGCAGGCGACGCCTACCGCGAGCAGGAGCCACATGGAGGTCACTGACAGGCTCAGCAGCGCGGTCAGCACGGCCGGAGCAAGCGCGGTCGGAATGGCCCAGGAGAACTGGTAGACCGCCATGTACCTGCCGCGGGTCTCCTCGGGAGCCGCGCTCGACACCAGCGCGGACAGCGGCGCGCCGTGCAGCATCTCCCCCAGCGTGAACAGCGCCGTCGCGGCGAAGACCCCGACCAGCTGCACCGACTGCACGGGGATCCCGGCCAGCACGGCGAACGCCACGAACGACACCGAGAAGACCGCGGCGCCGAACGCGGCGGTGCGGGTGCGCCGGTACCGGATCAGCCGCCGCGTCACCGGGATCTGCAACAGCGCGATGCCGACGGTGTTGACCGCGTACAGCACGCCGACCAGCGACGCGGAGGCGCTCAGTTCCTGGGTGACGTAGACGGGCAGCGCCACCGACAGCACCATGTAACCGAAGGCGGTCGGCACGTTCTGCAGGGTCAGCACGAGGAACGTCCGGTCGCGCAGGATGAGCCGGTATCCCCCCTTCCTGCGGGCGGTCGTCCCCGTCCGCACTTCCGCACGGGGGACCGGGATCGTGCGGAGGATCAGCGCGGCGCCGACGAACCCGGCCGCGCTGACGAGGACGATCCCCCGGTAGGCGGCGTCGCTGCCCAGGCCGAGCGCGGCGCCCGCGATGAGGCCGCCCGCGCCGAGGCCGGCGTTGCGCAGGCTGCGTTGCGCGGCGAGGAGCTTGTCCCGGTCCGCGCCCTGCGCGATCGCGGCGACGAACGACTGGATCGACGGCGGGTAGGAGCCGTCGCCGAGCGCCACCAGCGCCACCGCCAGGAACATCGCCACCGGCGACTCCACCAGCGGGTAGGTCGCGAATCCCACGGCGCGCACCAGGTAGCCGCCCACGACGACGGTTCGCGCGCCGAAACGGTCGACGAGCACGCCCGCGATCGGGTTGCTGACCAGGCTGAGCAGCGCCGCCGCGCTCATGATGACGCCGACCCGCTCGAGCGGCAGCCCGGTGACGTGGTGGAAGAACAGCAGGGACAGGGGAAGGTACATGCCGCTGCCGGTGGCGTCGATCACCATCCCGGCCATGTAACGCACCTGCGTCGACGGGCGTTTCACGACGGGACCGCCACGACCTGCACCTGCTCCTCCAGCCGCGCGCCGAGCGAGCGCAGCCTGCGCTCGCACTCCGCGCGCGTGGGGGCCGAGGCGATGGCGACGGTCAGGAAGTCGGCGGATCCCGCGGCGGGCGGGACCACCTGGCCCGTCCGGGCGTAGAGCCAGAAGTGCTCCACCCAGGGCTCCTGCGGGGCGACGGGCAGCGAGTGGATCAGCCCTGGCCGCTTCATCATCAGCACCTGACCGGCCATGCGCGCCGGCTTCGGCCGCCGCCCGGAACGCACGACCTGCTCCACCTCGGGCAACGGGAGGCCTAGCTGGGCTCGGATGGAGTATTCGGCGAGGTTGACCCCGAACAGGGTGTGGAAGACCTCGCGGATCTTCCCGCCGCCGGACCGGCAGGCGATCTCGCACAGCACCAGCCGGTCGTCGGGGGTGTGGAAGATCTCCGCGTGGAAGGCGTGGTCCCGCAGGTGGCCGCCGGGCAGCCGTAGCCCCGCGAGCGTCTGGGCGGTCAGCTCCAGCAGGCGGTCGGTGAGCGGGTCGTCGGCGTCGAGCGCCAGGTCGACCCGGGAACCGGGATCGGTGCCGAACGAGGCGAGCTCGTACTGGTACTGGGAGGGCCAGGCCAGCACGGTCTCGCCGTTCACCACCAGCCCGTCGACGTGGCACATGCGGCCGGGGACGTACGCCTCCAGCAGCAGGTCGTCCCGCGGCGAGCCGTACTCCTCGGCGAGGAAGGCCGTCAGCGCGTCCCGGTGGCGCAGGATGCGCAGGCCGATGGAGTTGAAGCTGGTCCTGTTCTTGAACACCAGGGGGAATCCGTGGATTTCGGCGAAGGCCGGCACGTCCGCCGCGGTGTGCGGCACGGTGTGCGGCGCGACCTCCACGCCGGCCCGACCGGCGTGTTCCTTCATCAGCGCCTTGTCCCGGAACGGCAGCACGTCGGCGGCCCTGGGGCCGGGCAGCCCGAGCTGCTCCCGCAGGGTGGCCACGCGCAGCACGTCGGCCTCGTGTTCCCCGATCAGGTGCGTGGTGCCGTACTCGGCGGCGAGCCGTACGACCCGCTCGGCCACCTGGTCGTCGTCGTCGAAGGTCTCCAGGTGCGTGTAGCCGAGGTTCCCCACCGGCACCTTCTCGCCGAACGGCTCGAACCTGTCCCGGGCGGCGAGGATCACCACCGCGCCCTCGTAGTCGCGCAGCCAGCGGTGGTAGGGGAATGGCTCCAGCGGGCTCCGGTGCACGATGAGGACGCTCATGCCCGCACCCCCGCCGGTGATCCGGCCTCGGCCACGCGGGCGAGCCAGGTCCGCCCGTCCTCGCCCGCCACCCGGATCCGGATGGTGTCGTCGATGACCTCCGCGCCACGCCGGATCGCCGCGGTCGTGTCCGGGCCGGTCACCGCGACCAGGCCGAGCCGGTCCCAGTTGTCGCGTAACGAGTGCACGGTGTCCCCGGGTTTGGCGGTGATGCGCACAGCCAGCACGCCGTCCTGCGCTGCGGCGTCGCCGGCGCCCTCGACGGACTCGACCCGTCCGGGCTCGCTGACCAGGAACCGCACGCTCGCCCCGGCATGTGCCTCGGGCCGGTCGGGCAACTCGGCGACCAGTCCGAACGGCCAGCCCAGAGCGTATTCGGTCAGGTCGATGCCGTAGGCGCCCCGCACCAGCTCCGGAATCGCGTCACCGGCGACGCGGTTGTGGCTTTCGATGATCACCGGGCCGCGCACTCCGATCCGCAGCTCGGTGTGCGAGACGCCGTCCCGAAGCCCCATCAGGTCCAGGAAGCGGCTGACGCTCGCGCGGATCTGTTCCTGCTCCGGCTCCTCCAGCCGGGCGGGTACGGCGTGGCCGAGTTCCGCGAAGCGATCGGCGTGCACGAACTTCTCGGTGATCGCCACGACGACGTGGCGGCCCGCGAAGCTGAACGCCTCGACGCTGAACTCCGGTCCCTCGACGTACTCCTCCATGAGGAAGTCCTGCAGGAGGTACATCGTCGAGATCCGGTCGGTCCGCGTGCCGCGCAGGCCCTCCACCGTGGCCCAGACCTGCTCGGCGTCCTCGGGCCCGCCGACCCGGAAGACGCCGATGCTGGCGGTCGCGTCGGTGGGCTTGACGATGAACGGATAGCCGTGGACGGCTCCGAAGGAGTCCAGGTCCCCGCGCCGCAGGAGCGGCGCGGCGGTCACCGCGGACGGGTCGCGCTCCGCCAGGTGCAGGCGCATGGCCAGTTTGTCGCGGAATCTCCTGGTGACCTGGTAGCCGGTGCCGCCCAGCCCGAACAGGTCGTTGACCCGTCCCGCGTTCTCCAGCCCGGGCTCGGTGATGGAGATCGCGACGCGGAACCCCGGCTCCTCCCGTAGCTCCCTGGCGACGGGCTCGACGGCCGCCCAGTCGGTGTAGTCCACGACGCGGAGGACGTCGGCGAGCTCCTCCTGCTCAGGGCTGACCTTGGTGGGGTGCTGGAGCAACAGGACGCTCAGGCCGAGCTCCTTGGCCTTGCGTACGGTCTCATCGGTGGCGCCGACTATCAGGACCGTGCTGTCCGGATTCATCGATCCATTCCTTTCGTCGGGTGGTCGGGACAGGTGGGCTCGGGTGGGGAGCGGATCGCCGCCGGACGACGTGGTTTGCCGGCGTGGTGACACAGCCCCCACCGGGGCGAGGGCGCACGCGCCGGCGGGCACGTCCCCGAGGACGAGCGCCTGCGCCCCGATGACGGCGTCGTCTCCCACGTGCACCGGCCCGAGAACGGTGGCGCCGACGCCCAGCACCACGCGGGCGCCGATCACCGGGTGTCGCCGTTCCCCGTCGGCACGCCGGTTGTCGCGCCACCAGCCGACCGCCCCCAGGGTCACCTGGTGGTAGATGGTCACGTCGTCGCCCACGACGGCGGTTTCCCCGATCACCACGGCCGCGCCGTGGTCGACGAACACCCTTCGCCCGAGCACCGCGCCGGGGTGGATCTCCACCCCGGTGATCCCGCGCGCGAGGAGCATCAGCAGCCGGGCGGGCAGTCGCCGGCCGCACCGGTACAGCAGGTGGGCGACCCTATGCAGCCACATCGCCGGAAGCACCGGGTGCAGCAACGCCTCCGGCCGGCTGCGGACGGACGGATCCCGCTCGACGATCGTCCGCAGGTCCTCCGCCAGGAGGCGCACCAGCGCCCGCGGCCGTTCTCCGCGCGGTATCAGCGCTTCGGCGTCGGTCATCAGTAGTTCGGCGTCTTACGCAGCAGGTGCCTGCGTTCGACGATCTCCGGCACGTAGACCAGCCCGTTCCACTCTTCTTCCGCGACCGGTTCGAGAGCGATCGATATGACGCCCTCGTCGCATCCGAAGGCGTCCCGTACGGCTCCGCTGACTGCGGCGACCAGCGCGGACTCCTGTTCGTCGCTCAACGGCAGCGGAAAGTACTTGATATTCACATGCGGCATCTTCGGCTCCTCGGTATCCGCCTCGGCGAGTGGAACGTCTCCGCCCGACACGGGTTGTCGATGAAAACTTCACGCGCCGAGCGCGTGACGGACGGTACGCAGCAACTCGTGAAGGCCCGGCTCCTTGAGAATGCTGTAGTGATCGGCTTCGAGGTTGACGACGGCCGGCGGCTCCGAGAAATGTCCGCCGCCGTTCTCGATGAACGACGGTTCGTCACCCCGGGCTTTCAGTATCGTGATCGGAGCGTTGATCCGCCGCTCCGCCGAATCCCCGAGATAATATTTCGCCTGATATGTTCGGCGCACCGTCCGGATGATTCTTCGCACCAGATCCGGGTCGAGCCCCCGGAAATTCGCGCCCACGAACGACACGAAGCCGTCCTCGTCCTCGACATCCTTCAGACAGTCGTCGAGTGGTGGCACGTCGATGCCGCCGGCGAAGACCGAGAGGAGGATCGTCAGATACTTGCGGTTGGCGTAGACCGGTTCGTCGTCGCCGCCGGGGTCGTCGCCCGCGCGGACCTGCGGCGACCCGGGGGCGATGAGCAGCAGGCCCTCGACCTGCTCGCCCATCCGCTCGAGCTGGCAGGCCGCCTCGAAGGCGACGCGCGCACCGAAGGAGTATCCCCACAGCATGTACGGCCCCTCCGGCTGGAGCCGCCTTATGGCCCTGACATCCTCCGCGGCCATCTCGTGGACGGTGGAATACGGAACCTCGTCTTCATTGATGCCGTAGGCCTGAACACCATAGAAAGGCCGGTCAACACCTATCTTTTCCGCCAGCGGCCTCAGGTTCATGGTATAGCCGCCGAGGCCGGGCCAACAATAGATGGGATTCTTCGATCCTGCGGTGTTCAGCCCGACCAGACGCGAGGAAGGCCCTGCGCCGTCGGCGTCGACATCGATCGAGAGTTTCTCTACGGTCGGAGACGCGAACACCACTTGCATAGGGAGCGAAACCCGGAACTCCTCGTTTATTCCACTGACGAGCGCCATCGCGATCAGCGAGTTTCCCCCGGACACGAAGAAGTCGTCCCGCACCGAGACCTTTTCCCGCTTCAGCACCCTGCTCCATACGCGGGCGATCCGTTCCTCGGCCTTCGTCCGGGGAGCGACGAAAGGCCCGTCGGCGGAAACCGCGTCGGCCAGGTCCAGCGCTTCCAGCGCCTTTGAGTCGATCTTCCCGTTCGCCGTGCGCGGCAGCCTGCCGAGGATCACGACCCTGTTCGGCAGCATGTAGTCCGGCAGGAAACCGATCAGGTCATCTCTGATCATCTCCGTCGGGCCCCGCATGTGGACGGCGTCCTCCTTCATCCCCGTGCTCAGCAGCTGCTCGTCGCTGACACGGCCCCCGACGGCGAAGTAGAACGGGCCCGGTTCCCCGCCGCAGGCGCGCAGGATGCTCTCCATCCGCCGCGCCGACGGCAGGTCGTCGCCGGTTCTGGAGCCGTAACCGGAGGACATGAACCCGAGGCCCATGTCGTTCATCTGCAGGCGGTGGAGCTTCCGGCCGAGGTCGACGTAGCCGAGCCAGTGCGGACCCGGTTTCCCTACCAGTGCGATCCCGAAGCTCGACCGCTGGTAGACCTTCTGGTTGATGGCCACGATGTGCTTTCTCAGGATCATGTCGTCGGAGATCCTGTGCAGATCAGCGGCCGCGTACCGGTGGAGCCCCTCTGCCAGCCCCGTCACCTTTCCGGGATGGGCCTGCACGTAGATATCGAGCGAGTCCGGCCGCGGCCCGGCATACGGCACCGCCTCGAACGTGCCGAGATAGTCGTCCTCGTCCGCGCACTCCAGATGTTCCTTGTTCTCGGGCGCGTAGCCGAGGGCCCTGATGTCGAGACCGTGTTCCGGGAGGATCTCCTCGAACAGGCCGACCATGTGGCCGGCCTCCATTTCGAGGACCTCCCGGACGTTCTTCTTGTAGATCGGCTCGATCGCCCGCCGCTTCCCCATGAAGTGGATCTTCAGCTCGGCCGTCGCCGCGGCCGGCTTCTCCCGTATCAGGATCAGCTGGTGCCGTACGGGGTGGTAGTAGTGATATCCGGGCCGCACGCCGTCGAGACCGCTGATCTCGAGGTACATCTGCGTCGCGTAGAGCGATCCGGGGGAGGCGTAGCCGTACTTCGGCAGCAGCCGGTCGTCGCTGGAGAACTGCCCGAAATATCGGAGGATCTCCCCGAGTTCGGCGAAGCTCAACGTGTCGAGGCCACGCGAACGAGCACCCGCGCCGCTCCTCCCCAGCAGCCGCACGATGTCGTCTTTCGTGACGTCGCCGCCCTCGAAGAAGCGGTAGGTCTTGCGGGCGAACACCCGCCTGCGCTGCTCCCGGGTCGGCGTCCCGCATGGGAGGTCGACCACCGCCTTGCCGGTGGTCTCCGCGTCGTCCCGGCACCCCCCGTCGGACAGCTGCGCCATCACCTGGAGCCTGCTCTCCTTCGACAGGTGGTGGGTGCCGTGCTCGCCCTGGTCCATCAGGGCCGCTTCCTTGGGATTCAGCTCGACGTAGGCGACAAGGTGCTGGAAGCCGGTGACGGAATCGTCCTTGACGACGACCGCCGCGTTCCTGACCCAGTCGTGGCTCTCGATGCCCAGCCTGATCTCGTCCAGCTCGATCCGGAAACCCCGCAGCTTCACCTGGTTGTCGACGCGGCCGGCGAACTGCAGGGTGCCGTCGGCGTTCCAGTAGGCCAGGTCGCCGGTCCGGTAGAGCCTTGCGTACCCGTGATCCGCGTAGAACGGGTTGTCGACGAACCTCTCCGCGGTCAGGTCGGGCCGGTGCAGGTATCCCCGCGCGAGCTGGACACCGCCGATGTACAGCTCGCCGACCTCGCCGGGGGTCACCGGCAAGCGATCACCGTCGAGAACGTAGAGCTGGGTGTCGTACGCCGGCGTGCCTATCGAGATCGTCTGGGTGCCGTCCGCGACGGAGTCCCGGTCGACGGTGAAGCTGGAGGAGTTGATGGTGCACTCGGTCGGCCCGTACAGGTTGACCAGCTCGCAGTCCGGCAGCACCTCCAGGCAGTGCAGCGCGAGGGGCCGGGAAAGGGCCTCCCCACCGCTGAAGAGCTGGGTGAGCGACGTGCACTCCCCCAGCCGCTCGGTGTCCAGCAGCGCCTGCAGCAGGGTCGGGACGCACTGCAACGTGGTCACGCCGTGGGCCACGACGGTGTCGACGAGCCGTTCGGGGTCACGGTAGACGCCGGAGCCTCCCATGACGACCGTGCTGCCGCAGGCGGGTGCCAGGATCTCCCACTGCGCCGCGTCGAAGCTCATGGGGGTCTTCTGCAGGATGATCCGGTCCCGGTCGATCCGGTGGACGGTGTTCAGCCACCGCATCTGGTTGACGATGGCGCGGTGCTCGATCACCACCCCTTTGGGCCTGCCCGTGCTGCCGGAGGTGTACACGACGTACGCCGCATCGCCGGGGTGGATGCCGGTGCCGCTCTCCCGTGCGACGGCACCTTCGGGCGACGCGGCGGGCGCGAACGCGTCCGCCGCGTCCAGGACGACTATCTTCGTTCCCCGCGGCGCCAGCTCCGCCAGCCGCGCCACGAGTCCCTGCTGGGTCAGGATCACCGCGGTCCGGGAGTCCTCGATGATGTAGCGCAGCCGCTCCTCCGGATACTCCGGAGAAAGTGGCAGGTAGGCGCCGCCGGAGCACAGGATTCCCCACACGCCCGTCATCAGCTCGATCGACGGCTCGACGAACAGGCCGATGCAGTCGTCGGCGGCCACGCCGAGATGCCGCAGGTGGGCGGCCAGGTCCGCGCTGCGCCCCGCGAGCTCGCGGTAGGTGAGGCGCTCGTCGCCGTAGACGCACGCCGTACGGTCGGGCTGTGACCGCACGTGCTCCCAGAGCAGTTCCGGCAGGCATTCTTCGGCGGGAGGCCGGCGTCGTGCCCCGTCGAACTCCCCGGCGACCAGGTTCCGTCTGTTGGGCGTCACCAGGCCTACGGCCTCGCCGCTCGCTGCGATGACGCCCTGCGTCGTCACCTGATGTGTACGGTCAAGGCTCATATGGCCTCCTCGTTCGGATGGCGCGGGGGCGGGTTCCGCCGCTTATGAAGCGTGCGGACCGTGGTCCGCGCCATGGTTCACCGGATGCCGGAACACGGCCGGCCCTCGGCGGGGAGATCGGCGGCTCGTCCGGAGAACCACCGGTGACACGTGGCGTCCGGCGACCAACAGGCGCATCGCCTCACCGTCGGCGGGGTCCGGTTCGGCACGCATCTTCAGTGCGGACATGCCGATCATCGTGGACGGCGTCCGGCTCGGCGCGCATCTTCCTGAGTGCGGACATGCCGACCGGGCACTTCCCTGCGAACGCCGGCGAGCCGGCGAGGATCGCCGGGCGCGGGAACGGCCGGGGAATCAAGGAAAGGAAGGGGTGCCGCAAGGCAAGAAACTCGACCGGCTCCCGGCGCCTACCGGCGCGGGAGCAGGGAGCGTACGGCCTCTTCGCTGCGGGCGACGGCAGCCGTCACGTCGGCGCAGCGGTTGAGCGGAAGGTGGCAGGGTCAGGCGGCGGGGGACACCTTGACGGCGGAGATGTCGAACTCCAGGGTGATCTTCTCCGAGACCATGACGCCGCCGGTCTCCAACACCGCGTTGAAGTTGATGCCGAAGTCCTTGCGGTTGACGACGGTCCTGCCCTCGAAGCCCGCCCGCTCGGCGCCGGAGTGGTCCTTGGCCGAGCCGGTGTACTCGAAGTCGATGCTGACGGGCTTGGTGACGCCCTTGATGGTCAGGTCCCCCGTCACGCGGAAGTCGGTAGTGCCGACCTGCTCTACGGCGGTGCTGACGAACGTGATGGTCGGGAAGTTGGGGACGTCGAAGAAGTCGTTGGTGCGCAGGTGGCCGTCGCGCTGGTCGTTGCGCGTGTCGACGCTGGCGACGTCGATCGTCACCTGAGCGTGGGACTTGGACGGGTCGGCGGCGTCGAGGTAGGCGGTGCCCTCGAACTCGTTGAAGGCGCCGTGCACCTTGGTGACCATCGCGTGGCGGGCGACGAAGCCGAGGCGGCTGTGCGCGGCGTCGATGTGGTACTGAGCGGTCAGTTCGGGGCTCAGAGTGGTCGTAGACATATAGGTGCTCCTCAACAGATTCGGACGGCTCTCACGCCAATTTCGGGTAATGCTGATGTATCAGCGAAGCTAGTAGAAAGATGCTGATGCGTCAACATTCGATAGGATCACTGCTGTGACGGAACCGCGGTGGCTGGACGAACGCGAGCAGCGCATGTGGCGCGCCTTCGGTGACATGCGCCGCCAGCTGGACAGCGCGATGGAGAGGCAGCTCAACGGCGAAAGCCTGTCCGGCGCCGACTACCACCTGCTCGTGCCGCTCTCCGAGGCGCCCGGCCAGCGGCTCCGTGCCCGGGATCTCCGCAGGGTGGTGGACTGGGACCGCAGCAGGCTCTCCCACCAGATCCGCCGCATGGAGCAGCGCGGCCTCATCAGCCGCGAGGAGTGCCCGGGCGACGCGCGTGGCACCGTGATCCGGCTGACTCCGGAGGGGCGGGGTGCGATGGAATCGGCCACGCCGGGTCAGGTCGAGACCGTTCGCCGGCTGTTCATCGACCAGCTCAGCCCCGAGGAGATCGAGTCCCTCACGTCCATCGCCCACCGCGTGCTGGGTCGCATCGCCGAGGACGCGTTGGGGCCGGGAAAGCCGGTCGGTCTGGACACCATCGACCCGTGCTCGGAGGATCCTGACTGCTGACCTGGGTCGAAGGCGGGCCGAAAGCACCCCAAGGCGTAGGGACGAGGAATACGGCTGCCATGTGTCCGGCTTTCATCAGCATGAGCACTCTTGGACTGATCGGCAGTGGAAACATCGGCAGCACCCTCGCGAGGCTCGGCGTAGCCGCCGGGCTCGATGTGGTCCTCAGCAACTCACGCGGACCTGAAACCCTCGCCGACCTGGTGGCGGAGCTGGGCCCGCGCGCGCGGGCCGCGACACCCGCCGAGGCTGCGGCCGCCGGCGACTGGGTCGTGGTCACCGTCCCGCTGAAGAACTACCGCCAGGTGCCGGTGGCGCCGCTGGCGGGGAAGGTCGTTCTCGACACGAACAACTACTACCCCGGCCGCGACGGACAGATCACCGAACTCGACGCGGAGGAGACCACCACCAGCGAACTCCTCCAGCGGCATCTGCCGGACGCCAAGGTCGTCAAGGCGTTCAACAACATCTTCTTCGCGCATCTGGCCGCGCTGGCACGGCCCTCGGGCGCTGCCGACCGCTCGGCGCTGCCGATCGCCGGCGATGACCCCGAGGCGAAGGCCGTCGCCACCCGGCTGCTCGATCTCCTCGGATACGACGCCCTGGACACGGGGCCCCTCGCCGACAGCTGGCGTTTCCAGCGCGACACGCCGGCCTATGTCGTTCCGTACGCGAAGAACCCGCAGGGTGGCGGCATCTCCATGGACGACCCGGGAGCGAGCGCGGACGCCGCGACGCTGCGCGCCGCCCTGGCCGCGGCCCAGCGCGGCTGAGTAGCGGTGGGGCCCGCCTGGATCATCCGGTCGGCGCCCCCGCCGGGGCCTCGATCAGAAGCTGCCTCACCCGCGGCACGACTTCCTCGCCGTAGAGGCGGATTGTGGTCATGAGCCTCTCGTGAGCAAGCGTCCCGGAGCTGTACTTGAGCTCGAAGCGGTCGACGCCGAGCGTACGCACAGTTCTCGCGATCTTCGTGGCCACCGTCTCAGGGGATCCGACGTAAAGCGAGCCCTCATCGGCCTCGGACTCGAAGCGGCTGCGGTTCGTTGGGCCCCAGCCACGCTCGCGGCCGATGCGGTCGTGCATGGCTCGGTAGTGCGGCCAGAGTTCGTCCCGTGCCTGCCGGTCGGTCTCGGCGAGGTAGCCCGGCGAGTGCACGCCGATCGGCAACTGCTCAACCTTGAGCTGGGTGAGGGCGCTGTGGTACAGGTCGACGTACGGTGCGAAACGCTCCGGCGGACCGCCGATGATCGCGAGCATGAGCGGCATCCGGTAGCGCGCCGCGCGCACCACGGACTCAGGGCTGCCGCCGACGCCGATCCAGGTGCGCAGCCGGCCGGATTCCGTCTTCGGGTACACGTGCTGGTCCTTCAGCCCGGGGCGAAGCCGGCCCTGCCAAGTGACCGGGCCCTCCTCGAGCAGATGGGAGAGCAGGTCGAGCTTCTCCTCGAACAGTTCCTCGTACTGCGCGAGGTCGAAACCGAACAGCGGGAACGACTCCGTGAACGAGCCACGGCCGAGGATGATCTCCGCCCGTCCCTGGGACACCGCGTCCAGCGTGGCGAACTTCTCGAATACGCGCACCGGGTCATCCGAGCTGAGCACGGTGACCGCGGTGCCGAGACGGATGCGCTCAGTACGGCCGGCGATCGTCGCCAGCACGATCTCCGGTGCCGAAATGGCGAAGTCGTCCCGGTGATGCTCCCCGATGCCGATCGCGTCGATCCCCACGCTGTCGGCCAGCACGGCCTCCTCGACGACATCGCGGATCACCTGCGCGTGCGGCAGCCGGTTTCCGTTCGCGTCGATGGTGACGTCCCCGAACGTGTCGATCGCGAACTCAAGTTGTGCGGACATCCTTCGCCTCTTTCTCTACAGCGCAAGCAGTAGACCGGAACCATGGCTCCGTGGCGAGAATTCCGGCACGCGATCACGATGACACCAGCCGGCGACGAACATGTCCCGTGCCCCAAACCTGGGTCAAGGTCAGCGTGCGCTAACTCCTGATGTCCAGCACCAGCGTGGGGTCCAACGCCAGCGTGGCCACCGCCAGCCCGAGGAACACGATCGCCAAGTAGAACTGCATTGAGAAGTCGCTTACGCGAAGGTGGGTGTAGAGGGCGCAGACGAAGTACAGGACAAGGCCGGCCGCGGCAGCCGTCCCGACCAGTGGCACGCCGAGGAGCCCAAGCGCCAGTCCGATCGCGCCCGCAGCCTTGGGGACGCCTATCGGAAAGATCAGCCACGATTCCGGCACGCCGGCTTTTTGGAGCGCAGGACGGAGCGTCCGCATGATCGGCTTGAAGCCGGTTATGGCGGCGACGCCCGAGAAGGTGTTGGCGGCGGTGGTGACCAGAGCGGTGACGACGTACGCGGTAGACATGACACTCCAATCGTTGAGTCGACCCGCCGGCGCCGTTGGGACGGCTTCCGGGCGAAGCCACGGCGCCGATCAGGGCTTGTCAGTTCTGGAAGGCGGCAACGTGGTCGGCCACCCACTCGGCATAGGTACGGGCGGGGCGGCCGAGGATCTTCTCCACCTCGTCTGTGACGGGATGCTGTGCCTGCCGGGCGTATGCGGCGTACCTTGCCATCAGTCCCTCGACCAACGGTTCGGGAAGACCGTTCTGGATCATGGCCTGCTTGGCGGCGCCCGGCGGGACCTCCTGGTAGCGCAGCGGCCTGCCGGTCTCGCGCGCGATGACGGCCACCATCTGCTCGTGGGACAGTGACTGAGGGCCGGTCAGCTCCAGCCTCCGGCCCGCCAACTCATCGGTGAGCAGCGCGCGGGCGCCGACCTCTACCAAATCCCGTTCGTCGATCGGTGACTCCGCGAATGCCGCGTACACGTAACGGACGACATCACCGGCGCGGATCTGGGCGCCCCACGCCCGGAGTGTGTTGCCGGCAAAGGAGCTGGCCCTCAGGCTGGTCCACATCAGGCCGCTCGCGAGGGCGGCGTCCTCGGCCTCCTTGTTCCTGTCTCCTCGGTAACGGGAGGGCTGCAGGTCGAGAGGGTCATCGATGTTCATCGCCGACAGTGCCACCACCCGCGTCGCGCCCCGCTCCCTGGCGAGGGCGAGCAGTCGGTCGGCGGTCTCCCCGATGGTGCGCGAGTGCAGGAATACGGCACTGACGCCGTCCAGGTGGGGAGCGATCGTGTCGGGCCTGGACGGGTCGCCTTCGACGATCTCGACGCCGGCGGGCAGGTTGGCGTTCTTCGGGTCGCGACTGACGGCACGAAGCTCGGTGCCCTGGCTGACAAGGAACTCGACCAGGGGGCGTCCGATGGTGCCGGTTGCTCCGGTTACCAGGATCATCTTTCACCTTTGACTTTCGGCGTTGCTGGCGGCGTGGGTTCCCCCACGCCCCTAAGAGCCCCCCGGCTTAGGAAGCGTGACGCCGCCCTGCGTCAATGTGATGTACATCTCACCCCTGACGGGGGTGCAGGCGGAGGTCACACTCAGGCGCTCAAACTGACCAAATCACCAACTCGTCGGGGCCCTGTGTACGTGCCGATCCGCACCGGCCATCTCAGCGTCCGAGGACTCAGTCGGCCCTGCAGTGACTCCAGGACAACACATCCTTAATGACCCATCACGTACAGGTACAGCTCAACAGCCGAATGCGGTCGACGCTCTATGGACATGATCATCCAGTCGTCCCACGCTTTCTTCTTCACCCCACTGACTGTGGGGTCCGATCCGTCTAGCCGTTCTCTCTGAAGTTCGCTTCTGGAGAGTGGGGACCAGCCCAGACCCATCATTTTTGCTTTTGCGTTGAGGACGGGCTCATTCAACCCCGTGGCTATGCGCATGGCCGGAGTGTCCCCGGAATCACATCCGTATACTTGCTCCTTTGACTTGATCGGTATCCCGTTCAATGAGCTTGACACAACCTGATCTATTTTTCTTAGATCGCTATCGGCTTGAGCCTCGCAGTCGACTCCACACGCCTGCGTAAGCAAAGTTGCGAGCAAACAGAAAACGAGTAAGTTACAGCGACGAATCTTCATTATTTATATTCCTCGCGAGATTCGTCCATTCAGGCGTGATGGGGCGATCACCCGTGAATCGACTAGGACCATTCCCGGACTCCCCGGAGCACGCCGCCAACAAACAACGCACCGCGAAAAGCTACGGCACGGCCGTCTGGCTATCCACGTGGCGCGTACATGATGACCACCACGCCCAGCATGCAGATAGCCGCCCCGATGATGTCCCACCGATCGGGCTGGAACCTGTCCACCACCACGCCCCACACCAACGAGCCCGCGACGAACACACCTCCGTAGGCGGCAAGGATGCGGCCGAAGTTGGCGTCCGTCTGGAAGGTCGCCACGAGCCCATACAGGCCCAGGGCAATGAATCCAGCGCCGACCCACAACAGCCCACGGTGTTCCCTCACTCCCTGCCAGACCAGCCAGGCCCCACCGATCTCGGCGAGTGCGGCCACCACGAACAGCAGGAGGGAACGCGCGATAGTCACGACTGCGACTGTAGAGGACCGCTTTCGAAGTGCCCGTGAGACCCTTCACCCTGGCAGTCGCAGCCAGCCCCATGCGCGCATCCGGTTACCAGGCCAGCGTGAACGGCAGCGAGTGGCCGAAGGCGACGAGGAGGAGCCTGGCATCCCCTGGCCGGGGGCGGGTGCCTCCGCGCTATCCCAGGTCGGGATGCGGGAGGTAGCGGTCGAGCCGGACCAGGCCGGGCTCGGTCGCCATGAAGGTGTCCATGTCATCGATCTCCCAGCCGGCCTCCAGCAACTGGGGCAGGGCCGGGTGCACGCCCGGCACCGCTACCTGGGCCTCG
>JAOPYI010000066.1 GCA_025964675.1 Sphaerisporangium sp. | reverse complement strand
CGGCCGTCAACTCGACATCCAAGGAGTGCTCGCGGGGACCAAGGATGCCGACCAGCCGGTACCTGTCCAAGTACCTCACCAAGAGCATCGGCGACACCCTCGACGCCGACAACCAGGCTCAGCGTCTCCACGCGCAACGGCTGGCTGAGGCATTGCGGTTCGAGCCGTGTTCTGCGACGTGCCCGAACTGGCTGCGCTACGGCGTCCAGCCCAGGGAAGCCAAGGCCGGGATGGCTCCCGGGCGGTGCAGGGGCAAGGCACACAAGCCCGAACACCTCGGCTACGCGGGCCGGCGTGTCCTCGTCTCCCGCAAGTGGTCGAACAAGACGCTGACCGAGCACAAGCAGGACCGCCGGACCTGGGTCCTGGAAGCCCTGGGCGTCTCAGATGAGCCGGTCGACCCGCACCGCTACGTCTGGCGGCCCGTGCCCCATGGAGACGCCAACGTGCCTCCGCTGGCCGTACGGCTTCTGCGGTCGGTCCATGAACGCCAGCGATGGCGCAACCACATGAACAAACTCCAGGCCCAAGCAGACGGACAAGATCTTTCGGCAAGTGAAGGGAGGGCAGCATGAGCAACAAGGACGAGCTCCTCACCGTGGCCCAGGTACTCGACGAACTCGGCGGTGTCTCCGTCCGGACCTTCTACCGCTGGCGGGAGATCGGCAGAGCGCCTCAGGGCTTCAAGCTGCCCAATGGTGAGATCCGGATCTATCGCAGCGAGTTCACCCTGTGGCTTGAGTCGCTCCGGGAGGCGGCGTGAACGCGAGCTACAACGTGAAGTTCTGGGAGATCCGTATGAATAAGGCGTCCCAGGGGCCTGGCAAGCCTAAGCGGGTGGTCTCGCATACCGTGCGTTGGACCGTGGGAACGCGGGAGAAGTCCTCGACGTTCCGGACCAAGGGCCTGGCCGAGAGCTACCTATCGGATTTGCGGCAGGCGGCCAAGCGCGGTGAGGCCTTCGACATGGACACAGGACTGCCTGAGTCGATGATCAAGGCCAAGAATGCGCGCACCTGGTACGCCTTCGCGGTGGCCTATGTGGAAGCCCGGTGGCCTCACTCGGCGGCCAAGACCCGCGAAGGCATGACGGACGCGTTGTCCAACGTCACCCCTGTACTCACCACTGATCGACCGGGAAGACCTGATGGCGAGAATCTGCGGAGGGCTCTGCGAGAGTTCGCCTTCGTCCCCGCTGAGCGTCGACCCAATCCGTCGCCGGAGATCGCGGGCGCGCTGCGCTGGCTCGAAGCGGCTTCGCTGCCCCTGAGCGCGCTGGAAGACGTCCAGCACACCAGGGCAGCGCTGGAAGCCTTGGCGCTCCTCCTCGACGGAAAGGCGGCTGCGGCCTCGACCTACCGGCGCAAGCGGGCCGTGTTCCATCACGCCCTGGACTACGCGGTGGAGCTGGAAGAGCTTTCGGCAAATCCCCTCGACCGGGTGAAGCTCCGCCGTACCAAGTCCACGGGGGAGATCGATCGGCGCGTAGTGGTCAACCCGGCCCAAGCGCGCGAGCTGCTGACGGCAGTCACGTACTGCGGCCGGACTCGCGGGCCCATGCTGGCGGCCATGTTCGCCTGCATGTACTTCGGGGGCCTGCGACCGGCCGAGGCAGTCGGGCTCCGCAAGAAAGACTGCCATCTACCGGCAACGGGCTGGGGCCTGCTCACGCTGGAGAAGACCATGCCACAGAGCAACAAGCGGTTCACCGACTCGGGGGAGACTCACGATGACCGTGGGCTCAAGCACCGTGACGAGAAGGTCACACGGCCGGTGCCCATTCCGCCGGAGCTGGTGGCTCTCCTTCGCGACCATATCGACCGGTACGGCGTCGGCGATGACGGACGGCTGTTCCGGACCCGCACGGGTGGCCTCATCTCCGGGTCGGCGTACGCCAAAGTCTGGAAGGAAGCCAGAACGTACGCCCTTAGACCTGACCAGGTCGTCTCGCCGCTGGCGCGCAGGCCGTACGACCTGCGGCATGCGGCGGTCTCTCTTTGGCTCAATGCCGGGGTCCACGCTCCGGAAGCGGCAGAGCGGGCCGGGCACGGGGTGGATGTCATGCTCAGGGTTTACGCCAAGTGCATCGACGGTCAACGTGAGGTGGCCAACCAACGGATCTTGGATGCTCTCGTCGCGTGAGGGTGACGACACTGAACACAGGACCTCGGGTAGCCCCGGGGTCCTTCCTCGTCATGGCCCCGGAATCGTCCGTGGGCCCTCCGGATTCCTGGGCTCACCTGCGGAAACGCGGCCCAGATCATTCCGCGTATGTTCCGGGAACACTGGCAGACGGCTGCATCCGGCTGACTGTGGCTGCATGCACCCTAAGATCACGATCATGGAAAAGACCAGCTCAGAGGGTGTTTGGGCTGATCCGCTTGTGCGCCCTGCAGGATTCGAACCTGCGACCGTCGGATTAGAAGTCCGATGCTCTATCCACTGAGCTAAGGGCGCTCTCGGATAATTGTGCATGATCTGGGGAGCGTCCGTGCACCGCTCGGGTGGTGCGCCGGTCACGCGTGTCCGTTCATCCGGAGTCTATGGCCTGGCGGCTCTGAGCCCGATGACGAGCCAGATGAAGGCGGTGCCGGCGATGGTCCCGAGCAGCCTGTTCCATTTTGGGGCGATCGCTGGTGTGGGCTGCGGGTAGGTCGCCATGTGTAGCGGGAAACCGCCGAAGAAGCCCAGGTAGGCGGCCGGCACCGGCTCACATCCCCGAGCTGCGCTCGTAGCCGGAGGAGCGCTGGGTCAGGGGGTGCCGCGGAGGGGGAGGCCTGCTTTGCGGTAGATGTCGTCGATCACCGTCATGTTGGCGATGGAGTCCTGGGGTGGTGTGAGCACCGGGGTGCCGTCTTGCACGGCTGCCGCGAACGCGCGGAGCTGGTGGGTGTACGTGGCTTCGCCCGGGACGCGTTCGCGGCGGCGTACGCCGTCCACGGTGACGGTGACGCGGTGGAAGAACTGCGGGGCGGCGTAGTTGGTGATGTGGAGGGAGCCGCGTTCCCCCTGGACGTGGGCTGCCACCTTGAGGAGCTGCCCCGACCACATGGAGGCGTGCACGCGGCCGGTGGCTCCCGTGGGGAACCGGAGATCGGCGGCCATGGCCCGGTCCACCCCGGGTGACCGGAGCAGTGCCCTGGCGGCGACGACGGAAGGCTCGCCCGGCCCGAGAGTGCGAAGGCAGTGGACCGCGTAGCAGCCCGCGTCCATCAGGGACCCACCGGCTAGCTCCAGCGAGTAACGGATGTCGGAGAAGCGGGGGAGCGGGAAGCACATCCAGGTCTCGACGTGCCGGATCTCGCCCAGCTCGGTACCGACGATCTGCAGCGCGCGTTCCATCAGCGGGTGGTAGCGGTAGTGGAACGCCTCCATGACCACCAGGCCGGACTGCTTGGCGGCCTCGGCGACGGTCCTGGCCTCGTCGGCGTTGGAGGTGAACGGTTTCTCGCAGAGGACGTGCTTGCCCGCCTCGAGGGCGCGCAGCGTCCATTCGGCGTGCAGGGCGTTCGGCAGGGGGTTGTAGATCGCGTCGAGCGACGGGTCGCAGACCAGTGACTGGTACGTCCCGTGGACGACGGGGATGCCGTGCTTGGAGGCGAAGCCCTCCGCGCGTGACCGGTCGCGGGCGGCGACCGCCGTCACTTCGACGTTCTCGACGGATCGGGCGGGCCTGATGAGCGCGGCGGGGGCGATCCGCGCTGCCCCAAGAGTCCCAATTCGCATGATCACATCATGCCAGAAGGACGTGTCCGGCGGATGACTTACCTGATCGTCGCGGTAGGGCTAAGCTTAAATGCCATGTTCGTCGGTACGGCTTCTCCTGAGATCTCCCTTGATGGCGGTGATGTGACGGAGGGGGTCGTCCGCGTAGGCGACACCGTGCGACGTCCGATGAGCCCATCCAGCCCTTCCGTGCATGCCCTGCTGAGCCATCTCGAGGCGGCGGGGTTCGAGGGCGCGCCGCGCGTGCTCGGCGTCGACGAGCGGGGCCGGCAGATTCTCTCCTACGTTCCCGGCCGGGCGGCGACTCGTCCTCTCCAGGAGCACGCCGTCAGCGACGATACGCTCGTCGACCTCGCCACGCTGGTGCGCCGGTTCCACGACGCCATGGAAAGCTTCGTACCTCCGCCGGACGCCGTGTGGGAGGACGGGTCTGCCGATGATGCCGCTCCGGAGCTGATCGGCCACTGCGACATAACCCCAGAAAACGTGATATTTCGGGATCAACGACCTTGGGCGCTCATCGACTTCGACATGGCCAGGCCCACCACCCGCCTGTTCGATGTCGTCACCGCCCTGCGGCACTGGGCGCCGATCGCGGATCCGATCGACCTGGAGCCCCTCCAGCGCCATCTCGACGTCGGCGCCCGGCTCAGGCTGTTCTGCGACGCGTACGGCTTCTCGGCGCGCGACCGGCGCCGGCTCCTGGAGCTGAGCCACCTGCGGTTCGGCCGCTCGTACATCGCGATGCGCTCGCGGGCAATGACGGACGGCGGGGCCTGGGCCCGCATGTGGGAGGGCGGTGCGGGCGAGCGCATCCGCAGGGCGGCCGCCTGGCTCGACGCCCACTGGGACGAGCTTGACGCCCATCTCCACTAGTCGGCAGGCCACCTAGCGCAGAAAGATCAGAAGATCACAGGCACCAGAAAGCCCATAGAGATCACACCGCAAGCGGGCGTGACCCCGCCCAGTAGCCGGGCCCTGGGGCTGCTCGCCGGGGTCGCCCTGGACGCGGTCTTCGCCGATCCGCAGAGCAGCGCTCACCCCGTCGCGCTGTTCGGCCGGGCCGCCTCTGCCGTCGAGCGTCGCCTGTACGGGCAGGCGCGCGTGAGAGGCGTGGCGCACGTAGGGCTGTGCGTCGGTGCGGCGGTGGTCGTGGGCGTGGCGGCCGGCCGGCTCACAAGGCGCAGGCCGGCGGCTCGTGTGGCCGTCACCGCGGCGGCCACGTGGGCCGTGCTCGGCGGCACCACCCTCGCCCGTGAAGGCGCGTTCATGGCGGGCGCGCTCGGATCCGGTGATCTGGCCGCCGCACGTGCGAGGCTGCCCCACCTGTGCGGGCGCGATCCGTCCGGTCTTTCCGAAAACGAGCTTGCCCGCGCCACCGTGGAGTCGATCGCCGAGAACACCTCCGACGCCGTGGTCGCCCCGCTGGCGTGGGGTGCGGTGGCGGGCGTGCCCGGCCTGCTGGCCTACCGTGCGATCAACACGCTGGATGCGATGATCGGCCACCGCTCGGAGCGGTACGAGAGGTTCGGCTGGGCCGCCGCCCGCCTGGACGACGTGGCGAACTACTTCCCGGCGCGGGTCACCGGGGCGCTGGCCTGCGTGCTGGCGCCCCTGGTCGGTGGATCGCCACGCGGGGCCGCGGCCGTACTCAGAAGGGACGGTCACCGGCATCCGAGCCCCAACTCGGGGCGGTGCGAGGCCGCTTTCGCGGGGGCACTCGGCGTACGGCTGGGCGGGCGCAACGATTACGGCGGCAGGGTGGAGCACCGTCCCGAGCTCGGCAACGGTCAGCCGCCCGCCGTAGGAGACATTTCCAGGTCAGTACGGCTTGCGCGTGCCGTGAACCTGTCGTCGGCTGGGCTCGCCATCGCCTCGGCCTGGGCCCTGCACGCGTTCCACCGTCGCGGGCTGCGAAAGATCCGATAGCCCGGCGGGTCTCGCCTGCGTGGTCCCCTGATCAACCGGTCTGGCATCGTTGGTACGTGCTCAAAGGGACGCTTCTGGTGGCGGGTACGACTTCGGACGCGGGCAAGAGTGTCGTCACGGCAGGCATCTGCCGGTGGCTGGCCCGCCGTGGAGTGCGCGTGGCGCCGTTCAAGGCGCAGAACATGTCGCTCAACTCGTTCGTGACCGCCGACGGAGCCGAGATCGGACGGGCGCAGGCCGCGCAGGCGCAGGCGGCCGGTCTGGAACCCACCGCCGACATGAACCCCATCCTGCTCAAACCAGGCAGCGACCGGCGTAGCCAGGTCGTCGTGCTGGGCAGGCCGCTCGCCGACGTGGACGCCATGGAGTACGGCGCCTACAAGGACCACCTGAGAACGGTCGCTCTGGAGTCGCTCAACCGGCTCCGCGCGTCGTACGACGTGGTCGTCTGCGAGGGCGCCGGCAGCCCGACGGAGATCAACCTCCGCAAGGGGGACATCGCCAACATGGGGCTCGCCCGGGCGGCCGGGATCCCGGTGATCGTCGTCGGGGACATCGACAGGGGCGGCGTCTTCGCCTCCCTTTACGGCACGCTCGCCCTGCTCGACGCCGAGGATCAGGCGCTCATCAGCGGGTTCCTGATCAACAAGTTCCGCGGCGCCCCCGAGTTGCTCGAACCGGGGCTCGACATGCTGAGGCAGCTCACCGGGCGCCCCGTGTACGGCGTGCTGCCCTGGCTCGACGGGCTCTGGATGGACCTGGAGGACTCCCTCGCCCTGGACAACCGCTCGATCCCCACCGCCGCCCCGGGCGCGTCGGGGAGCCTGCGCGTGGCGGTGGTGCGTTACCCGAGGATCTCCAACTTCACCGACGTGGACGCCCTCGCGGCAGAGCCCGGTGTCGTGGTGCGGTTCGTCACCTCGCCCGGCGAGGTCACCGAGATCCGCGACGCCGACCTGGTGATCCTGCCCGGGTCACGCGCCACCGTCTCCGACCTCGAATGGCTCCGCCGCACCGGCCTGGTCTCGGCGCTGCTCGAGCGGAGGGGTCCCATCCTTGGGATCTGCGGCGGCTATCAGATGCTCGCGCGGTCCATCCGTGACGACGTGGAGTCGGGTGCCGGGCTCGTGGAGGGGCTCGGGCTGCTCCCCGCGAACGTCGAGTTCGCCTCAGGAAAGACCCTGTCCAGGCCGGTCGGCGAGGCGTACGGCTGCCGCGTCGCCGCGTACGAGATCCACCACGGGACCGTGACCTTCAACGGCGGCGAGGGCGTGGAGCCGTTCCTCGACGGCTGCCGGGTGGGGGCGGTGTGGGGGACCACATGGCACGGGGCGCTCGAGAACGACGACTTCCGCCGCGCCTTCCTGGCTGACGTCGCCTCGAAGGCGGGCCGGGACTTCGTTCCCGCGTCGGACGTCTCGTTCGCGGGGCTAAGGGAGACGCACCTGGACGCGCTCGGCGATCTGATCGAGCGCAACGTGGACGCCGACGCGCTGCTCGCGCTCATCGAGAAGGGCGCACCCGCGGGCCTGCCGGCGCTACCCCCGGGAGGAACGTCATGAAAGCGCTACCAGCCTGTATGCGAGGATCGTCGCATGCTCGTCTACGACGGTGACTGCGGGTTCTGCCAGAGATGCGTCGAGTTCGGGCGCGAGCACCTGCCCGTGATGCCGAGGGTGAGCCGCTGGCAGGATCTCGACCTTGCCGAGCAAGGCCTGACCCTGGACCAGGTGACACAGTCTGTTCAGCTTCTCGGTCCGGACGGCCTGCGCGCGTCCGGCGCCCGTGCCGTCGCGCTCCTGCTCGCCGTACAGCCCCTGCGCGGGTGGCGCGCGCTCGGCTGGTTCATGCTCGTGCCCCCGGTGAGCTGGGCGGCCGAGGCCGTCTACCGCGTCGTCGCCCGCAACCGCCACCGCCTGCCGGGCAGCACCGGCACCTGCGCCGTCGGCACTGAGGGCGCGTCAAAGGCGCCTTGACCCCGGCGTTGCCGGATCCTGGAAACGAACGGGCCGGTAACTGTCCAGGTCTGGTCCTACCGCCTTCCCGGCCGCCGCACCAAGATGCGATGCATGACAGCAGTGGTGGAGACCGAGGGACTGACGAAGTTCTACGGTAAGCGCCGGGGACTCGAGGATCTCACCTTCGAGATCCGTCCCGGTGAGGTGTTCGGGTATCTCGGCCCGAACGGCGCCGGCAAGACGACCACGATCCGCCTGCTCCTGGACGTGATCCGGCCCACGCGAGGCGTCGCCCGCGTGCTCGGGGCCGAGCCCCGTGACGCTGCCGTGCGCGGCAGGATCGGCTACCTCCCCGGCGAGCTGGCCCTGGAGGGGCGCGAGAAGGCGAGCGAGTACCTCCGGTTCCTGGCGGGCGTCAGGGGCGGCGTGGCGAAGGGGAGGATCGAGGCGCTCGGCGAGCGGCTGGAGGCCGACCTGTCGGTGAAGATGGGCCAGCTCTCCAAGGGAAACAAGCAGAAGGTCGGCCTGATCCAGGCGTTCATGCACGAACCCGAGTTCCTGATACTCGACGAGCCGACCAGCGGCCTCGACCCGCTCGTGCAGCAGGAGTTCCTCGCGATGGTGCGTGAGGCGCGTACGGCGGGGCGCACCGTGCTGATGTCGTCCCACGTGCTCGCGGAGGTGGAGCACGTCTCCGACCGGGTGGGCATCGTCAGGGGCGGGCGGCTGGTCGCCGTGGAGGACGTCGCCGCGCTGCGCGAGAAGGCCGTACGCCGGGTTGAGTTCCACTTCGACGCCCCGGTCCCCGAGGAGGCGTTCCGCGGCCTGCCGGGAGTGCGCGACCTCAAGGTGGAGGGCACGAGCGTGAGCTGCACGATCGACGGGCGTCCCGACGCGCTCATCAAGGTGGCGGCGCGCTTCACGGTCGTCCACATGGTCAGCGCGGAGCCCGACCTCGAGGAGATCTTCCTCACCTACTACAGCGAGGACGTGCACCATGCCCATGTTGGTGCGTAAGAGCCTGCGCGACTACCGCCGCGCGCTCATCGGCTGGACGATCGGCATCTGCGTCTTCGTCGGGATGTATACGTCTTTCTTCCCCCAGATGCATCAAAATCCGGACTTCTACAATCAAGCAGCGATCGCGAAGTACCCCGACAGCCTGCGGAAGCTGATGGGCGGCCTGGAGAACATCGCCAGCGGCACCGGCTTCCTCCAAGCCGTCGTCTACCAGCTCTTCGTGCCCATGCTCTTCATCATGTGCGCGGTGATCCTCGGCAACAAGGCCATCGCGGCCCCTGAGGAGTCGGGAACCCTCGAGCTCACGCTCACGCTGCCGCTGGACCGCAAGCGGCTGGTGGTGGAGAGGTTCGCCGCGCTCGCGCTGGGGCTGCTCGGCATCGCCGTCGCCTCGCTAGCCGTGGTCACCATCCTCGGGTCCTCGGTCGACCTCGGAGTGGCCTTCGACAGGATCCTCGCGGCTCACACCGGGTTGTACCTACTGGTCCTGTTCTTCGGGACCCTCGCGCTGGCGGTGGGGGCGGCGACCGGCCGCAAGGCTCTGGCCATGTCGGTCGCCGGCGTGTACGCGGTCGCCGGGTACGTGGTCAACGCGCTGGCCGCCGACATCGAGGCGATGAGATGGCTGAACCGGCTCTCGCCCTTTTACTACTACAGCGAGGGAAACCCGTTGGTCAACGGCTTCCCCACAGGCGACTACCTGGTCCTGCTCGCCGGGACCGCCGTACTGGTCCTGACCGCCGTCCTCGCCTTCGACCGGCGTGACGTAGGAGTGTGATGGACGTTCTCGCTCATGTGAGCGAGGCCACCGGCGTGCCCGCCGACCTGCTCAGCGGGTACCTCTCGGTGCTCATGGCCGCCTCGTCCACGGGCCGCTTACCCGGCCGGGACACGATCGAGGCGCTGCGCGCGCTCGGGACGACCGCCGCCGAGCGGGGCGTGCCGATGCGCTCGCTCGCCGACGCGTGCCTGCTCGCCTCCGAGCTCACCTCCCGTCCCGCCGAGGCCCCGCTTCTGGGAGCGGTACGGCGGGGGCTCCTGGCCTACTTCGAGGGCTACGAGGAAGCGCAGTTCCGGGCGATCCGGCAGGAGGACGAGGCCCGGCGCGAGTTCATCGGCGATCTGCTCCAGGGACGGGCGGATCGGCTGGCCGAGCGCGCCGAGCACTTCGGGCTGCGGCTGGCCGAAGCTTACGTCGTCGCCGTGGCCAGGGACGCCAAGCCGATCGGCGAGGGCGACCCCCTCATCCGCCGGATCGAGCAGGCCCTCATCGCCCGGTTCGGCTCCCACAACGTCCTGATCGCGGCCCGCGACGGACTGCTGGTGTGCGTGGCGCCCGCCTCGCTGGCCGCCGCCACCGGGGAGTTCACCCACCACGTGCGGGGGAACCTCGACGCCGGCTGGCGGGTGGGCGTCGGCCGCCCGCACCGCGGCCCGGGAGGCGTGGTCACGTCCTTTCGCGAGGCGAGCGAGGCGATCGGCCTGGGGGAGAGGCTCGGCCTGCGGCCGCAGGTCCTCAAGGCCGCCGACCTGCTGGTCTTCCCGGTCCTGCTGCGCGACCGCGAGGCCATCGAGGACCTCGTCGCCACCGTGCTCAACCCCCTGCTGGACGCGCGCGGCGGCCCGGCACCCCTGCTGGAGACCCTGGAGGCGGTGTTCGGCGCCCAGGGGAACCAGACCGCCGCGGCCCGAAGGCTGGGTATCAGCACCCGCGCCGTGACCTACCGCCTGGAACGGATACGGCGCCTCACCGGGTTCTCACCGGACGACCCGACCCAGCGCTTCACGTTGGAGACCGCCGTCCTCGGTGCCCGCCTGCTCGGCTGGCCGCCGTAGCGTCTCCGGTTCGTACGAGAAAGACAGTGCTTTACCGGCTTGATAAGTCCTGTCGTGAAAAGGGGGGTGTGGCCTACCATACGGAGCGTGATCACCCCCCGCCGACTGGTCCGCAGATCGATCGGCACCTTTCTCGGGTTGGGCGGCGTGGCCTGCTGCCTGACCCTGCTGTTCCTGAGCTCTCGCGTCCTCTTGAGCATCGGCGGAAGCTGCGGCTCAGGCGGATCATACGTCGTGGCCACGCCGTGTCCCGACGGCATCGGGTGGATCCTGCCGGTCTCCATTCTTGGCGGGCTCGCCGCGTTGGGCGTCTACATGGCGAGCCTCCTCCCGGTGGGACCCCGGCTGGTCCCGCTCGCCTGGCCCGCGCTGTTCCTCGGCCTCGGCTGGAACTTCCTGCGGTCCGCGCTCTCCGAGCCCGACGTCGCCGCGGTATTCATGATCTGCGCCGTGCTGTTCGCGCTCCTGGGCGCGGCGCCACTTTTCTTCCTCGCCAACGGAAACGCGTTGCGGGCGATGTTCTGGGGGCCGGCGCCGCCCGTACCGTCGCGTCCCGCCCCCCTCAAGGGGGACGTGCGGTGGACGACCTCGGTCGCCCTGCCGGGCGACGACGACCCGCCCAGGGACGCGCCGCGCTTCGCCGAGCTCACCCTGGCGGACGCCCCGGCCGGCGACGGGTCCGGTGACCTGGTGGGCCAGCTCGAACGGCTCTCCGCGCTCCACCAGACCGGCCGCCTGGACGACGACGAGTACGCCACCGCCAAGGCCCGCCTCCTGAACGGTTCCAGGTGACACGACGATGAAGAACGAGACGGCGTTACGCGCCTGGGCGATCGCACTCCACCTGATCGCGCTCGCCGGAGGCGTCTACCTGGGGATCCTCATCTTCAATCTGGCCACGACGCCCGGCTGATCGGGTAGTCCTAGGGGATCAGCAGAAGCTTGCCGGTCGTACGGCGGCCTTCGAGGTCGTCATGCGCCTTCCCGGCGTCGGCCAGGGGATAACGGTTGGAGATGTGCACCTTGAGCGCCCCGGACGAGACCCAGCCGAGCACGTCGTCCGCCCAGGCGGCTACGCCTCTTGTCTCAAGTAAGTTGATTTCAGGGGAAAAGACGGGAGCTGTCAAAGCATGACTGCGACAACCAGCGCGGCGCGGGGGCAGACGCTGGCATTTCCCGATGGTTTCATCTGGGGGTCCGCCACCGCGGCGTACCAGATCGAGGGGGCCTCGGGGGAGGACGGCCGGGGCCTGTCGATCTGGGACACGTTCTCCCGGAAACCCGGCGCGATCGTCGACGGCCACACCGCCGACACGGCCTGTGATCACTACCATCGGTACACCGGCGACGTCCGCGTGATGAAGGAGCTGGGCCTTGGGGTCTACCGCTTCTCGGTCGCGTGGCCGAGGGTGCAGCCGGACGGCTCGGGCCGGCTCAACGCGGCGGGGCTCGACTTCTACGAGCGGCTGCTGGACGAGGTGCTCGCGGCCGGCATCTCGCCGTACGTGACCCTCTACCACTGGGACCTTCCCCAGGCACTGGAGGATCTCGGCGGCTGGACGAACCGTGACACCGCCTACCGGTTCGCCGACTACGCGCGGGTCGTGCACGACCGGCTCGGCGACCGTGTCGGCACATGGATGACCGTCAACGAACCCTGGGTGGCGGCCTTCCTCGGGTACGGCATCGGCGTGCACGCGCCGGGCCGTACGTCGTCGGCGGAGGCCTTCCGCGCCTCCCACCATCTCCTGCTCGCCCATGGGCTGGGCGTGCAGGCGCTGCGCGGGGCGGGCGCGCGCGAGATCGCCCTCGCGCTGAACCTCGCCCCCGTGGTGACGCCGGGCCAGGTGAACGACCCCGCCCTCGCGCTGTCCGCCGAGGACGCCGAGGCGGTGGAACGGGTCGACAGCCTGATCAACCGGCAGTTCCTCGACCCCGCCCTGCGCGGTGAGTATCCCGGCCAGGTTCTGGACATCGTGGACCGCACCGCCGGCCTCGACCACATCCGCGACGGCGACCTCAAGACCATCAACCAGCCGATCGAGCTGCTGGGGATCAACTACTACAGTCCCTGCGTCGTACGGTCGCGACCGGGGGAGCCGGCCAACGCGGCCTACCCCGGAACCGAGGACATCGAGTTCACCGGCGCCTACGCCCCGACGACCGCCACGGGCTGGCCGATCGTCCCGACCGGCCTGTCCCAGCTCCTCGTACGGCTCTCGCATGACTACCCCGAGGTCGGCCTGCTCGTCACCGAGAACGGCGCCGCCTTCGACGACGTGGTGACCGGCGACCGCGTTCACGACACCGATCGGACCGCCTTCCTGGAAGGCCACCTGCGCGCCGCGCACACCGCCATCGAGGCCGGGGTGGACCTGCGCGGATACCTCGTCTGGTCGCTGCTGGACAACTTCGAGTGGGCGGAGGGCTACCGCAAGCGCTTCGGGATCGTGCACGTCGACTTCGCGACCCAGCGGCGCCTGCTCAAGGACAGCGCGCTGTGGTACCGCGAGGTGATCCAGCGCAACGGGCTCTGGAGGGAACGTGCCAAGCGCCCCACCCTGGAAGAGGTCGCTCTCCGGGCCGGGGTGTCGAGGTCCACGGTGTCCCGGGTGATCAATGGACAGGCCACGGTGAGCGCGGAGTTCCGGGAGACGGTCATGACCGCCGTCAACGAGCTCGGCTACATCCCCAACTCGGCCGCCCGAAGCCTGGTCACCCAGCGCACGGACACCATCGGCCTGATCATCCTCGACTCCACCCAAGGCCCCGCCTTCCGATCCCCGGGCTCTACCGCCGGAACTCTGGGTTCCACCGCTGGAGCCATGGGCTCCGCCGATGGATCTTCGGCCTCCGTCGCCACAGTCACGGGTTCGACGGCCAGATCACCGGGCTCCGCCGGGGCCTGGGGCGACTCTCTCGCCGGACCCGTCATCGGCGCGGCCGGTGACGACCCGCTCTTCTCGGCGGTCGTACGGTCGGCCTGTCACGCGCTGGAAGAGGCGGGCAAGCAGGTCACGCTCATGCTGGCCGGTTCCACGCGAAGCCGGCTCCGGGTGGAGCAGTACGTCACGGCCGGGCACGTGGACGGGGTCGTGCTGGTGTCGGCATGCGGCACCGACCCGCTGCTCGGCACACTGGCCCGTACGGGGGTCCCCATAGTGTCGCTCGGCAGGCCCGCCGTCCCCATGAGGCTGCCGTACGTCGACAGCGACAACGTCGGCGGAGCCGTTACAGCGGTCACGCACCTGCTCGCCCAGGGACGGCGCAGGATCGCCATGATCTGCGGCCCCCTCGACAACGTCGCCGCCCAGGACCGGCTGACGGGATACCGGGACACGCTGCGCGGCAACGGGCGCCGGTCCATCGCGGCCGTCGGCGACTTCACGCGTTCATCGGGAGCGGACGCGATGCGTCAGCTGCTCCAGGACGACCCCGGCCTGGACGCCGTCTTCGCCGCCAACGACCTCATGGCCATCGGCGCCCTGAGCGTCCTTCACGAGGCCGGCCGCAAGGTGCCCGAAGACGTCGCCGTGGTCGGCTTCGACGACATCGAAGCCGCCTCCTACACCATCCCCTCTCTCACCACGGTCCGCAGCCACGGCTCCGACCACGCCCTGGCGGCGGTACGCCTCCTCCTCCGCCAGATCGAAGGCGGCCCGGTGTCGTCGGTAATCCTCCCCACAGAGTTGATCATCAGAAGATCCACGTAGCGGCACAGCCAGACCAGTCCTCTGACGTCGTGTCGGTCGAGGCGACAGAGGTCCGCACCTGGAGAGATACCCCCGAATCTGAGGACACCGTCCAAGCGTCAGCATGTCGCGATCAGGAGCAATACGTGTGGGTGGTTACGGCTCTTCGCTTCGTGTGAGTAAGTCATTTCTTATGAAATTGAAAGCACCTAGGAACTCAATTCCCAGGAGAAGTCCAGCAGTGATCCCAGGCTAAAGCTGATCACGGTCATGGATGAGGCGGCGCTGCGGCGGCCGATTGGTGGACCGGGGGACAACTACCGTCGGTTCGGTTGGGTGACCTCGGTCGGCTGGCATGCTGGGGGTGTGGGGCTGGAGATTTGTTTGTGTTTTGAGGCGGGGTTGTGGGGGTTTCTGGGCACGCGTCGTCGGGGTGATGAGGTGTGGGTCGCCTATGACCGCACGTCGTCCTTGGGGCATGTGGTCGAGTCGGCCGGGGTGCCGCTGCCGGAGGTCGGGTCCCTGGTCGTCGGCGGCCGGGTGGTGTCGCCGTCGTACCGGCCGGAAGCGGGCGACGTCGTGCGTGTGCTCGCCGTGCGACGGCCACAGGTGGTTCCTGGCCAGCGGTTTCTCCTGGATGTGCACCTGGGGACGCTCGCGCGGTGGTTGCGCGTCGTCGGGGTGGACGCCGCCTATGAGAACGATCTGGACGACGACGCCTTGATCGTCCGGGCGAACGCCGAGCGGCGGGTGCTGCTCACCCAGGATCGTGGCCTGCTGCGCCGCAGGAGCCTGTGGCTGGGCGCGTACGTGCGGGGCGCGCGCCCGGAGGAGCAGTTCGGCGATGTGCTGGAGCGCTTCGTCCCGAGACTGGCGCCCTGGACGAGATGCACGGCATGCAACGGCTCTTTGTCCTCCGTGTCGAAGGACGAGGTGGAGGGCGAGCTGCGGCCGGGGACCAGACGGAGCTATGACACGTTCACCCGATGTCTCTCGTGTGGTCGCGTCTACTGGCGAGGCGCACATGGCGCCCGCCTGGAATGGATTGTGGAGAATGCGCAGCGCATTATCTCCGTCGCCTCATTCCCGATACAAGGTCTATAGGGGTGCTTAGGGGCTAGGGGGCCGCTATATCTGTGGCTATCCCGCTGTATTAACCCGGAAAAAGAGTACACATCTCGTCTCATTCTGCAATCATGACTATTTGTAGCCTCGCCATGTCGAAAGGGAGAAAGCGGCGTGACGGTACGCAGGGCTACGCCCGTCAAGCAGGCGTGACGCGGGCTCCCACGACCACGCCACCTGCGACCTTGGAGACATAAGGACTGAGCGCCGGTGAGCGAGAAGGTCGGAGAGGCCGGGGGCGAGAGCGCCACGGAGTTCGATAGGGCGGCGACGTTCCGGGAGGTGTTCGGAGTCGCGGAGTACCGCGCGCTGTTCGGCGCGGCGGTCCTGTCATGGGTAGGCGACTACTTCGCCAAGGTGGCGGTGACCTTCCTGGTCTTCCGCGACACCGGTTCCGTGCTGCTGTCGGCCATCGGCTTCGCGATCAGCTACCTCCCCTGGGTGGCCGGGGGACCGGTGCTGGCCGCGCTGGCCGAGCGCTATCCGTACCGGCGGGTGATGATCATCTGTGACGTGGCCAGGATGGTCATGGTGGCCACGATGGCCCTTCCCGGGATGCCGCTCCCGGTCCTGCTGCTCCTGCTGCTCGGCGCGTCGCTGCTCACGCCGCCGTTCCAGGCGGCACGCTCGGCGATGGTGGCACAGCTGCTGGCAGGGGACCGGTACGTCGTCGGTCTCTCGTTCCAGAACATGGCGGGCCAGGCCGCCCAAGTGGCCGGGTATGCGCTTGGCGGCGTGGTGACGGCCGTCGACGGGCGCACCGCGCTGCTCATCAACGCCGCCACGTTCGGCGTCTCGACGCTGCTGCTCTGGCGCGGCCTGCGCCCCCGGCCGCTTCCCATGGCCGAGGTCCACCGCGGGTCGCTGCTCAGAGAGACCGGCGACGGCCTGCGGTTCGTCTTCGGGCACCCGGTGATGAGACCCACCGCCCTCGTCGTGTTCAGCGTCGTCGCCATCGTGATCGTCCCTGAGGGGCTCGCCGCGGCCTGGGCGCCCGACTTCGGGGGCGGGTCGCAGATCACCGGCCTGCTGATGGCGGCGCTCCCGATCGGCGCCGTCATCGGAGCCTGCGTCACGAGAGTGACCGGCCCGGAACGGCGGCTGAAGCTGCTCAAGCCGGTCCTGCTGGTCGGCCCGCTGCTCCTCGTGCCCGTCCTGGCCGCGCCGCCGTTCGCAGTGGTGTTCCTGCTGGTCGTGATGGCGGCGTGCGCCGTCAACACGGTGCTCGTCCCGCTGAACGGGCTGTTCGTCCAGATGCTCCCGAACGCCTTCCGGGCGCGGGCCTTCGGGATCATGCAAGGGGGGATCCAGCTGGCGCACGCGGTGGCCGTACTGGCCGCGGGTGCGTTCGCCGAGAGGTTCCCCGTGCCGGTCGTGGTGGGGGCGTGGTCCCTGTGCGGCCTGGTCCTCATGGGCGTCGCCGTGACCAGGTGGCCGGGACGCGACGTCATCAAGGAGGAGATCACCCACGCGGCCGAGCTCAACCGCGTGACGGTCCCGGCGGACCCCTGGATCAGCTCGACTTCAGGACCGCGGCAGACGGTCCCTGGACGGTGAAGTCGTCGAAGGACACCTTGAGCGTGGATCCGGACTTCTCGGGGACTCGCGCGAGGAAGCCGACCTCGCCGTTCGGGAGGCTGGGCGGTGCGCCGGAGTTGTCGAGGTACGACTGCACGCGCTCGCCGTCCACCCACATGGTGAGCTGCACGCCCTCGGAGGTCTTCGCGCACTCGGCCTGCAGTTTGGCCGGGGTGTCCTTCGGGACGTCGACCGCTGTGGGCGGGGTCAGGTTCCCGCCCGTTCCCTTGGTGACGCGGCGGATACGTGCCTCGCCTCCCGCTGTGAGGAGGAACTCGTACCGGCTCTGCGGGTAACCCTCGGCGGCCCGGCAGAACAGCCCGTACTCCCCGGGCCCCTTGAAGTCCCTCACGGTCGTGGTCATGGTGAGGAGCAGGTGCTCTGGCGTCGTCGGGGTCGGGGTCGCGGAGGGGTCCGGGGTGGCCGGCTGCTCGGGGACGAAGGGGAGCGGAGCCTTCTCGAGCCTCTCGGTGCTCTCGTCGTTCACGTCGACGGCGTAGAACCCGCCCGGCGCGTAGCCGTACATCGTGTACGACTTGCCGGTGTAGTCGCCGCCGCCCCAGCCGGTGCCGCTCTCGTTGAAGTCGTCACGGTAGAGAAAGCTCAGGTTCGACGGCGGCCCGGACGGTGCCAGCAGCGCGCGCAGGCCGAACCCCGCCGCGGCGACCAGGACCACTCCGGCCACGCCGATCCCGATGAGCCACTTCCGGCGAGCCGCGGGATCCCCCGGCCGGCCGGAGGTCGCGGGGAGCCTCTGGTCCGGGGGATAGGGCAGGTTCGGGGGCGAGGCCGCACCCGGCCTGGTCGGAATTCCCGCAACCGGTCCCGCGGCGGTGTTCTGGTACGTCCCCGGGTCGTGGGGATAAGGCCGGTAGTGCGTGGGAGCCTGACCGGGAACGGTCGGTGGCTGTCTCTGGTAGGCGGGGGTCTGTCCGGGAACGGTGGGCGCCTGCCCATGGAGGGTCGGGTTCTGTCCGGGAACGGTCGGCGCCTGCCCGTGGAGGGTGGGGTTCTGTCCGGGAACCGCCGGGCCCTGGAACGCCGGGGCCTGCCGCCAGGCCTCGACGACCGAGTGCTCGGCGCGTTCGGGCGTCGTCCGGCCGACCATCTGGTCCAGGATCTGCTGCGCCGTGGGCCGGCGCCTGGGTTCCTTGTCCAGCGTCGCGGACACCAGCGCCCGCAGCGAGGACTCCATCCCCTCCAGCGAGGGCTCGGTGTTGAGCACCTGGTAGACGATCGAGGGAAGCGACTCGCCGCCGAACGGAGCCCGCCCGCTGGCCGCGAAGGCGACCAGGCAGCCCCAGGAGAACACGTCACAGGCGGGCGAGACGGGAGCGCCGCGCAGCACCTCGGGCGCCATGTAGCGGGGCGTTCCCATGAGCTCGCCGGTGCCGGTGATGCCACTGAGCGTGTCCAGCGCCCGGGCGATCCCGAAGTCGATTACCCGGGGACCGACCGGGGAGAGCAGCACGTTGGAGGGTTTGAGGTCGCGGTGGACGATGCCCGCGCTGTGGATCGCGGTCAGCGCGGTGGCCACGCCGACGGCCAGCGCGTCCAGGCTGGAGCCGCGCAGCGGCCCCGAGGCCTGAACGGCCTCCTGCAGGTTCGGTCCGTCGACGTACTCGGTGACGACGTAGAGGAGGTCGCCGTCGAGGTCGGCGTCGAGGACCGCCGCCGTGCAGAAGCGGCGGACCCGGCCGGCTGACTCTGCCTCGCGGCGGAAGCGCACGCGGAACTGCTCGTGCTGGCTGTACTCCGCGTTGATCACCTTGACGGCGACCCGTTGCCCGGTGTCGTCCTGGCCGAGATAGACGGTGCCCATGCCGCCCCGGCCCAGCCGGCCGAGCAGCCGATAGCGACCGATCTGAGAGGGTTCACTCGGACTTAGGTTGTTCACCACGTCGCCTTACCGCTATGCACCTGTTCGCGACCGCCAGCCTATCGAGATCGCCGCCGGTCGGCGGGGTGTGTCACTCGGCTGCCGTCAGGACCTCCACGGGTGCCGCCGTACGCGGGGCGACGAGGACGGGCCGTTCCACGAGCCTGATTCCGGCCCGGCCGCCGGGCGCGAGCCGCGTGGCGTCGTGTCCCGGCAGGTCCGCGAGGATCTCCGTGCCGTCGTCGAGGCGCAGGAGCAGCCGTACGGACGATCCGCGGAACGACGAGGTGACGACGAGCGCCTCCCCGTCCTCAGCCGGGGTGACCAGCACGGTCTCGGGGCGGACGAGCACGTCGACGTCGGTCGCGCCGGGGGTGTGGCCTTGCACGGGCAGGCGCTGACCGATGACCTCGACCTCGTCTCCGCTGAGCCGTCCGGGGAGGTGGTTCATGGTGCCCACGAACTCGGCCACGAAGGGCGTCGCCGGCCGGTCGTAGATCTCCGCCGGGGGCCCCGACTGCTCCAACCGGCCTTCCTTGAGCACCGCGACGTGGTCGGCGATAGAGAGCGCCTCCTCCTGGTCGTGCGTCACGAAGATCGTGGTGATGCCCAGCGACAACTGGAGCCGCCGGATCTCCTCACGCAGCGTGACCCGGACCTTGGCGTCCAGCGCGGACAGCGGCTCGTCGAGCAGCAGCACCCGAGGTTCGAGCGCCAGGGCGCGCGCCAGAGCCACCCGCTGCTGCTGCCCGCCGGAGAGCTGGTGCGGGTAGCGGTCGCCATGGGTCGGGAGGCCGACCAGTTCGAGCAGCTCGGCGGCACGGGCGTGCCGCTTGGCCGCGGGGGCCTTGCGCACCCGCATTCCGAACGCCACGTTGTCGCGGGCGTTCAGGTTGGGGAACAGGCTGTAGGACTGGAAGACCATCCCGGCGTCGCGGCGGTTGGCCGGGACGCGCGTGATGTCGTCGCCGTCGACCAGCACGGCTCCCGCGTCGGGGCGCTCGAAGCCCGCGACGCAGCGCAGCGCCGTCGTCTTGCCGCAGCCCGACGGGCCGAGCAGGGCGATCAGCTCGCCCGGCTCGACGGTCAGGTCCAGGCCGTCGAGGGCGACGGCGGTGCCGAAGGTACGGCGAAGCCCTCGGAACTCCACCCGAGCCCCGTTCACGGACCACTCCTTTGCCTGGTTCCGACGGTGGAAAGGATTAGCAGCAACAGCCACGTGAGCAGCAGGCTGAAGATGGACACGGCGACCGACATGGCGGCGTTCGCGCCGGAGACCGTGACGATCCACACGGAGAACGGCTGGAAGCCGAGCAGCCGCGCGACCGTGTACTCCCCGAGCACCAGCGCGAGCGTCAGGAACGACGCGCTGGCCAGACCGGACTTCAGGTTGGGGATGATCACCCGGAACACCACGTGCGGCCACGAGGCCCCGCAGTTCCTGGCGGCCTCCACCAGCGTGCGGACGTCCATCGCGCCGAGCCCGGAGTCCAGCGCCCGGTAGACGAACGGCAGCGCCAGCACGACGTCGGCGATGACCAGGACCACGGGGAACGACGGGTTCTGGATGGCCATCACCGTCTGGTAGAACGGCGTCGTCGCGAGATAGTCGGGACCCCAGCGCAGCACCGTGCTGATCCCGGCCACGAACGTGATGGGCGGCACCACCAGCGGCAGCGTGCACACCACTTCCATCACCGGCCGCAGCCTGGGCGCGCTGAGCCGTACGGCCAGCATCGCCGGGAGCGTGAGGGCCAGCACGACGACGATCGTCGCGACCGCCAGCCCCAGCGAGAGCAGCAGGCTCTGCGCGAAGCCGTCGGCGGGGAAGATCTCCCCGTAGGCGTCGAGCGTGAAGCCCTGGGTCGGATCGTTGACGGTGAAGATGAACGACGCCAGCAGCGGCGCCAGGAAGTACAGCGCGGCCACGACCAGCACCACGCCGCGCCAGACGCGTACCCGGCGGGGACGGCCGGGGACGTGGGCGGGCGCGCTGACATCAGGGAGCACCGTGGGCGTCAGCGCGGCCATGACACGCTCCCGCGCGAGGTCATCGTGAGGGTCAGCGCAGCCATCGCGCACTCCTGCGCTGGAGGGGAAGGTAGACCGCCATGACCAGGCCGGCCACCACGATCATGTCGAAGCTGAGCGCCAGCGCCACGTTCTCGTGACCGATCAGCACGTTGCCGGTCAGCGCGTCGGCGATCTGGAGGGTGACCAGCGGGACGACCGTGCCGACCATGGCCGCGGCGGTGGCGTAGGCCGCGAAGGCCCCGCCGAACAGCAGCACCACCCCGCCGAGCAGCGTGGGGGTGAGCACGGGGATCCCGACGTACCGCCAGAACTGCCAGGCGCTCGCGCCGTTGTTCTGGGCCGCCTCGCGCCACTGCGGCCGCAGGCCGTCGAGGGCGGGTACGACCACGAGGACCATCAGCGGGATCGAGAAGTAGAGGTAGACCAGGGCCAGACCCCAGAAGCTGTAGAGGCTCCAGCCGTGGTCGCCGAGGTTGAGCCTGGTGGTCAGCACGCCGGAGTTGCCGAGCGTGGCGATCCAGGCGAAGGCCAGCGGGACGCCACCGAAGTTGGCGAGGACACCTGAGGCGGTCAGCACGGCCTCGCGCAGCGCGCGGAACCTTGACGTGACGACGGCCTGGGCTAGGAACGTGCCCAGCACGGCTCCGACCACCGCGACGAGCGCGGACAGCTTCACGCTGCCGAGCAATGCCGTGAGGTAGGCGCCCTGGAGGGACGCGGTGAGGTTCGCGGAGCTGAGCGAGCCGTTCGAGGTGAACGCCCCGCCGAGCAGCGCGAGCGCCGGGATTCCGAAGGCGAGGCCCACGAACACCAGCAGGGGAAGCGCCGCGGTCCAGCCCTTCGAGCGGGTACGGCTCCCGCCCCCCCGAACCGGGTTGCCCGGGGGGAGGTCGACGGGAGCCGTCGCGAGTGTTTCAGCCATGAGAGCCGGTCAGCCGGAGACCGCGGCGCCCCAGCCGGTGGCCAGAGCTTCCTTGGCCTTGGTGATCTGGGCGTCGCTGGCGAACTGCGGCGTGCCGTCGACCTTGGGCAGCTTCGCGACCAGGGCCGCGTCGGCCGTGCCGTCGGTCTGCATGGCCGGCAGCAGCACCGCGCGGGCGTACCCCTTCAGGTAGAGGTTCTGGCCCTCGGGGCTGTAGATGAACTCCTGCCACAGCCGCGCGGCGGCCGGGTGCGGGGCGTCCTTGTTGATCGCCTGGGCGTAGTACTGCGCGTACTTGGCGTCCGACGGCACGGTGACCTTCCAGTCGACGCCCTTGGCGGCGAACTGGTCGGTGTACGAGGCGTTGAGGTAGTCCCAGTCGATGCTGATCGGCGTCTCGCCGTTCTGCACGGTCGCGGGGGTCGACTCGACCGGGTTGAAGTTGCCGGACGCCTTGAGCTTCTTGAAGAACTCCAGGCCGGGCTGGATGTCGTCGAAGGAGCCGCCGTTGGCGAGCGACGCGGCGAACACGCCGGCGAAGGCGGAGCCCGACTTGGTCGGGTTGCCGTTCAACGCGACCTTCCCCTTGTACTCGGGCTTCATCAGGTCGGCGAAGGTCTGCGGGCACTGCTTGATGCGCTTGGCGTCGCAGCCGATGGAGACGTAGCCGCCGTAGTCGTTGAACCAGGTGCCGCTCGCGTCCTTCTGCCCGTCGGGGATCTTGTCCCAGGTCTGCACCTTGTACGGGGCGAACAGGCCCTCCTGCGCGCCGCTGAGCGCGAAGGCGGTGCCGAGGTCCAGCACGTCGGGAGCGCGGTCCTGGCCCTTGCGGGTCTTGACCGCGTTGACCTCGTCGGAGCTGGAGCCGTCGGGGTTCTCGCTGTTCACCTTGATGCCGTACTTGGTGGTGAACGCCTGGATGATCTCACCGTAGTTCGCCCAGTCCGGGGGCAGGGCGATGACGTTGAGCTGGGCTTCCTTCTTGGCCGCTGCGACCAGCTTGTCGAGGCCGCCGAGGTCCGCGGCCGAGGTCGCCGTCTTGGCGGCGGCACCTCCGCCGGCGGCGCCGGTCTGGGTCGCGGTCGTCGGCGCGGCACCACACGCCGCGCCCAAGGAAGTAGCAACGGTAAGGACGGCCGCCAGGCCGACGATACGCGTTCGGGGTGAATGCACGCTTGCTCCCACTTTAAGAGGTACGGCAAAGACCTTAGATGAGCTGGGACAACAACTCGTATCTACTTTGCTGCGTTCCGGTGTAGTTCTGTGAACAAACGGTGATGGAACGGCGTCCGGAACCGCACGGTACCCGCTCCTCGTACGGCCTCGGGGCGGCGGCACGTGCCGGGCTGAAGGTGATTTGCCCTCCGGGCCCTGAGAACATATGTTCGATGTAGCACCGCCCGTCTTCCCCCGGGTGCCCACAAGTTCCTAAAAGGCCCAGGGAGAAGAAGCCGCCTTGAGCAGAATCTACGGGGATCCCATCGAGGTGTGGACGCGGGACGCCGAGCCCGCCCGCTTCGTCTGGCGCGACCGGCTCTACGTCGTCCGCCGCGTCCTCGACCACTGGGTGACCTCCCGCGAGTGGTGGAGGGTCTCGGAGAACGACCCGGGCGAGCGCCGGTTCTGGCGGGTCGAGGCGAGTCCCGGCGGCCAGACCGGCTCCTACGAGCTGCGGTTCGACACCGCGAGTGGCGGCTGGCTGTTGCTCAGGGCGTGGGACTGATGTTCCCCCATCTCCACGTCGCCTCCGCCTACTCCCTGCGGTACGGCTCGTCGTTCCCGCGGGAGCTGGTCCTGCGCGCGGCCGAGCACGAGATGGACATCCTCGCGCTGACCGACCGCGACGGGATGTACGGCGCGGTGAAGCATGTCCAGGCGTGTTCCGACACCGGCGTCAGGCCCGTCGTCGGCGTCGACATGGCACTTCGCAGCCCCGGTGACGATCCCGCGATCCGCGGTGCCGGCGCGGGCCGGTCGGCCCGAGGTGACGGCGAGGACCGCGTCACCGTGCTGGCACGGGCCGGTGGATGGGCGCACCTGTGCCGGCTCACCACCGCCGCCCACCACGCCGGCGACCGGGGCGAGCCCCGGGTGACCCGTGACCTGGTCGCCCAGCACGCGGACGGGCTCCTGGTCATGCTGGGCCCCAGGTCCGACGTGGGCCGGGCGGTGGCCGCGCGCCGGGACGAGCATGCCCGCGCGCTGCTCGCCGCGTGGCGGGCCGCGGTCCCCGACGTGGTGGTCGAGGTCGTCGACCAGTACGGCTACCGGGAGTCGAACACCGCCCTGCGCATGCTGGTGCTGGCCGAGTCGGCGGGCGTGCCGGCCGTGCTGACCAACGCCGTGCGCCATCTCGACCCGGGGGACTACCGGGTCGGGAACGTTCTCGACGCCGCGCGCAAGCTCGTGCCCCTCCACCCCCGGCACCTGGAGCACTCCGCCTCGCACGCCTACCTCAAGAGCGGCAAGGAGATGTGGCAGGTGGCCTCGCGGATCTGCGGGGGTGACCGCGACCGCGCGCGCGGGCTGCTCGCCCGCACCAGGCAGGTCGCGGAGCGGTGCGTGCTCGACCCCCTGGAGATCCTCGCGCTGCGCAACGACCCGGAACGGGTCCACCTGCCCGAGGTCGGCGGGGATCCGGTCTCCCGGCTGCGTCACCGGTGCGAGGACGGGTTGCTCGATCGTGGGCTGGAACGGTCCAGGGATGCCCGGGACCGCCTGGAGGCCGAGCTGCACATCATCGAGAAGAAACAGCTATCCGGATATTTCATAGCCGTGTCTGGCATAACGGACATGATTCGCGACATGGGCGTGCGCTGCGCGATCAGAGGGTCGGGAGCGGGCAGCCTGGTCAACTACCTCATCCGCATCGGCGAGGTGAACCCCCTCCACCACGGCCTGCTCATGGAACGCTTCCTGTCAGAGGGCCGCAAGGGGCTGCCCGACATCGACGTGGACGTCGAGTCGGCGCGTCGGCTCGACTGCTACCGCGCGATCCTCGAGCGGTACGGCGAGAGCCGCGTGGCCTGCGTGTCCATGATGGAGACCTACCGTGCGCGCAGCGCCATCCGTGACGTCGGGGCGGCCATGGGGCTGCCCCCCCACGAGATCGACGTCATCGCCAAGGCGTTCCCGCACATCAGGGCCAGGCAGATCCGCTCCGCCCTGACCGACCTGCCCGAGCTGCGCGGCAGCGGCCTGGGTGACCGAGCGCTGGAGACGATGTTCCGTATCGCCGAGAAGCTCGACGGGCTGCCCCGGCACATCGCCCTGCACCCCTGCGGCGTGCTCGTCGGCAACTCCGGGCTACGCGACCGCACCCCCGTCGAGCGCAGCCTGCTGGAGTTCCCGATGAGCCAGTTCGACAAGGAGGACGTCGAGGAGGTGGGGTTGCTCAAGCTCGACGTGCTCGGCGTGCGGATGCAGTCGGCGATGGCGTACGCGCTCAGCGAGATCAAGCGGGTGGACGATCAGGACATCGACCTCGACCGGGGCGTTCCCCACGACGACCAGGCGACGTACGACATGATCTGCACCGGCCGCACGCTCGGCTGCTTCCAGATCGAGTCACCCGGCCAGCGTGAGCTGGTGGCGAAGCTCGAGCCCCGCACGATGCACGACCTGATCGTGGACATCTCGCTGTTCCGGCCGGGGCCGGTCAACTCCGACATGGTCACCCCGTACCTCGAGGCCAGGCACGGCTGGCGCGAGCCCTACTACCCGCACCCCAAGCTCAGGGCGTCGCTGCTGGAGACCCACGGCGTCGTCGTCTTCCACGAGCAGGTACTGAAGGTCGTCGACGCCATGACCGGCTGCGGCCTGTCGGAGGCCGAGAGGATCCGCCGCGACCTCGGCACCCCCGAAGGCCGGGAGCGGGTCCTTGCGTGGTGGGAGGACAAGGTGCTCCCCGAGTTCGACCGCGAGACCACCGACCGGGCGTGGAAGGTGCTCGACGCGTTCGGCGCGTTCGGGTTCTGCAAGGCCCACGCGGCGGCGTTCGCGCTGCCCACCTACCAGTCGGCCTGGCTGAAACGCCACCACGCCGCCGCGTTCTTCGCCGGCGTCCTGACCCACGAGCCCGGCATGTACCCCAACCGGGTGATCCTCGACGAGGCCCGCCAGTGCGGGGTGGCCGTCCTGCCGCTGGACGTCAACCACTCCGGCAGGACCTGGCTCGTCGAACGCGGCCACCCGGAGCCGCGCGAACCGTCGGAGGAGGAGCCGGTCGGGCCCCTGGGCCTCCTGGTCCCTGGGAGCCCCGTCTCGGACGAGCTCTCGCCCCGGCGGATCGGGGAGGGGTACGGCCTGCGGGTGCCGTTCTCGTCGGTCAAGGGGATCAGCGAGGCCGAGGTGGAACGCATGGTCGCGGGCCGGCCGTACACCTCGCTGGCCGACTTCTGGGAGCGCGCGCGGCCCTCCCGGCCGGTCGCCGAGCGGATCGTGCAGGTCGGCGGCGTCGACGCGCTGTACGGGCTGCATCCCGGCGGCCCCCGGTGGCGTCCGGGCGAGCTGACCAGGCGTGACCTGCTCGCCCAGGTCGGCGCGTTGCACCGGGCCTCCTCCAGCGGCGTGACACCCGGGAGGAGGACCCGCGCCGGTTACCGTTCCCGGCCGGGCCAGTCCCCTTCCCGGTACGGCGAGCCCGGTTCCGGGTCCGGCGGGACGACGCCGGTGGAGACGGCTCCGGCCGTACAGATCCCGATGGGGTTCGCCGAGCGCATCGAGCCCGGCGAGCTGCCGGAGATGACCGAGGCGGAGGCTGTGGAGGCCGAGCTGGAGATCCTCGGCATGGACGTCAGCCGCCACGTGATCCGCTTCCACGACGAGCTGCTCGACGCGATCGGCGTCGTCAGGTCCAACGAGCTGCTCACCATGCGGAACGGCGCGGAGATCCTGGTCGCGGGGGTGAAGGTCGCCACGCAGACCCCGGCGGTGCGCTCGGGGCAGCGGGTCGTGTTCACGACGCTTGACGACTCGACCGGCCCGATCGACCTGACCTTCTTCGAGTCGGTGCAGGGGCACTGTGCCGCCACGGTCTTCGGATCGTGGCTGATGGTCGCCAAGGGGGTCGTGCGGCGGGTCGGCGCGCGTGCGGTGTCGCTGCGCGCCCTGGACTGCTGGAACCTCGTCGAGCTGGACGAGGCCTGGCGTACCGGCGGCATGGACAAGGTGTGGGCCATGCTGGGCGCCGTCCGCCGGGAGACGGGGGGCGTCGGCGGGCGCCGCATAGAGTACGGCAACGGCTACCGGCTCTCCCCGTACGCCGACAACGGTGCCCCGCCCGGCTCGCGTACCCCGCCCCGCAAGCTCTGGCACGCGAGCCCTGGCAGCTCAGGCGGCCTCTGAAGGCGTCACTCCCCGGCGGGATAGGTGTGCCGGGGAAGCGACCGCAGCGCGGGCAGCAGCTTGAGGCGGGGCGCGATCCCCGAGGGCCGGGCGCTCATCCTGGCGCCGGTGACCTCCCTGACGGTGGCCGCGCACAGCAGGGCGGCCAGCACCGCGACCGCCAGCTCGGACGGGCCGAGCCCGGTCAGGTCCTTGCCCTGGGGGGAGTGCGTTACCGGCAGCCGTATCAGGATCAGGAACACCATGGCGAGCCAGCACGCCCACCAGGCGGCGATCAGCGCGAGCCAGGAACGGCGGCGGCCTTCCCGCAGGCCCGCGTCCTCCCGCAGGGCGTGGACGAGCAGCGCGGGAGCGGCGAGGTTCAGCACGGGCACGAACCAAGCGATGGCGATCATGCGCGGGGTCGCACCGGCCTGGCGGAGCCATGCGAAGTACGAGCAGCCGGCGGCCACCGTCGCCGCGACGACCAGGAGTATCAGCACGGCGAACCACGTCACCGCGCCGACGACGGCCTCGGCGCCCGGCGCGTGAGGATCACTGTTCAGCAGCGCCACCTGCTTGGCGAGCAGCTTGCCTCGGGCTTCCTCGAAGACGACCAGGCAGGTCAAGGTGGCGATCTGGGCGGCGAGCGCCAAGTAGACGCCGATCGCCGACCTGCTCAACGCGGAGCGGGCATAGCGCATGTGTGTCTCCCCCCGGGCATGCGCTGATAAGTCGTGTTTCGTCTGCGACGTAGCGCGACGCCTGACTCACTCTTATCCAGCCGACCTCTCCGCTAATCGGCGAGGCGACGGAGAAGATCCTGGACATGCACGAGATGATCTGAGGTTTGTCTTCACCCGGGAAGCACGCGTGAAAACGGCCCCCAGGCTTGATCTAGGCATGCCCGTCGCGACGGTTTCCCGGCGTCAGCTCACGTTGCCGGACTCCCAGGCCCATGCGGCGATCTCGACGCGGTTGCGGGCGCCCAGCTTCATCTGGATGCTGCCGAGGTGCGTCTTCACCGTGGAGAGGGAGACGAACAGCTCCGCGGCGACCTCCAGGTTGGTGCGGCCCCGCGCCACCAGGCGTACGACGTCCATCTCGCGCTCGGTGAGCGGCTCCCTCGGCGGCCGCGCCCGTACGGTCACGGGGCGCGCGAGGTGCTGCAGGAGCCGCACCGTCACCGACGGCGAGACCAGCGCGTCGCCGTTGGCGGCGGCGCGGACCGCCTCGATCAGCAGCGTGGGCCCGCTGTCCTTGAGGAGGAACCCGCAGGCGCCGGCGCGCAGCGCGCCGTAGACGTACTCGTCGAGGTCGAAGGTCGTGACGATCACCACGCGCATGGGGTCGGGCACGCCCGGACCGGCCAGCATCCTCGTGACCTCCAGGCCGTCGAGCCGTGGCATCCGGATGTCCAGCAGGCACACGTCGGGCCGGAGGCGTCGCGCCTGCTCGACGGCCGTGGCCCCGTCGGCGACGGCCGCCACCACCTCGATGTCCGGCTGGGCGTCGAGGATCATCTGGAATCCGGTGCGCACGAGCTCCTGGTCATCCGCGACGAGTACCTTCACCCGGCTGATTCTGCCAGGAAGCGGGCGACCATTCCGCCCGGAAGATCGGCTTTGGATGAAGGCAGCCGTCCCGGCGGAGGATCAGCCTTTCGGCCGATGGCCGTGACGTGCGGATCGGACGGGTGGCCGATCCGCTGATCGTCCGCTCTGCACGAGGCTCGTCACCATGTCCTCGCACGATGTTCTCGAAGGCCGGGCCCTGAGGAAGAGCTTCGGGTCCACGGTCGCCCTCGCCGGTGTCGATCTCATGATCCATCGTGGCGAGGCCGTCGCCATCATGGGCCCGAGCGGCTCGGGGAAGTCGACGTTGCTGCACTGCCTGGCCGGCATCATGAAACCCGATTCCGGGGAGGTCCACCTGCTCGGGGAAAGGATCGACACGCTGGGGGAGCGCGGGCGCAGCCTGCTGCGCCGCACGCGCTTCGGGTTCGTCTTCCAGTTCGGCCAGCTCCTGCCCGAGCTGCCCGCCGACGAGAACGTCGCCCTGCCGCTGATGCTCGGCGACGTCTCACGCGTGCGGGCCGTACAGCAGGCCAGATCCTGGTTCGGGCCGCTCGGCCTAAGCGGCATGGAGGGGCGGCGGCCGGGCGAGCTGTCCGGAGGGCAGGCCCAGCGGGTGGCGATCGCCCGGGCGCTGGTGACCCGGCCCGCCGTGGTCTTCGCCGACGAGCCGACCGGCGCGCTCGACCAGGCCACCGGCCACGACACGATGCGCCTGCTCGTCGAGGCGACCCGGCACAACGACGCCTCGCTCGTCGTCGTCACCCACGACCCGCAGGTGGCCCGCTGGTGCGACCGCGTGGTCGAGGTACGCGACGGCCTGATCGTCACTGGGCCCGACCATTCGGAGCCCGTTGTCCCGGACCGTTCAGGGCACTTCGTCCCGGACCCGCACACGCCGGCGATCGCTCAGGCGCGAGTGGTCGCTCAGCCGCCCGGGGCTCCCGCCGGCTCGTACGCGCCAGGATGGCCGGCGGGCGAGCGATGAGCAACCTACTGGAACTCACCTGGCGGCTGCTGAGGGGCGGCGGGCGGCGGGGCATGCTCGGGTCGTCCCTGATGGTGGCGGCGGTGGCCGTCTCCACCGCGCTGCTGCTCTTCGCCGTCGCGGTCAACTTCGCCTTCGCCGGGCGGGCCGACCGTGGAGCCTGGCGCAACCCCGTGGCGGCCACGGGTACGCCCCGCGCGGTGGAGGCGGTCCGTACCGAGTTCGCCCGCAACCGGCTGATCACGGTGGTCCACGTGGCGGTGCTGGTGCCGGGCGTCGCCCCTCCCCGGGGGCTGGCCCGCCTGCCCGCACCGGGTGAGGTGCTGATGTCACCCGCGCTCGCGAAGGACCCCTCGGCGGCCGGCCGCTTCCCCGGGAAGGTCGCGGGGACGATCGGGGACGAGGCCCTCGTACACCCCGGCGAGCTGGTCGCCGTCGTCGGGCACGCGCCCGCCGACCCCGAGGTGAACACCCGGTGGAAGGGCGACGGCCGGCTCGGCGCGTCGCCGGCCAGGATCGCCGGCTTCACCGGCAGGCCGACACCGGACTCCGGGGCCTACCGCGCGCTGGCGCTGGTCGCGAGCGTGCTCATGGTCGTGCCACTGCTCGTGTTCGGGGGCGCGGCGGCACGGCTGACGGTGGCCCGGCGTGACCGGCGCCTCGCCTCGCTGCGCCTAGTCGGCGCGACCCCCGGTCAGGTGGTCGCGATGACCGTCGCCGAGGCGATGATCACCGCATTCGCCGGAGCGGTGCTCGGGCTCGTGCTGTACGCCGTGGCGATCCCGCCGCTCAGCCAGGTCGAGATCAGCGGGGGCACGTGGTTCGCCTCCGATGTCTGGCCTGGGGCGCTTCCCGTCGCCGCCGTCCTCGCGGCGGTGCCGCTCCTGGTCGGTCTGTCGGCGATGATCGGCCTGCGCAGGGTCGTGGTCAGCCCCCTCGGCGTGGCCAGGCGGCAGACCCCGCCCGCGATGCGGTTCGTCCGGGTGGTGGCCCTGCTGGCGACCCTCGCCGTCGTGCCGGGCCTCGGCTTCGGAGCTGCCATGGGCACCGTCGCGGTCGTGCTCGGCATGGCGTTCCTCGCCCTCAACCTGGCCGGGCCCTGGGTGGTCGGGCTGATCGGGCGGATCACCGCCCGCACGGCGAGAAGGCCCGCGTCCCTGCTGGCCGGGCGCCGCCTCGTGGACGACCCGAGGTCCGCGTGGCGCACCGTGAGCGGGGTGGCGCTCACCGGGTTCGTCGCGGGCTTCATCGGCCTGCTCATCCCGAGCGCGTCGCTCACTGTCAAGGACGACGTGGTGACGGCGTGGCTTCTCCAGGACATCAGGACCGGCACGGTGGTGGTGCTCATGGTCTCGTTCCTGGTGGCCATCGTGAGCGCGGGCATCACGGCCGCGTCGTCGGTCCTCGACCGGCGGCAGAACTACGCGCTGCTGCGCCTGGCCGGCACCCCCCTGGAGGTGCTCGACAGGGCCAGAAGCCTGGAGACGCTCATCCCGCTGACCATCATGGGCGGCGGATCGATCGCCACTGGCATGTTCTGCGCCGCCCCGTTCGCCAGGCTCGCCATGAGCGCGACCGGAGTGCTCACGCTGCTCGCCTGTGTCATCGCGGGCTTCGCCGGGGTCATCGGGGCCGGCGCCCTGAGCAGGCCCCTGCTCCGCTCGGTCACCACCGACCCCGCTCCCCGTCCCGACTAGGGCGCCGGCCGTCGAGGTTGAGTAGGGCCCTACTCATGCGGTGGCGTCGCCGGCACAGAAGGATCAGAGGGAACACAGGCGACGCCGAGATACGCTGATGAGCTTTCCGCTCAGGAAGTCGTGTCCGCGACTGATGGTGACCGCATCAGCGGGTGCCGGGACGGGAACGACGTTGTGAGTGCCTTCTTACTGATCACTGTTCTGACCATCCTCCTCGCTCTCCTCGTCAGGCGCATCCACAGGAAAAGGGGCGGCGGGCCGCTGGTCGTCGAGGAGAAGGCCCCGACGTTCCGGGTGCTGGCCCTGGGGCCCCAGGGCTCGGGGAAGACGTTGCTGCTGGCCAGCATGTACCAACGGCTCAAGACGCCCACGGGCCAGTGCTATTTCCTCACCGCGACGCACGAGGACGTCCTTGTCCTCAACAAGTGGTATCTCCAGATGGCGGACACGGCCGCCTCCGGCGCCTGGCCCATGGGCACGGCGAAGGGGGAGACACGGAACTTCAACTTCACGGTGAAGACCCACGTCGAGGGAACGGCGCTCACCATCCTCCACCTGAAGTATCTGGAGTACGCGGGGGAGCTCCTCACCGAGATCCAGGACGCGGGTTCCGGCAAGCAGAAGGAGCTGTTCGAGCAGATCGATTCGGCGGACGCGCTGATCGGGGTCATCGACGGCTACCGCCTCCGGCAGCACCTGGACGGGCATCCCGAGGGCCCGATCCATCTGGAGCGGACCCTCAACGCCCTGCTACCGATCATGATCGAGGGATCGGCTCCGATCAGCTTCGTCATCACCAAGTGGGACCTGCTCGTGGACGTTCATCCCGACGAGAGCACCCGCCTGGGCATCGTCCGCGACGTGCTGACGTCCAACGAGCACTTCCGGTCGCTGGTAAGCCTTCGCAGCGCCACCCGGGTCGTCCGTCTGATCCCGGTGAGCGCGGTCGGACCGGGCTTCGCCGACATCGGTCCAGACGGGCAGATCGTCAAGGTGCCCCAGGGGGCGGTCCACCCCACCAACGTCGACGTGCCGCTCTCGGCGGTGGTGCCCGACATGTTCGACCAGGTGGAAAGCCGCCTCGACCGCGGGACCCTCGCGGCTCTCGGCGCCGAGGTGCGCCGGCGGACGCAGCAGGGCGCGCTGGAGTCCCTCGCCTCCCTGACCGCCTTCACCGGCCAGGTGGCCGGACGCGCGTTGCTGGCAGCCTTCGGCCCTTCGGCGGCGATCGTCGGCGACTCGTTGCTCGGCCTGTTCCTCGATTCCCGGATGGGCAGGCCCGGTGAGCACCAGGTGCGCCTCGACCAGGAGCTGAGTGAGGCCGAGCGGCGCATCGAGAGATTCCGCCTCGCGCGCCGGCGCGTCCTTTACGACATGCGACGCAAGGTGGACGTCCTGGAAGGCCGTCTGCCGCACTCCCGGCTGTCCGACGGTCGCTGACATGGACGACGTTGCCTCCTCGGCACGCGCCTGGCCGTTCCTGGTCGCGCGCGGCAGGCGCCGCGGGTACCGCACGCTTCTCGCCCCCGGCTTCCTCGTCGCCGCCCGCGAGCACGGCATCCTGGACGACACGGTGGTGCCGAGCGACCAGGAGGACCAGGCGAGAGTGATCGAGGTCGCCACCGGTGCCGGACGTCCGCTGACGGTCGTGTACGCCACCCACGTGGTCACTTCGGCGGACATCGCCGAGCCGGGTACCGGTCCCGCCGTCTCCCCGCCCCGAGATGAGCACAGCCGCCCGCTCCAGCTCATCTACGGGTTCGTCTGCGCGGACGGGCCGATCCCCGAACCTAAGGACGAGGACCTGAGGATGTGCCGGGAGACGGCACTGGGCGTCTACCGCCGGTTCCTCGGTGACGAGGAGGGGTTCGCGGTGGAGCCCTCGGGGGAGTTCGCGCCGCGCTCGCTCGTCGTCCGGCGCGTCACTCCGTCGCGGGGACCCGCGCCGGTACGGCCGGCCGGCCGAAGGGCTACCCCGGCCCGGCGACCCGCGTCCGTGCCGACGGGGGAGCGAACACCGGACGGCAGGGGGAGCCTTTTGCTGGTGACCGCCGCCGTGCTGATCGCCGTGATCCTGCTGGCAATGTGGCTTGCCCGTCCGAATGCACCCGTGGAGTGCCAGGCCGCCGAGCCGTCGAGCTCCTCGGAGTCGCAGCGGCCACCCGGCTCCCCGGCGCCGACGAAGACGGCATGCCTTCCCGGCTGGCGGAAGACGGCGGACCGCTGACCCGGCGGATATTTCATTCAAAACCAGTAGGAATAGTTGTAAACAATGGGCCGGGCGTTTACCGTAGGACACGTGGACCGCACCGCCTTTCTGACCTCCCGTCGACACGTCGATCTGTGCCGGCTCACCGGAGCGCTCTGTCGCGCCGAGACGCCCACAGGCCGATCGACCACGACAGGAGAAGACCGTGCAGGAGCTGTGGTACACCAGCCGCCCGGAGCTGACCGCCACCGGGATCGCCGCTGATCTCGGCTGGCTCGACGACGAGTTCACCCCCGAAGGCATCGCCGTACGCGCCTTCCACGACGTGCCCGAGCGCGAGGGCTACGCCTACGAGCGGGCGCTCAGGACCCTGTTTCGTGAGGACGGCAACGTTCCCGCCCTGTGGGCCCGCTCGCGCGGGGTCGCGACCCGCCTCATCGGCCTGAGCTGGGTCGAGGAACGCCAGGCCATCCTGACGCGCCCCTTCGTGACCATCCGCGAGCCGGAGGACCTGCGGGGACGGCGCCTCGGCCTTCCCATCCGTACGGGCGTGCCGGTCGACGTCCGCCGTGCGACGGCCCTGCGGGGCTTCCAAGGCGCCCTCTGGGCCGGAGGGCTGACGCTCAACGACGCTCACCTGGTCGACGTCCAGGGCCCGGCCGCCGCCGACCCGTGGGTCCCCGAGTTGCAAGCGCTCGCCCGAGGCGAGATAGACGCCGTCTACGCCAAGGGCGCGCCGACCGTGGAGGCCGCCGAGCGGTACGGCCTGAACGTCGCCATCGACCTCGCCGGCCACCCCGACCGGCGGGTCAGGATCAACGACGGCACGCTCAGGCCCATCACCGTCGACCAGTTGCTGCTGGACGTCCGGCCGGACGTCGTCGCGCGGTTCCTCCGGGTGCTGCTCGACGCCGGCGAGTGGGCCGCCGCCTACCCTGACCAGGCGCTGGGCCTGTGGGAGGCCCGTGATCGCACCGGCGAGCATGATGAGCGCGGTAACGCCGGGGCGCCCGGCGCGTACCAGCTGCCCGACCTGTCGATCGACCTCTCCGCCGAGCGGCTCAGCCTCCTCGCCGAGCAGGAGCGCTTCCTGCGGGCCCACGGTTTCCTCGAGTCCGCCGTGGACGTGGACTCCTGGGCCGATCACACCGCGCTCGCGAGTGCTCAGGCTCGCCGTAGCACGCACCAGGAACAAACGGTATGAAGCTCCACCGCCCTCCCCCCGGTCGCCGTCCTCTCCGGATGCGCGCCGGCGGTCACGAGCCCGGGTACGGCGAAGAGCGGGGCGCGCTCGAGAGGATGGCTCGCCGTACTCATGGGCACCGGCGGGGGAGGGCGTTTCGGGGTTGGTCGCCCTCCCTCCCGGTGACCCCACCGTCTAGCCAAAGGTTTGGAGTTCAACTGTGACTATTCGAATCGGCGTGCATAACAACAACCCGTCATTGTTCTTCTTGTCGCGCTTGGATCACGTGCTCGACACCTTTGATGAGCCCCTTGAGCTGTACTTCTACGCCGACGGCAGGCGGACCGGAGATCTGCTAGCCGAGGGTGCGATCGATTTCGGCGGCACCGGGTCGACCCCGCCGCTGACCGCGCAGGCCGCTGGATTGCCCATCGTGTACGCGGCGGCGTCCGCTCCGCTGCCGGATGACGGGGGATTCGTGACCGGCACGGGCGGTCCGCGGGATGCGGTGCCCCAGGGTGTCCCGGCCCGGTCGGTGTTCTTCACTCGCCGTGACTTCGCCGAGAGCCGTCCAGACGCGGTGGCCGTTCTGGTCGGGGCCCTCAAGCAGGCCGACGACTGGTCGAAGGCCAATCCGAGGGAGGCGGCCCACCTGACCGAGGAGGCCGTCGGCGGCTCGGTGGACGCCTGGGAGACCGCGCTCGCGCGCCTGCCGTGGCGGCTGGAGCCCGTAGGCGCACAGTTCATCGCCGAACAGCAGGAAGCCGCCGACATCCTGTACGCGGCCAACGTCCTGCAGCGGCCGATCGACGTGTCCCAGGCCGTCGTACCCGGACTAGAGCTCGTGGTGGCCGAGGTCCTCAATAGGAACGCGTCTGTAACGTCCGGAGCC
>JAOPYI010000062.1 GCA_025964675.1 Sphaerisporangium sp. | reverse complement strand
TGAGGCTCGCCCGCCACCTGTGCGGCCGCCGCGTCACCGTCGTCACCTCCAGCCTCCCCGTGGTCGACGTGCTGCGGGCCGATCCGGCCGTCGAGCTACTGCTGCTCGGCGGCACTCTGCGCCGCACCTACCACTCCCTCGTCGGAGTGCTGACCGAGGGGGCGCTGCGCCAGGTGTCCGCCGACCGCGTCTTCCTGAGCGCGAGCGGCGTGCGTGCCGACGGGCAGGTGACCGACTCCACTGTGGCCGAGGTCCCGCTCAAGCGGGCCATGATGGCGGCGGCCGAGCAGGTGGTCCTGCTCGTCGACCGGCACAAGTTCCCGGGCAACGGCGCCTTACGGGTGTGCGGCCCCGAGGAGCTCGACGTGGTCGTGACCAACGACGGCGCCGACGAGCCGACCGTCAGGGCCCTCACCGCGGCGGGCGCGGAGGTGCTGCTGACATGATCAGGCAGGCGGGTGAGCCGCCTGAGGGCGGACGGGGCGAGTGCGCGGGCAAGGAGCAGGCATGAGGTTGACCATCCTCGGTGGCGGCGGTTTCCGCGTTCCCCTTGTGTACGGCGCGCTGCTGCGCGACACCGGCAGGCCGAGGGTCGACGAGGTCGTGCTGTACGACGTCTCCGAGGAGCGCCTGACCGCCGTCGGCCACGTGCTGGCCCAGCTCGCGGCCGGGCACGACGACCCGCCGCGCGTGCGCGTCTCCACCGATCTGGACGACGCGCTCCGAGACACGGCGTTCGTGTTCTCGGCGATCCGGGTGGGCGGCCTCGAGGGCCGCACGGCGGACGAGCGGGTCGCGCTCGATCTCGGGCTCCTCGGCCAGGAGACGATCGGGCCGGGTGGCATCGCCTTCGGCCTCCGCACCATCCCGGTGGCCCTCCACGTGGCCGAGCGCGTCGCAGCCGTGGCCCCGCGGGCATGGGTCATCAACTTCACCAACCCCGCCGGCATGATCACCGAGGCCATGCAGCGCGTGCTCGGCGAGCGCGTGGTCGGCATCTGCGACTCCCCGGTCGGCCTGATCCGTCGCGCCGCCCGCTCCCTCGGCCTCGACCCCGCCCGCACGGCCCCCGACTACGTCGGGCTCAACCACCTCGGTTGGCTGCGCGGGCTGTCGCATGCGGGTCGCGATGTCCTGCCCGACCTGCTGGCCGACGACACGGCGCTCAAGCTGGTGGAGGAGGCGCGGCTGTTCGGCCCCGAGTGGGTGCGGTCGCTCGGCGCCCTGCCCAACGAATACCTCTACTACTACTACTACACCCGCGAGGCCGTGGCGGCGATCGGCGGCGCGGCGCAGACCCGGGGGGAGGCGCTGCTCCAGCAGCAGGCCCGGTTCTACTCGACTGTCCGGCAGGAGCCCGGGCACGCGCTGGCCGAGTGGCAGCGCGCCCGCCGGGAGCGCGACGCGTCCTACATGGCCGACACCCGCGACACCGCGCAGGCGGGCGAGCGGGACGCGGCCGACCTGTCGGCCGGCGGGTACGAAGGCATCGCGCTCGCCCTCATGACCACCCTGGCCCGGGGCGGGTCCACCACCATGATCCTCAACGTCCGAAACGGCTCGGCGGTCGCCGGGCTGCCGCCCGAGGCGGTCGTGGAGATCCCTTGTGTGGTCGACGCGGGGGGTGTCCGGCCTCTGGCGACCAAGGCGCTGCCCGGCCCGTTCCTGGGGCTCGTCCAGCAGGTCAAGGCGGTCGAGCAGCTCACCATCAAGGCGGCCGTCACTGGTTCGGCCGGCGTCGCGCTACAGGCGTTCGCCTCGCACCCGCTCGTGGACTCGGTCTCCGTGGCCAGCCTCCTCCTCGACGGCTACCGCGCCCGCATCCCGGAGCTGGCCGCGGTCCTGCGTCCCGCTCCCTGAGGCGGGCGCTAGCCCTCCGGTGTTCTGCGGCTCGGGGCGGCGGCCCGGTGCCGGGCGTGGCCTGTCGCCGCTCGCGGTGCTGAGCGCGGGTCAGGCCGCTTTGACGGCGGGAACGGGGCGGCTCGCGCGTGGAGCGCACGTGCCGTCCCGTTCGGTCGGGCGGTACTAGAGACGTCAGCCGGGCCGGCTGCCTCGCCGTGGCGCTGGAGCCGTTCCGGCCGTCACGCCGGTTACCGCGACTCGGGGATGGTTGCTTCCTGCTCGGTGGACTCCGTGTTGTAGACGCCCCACATCTCGGCGGACGAGCTCGCGTACGCCTTGCAGACGAGCGACGTCTGGACGGAGGACTGCTGCTCCTCTATGTCGGGAAGAGCGCTCTGGCACGACGTCAGGGACTCGTACCCTCCCTTGATCAGGTCGTCGGAGGGCAGCACGGCGATCGAGGACCGCGCCTCCGGAGCGGCCGCGTGTGCCGTGGTGACGAGCGTCGCGGGTACGACGATCGCGCTGCTCAGGACCAGCGCGGCCAAGACGTTTCTCCTCATGGAGATCGACCTCCTCTCGTGCCGCCGAAGGTGGCGGCAACGAGAGCGTGGCTGATCCGGCGTCACCGGAGCATGACGCGTGCGTGACCGGCTGATCCTCTTCAGCTCTGGTGATCAACGAATAAAGCGGGACAAATCAGTATCAACGGGTACATAGCGGGAGGAGGAAACGGTGACGGGAGGGCTGCTTACCAGACGACTCGCTTTCCACGCGGGAGGCAGCAGAACTATGGAGAGCGGCGAACGGCCCCTCATTCGGGTCGATCTTCTGGGTGGCTTCCGGCTGCTGGCCGGGGGAGAGCAGGTGACGGTCTCGGGCGGCTCGGAGCGCCTGCTGTCGTTCATCGCCCTCTGCGGCCAGGCCGTGCCCCGGACCCTGATGGCGGGCACCCTGTGGCCGGACCGGCCCGACCGGCGGGCGTACGCGAGCCTGCGGTCCGCGCTGGCACGCCTCGAAGGTGCCGCACGTCAGATTCTCGACATCGGGGCGACCGAGGTGCGGCTGAACCCGGGCGCCGGGGTCGACATCGACGAGGCCCGATCGCTGGCCCGGCGCATCCTCGACCCGGGAACCCCCACACCCGACCACGACCTCAGAGCGGCGACCGTCGAGACCCTGTCCGTCGATCTGCTCCCCGGCTGGTACGACGACTGGGTGCTCCACGGGGCCGAGGAATGGCACCAGTTACGGCTGCACGCCCTTGAGGCCCTGGCCGACCACTTCATCCTGGCGGGCCGGTTCGCCGACGCGGTGGCCGCCGCCGGCGTGGCCGTACGGGCGGAGCCGCTGCGCGAGAGCTCGCACGCCGCGCTGATCCAGGCCCACCTCGCGCAAGGCAACCAGGCCGAGGCGCTTCGCGACTTCGAGCGCTACGAGCACCTCCTCGACGCCGAGCTCGGCCTTCGCCCGACACCCCTCGTAAGCGAGCTTGTCGCGGGCCTGCGCGCGGTCGCCCATCGCTGAAAGCGGGGCCGCGTGATTCCGCGGTCACGTCCGTGTCACGGCGCGGTGGCGCGACGCCGGAAACCATGTGGTTCGAACGCCAAGGACGGTCATCCGGGCGGTCGACGATCTTCCGGGTGGCCCGGACATGGAAAGGAGTCGGCCATGGCAGGCAAGCGCTCCCTGATGCTGCTCGGTCCGGCATTCCTCTCGCTCACGCTCTGCTCCTCCGGAGCCGCGCAGGCCTCGGCCGTGCCGCTACCCTCCACAGCGGTGATCGCCGGCACCCAGCACGGCACGGCGGGGATCCTCGCGCTAGCGCGCGACGACGGTGATCGAGGTAGGTCGGAGAGGCGAGGCAGGTCCGAGCGGGACGGGTCCGATCGAGGTAGGTCGGAGAGGCGAGGCAGGTCCGAGCGGAGCGAGTCCGATCGCGGCATGTCCGAGAGGCGAGGCAGGTCCGAGCGGGACGGGTCCGATCGAGGTAGGTCGGAGAGGCGAGGCAGGTTCGAGCGGGAAGAGTCCGATCGGGGCATGTCGGAGAGGCGAGGCAGGTTCGAGCGGGAAGAGTCCGATCGGGGCATGTCCGAGAGGCGAGGCAGGTCCGAGCGGAACGAGTCGGATCGCGGTAGGTCGGAGAGGCGAGGCAGGTTCGAGCGGGAAGAGTCCGATCGGGGCATGTCGGAGAGGCGAGGCAGGTCCGAGCGGGACCGGTCCGATCGCGGCATGTCCGAGAGGAGAGGCGTGTACGGATCTGACAGAGGTCGCTGATGAGCGACTGACCTGGAGCTAGCAGACCGAGGCGGGCCACGCCTGGTCACGCAGGGGACATGGGCACCATCCATGTCCCCTCCTGGTGCTCATCGGGCGAGGATGTCGTCCAGGTTGTAGCTCACGGGCTGTTCGAGCTGCTCGTAGGTGCACGACGCGGGCGTGCGGTCGGTGCGCCACCGGCGGAACTGGGCGGTGTGCCGGAACCGGTTGCCTTCCATGTGATCGTAGGCCACCTCGACCACGAGCTTGGGGTTGAGCGGGACGAACGAGAGGTTCTTGCCGGCGCTCCAGCGGGAGATCGCGCCGGGCATGCGCTGGGTGGTGCCCTCGTCCTGCGACATCCAGGAGCTCCAGGGGTGTTCGCCCAGGTCGCTCAGAAGGTAGGGCTTGAGCTCGTCGATCAGCTCCGCGCGGCGCTTCATCGGGAACGACGCGGCCACGCCCACGTGGTGCAGCACGCCCGACGAGTCGTACAGGCCGAGCAGCAGCGACCCGACGATCGGGCCGGACTTGTGCTCGCGGTACCCGGCCACCACGCAGTCGGCCGTGCGCTCGTGCTTGACCTTGAACATCGTGCGCCTGTCCGGCTCGTACGGCTGGTCCGTGCGCTTGACCACGATGCCGTCCAGCCCGGCGCCCTCGAACATCTCGAACCACTCGCCCGCGCGATCGAAGCTGTCGGTGACGGGTGTCAGTCGTATCCGGTCGCCCGCGCCCGCCGTGGCGTCGACGAGACGGGCGCGGCGCTCCCCGAACGGGGTGTCCATGAGGCTCTCGTCGCCGATGGCGAGCAGGTCGAAGGCGACGAACGACGCCGGCGTCTGCTCCGCGAGCAGCCTCACCCGCGAGGCCGCCGGGTGGATGCGCTGCTGGAGGGCGTCGAAGTCGAGGATCTGACCCTGCCGCAGCACGATCTCGCCGTCGACCACGCACCGCTCGGGCAGCTCTCGCTTGACGGCCTCGATCAGGTCGGGAAAGTAGCGGTTGAAGGGTCGCTCGTTGCGGCTTCCCAGGTAGACCTCGTCGCCGTCGCGGAAGGCGATGCAGCGGAAACCATCCCACTTCGGCTCGTACAGCATCGTGCCGTCCTGCGACGGCAGCTCCTTGATGGCCTTGGCCAGCATCGGCGCCACGGGCGGGGCCACCGGAAGGTTCATCTCCGGAGGAAGGTTGGTCTGGGCGGGAAGGTTCATCACGACTCCCGGGTGTACTTGCAGAACAGGAAATCTTCTTCCTCGAGGACATGCGAGAGACGCAGCCGGATGGTGGAGGCCGGGCCGTTGAGTATGCGCGCCGCGTCTCCGCCGGCCATGAGCGGGCTGATCGTCAGGCACAGCTCGTCCACCAGGCCGGCCGCCGCCATCTGCGCGTTGATCCGGGGGCCGCCCTCGCAGAGCACCCGGCCGAGGCCGCGCTCGCGCAGCGCGTCCATGGCGAGGGTCAGGTCCACGCGCTCATCGCCCGCGACGATCACCTCGGCGTGTCTGGCGGCCTCGTCGCGCCGGTCCTTCGGGGCACGCTCGGTGGTGATCACGATCGTCCTGGCGTACGGCTCCGCCTCGATGAACAGCGGGCTCCCCAGGTCGAGGTCGAGCCGCCGGGTGATGACGGCGATCGGCGGGACGAGCGGCCGGCCCTGGCGCAGTTCCCGCCATGACACGCGCGGGCGGGCGGGGCCGTACCCCTCGGTGCGCACGGTCGCGGCGCCGGCCACCACCACGTCGGCCAGGCCGCGCAGAACCCCGAACACGCGCCGGTCGCCCTTGCCGGACAGGCCTTCGGACAGGCCCTTCAGCCATGCGCCCCCGTCGGCGCCCGCCACCATGTTGAGGCGCAGCCAATCGCCGCGGGGGTAGGCGTAGGCCTCGGCGAGATCGACGTCGTCCGCTGAGCTGGGAAGAATGCGTCGCACGCTGTCTACCTTGGCACAGGCAGGCGCCCCGGCACGCGAGCGGGATCGGAGATCCTTGACGTAACGCTTCAACATATATAGCGAAATGTTAGACATGGCATGCGTAGCGTTACGCGGCGGTCTCAAGATGTAGGGGAGTAGAACTCCGGGGATCGGGAGGGCGCGCGTGCGGGTGGTCACTGTGACGGTGTGGCTCGTCACCACTGGGTTCGGCATCTATCTCCTCTGCCTGTGGCTGGCAGGAGGAAGGCCAGGCCGGCAGAAGACCAAGGTCACCCGCTTCCCGGCCGCGCTGGTCTTCATGCATCCCATGCTGGGGGTGACGTCGCTCGCCTCGTGGCTCGCCTTCGTGGTCACCACCCACGGCGGTTATGTCTGGCTGTCGCTGGGTCTCCTCTGCCTGGCCAGCCTGCTCGGCTTCGTGATGTCCACCCGATGGCTGCGCGACGGCCGGCACGCCAGAGGCGCGGAACAGGGCTTCCCCTTCCTCGCGGTGATCCTGCACGGCCTGGCGGGAGTCCTGATCTTCATCCTCGTCCTGCTGGCCGCGACCACCATGTAGCCGGCTCCGCGAGGTGGTTCCACGACGGCCGGATGGGGCCACCCGGTTCGGCGCCCACCTGAACGAGCATGACCTTGAGCAAGGCGATGAGCGCGTCCTGCTTGCGCCGCCCTTCCAGCTACACGATTAGCTGACACTTTCGGTTAAATGCGTAATGATGTAATCATGGAGACCCTTTTTGAGCACGCCGGCGGTCAGGAAGGACTGCGCCGCTTCATCGACACGTTCTACACCAGCGTCCTGGCCGACCCCCTGCTCAAGCCCCTTTTCGGCCACGGACGCCCCGACCACGTCGCCCACCTCACCGCCTTCACCGCGGAAACCTTCGGCGGACCGACCACCTTCACCACCGACATGGGCGGATTCGCCCACCTCATCGCCGTCCACCGCGGTCTCAAAATCACCGAAGAGCAACGCCGCCGCTTCGTGGAGCTTTATGTGGCCGCCGCCGACACCACCGGCCTGCCCACCGACCCGCCCTTTCGTGAAGCCCTCCGCTCCCACGTCGAGTTCGGATCCCACGTCGCCCTCCAGAACTCCCACGCGGAAACCGACGACCAGCTCCATCCGCTGCGCGAAGTACCCCTCTGGACCTGGCCCGACTAGATCCTTGGATGAACATCAGGGAGTCGATCTAGATATTTTTGTCACATCCGCGTGATCCTCGACGACTGACGTATCGATCCGCGGGTTACAGGCCTGCCCGTTGTCCGGATCAGGGTCTGGCCGTCGAGCGGAGGATCTGCATGGAGCGGTTGGTGACCGTGACCAGCTTGCCCGGTTGCCAGACCTCGCTCGTGGACCGTTCGTAGTCGGGTCCCTCGTCGGTGGTGTCGAGCACGGTCTGCCAGCCAGGCCCGAATTCCGCCCCCGGCAGCGAGAACGAGATGTTCTCGTGGTGGCCGTTGACCAGCAGCAGGAACGAGTCGTCGCTGATCCGCTCGCCTCGGGGACCCGGCTCGCTGATCGCCTCGCCGTTGAGGAAGACGGCCATCGCCTTGCCGAACCCGCTGTGCCAGTCGCCCGGCGTCATCTCCTTGCCGGACGGCGTGAGCCACACGATGTCGCTGACGTCGCCCTTGTCGCTCTCGGGCATGTGGCCCAGGAAGAAGCGGCGGCGCCGGAAGACGGGATGCTCCCTGCGGAACGAGGCGAGCTTGCGGATGAAGTTCAGCAGATCGGATTCTGGCCCGAGCAGTGACCAGTCGACCCAGGAGACCTCGTTGTCCTGGCAGTAGGCGTTGTTGTTGCCGTGCTGCGTGCGGCCGATCTCGTCACCGCTGAGCAGCATCGGAACGCCCTGCGACACGAACAGCGTCGTCAGGAGGTTGCGGCGCTGCCGGTGGCGCAGCCGTACGACGGTGGGATCCTCGACCGGCCCCTCTGCCCCGCAGTTCCACGAGCGGTTGTCGTCGGTGCCGTCGCGGTTGTTCTCGGCGTTCGCGTCGTTGTGCTTGTTGTTGTAGGACACCAGGTCGGTCAGCGTGAAACCGTCGTGGCAGGTCACGAAGTTGATGGAGGCGACAGGACGGCGCCCACTGGAGGCGTACAGGTCGGAGGAGCCGGCCAGGCGCGAGGCGAACTCTGGCAGGCTCGACGGGCTGCCCCGCCAGAAGTCGCGCGCGCTGTCGCGGTACTGGCCGTTCCACTCGGTCCACAGCGGCGGGAAGTTGCCCACCTGGTAGCCGCCCGGCCCGACGTCCCACGGCTCGGCGATCAGCTTGACCTGGGAGATCACCGGATCCTGCTGGATCAGGTCGAAGAACGCGGACAGGCGGTCGACGTCGTGCAGCTCGCGCGCCAGGGCGGCCGCCAGGTCGAACCGGAAGCCGTCGACGTGCATCTCCGTGACCCAGTAGCGCAGTGAGTCCATGATCAGCTGCAGCGCGTGGGGCGAGCGGACGTTCAGGGAGTTGCCGCAGCCGGTGTAGTCGAGCATGAGGCGGCGGTCGGTGTCGAGCAGCCGGTAGTAGGACCTGTTGTCGATGCCGCGGTAGGCCAGCATGGGCCCCATGTGGTCGCCCTCGGCGGTGTGGTTGTAGACCACGTCGAGGATGACCTCGATGCCCGCCGCGTGCAGGGCCTTGACCATCGCCTTGAACTCCAGCACCTGCTCGCCGCGCTGGCCCGAGCTCGAGTAGGCGTTGTGCGGGGCGAGGAAGGCGATGGTGTTGTAGCCCCAGTAGTTGGTGAGGCCCCGGGCCACCATGGCGTGCTCGGGCACGAACTGGTGCACCGGCATCAGCTCGACCGCCGTGACGCCCAGGCCGCGCAGGTGCTCGATCACGGACGGGTGCGCGAGGCCCGCGTACGTGCCCCGCTGCTGCTCCGGCACGTCGGGGTGGCGCATGGTCAGCCCGCGCACGTGGGCCTCGTAGATCACGGTCTCGTGGTACGGGGTGCGGGGCGGGCGGTCGTTCCCCCAGTCGAAGAACGGGTTGACCACGACGTTCTTCGGCATGTGGGCGCCGCTGTCGTCGGTGTTGCGCTGCGCGGGGTCGGTGAACTCGTACGAGAACAGCGACCGGTCCCAGTGCACGTCGCCCTCGAGGGCCTTGGTGTAGGGGTCGAGCAGCAGTTTGCTGGGGTCGCAGTGATGGCCCCTCGCCGGGTCGTACGGCCCGTGCACGCGGTAGCCGTATCGCTGGCCGGGCAGGACGCCGGGCAGGTAGCCGTGCCAGACGAATCCGTCGACCTCGGGAAGGTCGATGCGGGTCTCGGCGCCGGCGTCGTCGAAAAGGCAGAGCTCGACCCGCTCGGCGACCTCGGAGAAGAGCGAGAAGCTCGTACCCACGCCATCCCAGGTGGCGCCCAGGGGGTACGGCTCTCCAGGCCAGACGTCACGCATGTAGCCTCATTGTTGTCGTGGAACGGTCAGCGGTGCAGCTCGATCGCGTTTCCTGTCTCGCTGTCGTGATCGGGTGCCTGGTCGGCTCCTCTCCGGTGAAGGCTCCGTTGCCGCGTACCTGGGTGCTTACGTTCCGGCTTTACAGTCGATATTAGGGCTGCACGACTGATTTACCAGATCTTTTGCCCCACTAGGGGTGCCCGTAGGCCGGTGCCTCCCAAGTAGGTCAAAGAAGTGCCCGAAACGGATATTTCAGTATATATCCATGTAAACGTAACGTAAACAGTGCAGATCGGCAGCAAGTGGACATGGAACGGCCCCCGCGTGCCGGAGCGCGCGGGGGCCGGAAGAGCCGCTCAGCCGATCAGCTCGGCGTTCAGCGTGATCGTGGTGCCCGACAGGGCCTTGCTGACCGGGCAGTTCGCCTTGGCGGTCTCCGCGGCGGTCTGGAAGTCCTCCGCGGAGATGCCGGGGACCTGGGCCCGCACGGAGAGCACGATGCCGGTGATGCCCTCACCCGGCTGGAAGGTCACGTCGGCCTTCGTCTCCACCTGCTGCGGCGGCGTTCCCCCCTGGGCGAGCGCGTGAGAGAGCGCCATCGAGAAGCACGAGGAGTGGGCCGCCGCGATGAGCTCCTCGGGGCTGGTCTTGCCGTTGGCCTGCTCGGCGCGCGAGGGCCACGAGACGTCGAACGTCCCGACCCCCGAGGTGTCGAGCGAGACCGTGCCGGAGCCGTCGAGCAGCGCGCCCTTCCACTGGGTCGTGGCGGTACGTGTCGTCGCCATTGCGATCATCCCTTCGATATTGAGGTCGTTGCCTAGCCGAACCTACACGCGCGCTTGGTGGGCCCGGTGCTCGGCACGGACGAGATCCTCGACCTCCGCCCGAAGGGCCAGGAACTCCGTCGACCGCTTGTCCTCCAGCGAGCGGGCCCTCGGAAGGCCGACGACGAGGTCACGGGCGATCCGGCCGGGGTCGCACGACAGGACGAGCACCCTCTGGCCGAGGAAGATCGCCTCCTCGACGTCATGCGTGACCATGATCACAGTCGTGGCGACGTCCTGCCAGACCTGGCGGATGAGAAGCTGCATGTCCTCTTTGGTCTGCACGTCGAGGGCGCCGAACGGCTCGTCGAGCAGCAGCACGCGCGGCGAGCAGGCCAGCGCTCTGGCGATGGCGACCCGCTGCTGCTGGCCGCCCGACAGCCGCCCCGGCAGGGCCGCCGCGAGGCTCGCGAGGCCCACCTCCTCGAGCAGACGGCCGACCCGCTCCTCGCGCCGCGCGCGCGGGACGCCCAGCGACTCCAGCCCGAACGCGACGTTCCGCGCGACGCTCCGCCACGGGTAGAGGGACGGCGTCTGGAATACCAGCCCGCGTTCGGGACCCGGCCCCGTGACCTCCTCGCCGTCCAGGAGCACCCGGCCGGTGGTGGGCGGCGTGAGCCCGGCGACCAGCGAGAGCAGGGTGGACTTGCCCGACCCGCTGGCGCCCACCACGCAGACGAACTCCCCGGGCGCGATCGTGAGGTCCAGGTCCGCCAGCACCGGTGTCCCGGGGGCGAACTCCTTGCTCACCCCGTCGAGGCGCAATGTCACGCGGCCCACCTCCTTGCCAGGGACGCCGTCACGCCGTCCACCTTCCGACGCGGGTACGCAGCAGCCGCAGCGTGACGTCGATGGTCAGCCCGATCAGGCCGATGACCACGAGGATCGCGAAGATGCGGTCCGTCTGCAGGAACCGCTGGGCCCGGGTGATCCGGTAGCCCAGCCCGGACGTGGCCGCGATCAGCTCGGCCACGACGACGAAGTTCCAGGCCGCCGCCGCGTTGACCCGCATCGCGTCGATCATGCCCGGCAGCGCGTACGGGAAGACCACGCGGGAGGCGACCCGCAGGCGGCCGGCGCCGAGCGTGGCGGAGACCTCCAGCAGCCGCCGGGGCACCTGCCGTACGACGTCGGCGGTCATCAGGGTGTTGAAGAAGACGACGCCCAGGACGAGCAGCGCCACCTTCGACGCCTCGCCGATGCCGAGCCAGATGATGAGCAACGGGATGAACGCCGACGCCGGCAGGTAGCGCAGCAGGCCGATCACCGGCTCCAGCAGAGCCTGCGCCCAGGGAAGCGCGCCCATCGTGAACCCGAGCGGCACGGAGATCAGCACCGCCAGCACGAACCCCAGCCCGATCCGGCCGAGGCTCGCGGTCAGGTCCGTCCACAGCGTGCCGCTCGCCGCCATGTCCGTCCCCGCCGCCCAGACGGCGGCGGGGGAGGGCAGGAAGGTGGGGTTCACCAGGCCGCTGGCGCTGAGCGCCCACCACGCCGCGAGCGGCCCGAGCACCGACAGCGCGCGCAGCACCCAGACCCTTCGGGCGGGCACGGCGCTGTTCAGCAGCCGGATCCGCCGTCCTGGCCGGGGCTCGCTCACCGGCGCCGCCTCCTTCGCGACCACGGGCGCGGCGGCCTGTCCGCTCACGGCTGGACCGCTTGGACGAACCTGGGTTCGAGCAGGCCGTCCAGGGAGGGTGCGGTGTCGACGAGCTTGCTGGAGACCAGGAAGTCGGAGATCTGCTTGGCGCGGGTGGGCAGATCGCTCGCGAACGCCGTGCGGTTCTGGTCCAGCGTGAAAATCGTGGTGCCCTTGTCGTAGCTCTCGTAGTCGGCGACGCTCACCCCGGCCCGCTTCGCCATGATCTCCATGGCCTTCGGCTTGTTCTGCCCGATCCAGGCGATGGTGTCGAACCACGTCTTCACCAGCGCCTGTACGGCCTTCGCGTCCTTGTCCACCAGGTCCTTGGTCACCACGAGGTGGTCGGGGATGGCGCCGGGGAAGTCGGAGGAGCTGGCGATCGTGGCGCTGCCGGGCCGCTTGAGCGCGGTGGTGGTGAAGGGGGCGAAGACGCCGACCGCGTCCACCTGGCCCGCGACGAAGGCGGCGGCCGCCGCGTCGGTCGGCAGCGGCTGGAACTTCACGTCCGCCTCGGTCAGGCCGGCCTTCCGCAGCGCGAGTAGCAGCAGGTAGTGGTCCACGGTGCCCTGCTCGGCGGCCACCGTCCTGCCCTTGAGGTCGGCGAGGCTCTTCACGCCGTCCCTGGCGATGATCTGGTCGTTGCCGGTGGAGTTGTCGTTGACCAGGACGACGGCCTCCTTGGCGCCCCCGGCCGCCGAGGCGAGGGTGTCGTTCAGCGTCTGGCTGTTGGCGTCGATGTTCCCGGTGGCCAGGGCGTTGAGGCTGTCGGTGTAGCTGTCGAAGTACTTCAGCTCCACCTCCACGCCGTTCTTGGCGAAGAGCCCCTGCTCCTCGGCCACCTGCCAGGGAAACCAGCCTGGCCACGCGCTGAAGCCGAGCTTGATCTTCGACGCCCCGGTGGCGGCGGGCGGCGCCGCGGTCTTCTCGGCGGCGCAGGCTGTGCCCAGGACGAGGAGGACGGCGGCGGGCAGGACGAGACGCCTGAGTTTCATGCGCGTCCCCTCTCGGGCTTCGGGTGCGGGGCGGGGGGCTTCGGGAGATGGCCGGCGCGGACCAGGCAGCCGAGGGTGTCGCAGATGACGCGGGTCGCGATGAGGGCGGTGATCTCGGCGTTGTCGTACGGCGGGGAGCACTCGACCACCTCGATCCCGGCGAGCGGCCGCGCGCCGGCGATGAGCTGGATGAACTTCAGGACCTCGCGGGGCAGGAAGCCGCCGGGCTCGGGCCAGCCCGTGCCGGGGACGAAGGCCGCGTCCAGGCAGTCGACGTCGAAGGACAGCCAGACGGCCTCGGCGCCGTCCCAGGCGACCTCCAGGGCGCGCTCGGCGGCGGCCTCGATGCCCATCTCGACGCAGTCGGTGACCGTCATGATCGTGGTGCCGCGCTCCCTGCCGATCTTGACGCCGGGCCTTGGGGCCTGCCAGCCGCCGATGCCGATCTGCACGAGGTTCTTCGCCGGCACATTGGGGATGTCGGTCGCGTGGAACCACGGCGTGGTGTGCATCCGCTCGTCGAGGTCGGTCTCCTGGGTGTCGACGTGCCGATCGAAGTGAATGATGCCGATATTTCCGGGCACGTGCTCGGCGATGCCGCGTACGGTCGGATAGCCGATCGAGTGGTCGCCGCCCAGCACGACCGGGAACGCCCCGCTCTCGTAGACATGCGACACCGCCTTGCTGATCTGGTCGAACGTCTTCTCGATGTTGGCGGGGATCGTGAAGATGTCCCCGAGGTCCGCGATCGTGATCGACTCCCGCAGGTCCACGCCCAGCTCGAAGCTGTACGGCCCGTACAGCGCCGAGATCTTGCGGATGCCCTGCGGGCCGAACCGCGTGCCGGAGCGGTAGGTCGTGCCGCCGTCGAAGGGCGCTCCGAGCACCGCCACGTCGTACTCGCCGCAGCGCCGCACGTCCTCCAGATAGGGCGCCTTGAGGAAGGTGTTGATCCCGGCGAAGTGCGGAAGCTCTCCCCGGGAGAAGGTCGGGATGCTCCGGTCGACGATCGAGTCCGCGCCCGGCAGGCCGTACTCCAGGCCGCGCTCGATCTCACGCTCGTGCATGGTGAGGGGAAGCTCCGCCTCGCGTTCGACGGCGTAGCGGGCCTCGGGTCCGTAGTTGTCGTGGAGATGGCCCACGGCACTCCCTTTCGAGAACGCCTCACTCAGGAGGCAGCCGATAAGACTGTCTCCCGGGTTTTTGTCCCGCCGTGGAACGGCCTAGGCCGCCTGCACCTCTTGGACCAGCCCCTCACGCGTCGGGGAGGGCGGAACCCTAGGTGCGCCTCACCGCAGGCGGTGAGTCCCTCTCATGACATCGCCGGGCTGTTTCCTCCGGGTTTCCCGGCCGTAGCGGCTCGGTGACGTACTACGCACCAAGCGCCGGACTCCCTGCGTACGGGGCACGCCCAGGGCCTCAGGCATACCGCGCCCGGTCCACGATCGTGTCCAGGTCGAGCCCGCGCGGCAGGGTGCCGAAGGCCCGGCCCCACTCGCCGGAAAGGCGCGACGCGCAGAAGGCGTCGGCCACGGCGGCGGGCGCGTGCCGTACCAGCAGGGAGCCCTGGAGCACGAGCGTCATCTCCTCGGCCAGCCGCCGCGCGTCCGACTCCCCGGCCGAGGCCAGGGTCTTGCGCAGCCGATCCACGGCGTCGTCGAGCCTGCGGTCGGCGCCCCCCGCGAGGGCGGTCTCGGCGAGGAACACGTCGATGGCCTCCGGCTCGCGCTGGAGGGCACGCATGAGGTCGAGGGCGGCGACGTTGCCCGATCCCTCCCAGATGCCGTTGAGCGGGGACTCCCGGAACAGCCGGGGCATCTGCGACTCCTCGACGTACCCGTTGCCGCCGAAGCACTCCAGGGCCTCGGCCGCGTGCACCGGGGCGCGCTTGCACACCCAGTACTTGGCCGCCGCCAGAGCCGTACGCCGCAGCGCGCCCTCGCCCGTCTCGCCGCGTATCGCCTTGTCGGTCGCCCCGGCCAGGCGGACCATGACGGCGGTGGCGGCCTCGGACTCCAGCACCAGGTCGGCGAGCACGTTGCGCATCAGCGGCTGCTCGGCCAGGGCCCTGCCGAACGCCGTGCGGTGGGTCGCGTGGTGGACGGCCTGCGTCACGCCGTACCGCATGCCCGAGGCCGAGCCGATGACGCAGTCCAGACGGGTCATGTTGACCATCTCGATGATGGTCCTGACCCCCCGTCCCTCCTCCCCGACCAGGAAGGCGAGCGCACCGTCGTACTCCACCTCGGCCGAGGCGTTGGACCTGTTGCCGAGCTTCTCCTTCAGCCGCATGATCCGCATGGCGTTGCGCGAGCCGTCAGGCAGGACGCGGGGGAGCAGGAAGCACGAGAGCCCGCCGGGGGCCTGGGCGAGCACGAGGAAGACGTCGCACATGGGGGCCGAGTTGAACCACTTGTGCCCGGTGATCGCGAAGTTGCCGTCGCCGAGCGGCCGGGCGACGGTGGTGTTGGCGCGCACGTCAGAGCCGCCCTGCTTCTCGGTCATCGCCATGCCGGCGAGCACGCCACGCTTGGAGGCGGCCGGGCGCAGGCCGAAGTCGTAGTTCCGGGACGTCAGCAGCGGCTCCCACTCGGCGGTGAGCGCCCGCGTGTGCCGCAGCGCCGCCACGCTGGCGTAGGTCATCGAGATCGGGCAGCCGTGGCCTGCCTCCACCTGGGACCACACGTAGAACTTGGCCGCCCGGGCCACGTGCGAGCCGGGCCTCGGCGAGGCCCACGGCGTGGCGTGCAGGCCGTGCCCGACCGCCACCGCCATCAGCTCGTGCCACGCGGGATGGAACTCCACCTCGTCGATCCGGTTGCCGTACCTGTCGTGGGTGCGCAGGACCGGCGGGAACTCGTTGGCGAGGCGCCCCCACTCCTGCGCCTTGGCCGACCCGGCGAGCGTCCCGAGGGTGCGCAGCTCCCCGAGCGCCCAGTCGGCCTCCTCGCGTTTCACGCCCTCGACCAGGGCGGGGTCGGCGGACACGTCGTGGCCGGTGAGCGGGGGGGCCTGGTTGAAGACGTCGTGCGTCAAGGGGAGCCTCCGGATGAATCGGTCGTTTGAGTAAGGCATATCGATGCACGCTTCGTCATCCATCTCAACATTTCGCGTGAACAGTGGGATGCTCGGGTCGCTGACATAGGAGGGGTGGGGCCGGTGGAGGCGCGTGGAACGACCGATGACCGGCTACTTCACCAACGCGTCGTCGGCGGGGACGAGAGCGCTCTCGGCGAGGTGCACGATCGGCTGTACCCGCTGGTGCTGGCGCTCGCGCTGCGGGTGACGCGCGACCGCGTCGTGGCCGAGGACATCGTCCAGGAGGTCTTCGTCACCTTCTGGGAGCGTCCGCTGGCGTTCGACCCCGACCGGGGGTCGCTGCGCTCGTGGCTCGCGACGATCGCCCACCGGCGTGCCGTCGACCACGTCCGCACCGAGGAGCGCCATCGAGTCTCGGCCCTCGGGTCCCGTCTCGCCGAGCCGGAGCCGAGCCCCCTCGAGGACTGGGTCCTCGCCGCCGACGAGGCCAACCGGGTACGGCTGGCCGTTAGCCGCTTGCCAGGGGGTCTGCGCGAGGCCATCGAACTCGCGTACTACCGTGGCCGTACCTACCGTCAGGCGGCCGAGGAGCTCGGCCTGCCCGAGGGGACGGTCAAGTCCCGGATCCGCCTGGGCCTTCGAAGGCTCGCCGACGAGCTTGCCGAGAAGGAGGTGTGACGGTGGATCGCCACGCAGGCCCCGGCCAGGAGATCCCCGGCACTTCCGACCCGGTCACCCGCCTGAGGCTCGACGCCCTGGTGGAGGCATCCGCCGAGCCGCCTCCCGGCGCACTCGGGCGGCTCCTCACGGCGACCCGCTCCACCCGCCGTCCCGCTCTCACCACGGGCTTCGCCGCCTCGTACGCCGGGCGGGTCGCCGCCATGGAGTCCCTGCTGGGGTCCGCCTCGCCCGCCGACTGGTCCCAGAAGATCGTCGAGGGCTGGACGCTCCAGCAGCTCGTCGCGCACCTGGCCGCCACCGACAGCCTGGTCGCCGCCGCGATCGGCGCTCCGGTGGCGGGCCCGCCGCTGGCCGCCAACGAGGTCCTGAGCCGTACCGCCGACATGATCGCCTTCGCGGACGGGCAGCCGCCCGAGCGCACCCGCGCCGACTGGCGCGCCCAGGCCGACGCCATCTGCGAGCGTGCCGGCTCGATGGAGGCCGCCACGCCGATCGCCCCCGGAGGCGTGAGCTTTCCCGTGTCCGACCACCTGCTCGCCCGCATGCTGGAGACCTGGATCCACACCGAGGACGCCGCCACGGTGATCGGCCTGCCCCTTCCCCGGCCGACCTCCGAGCACCTCCACCAGACCGCCGACTTCTGCGCGCGGCTGCTCCCGTGGACCATGCTGTTCTCGGGCGTGGACGGCGGGGGCCGCGCCGTACGTCTCACGCTGACCGGCCCCGGGGGAGGGACATGGCACATTCCGCTCGACGTCACCCGGACCGCCGTACCCGACGAAGGCTCGCCGGTCGACGCCCAGATCACCTGCGACGTGGTGGCCTTCTGCTTTCTCCTCGGAGGCCGGGGAGCCCCCGCGACGTTCCCCGCGGACCTACAGGGGGACACCGCCCTAGCGCGTGACGTGCTGGAGACGGCCCCCGCCATGTCAGGCCCCTGACGACTCTCCTCCCTTGGGGGACGGTCGCCTGATGCGGGGCCTTGTGACGGCTCTGCTTCCTTAGGAGGACCGGTCGGAAGTCCGACGAGGCTCGCCCCTTCGCAGGAGCGGAGGTCCGCTCCCTGACAGGTTTCCTCCTTTCGGAGGATCGGACTGTCAGGGACACCGCGCTAGATTCATGGGCATGAACGATCCGGGTGGTATGCGCGCTTCGGACGCCGAGCGTGAGGCCGTGGTCGAGCGTCTCAGGGAGGCGTCCGTCGAGGGACGTCTGACCCTGTTGGAGCTGACGGATCGCACCGAGGCCGCCTACCTCGCCGCCACCCACGCCGAACTGGCGCAGATCACCGCCGACCTGCCCGGGAACACCGGCCTGCCGCGCGACGCCGCGGCCCGGCCGTTTTCCCCCAGCGCGCCCGCGCCCCCCGGTTCGAACCGGCGGTGGTACGTCGCCGTCATGGGCGAGACCAAGCGGCGCGGCAAGTGGCGGGTCGACCAGGAGATCGGCGCGGTGGCGGTGATGGGCGATGTGACGATCGACCTGCGCGAGGCCGAAGTGCGCTCCAACCAGATCGACATCGTGGCCACCGCCGTGATGGGCGATGTGAAGATCATCGTGCCGGACGGCGTGGACGTCGATATGAGCGGCATCGCCGTCATGGGCGACAAGAAGGTGGACGTCCTGGAGGCGCCACCCGGGCAGAACGTCCCGGTGATCCGGATCCGCGCGTACGCCGTGATGGGCGACGTCAAGGTCATCGGTGACTCTCGCGCCAAGCCCATCAAGCGGGCGTGGTTCGCCTGGAGCGAGTGGCTGGGGGAGAGGCGGGCCGACGTACGCGAGGACGCCCGCGAGCACCCGCGCTCCCTGCACGCGCAGCGGCACGAGCTGCACCGTGGCCACCAGGACGCGATGCGCGAGCAGCGTGAGGAGTTTCGAGAGCAGCGCCGCCAGGCCCGCAGAGACGCCCGCCACGGCGGCCCCCCGCCGCCCCCATATCCCCCCGAGCCGCCGTACCCTCCCCAGCGGTAGCTGGAACTCGGGCACGTCCACCGGTCACTCCTCTCCATCGTCGCTCCCGGCGTCGCCACCGTCGGCGGTGGCGTCGTGGTCCCCGGTGTCGCCGTCGTTGTCGTCTTTGGCCGGGGGCCGGCCACGCCGGGGCATGCGCCCCACATCACCGGGGAGCCGTCCCGCGTTGGACAGGGCCCGGCGGAGCAGGAACTCGATCTGCGCGTTGGTGCTGCGCAGCTCGTCGCCCGCCCACCGGGCGATCGCGTCGTGGACGGCCGGATCGAGCCTCAGGAGGATTTTTTTCCGCTCGCTCACTGGTACAGCGAGCCGGTGTTGACGATCGGCTGCACATCCTTGTCGCCACAGAGCACGACGAGCAGGTTGCTGACCATGGCGGCCTTGCGCTCGTCGTCCAGGTCGACGACGTCCGTCGCGTCGAGCCGGCGCAGGGCCGCCTCCACCATGCCGACCGCGCCCTCGACGATCTGCTGCCGGGCGGCGACCACCGCGCCGGCCTGCTGGCGCCGCAGCATGGCCTGGGCGATCTCCGGGGCGTACGACAGACGGGTGATCCGTGACTCGATGACCTTCACTCCGGCCGAGGCGACGCGCGCGGCGATCTCGGTCGAGAGCTTGCCGGTGATCTCGTCGGCGTTGTCGCGCAGCGAGAGCTGGCCGTCGTCATGGGAGTCGTACGGGTAGTTGCCCGCGATGTGCCGGACCGCCGTCTCGGTCTGGATGGCGACGAACTCCACGAAGTCGTCCACCTCGAACATCGCCTTCGCGGTGTCCTCGACCTGCCACACCACGACCGCCGCCATCGCGATGGGGTTGCCGTCGGCGTCGTTGACCTTGGCGACGTCGGTCTCGTGGTTGCGGATCCTGGTGGAGATCTTGCGCTTCTGGGTGAAGGGGATCACCCATCGGAGCCCGTCGACGCGCACCGTGCCGAGGTAGCGCCCGAGGAGCTGCACGACCCTGGCCTCGCCGGGGGCGATCGCCATCATGCCGCCGAGCAGCAGGACGGCCACCACCAGGAGGAGGATCCCCGCCGGGACCATGACGGAGGACTGCGCCTCGTTCGCCTGGTTCAGCATCAGGACGCCCGCGATCGCCATGAGCAAGGCGAGGCCGAGCATGGGCCAGCCGGACACGCTGAGCGGACGCCGCTCACTCACCTGCGGAGCAGGCATCTCCACAGCCACCTCATCGATCTTCTCCACCGCTGCCACCGTCCGTGGGGGGTTGTCATTCATAGGCATAACCATAGCAAAGTGATATCACTTTACAAGCCCATTTCACCGCTGGGTGAGAGTGGCAGGGCGGTCTCAGGGCCGAACTGGGGCGGTCTCGCCGGTCCTCGCGGTGGCGCCGGACGTCCGTACGGCCTGCGCATAGCGTTCGAGCAGGACGGTGACCAGCTCGGGGGCCGGGCCGAGAGGGTCGGCCACGGCGCAGGCCCCCGCTTCCAGGGTGTTCCGGCGGACCTTGTCGGCGAAGTGGCCGGAGGCGAGCAGGTAGGGCGCGACCACGACGCGGTTTGGACCGCCGTGGAGGAGCCTCAGCACAGCTTCCTCGGGAGTGGGGGAGGCGGCGGAGGCGTAGGCGGGGGTGACCGAGTGCCAGCCGCCTGAGCGTGCCCAGGTGCGGGCCAGGTGGGCGATCACCGCGTTGGCCCGCCGGTCGCTTGAGCCCGCCGAGACCAGGACCACGGCCGTGTCCGGGTCGCCGATCCGCACGCCGGCCTCCGCCAGCCGGCGCTCCAGGGCTGTGATCAGCAACGGGTGCGGGCCGAGCGTGGCCCCCTGGTGGACGCGGAGCCGAGGACGGCTCGCCCGCGCCTGTCCCAGCGCGGAGGGGATGTCGACGCGGCTGTGGTAGGCCTCGGTGAGCAGCAAGGGCAGTACCACGGCCTCGTCCAGACCCGCCAGCGCCTCGCCTAGGGATGGCCGGGAGTGGTCGAGGTAGGCCGCGTGGACCGGGAGGCCGGGTCGCGCGAGCCGTACCTCGTCCAGGAGGGCTTCCACCGTCGCGGAGGCGCGCGGGTCGCGTGACCCGTGCGCCACCGCCACCAGCGGCCGGAGGCGCCCCGGAAAGGACGTCAGAGGTCGGCCTTGGAGGGCCAGAGGCGGACCTTGGATGGAGTTCAGAGGCGGACCTTGGATGGTGTCGGGAGGGAGGGAGGTCAGATGTGGATGCCGCACTCGGTCTTGCCGAGTCCGGCCCAGCGGCCGCTACGGGGGTCCTCGCCTGGGGCGACCTGACGGGTGCAGGGGGCGCAGCCGATCGAGGGATAGCCGTCGTAGTGCAGCGGGTTGATGAGCACGCCGTTGTCGGCCATGTAGTTGTCGACGTCGTCCTGCGTCCAGCGGGCGATGGGGTTCACCTTGACCATCTGGCGCTTGGCGTCCCACTCCACGACCTTGGTGCCGGTGCGGGTGGGGGACTCGTCGCGCCTGATGCCGGAGATCCACGCGAGGTACGGCTCGAGCGCGCGGTTCAGCGGCTCGACCTTGCGCAGGTAGCAGCACAGGTCGGGGTTGCGGCCGTTGAGGCGCGGGCCGAGCTCGCGGGCCTGCTCCTCGACCGTGCGCGACGGCGTGATGTTGATCACGTTGACGTCGTACACCTGCTGAACGGCGTCGCGGGTGCCGATCGTCTCGGCGAAGTGGTAGCCGGTGTCGATGAACAGCACGTCGACACCCGGCTTGACCCTGCTGACGAGGTCGATCAGCAGCGCGTCGCTCATCGAGGAGGTGAGGCAGAGCCGGTCGCCGAAGGTCGCCGCGGCCCAGCGGATGATCTCCCGGGCGGAGGCCTCCTCCAGGAACTCGGACGCCGACTCGACGATGCCCCGCAGGTCGAGCACGCCGCGTTGGCGTTCCAAGCCCGTTTCGATCTCCACCAGTGTCATGACTTGCTCACTACTCCTTGTTCTTCAAGGTGTGCGGGTGCCGCCAGGGAGAGGGGATCCCGTGGCTCGCCGCCGGTCATGAACGCACGCCGATGCCGAGGAATTTCAGCTTGAAGGCGCGGGCGCACGACCGGCAGTACCAGCCGCCGTCGCCCTCGTAGGGTTCGAGGTCCTCATCGCCGCAGTACGGGCAGTGGAACGGGACCGCGCGCTCGGTCACGCGTGCCTCCCGTACAGCTCGGGCCGGAGTCGCCGTCGGGAGCTCACTTCAGGTCCGCTTCCTCGGCGCGCTGCACCCACTCGGAGAAGGTCTCTCCGTCGTTCTTCTGGCTCTGGTAGTTCTTCAGGACGCGCTCGACGTAGTCGGGAAGCTCGCCGGCCGTGGCCTTGAGCCCGCGGACCTTGCGGCCGAAGCCGGGGTTCACACCGAGGGACCCGCCCAGATGGATCTGGAAGCCCTCCACCTGGTCGCCGCTCTCGTCGGTGATGAGCTGGCCCTTCAGGCCGATGTCGGCGACCTGGATGCGGGCACAGGAGTTCGGGCAGCCGTTGACGTTGATGGTCAGGGGGTCGGTGAAGTCGGGCAGGCGGCGCTCCAGCTCGTCGATGAGGGAGGAGGCCAGCGCCTTGGTCTCGACGATCGCCAGCTTGCAGTACTCGATGCCGGTGCAGGCCATCGTCTGGCGCCGGAACGTGCTCGGGTTGACCTGGAGGTCCGCCGCCTGGAGGTCGGCGACGATGCCGTCCACCTTGTCGGGGGCGATGTCGAGGACGACCATCTTCTGCTCGACGGTCGTGCGGACGCGGCTGGAGCCGTACCGCTCGGCGATGTCGGCGATCAGCCTTAGCTTGTCGCCGTCGAGCCGCCCGACCTTGGGGGCGAAGCCGACGTAGTAGTTGCCGTCCTTCTGCCGGTGAACGCCGACGTGGTCACGGCGGCCGCCCCGGGGCGCCTCGGGCGCGGGCCCGTCGGGCAGCGGGTAGCCGAGGTACTCCTTCTCCAGGACCTCGCGAAATCGCTCGGCCCCCCAGTCGTTGACCAGGAACTTGATGCGGGCACGGTGGCGGAGCCGGCGGTACCCGTAGTCACGGAAGATGCCGATCACGCCGGCCCACACCTCATGGACCTGCTCCGGGCGGACGAACGTGCCGAGCCGCTTGCCGAGCATCGGGTTGGTGGACAGGCCGCCGCCCACCCACAGGTCGAACCCCTTCTCGCCGTGCTCGTCGACCACTCCCACGAACGCGATGTCGTTGATCTCGTGCACAGTGCAGTGGGCCGGACAGCCGCTCATCGCCGACTTGAACTTGCGGGGGAGGTTCGAGAACGCCTGGTCGCCGATGTACCGCGAGACGGTGTCGTCGATCTGGGGGGTGGCGTCGATGACCTCCTCGGCGTCGATGCCGGCCAGCGGGCAGCCGAGCATGACACGCGGGGTGTCGCCGCACGCCTCCATGGTCGACAGCCCGACCGCCTCCAGCGCCTCCCAGATCGCCGGCACCGACTCGACCTCGATCCAGTGGAGCTGGATGTTCTGCCGGTCGGTGACGTCCGCCGTGCCCCTGGCATAGGTGTTGGCGATGTGGGCGATGGCGCGGAGCTGCTCCAGGTTGAGCTGGCCGCCGTCGATGCGGACGCGGAGCATGAAGTAGCGGTCGTCGAGCTCCTCCGGCTCCAGGATCGCCGTCTTGCCGCCGTCGATGCCCGGCTTGCGCTGGGTGTAGAGCCCGAACCAGCGGAACCGTCCGCGCAGGTCCGCGGGGTCGATCGAGTCGAAGCCCCGCTTCGAGTAGACGTCGATGATCCGCTGACGGACGTTCAGCCCGTCGTCGTTCTTCTTGTTCTCCTCGTTCTTGTTGAGCGGCTCACGGTAGCCGAGAGCCCACTGGCCTTCGCCTCGCGGGCGCTTGTGGTGGCGGTTCGCAGGCCTGGGCGGGCTGGTCATGGTGCGTCCTTTGCCGAGAATGGTCATCAGGTCACACGGACGCGCGGACAGGCAGCCTCCCGCCTCGGCGGGGCGTGCGGGGGCACAAGAAAAGGACGCCTGTCACGCGCCCGTGCTGGCAGAAGTCAACAGGGGGCGACGGTCAACTGGCGTCACAACAGATGGCACTGCGGACACGCAGGAAGTCGACGTGACGTCGCACGACGAGAAGCGGGTCCACTGGCATGTCGCACACGATACCCTTCGCGTGCCGGATGTCCAATATCGGTCCACAGTTTGGACATTCACCCCTGGCGTGACCACGCGAGCGAAGCCTCGTGCGGCTCGTCCGGAGGCCGGTGCTGGCAGTCGCACCAGGATCCGCCCCGGCACTCGTCGTGCTGGTCGGCCTTGCATTTCTCACAGATCACGTTCTCCATGTTCCTCCCGTTCCTCCGGAACATGACTCGGTTACCCATGAGTAATCCATGTCAGAACTCCCGGCCGGACATGCTCGGCGCCTCCTTTGACCATGCCGTGACCGGCTATTGGACCAAGCATGACTTGTCCGAAATAGCTAGTATGGGAGGTTGCAAATGCCTCACCCGATAGAGAGGCGCCCCCCGGGGCAGACGCCACGAACGAGATCCTCGCCGCGTGGGGTCGTCGTCGAGCCATGTTGCGAATACCTTTGGATGCCATGACGTCCACCGACGCTCCTACCAGGTCGTCCGGCCCCTCGGGGCGGGCGCCTCGCTGGAGGTTGGTCAGGTCCAGGGCCACCAAGAACGCCACCGCCGGCCTTTCAGCCGTACGCGGTTCCAAAGCCTGGTCGACCATCCGGGACTCCACGCTCTGGGCGCTGGCCCGCGCGACCACGGTCGCCGGGTTCAACTACCGGGTGACCGGGCTCGCGGGCGAGGCGGCGTTCTTCGCGCTGCTGTCGCTGCCCCCGTTCGTCCTCGGGCTGATCGGCCTCCTCGGCCACCTGAGCGGCATCCTCGGCGCCGGCACCGTGGCCGAGACCCGCGAGTGGGTGCTCGCGCAGGCCCACCTGCTGTTCACCGGCACCACGGTCGACCGTGTGGTGAAGCCCCTGCTCGACGACGTGCTGAAGGGCGGCCAGGTCTCGCTGATCTCCGTGGGCTTCCTGCTCGCGCTGTGGTCGGGCTCGCGGGCGCTGTTCGTCTACGTCGACCTCATCTCGATCGCCTACGGCCTCGGGGAGACCCGGGGCATCATCCGCACACGCATCCTGTCGTTCGGCCTCTACATCGCGGCGCTTGTGATCGGCCTGATCGTCATCCCCGTGCTCGTGGTGGGGCCGACGATGCTGTCACGAGCGCTGCCCCAGTACAGCGTGGTGGTCAGCGTCTTCTACTGGCCGGTGGTGGTCATCGGGTCGGTGCTGATCCTCACCCTGCTCTACCACGTGAGCGTGGCCGTACGGACGCGCTGGTGGCGGGAGGTGCCCGGCGCGCTGCTCGCGCTGCTCATCTGGATCGTCTGCGCGGCCGTCCTCCGCGAGGTGCTGGCCGCGTGGTTCTCGCCGCTGTCGATCTACGGCTCCCTGGCGGCCCCCATCGCGGTGCTGCTGTGGCTCTACATCACGGCGCTGGCGGTGCTGATCGGCGCGACGCTCAACGCCGAGGTCGACCGCCTGTGGCCGGCCGAGGGCACCAGCCGAAACGGTGAGTCCGCTATCGTCTAACGCGACGTGACTGGCGCGTCTGGGTGGGCTACCACCAGGGAGCGAAAGGGGCGGGGGCCGGGCGCCTGGGTCTTCGCCGGAGCCAACGAAGGGGTAGGGCCATGAGTTCTCTTGCCGACGTCGACCCGGAGATCGCCGAGCTGATCAGGGCGGAGGAACGCCGTCAGGCCGACACCGTCAAGCTGATCCCCTCGGAGAACTACGTCTCCAGGGCCGTTCTGGAGGCGACCGGCACCGTCCTCACCAACAAGTACTCCGAGGGCTACGCCGGCAAGCGCTACTACGAAGGCCAGCAGGTGATCGACCAGGTCGAGACCCTCGCCATCGAGCGTGCCAAATCGCTGTTCGGCGTGAACCACGCCAACGTCCAGCCGTACTCCGGCTCGCCCGCCAACCTGGCGATCTACATGGCCTTCCTGAGCCCGGGCGACACGGTCATGGGCATGGGCCTGCCGTTCGGCGGCCACCTGACCCACGGCTGGTCGGTCTCGGCCACCGGCAAGTGGTTCAACCCCGTGAGGTACGGCGTGCGGCGGGACACCGGCCGCATCGACATGGACGAGGTGCGCGCGGTCGCCCTTGAGCACCGCCCCAAGCTGATCTTCTGCGGCGGCACCGCGATCCCGCGCACGATCGACTTCCCGGCCTTCGCCGAGATCGCCCGTGAGGTCGGCGCCGTGCTCGCCGCCGACATCGCCCACATCGCCGGCCTGATCGCGGGCGGCGCCCACCCCTCGCCGGTGGGTCACGCCGACGTCATCTCCACCACCACGCACAAGACGCTGCGCGGCCCGCGCGGGGCGATGCTCATGGCGACTTCGGACGAGCACGCCAAGGCGCTCAACAAGGCCGTGTTCCCCGGCCTGCAGGGCGGCCCGCACAACCACACCACGGCCGCCATCGCGGTGGCGCTCCGCGAGGCGGCGGGCGACGACTTCAAGACGTACGCCCACCAGGTCGTGCGCAACGCCAAGGCCCTGGCGGACGAGCTGTCGGCGCGCGGCTTCGAGCTGGTCTCGGGGGGCACCGACAACCACCTCATCCTGATCGACCTGACGTCCAAGGGCGTCGCAGGCAAGCCCGCGGCGCAGGCCCTCGACCTCGCCGGTCTGGAGACCAACTACAACACCGTGCCGTTCGACCCGCGCAAGCCGTTCGACCCCTCGGGTCTGCGCATCGGCACGCCGTCGGTGACGAGCCGCGGCATGGGCGAGAGCGAGATGCGGCAGATCGGCGCGTGGATGGACGAGGTGGTCACCGCGCTCGCCAAGGGCGAGGCCGACGACGTCGTCGCCCGCGTCCACGGCGAGGTCAGCGAGCTGACCGCCAAGTTCCCGGCCCCGGGCCTGAGCTGAGCCCCGCCGGCCTCCGAGCCGGGCGCCCTGGCGGCGAGCCGGGTGCCGCGCCGTAAATGTGTTGCCCGGGGTGGCCGGGCCCGCGATAAAGTGGGCCCGGCTTCGCCGCTTCTGAGGGAGGCGGCCACGACCACCGGGAGGTGAGGACTATGCGGGTCTCTCCGATCATGCCCGTGTCCGTTTCCTCCCGGGTGTCGCCCGCGCGCTGAGGCCGCAGGCACCCGGTTCCCGAAGGGTGCCCGAAGTTGACCACTCAAGGTCATGATCTTTTGTCTCTCGGCTGGCATGAGTCTCTGTCCGCCGATCTTCCCGGTGGCACCGTGCCCGCCCGGGTGGCCCGCGTCGATCGCGGCGCGGCCGATGTCATCACCGCCGACGGCCATCTCCACGTGCAGTACGCCGCCCGGTTGCGGCGAGCGACGGTCGACGACCCCGTGGCCCTGCCATGCGTGGGCGACTGGGCCGCGCTCAGAAGGCTTCCCGAGGGCCGATGCGAGCTGGAGGCGATCCTTCCCAGAAAGACGGCCTTCGTGCGAGGCGGGGTCAGCCGCGACTCCCGGGGCGGCCTGTCCGGCGACTCGCAGGGGCAGGTGCTGGCCGCCAACGTCGACGTGGTGTTCGTCGCGGAACCGGCCGTGCACGGCACCGACTTCGCCGATCTCGGCCGCGTGGAACGGCTGCTCTCCCTCGCCTGGGAGAGCGGGGCCAGGCCTGTCGTGCTCATCACCAAGTGCGACCTCGTCGGGGAGCATCTGGGCGGTCTGCTCGACGACGTGGCCGCCGTCGCGCCGGGTGTCGACCTGCACGCCGTCTGCTCGATCACGGGCGAGGGGGTCGAGGTGGTGCGCGGCCACCTCGCCGGCTCCCGCACCGCGGTCATACTCGGAGCCTCGGGCGCGGGCAAGTCGACGCTGGTCAACGCGCTGGCGGGCGAGTACGTGATGGAGACCCAGCAGGTACGCGCGGGCGACGGCCGGGGCCGTCACACCACCGTGCACCGCGAGCTGATCCCGCTGGCCGGCGGGGGTCTGGTCATCGACACGCCAGGGATCCGCCGGGTGGGACTGTACGAGATGAGCCAGGGCGTCGAGCTGGTGTTCTCCGACATCGAGGACCTCGCCGAGAGCTGCCGTTTCGCCGACTGCGCCCACGACAGTGAGCCCGGGTGCGCCGTCCTCGAGGCCATGGAGTCGGGCGAGCTGCCGGAACGCCGCCTTGAGAGCTGGCGCAAGCTCCAGCGCGAGGCGGCGTGGATGGCACGGCGCACCGACGCGCGGCTCCGCTCCGAGGAGACCCGCAAGTGGAAGATCATCCACAAGTCCGTACGCGGCAGGGGGCGCCCCTGAGCGTGACGTCCCCACGGTCGCCCCGTGAAGGGACGGCCGGTTTCCCCCGTACGGCCCGCGTGCCGTACGGGGGGAAGGGTACGAAAGGGGCATGGGCGATAGCAGGAAGGTCCTCCTGCCCTTCGCTGACAGGGCCGAGGCGGGGAACCTGCTCGCGGACAGGCTGGCGGAGGCCGGCCTCGCCGATCCGGTCGTACTCGCCCTTCCACGCGGCGGCGTGGCGGTGGCGGCGCCGGTCGCGGAACGGCTGGGCGTGCCGCTGGACGTGCTGGTGACCCGGAAGATCGGCCATCCCCAGCAGCCGGAGCTCGGGGTGGGCGCCATCGCCGAGGGCGGGGACCCGGTGTTCGACTCGGGGTTCCTGCTCAGGCTGGGGATCCGCGCGTCGGACCTCGCGCCGATCGTCGAGCGGGAGCGGCGCGAGCTGGCCAGAAGGGTGACGGCCTATCGCGGCGAGCGCCGGCTCCCCGGCCTGGCCGGGCGCGACGTCATCGTGGTCGACGACGGGCTCGCGACGGGGGGCACGGCTCGCGCGGCGCTGCGCGCCGTACGCATGGCGGGGCCCGGGAGGCTGGTGCTGGCCGTGCCGGTCGGGTCGTCCCGGACCGTCAGGGCGCTGAGAGATGAGGCGGACGAGGTGGTCGTACTCGCCACCCCGCCCGGGTTCCACGCTGTCGGCCAGTGGTACGAACGGTTCGAACAACTGACGGACGCGGACGTTCTCCGCCTGCTGCGGCTGGGGCGGTGAACGGTGGTCGCCTGCGTAGGGGTTCGGGGGAAGCGGTGGGTGTCACCCCGCGGCGGGGAGGGCACCCACATGATCATGCGGCAATTTCGACCCTGGAGGCGTACAGGAGCGGAGAAGCCGCATGATCATGCTGGGGGAACATGCCGGTGGAGGTTCAGGCAGCACTGACGCCGGCGCTGGCGGCACGCCGCATGCGCCGACGGCGCTCGGACGCGCGCTCGTCCTCGTTGAGCCCGCCCCACGTCCCGTACTTCTCCGGACGTGAAAGGGCGTAGTCGAGGCACTCCGCACGGACAGGGCACTGGGCGCAGATGGCCTTGGCCTTGCGCTCGCGAATGTCGCGCTCCGGCTGACGCTCGCCGTCGGGACCGAAGAACAGCACAAGGTCCTCTCCCCGGCACGCGGCGTCATCCTGCCAACCCCAGCTGGGGCGCGGGCGGGCGATCTGCCGACGTACCTGAGACATGAGAAACCACCTTAGGTGAGAGGTATTTCGTGTTTGTGCCGCATTGGACGCATATGGCGTCCCTGATTCCAACGCCGGGATAGCCCGTGGTGTTCCCGGCCCCGTACAGGGCCTCAGGTCAGCACGGGCGTGCCGCACTGGAGTGTCTCCAGCGCTGCCAGCCTGTAGGTCGTGATCGTGTCGGCGCACGCCATACCGCATGGCGCGAACACCGTCCGCTCGACCACAACCCGGAACCGGACGTCCCCGTGGCGCACAATCGCCTCGGTGACGTCACCGTCCGACCTGGTGGATTCCACGGCCACTCCGCCTACCGAGAGCTCGCCCGTGTGTGCCCGGACGAAATGCTCGGCGGCCTGCGATGGCTCAGGGATACCTGCGCGTCCCCGGAAGCGGTCGAGAACGATCTCGCCGTGCCGGTACGCGTTTGCCACCGCGATGGCGGCAGCCTGAGACATGCTGCCGTAGTAAAGCCCGTGTGGCAAGCACACGAGGTTAGCGGCGTATCGATCGCCGCCTACATGAGTGGTTTCCCACACTCTTCCCGGCTGGCTTTCACCCAAAACCCGCGCGATGGGAAGGCCAATGCGGGCACAACACGCGTTGCGCCTGGCATGCGTGCAGACCAGGAACACCGGCTCCTTCACCAGTATGCAGGACTCCGGAACCACTCCGCGCACAAGAGATCGCAGGTCAAGATCTCTGGGGTCCTCGAAGAACCCTTCGGCGACCCACGGGACGGCCGCCGTGGTGTCGGCCACCAGCACCCTTACCGGCCCCGCCGTCGCGGCGCGCCGCCCGGGAGGCCTGATGAGCTGGGGCCGGACGCCGAGCGCGGCCGCCCTGTCGATCAGCGCGTGGACCTCGGGAGGCAGCGCGCTGTCAGACAGATGGGAGGCCCAGGGCCCGGAATGCTCGATGAGCAGCCAGAACCGGGCGCCGACGGTCGCGCTCGCGAGTGTCGGCACCTCTCCTGTGTGGCATCCCGCTGGGTGGTCGCACCCCCGGGCCCGCTCTGTCGTCACACATCCTCCCCGAATGACTTAGGTAAGACTAACCTAATGGGTGCCTGCCGGTCATGTGGGGCCGAGGATTCCGGGCTGTCCTTTTCGCGTATCCCTATGGGGATACGGTCTGTGAGATAAGTCACGGACCGATTTGGTCCTCCGGGTTGCCGTGGGCGCCGCCCCGGGCTACCAAGGGCTTCAGGCGTGGTCGCGCAGCACCCGTTCCGCCGCCGTGAGGGCCGCCGCGCGGTCCTCCGGCACCAGGCCGATACGGGTGCGCCGGTCCAGCAGGTCGCCAGCGTCTAGCGCGCCCTCGTGGCGTACCGCCCACACCAGCTCGGCGACCGTGATTCCGAGCGGCAGGGTCTCCGCCAGCGCCGGGTCCCGCCGCGCCAGCTCGTGCACCGCCGCGGCGTCCGACCCGTACCGCTCGACCAGCCGGAGCGGGACACCGCCAGGAGCGCCCAAGCCCCGGCCCGGGGACGCCACGGCCGCCCCGGTGCCCGAGCCCATGGGAGGGGCGGCGCCCGCGCCCACGAGGGGCAGGCGGGCCGTACGGCTCCGGGGCGCGTGCGGGAACGCCGCGTCGACCGCGTCCTCCGCCATCCTGCGGTACGTGGTGAGCTTGCCGCCGACGATCGTCACGACGCCGTCAGGGGCCGCGACGACCGCGTGCCTGCGGGAGAGGTCGGCCGTGCGCCCGTCGCCGGTCAGCAGCGGCCTCAGGCCCGCGTAGGCGCCCGCCACGTCCGCCCGGGCCACGGGAGTCTCCAGAACCGAGTTGAGAACCTCCAGGAGGAACGCGATGTCGGTCTCGGGAGCCTCGGGCACGTCGGGGATCGGGCCGTCCACCGGCTCGTCGGTGAGCCCGACGTAGACGCGGCCGTCGGGCTGGGGGAGCACCAGGACGAAGCGCGCGCCCTCGCCCGGGATCGGCACGTGCATGCTCGCGCGCGGCCCGCCCAGAGCGCCGGGCCGCAGGACCAGATGGGTGCCCCTTGAGGGCCGCATGGACACCGACGCGGTCAGCTGCCCCGCCCAGACACCCGTCGCGTTGATCACCCTGCGTGCGCGAAGCGTGAACGTGTCTCCTGACCGCTCGTCGCGGACCTCGGCCCCGTCGCCCGACAGGGACAGGGCGCGGCACCGGGTGAGGATCCGAGCGCCGTGCGCGGCGGCCGTCCTGCCGATCGCGACCACCAGCCGGGCGTCGTCGATCACCCGCCCGTCGAACGACACCAGTGCGCCGCGCAGGCCGTACGGGCGCAGGGCCGGCACGAGGGCGAGGGCACGGGAGGCCGGCACGCGGAACGGGCCGGGAAGCGACCGGCGTGGGGTTCCAGCCGACGCCCTGAGCAGGTCGCCGAGCCGGTATCCCGCCATCACGACCCCGGCCTGGGCACTCGACACCTCCGGGGTCAGAGGCAGGAGGTAGGGCTGGGCGGTGACCAGGTGCGGGGCGGTGTGGCGTAGCAGAACGCCGCGCTCGACCGCGCTCTCCCTGGCCACCCCGACCTGGCCCTTGGCGAGGTAGCGCAGCCCGCCGTGGATCATCTTGGAGCTCCACCGAGAGGTTCCGAACGCGAGGTCGTGGGCGTCGATCGCCGCGACCGACAGGCCACGGGAGGCGGCGTCGAGCGCGACGCCCGCCCCGGTGGCGCCCAGCCCGACGACGAGCAGGTCCACGACCGTCTCCCGGACCTCCGCGAGCTCCCGGGCGCGCCGGGCGGCGTTGAGCGAGGAGCTCACGGCCCGGGCACCTCCTCCAGCGGGGCGGCCCGGACGGGGTACCACTACCGGGCGGTGTCACAGTGTAGGACGTGGAAACTCCCGACACCGCCGCCGAACCGATGCTCTGGTCCGGCTGGGGCGATCCCGCCAAGGCCGCCGAGCTGCCCGAACCCGTGCGCAAGCTGCTGCGCGATCTGCTCGGCGTGCGGGAGCCGGCCGAGCCCTCGGCGAGCTTCGGAGAGGTCAGGCTGCACCCCCCGGCGCTGTCGCCGCCGATCCTGGCCGACCTCCGCACGGCCGTCGGAGCCGCTCACGTCCGGTTCGACGACGACGCCAGGATCCGGCACACCAGGGGCAAGTCCACGCCCGACCTGCTGCGCATGCGTGCGGGCGACGGCTCGGAGGCCCCGGACGCGGTGCTGCTGCCCGGGTCGCACGACGAGGTGCTGCGGGTGCTCCGCGTCTGCGCGCAACACCGGGTCGCGGTCGTGCCCTTCGGGGGCGGCACCTCGGTCGTCGGCGGGCTCGTGGCCTCGCGGCGGGGGTTCGCGGGGGTGGTCGCCCTGGACCTGGCCCGGTTCGACCGGCTCGTCTCGGTGGACACCGAGTCCATGGTCGCCGAGCTGGAGCCCGGGCTGCGCGCACCGCAGGCGGAGCAGCTCCTCGCCGGGCACGGGCTGACCCTCGGGCACTTCCCCCAGTCCTATGAGTACGCCACCCTGGGTGGCTTCGCGGCGGCGCGGTCCAGCGGCCAGGCCTCGGCGGGATACGGCCGCTTCGACGACATGGTCGTGGGCGTCACCGTGGCCACCCCGCGCGGCACGCTCGAGCTCGGGCGCGCGCCGAAGTCCGCCGCGGGTCCCGACCTGCGCCAGCTGGTCCTCGGCTCGGAGGGCGCCTTCGGCGTCATCACCTCGCTCCGGCTGCGGGTGCGGCGGGCACCGGCCGAGAAGGTGTACGAAGGCTGGCGGTTCTCCTCGTTCAAGGGGGGCACGGCGGCGCTGCGCCGCGTGGCCCAGGAGGGGCCGATGCCCACGGTGCTGCGCCTGTCCGACGAGGCCGAGACCATGATCGGCCTCGCCAAGCCGGGGGAGATCGGCGGGTTCCAGTCCGACGCGGGCTGCCTTGCCGTCGCCGGGTACGAGGGCGAGGGGGAGGACGTCGCCTACCGGCGGGAGCGCACCGCCGCGACGCTGTCAGCGCTGGGAGGCGTCTATCTCGGCCCGGAGCCCGGGGAGGCGTGGGCACGCGGCCGCTTCGCCGCGCCCTACCTCCGCGACGCCCTGCTGGCGGCCGGCGCGACCGTGGAGACGCTTGAGACTGCCTGCTTCTGGTCGGGGATCCCGAGGCTGTACGACGCCGTGCGGCTCACGCTCAGCGCGGCCCTCGGCTCGCCTGACCCGTCCGGCTCCGGCGGCGGGCCTCTGGTGATGTGCCACTTGTCGCACGTGTACGGCACGGGCGCATCGTTGTACTTCACCGTGCTCACCGCGCAGACCGGCGACCCCCTGGGCCAGTGGGAGACCGCCAAGCGCGCGGTGAACGAGGCCATCGGGCTCGCGGGCGGCACGATCTCCCACCATCACGGAGTCGGCAGGGACCACCGGGCGGCCTACGCCGCCGAGATAGGCGATCTGGGCGTCGAGATCCTGCGCGCGGTCAAGGAACGCCTCGACCCGGCAGGCATCCTCAACCCGGGCATCCTGATTCCCTGATGTCCGTTGGCGAATGGACTGTGCGAGGCAGGAAGATCCTGGCAAAGATAGGGGCATGGTTGATGTTGAGCGGGCGGCCGCGCGCGGGAAGCGGGCCTCGTCCCGGGTGTCGGAAGAGGGTGCCGGATGGTCCTGCCAGGAGATGGGCACGTTCCAGAAGCTGCGTTCCGGCAACGGCAGCTTCTCCTGGCTGAACCTCGGGACGCTGTTGCGCTCGCGCAACGAGATTCTCGCCCAGCTCTTCGGCGACCCGTCTGACGAGGTGCGCAGGCGCTGGGTGGCGGCGCGGATACAGCGTGGCGTCGACCCCGATTTCCGGATAAAGCCGGATCTCGGGGCTGAGTACAGCTTCCTCATCGTCGGCGACACGGGAGAGGGGGACGCCTCACAGTACGCCGTGGTGCCCGGCCTGCTCAACCTCGGCGCGGACACCGCCTTCACGGTCGTCGCGAGCGACGTCATCTACCCCACAGGCTCGGGCAACGAGTACGGCGACAAGTTCTTCCGCCCCTACAAGGATTATCTCGCGCCGATCTACGCCATCCCCGGCAACCACGACTGGTACGACGGGCTCGGCGGGTTCATGCGGGTCTTCTGCGACACGCCCGCGCTTGAGGTGAAGCGCCAGGGGTTCTCCCTCTCGCCCGCGGGCCTGCGCGGCCTGTTCTGGACGCAGCCGCAGAAGATCGACGAGCAGCGCCTGGCCCAGGACCGGACCCTGCGCTCGAGCCCCGCGCAGCAGGCCGTGCAGCCCGCGCCGTACTGGGTGATCGACCTGCCCGGACTCATGCTCGTCGGCATCGACACCGGCATCCGGGGCTCCATCGACCGCGACCAGGGGGCGTGGCTGCGCCGGGTGTCGGCCGACCCCCGGCCCAAGATCCTGATCACCGGCAAGCCGATCTACGATCGCAACGCCTACCACCCGTGCCCCATCGAGGACGGCGGCACGGTCGACGAGATCGTCAGGGACCCGGCGCACAACTACGTGGCCGCCATCGGCGGGGACACCCACAACTACCAGCGCTACCCCGTCGAGGCCGGCGGCCGGACCATCCAGTACATCGTGTCCGGCGGGGGAGGGGCGTTCATGCACGCCACCCACACGATCTCCCGGGTCGACACCGGGGGCGTGCGCGAGGACGACTTCAAGTGCTACCCCCTGCGCGGTGACTCGCTGTCGTTCTACAGCAAGCTCTACCGCGACCGGTTCGGCATGCGGTGGCTCTACCTCACGCCCGACGAGGGCCTCGTGCTGATGTCCCGCCAGATCGGCAACACCCCACCGCGCCCCGTCGGCACGGGCGACGGCTCGGCGGGCGCGGGCGTCCCGGCCACCCCGGGCGTCCCGGCGACCCCGGCCGGCGCGGGCAGCCCTGGTGGGGCGGGTGAACGTGACGGGTCCGCCGGGGACGGGAAGCCGGTGAAGATGACGACACGGATGAAGTGGGCGGCCCGGTTCCTCGGCGGCTGGCCCATGCCGTTCAGGCTGCCCGTGGGGCGCACGTTCCACCGCTACTTCTCCGAGCTGTCCGACTGGGACACCCCGCCCTTCTTCAAGAGCTTCCTGCACGTGTCCGTGGAGGCGGGCGTCCTGCGGATCCGGTGCTTCGCGGCCACCGGCTGCCGCCCCCAGGAGGTCGAGCCCCCGCTGGAGGACGAGGTCGCGATCCCGCTCGGGCCGCCGCCCGCGCGCGACGACGGATGACCGTCCGCCGACCGGATGATCACCCGCTCCAGACCATGCCGCGAGGCGGGTGGTCGGCCCGGACGGTCAAGAGGCGGGCTTGAAGCTGCTCCAGAGGACGGCCATCGTCTGGCGGTTGTCCGGGTGGTCCCACTCGGCGTCGGGCGTGGTGAACGTGACCTCGTACGCCGTATGGCTGTCGATCGTGATGTGGCGCGTGATGGCGTGGGTGGTCACGTTGTTCAGCGCGGTGTAGGTGTACTCCCAGACGCTGGCCTGCCACTTCCCGTTCCCGAAGGTCGAGGACTCCAGCCGGGCCTGGGCGTAGTCGGTGAGGGTGGCCTCGTCCTTGGCCTTGGTGAGCGCGGTGAGGCCGTCGTCACCGGTCGAGGGGACCTTCTTGATCTGTATGCGGCGCCCGGAGTTCTTCGGGCCGAGGTAGGTCACCGCCTCGCTGGAGGCGGACACCGTCCAGTCCTTCGGGACCGCGACCGACGCGCCGGCCGCGGTGCGCGTGCGGAAGCTCGCCGGGATCTGGGTGGGGACGGCGGGGTCGCCGGAAGTCCCGGCTTCGGTCGAGGGCTGGGGGGCCGAGGAGGTGGCGCCGCCTGTGGCGAGAAGAGGGCCGGCGACCGGGTCCTGCGGCGGGGAGCCCGCGGGCCACAGCACGAACAGCAGGGCCGCGACCACGCCGACGACCCCGATGCCGGCGAGGATCATCATGACGGGGGAGCGCCCCTCGCGGGCGTCGTCCACCTCGGGCCGGCGGCGGCGGGCGCGGGCCCCCGGGCCGTCCTGGCGTCCCTCGCGGGAGACGCCCCTGGCCTCCGGGCGGGCGAACGGGTCGCCGTCGAGGTCCCTGGCGAGCTTGTCGGCGAGGTTCGGGGAGGGCTTCGGCCACACTCGGGATCCGGTCACCCCGGCCGCGCGCGCGTCGCCGGGCGAAGCCGTGGCGGAGCCGCCGCTCAGCGGGTCGAACGGCTGGGGTCCCGAGGTGCTGCGGAGCGCGTCGTACGGGTCGGGCCGCGCGCCGGGCGGGTCGTTCGGCCCCGAGGGGCTTCGCAGCGCGTCGTACGGGTCCGGCTGCGGACCCGAAGGGCTCCTGAGCGAGTCATACGGGTTCGGCTGTGGCGCCGAGGTGCTCCGGAAAGCGTCGTACTGGTTGCCCGGCTGTGGCGCCGAGGTGCTGCGGAGGGCGTCGTACTGGTTGCCCGGCTGTGGTGCTGAAGTGCTCCGGAGGGCGTCGTACTGGTTGCCCGGCTGTGGTGCTGAAGTGCTCCGGAGGGCGTCGTATGGGCTGCCCGGCTGCGGGCCCGAGGGGCTCCGCAGCGCGTCGTAGGGGTGGCCGCCGTCCGCGTCGGCGGCGTTCGGGTCGAACGGGATGCGCACGGGACCCGACGGGGTCTCGATGATGCGCGAGGGCATCGGACCCGACGGTGGGTCGAGGGGAGGAAGCATGTGCACCGGTGTGGAGTCGGCCCGCGTCGGCAGCGGGGTCATGGTGTATCTGTCCGGGCCTCGCAGGGACAGGCCGGAGCCGTGGGTGCGCAGCACCCGCTCCAGCAGGTCGGCGGCCTGGGCGGCGGGCATGCGGTCGGCGGGGTTCTTCCGCAGCAGCCCTTCGATCACCGGGAGCAGGGCCCCGGCCCGCTGCGGGCGGTTGGGCTCCTGAGTCAGCACCGCGCCGAGCACGGCCACCGCGTCCGGCCCCTCGTACGGCGGGCGGCCCTCGACGGCGGCGTAGAGCGTCGCGCCGTACGACCACAGGTCGGCCGCGTGGGTGATCGGGCGGCCCTGAAGCCGCTCCGGCGGGATGTAGGCGGGCGAGCCCATGAGCAGCCCGGTCTGGGTGATGGTGACGTCGCCCTCTATCGCGGCGATGCCGAAGTCGGTGAGCACCACTCGGTCGGCGGTGAGGAGCACGTTGCCCGGCTTGACGTCCCGGTGCAGGATGCCGGCGGCGTGGGCGTGCCGGAGCGCGTCGAGCACGCGGACGCCGATCTCGGCGGCCTGGACCACGGGCAGCGGCCCGCTCTGCCGTACGGCCTGCTCCAGCGACCAGGCGCGGACCAGCTCCATGACGATCCAGGGACGGCCGTCCTCCTCGACGACGTCGTGGACGGTGACAATGCCAGGGTGGCTGAGCCGCGCGGCGGACCTGGCCTCGCGCAGCATGCGGCGGTGGGCGACCTGCTTGCCCGCGTGGTCGAGGCCGAACGGCAGGATCAGCTCCTTGACCGCCACGTCACGGTCGAGCAGCACGTCATGGGCGTGCCAGACCATGCCCATGCCACCACGGCCGACCGGCGAGAGCAGGCGGTACCGCCGTCCCACCAGCCGTCCCTGACCCTCCGGCGCGACCCCGGCGCCGCCCATCGGGCTCTTACCCTCGGCCATGGAGGGTGCCATCCCGAGCCGCCGATCGGTCGTCATACCGCGGTCCCCAATTCACGCTCGTCCGCGTCATATCCCCATTTATGGATCAGGCATGGATCATGTGCGTCATCAAGACGGTGAGGCTGGCCACTGATATTAGGGTCAAAAACGGGTCAATGGGAATTCAGTCTTCTTTTACTTCTCGGCGAGCGCGGCCAGAGCCGCGGTGAACGCCTCGGCCGGCGGGCTCACCAGACCCGCGCCGACCTGCCCGGTGCCCGCCACGCGGCCCGCGATGCCGGTGTTGACGATCGGCAGCTGCCCCGTCCTCGCGATCAGCGCGACGTCGATCCCCGTGGGCGTTCCCCGGAAGCCGAGCCCGGGAATCTGGTACGCCGGGTGCTCGGCCAGCGTGATCTCGTACATGGACCGGGTGGCGGCTATCGCGTCCGACACGTCACCGCCGACGAAGCGGACGATCGCCGGGGCGGCGGCCATGGCGAACCCGCCAAGGCCGGAAGTCTCGGTGATGGTGGAGTCGCCGATGTCGGGGTTGGCGTCGTCCGGCCCGTACGCGCCGAGATAGAGACCGTCGGGGACCCCGGCCGGACCGGTGAACCACCTGTTCCCGAGCCCGGACACCTGGATCCCGAAATCGGTGCCGTTCCGCGCCATGGCGACCACGAGGGAGGAGCCGGGTACGTCCCTCGCGGCGTCGGCGCTTACCTTGCCCGCCGCCATCCCGGCGTTGAGGAAGAAGTGATCGTTGCCGTTGATGAAGCGCAGGACGGCGGCGGCGTGCTCCGGGGACGCCTCGACGATCGCCGGGGCGATCTCGCGGACCAGCAGAGAGGTGGCGGCGCGGTTACGGTTATGTAGCTCGTCGCCCATCTGGAGCGCCTGGGCGATGAGCGACCGCAGGTCGATCGGACCGCTCAGGGCAAGCGCGCCCGCGAGCACGGGCCCGAGCACGTCGCCCATCCAGCGCAGCCGCTCGACGACCTCCGGCCCGTAGGCGCCGTACCGCAGCACCTTGCCCAGGCCTTCGTTCAGCGAGCAGTAGGCGGTGCCGCCGTGCTCGACGTCGAGGACCTCGAACATCCACATCGACGGGCTCACCACCCCGGCCATCGGCCCGACGGTGCGGTGGTGGTGGCAGGAGTCGAGCATCACGCTGCCCGAGACCAGCAGGCGCTCGGCCTCCTCGGCGTCGGCGGCAAGGCCCTCGAAGATGGCGGCGCCGATCAGCGCCCCGCGCATGGGGCCGGAGGCACGCTCCCAGTCGATGGGAGGACCGGCGTGGAAGAACGTGCGCGGCGGCAGGTCGAGCACCTCCCCGGCGGGACGCACTCCCACGAGCTGCGGGCGGGCCGAGAGCAGCCGGCCCACGGCAAGCTCGTTCGCCCGTTCCCTGCGCGGGTCGGCCAGCACCTTCAGCAGGGCCTCGGAGGTGCCCGGGAGCGGCGGCCGCCAGTCGACCCCGAGGCGTGGCACGGCCTGCTGGTCCAGCGCCTCGGCGAGCACGGCGGCGCCGGCGCTGATCACGCGAGGCTCGCCGTCGAGCATGGACAACGTCACTGGGCACTCCCGATCAGGCTCGTGGCATGCCTCGCGGCGGCCGCGTTGGAGGTGAACACGGACGCTCCGGCCGCGACCAGGGCGTCCGCCTGGCGGCGCAGGCCCTGCGGGTCGGACTCCGTGCCGACCAGGGCCACCACCACGGCCGCGCCCCGCTCCCGGGCCTCGCGGATCGCGGGGGCCAGCCGGTCAGCGGGGTCGGGCTCGGCGGCGTTGCCGAGCACCACGTCGAGCAGCACGACGCCCGAGGCCCGACCGAGCGCCTCGAGGCGCATGGTGGGATCGATCATCGGATGCGCCCGGCCTACGGTGTACTGGTCGTCGCCGAAGTCGATGAACGAGCCGGTGCCGGCGATGATGCGGGCCTCCGCGCACAGCGTGCCGCCGGAGTACAGACCGCACAGATCGGCGGATCCCGCCTGCTGCGGGACGGTCCAGGAGGGCCATTCGGGCACCGTGACGCCGAGGTCGCGCAGGGCCTTCTCTGCGGCCGTGGTGAGGTCGTCCTGCCCGGCGCCGAGCAGGGCGGTGACGACGGGCGTCCCCAGCCGCTCGACGGCCTGGCGCACGATGTCGGCGACCTCGGGGGCCGGCGGCTTGGAGATCAGGACGATGAGCTCGGTGGCCGGATCGGCGTCCAGGGCGGACAGAGCCACCAGTGTGGACCTGCCGCCCACGGCCGCCGACAGATCTCTGCCGCCGACGCCGAGAACGTGGCTCACCCCCGCGCCCGCATGGTCCAGCAGGCACGTCACCTGCTGGGCGCCGGTGCCGGAGGCGGCGACCACGCCGACCGGCCCAGGGCGGAGCACGTTGGCGAAGCCCAGACCCGCCCCGCCCACGACCGCCGTGCCGCAGTCGGGGCCCATCACCAGCACGCCGCGCTCCTTCGCGCGGTCCTTGAGCAGCACTTCCAGCTCGACGGGCATGTTGTCACTGAAGATCATCACGGACAGGCCCGCGTCGATCGCGTCCATGGCCTCGGCGAAGGCGTGCCGGCCGGGGACCGACACCAACGCGAGCGTCGCGTCCCACGCCCTGGCGGCGGACCGGGTGGTGCGCGGCGCGCTCTCGGCCCTCGGCCCACCCGACTGACCGCCCCTCGCCAGGGCCGCGAACTGCCGGTCGAGCTCCTCCCCCGCGTCCTTCATCGCCGCCTCGGACTCGGCACGTATGGCGACGAGCAGATCGGTCGGCCCTGCCTCGGCGATCTCGAACCCGGCCTCCCTGGCCAGGCCGAGATTCAGCTCGGTCGCCATGGCCACCACCGCGACGGTGACACCCGGGCGGGAGCTCAGCGCCTGGCTGATCCGCATCAGGCTCACCGAGTCGTGATAGAGCCCCGCACGCACATCCACCAGATCCGTCAACGGTCGCTCACCGCCCCTCGTATGAAATCCGTCCCACTGTCGATCATCGCTCGCCGTGTCCCGTACGGGGAGCCATAACGCGGTAACTCACCTGGTCGTTCGCGGGTTCCCGCCGAGGGCCACCACCGCGGCCAGGCCCGTGCGCAGGCCCCACGCGAGGTCGGCGCCGGAGGTGTGGCCGAGCCGGAGCAGCCGGTGCACGGCCGGTGCGAGGGGCTGGTGGCCGGCGATCCCGCGCAGCACCGCCAGCGCGTCCGCGCACGCCTGGCCCTGGGCGGCGCAGTGCAGCAGCGTCGCGGAGATCGGAGTGGTGCGGGTGCGGGCGTCGAACGCCACCGTCGCCGCGAGCCAGTCGGCCAGCCACACGGCCCTGCTCACGCCCGACGCCCGGCCGAGCCGGCGAAGTGCCACGAGCACGCCCGAGAGCATGTCGTCGCCGCTGGGTGTCAGCCCGGGACCGAGGCCCATGAGCTGCTCGGCGGCGGTGATGACCTTTGTCAGCGAGCCTCCGGCGCAGCCCTCGGCCAGAAGCGCTGCCGCGCCGTCCAGGTCCAGACCGGGCCTGCGGGCCGACGCCTGGCAGATCTCGCCGAAACTCGGGAGCACCAGCGCGAGCCGTGGCAGGTCCACGGGGCCGAGCGAGGGGGACGGATCCCACCAGCGGCGGACGCGAACGGTGACGCGGCCGATCTCGATGCACCCGTCGCCGACGGCCGCCTCGTCCCCGACCGAGGTCGCCGGCAGCGGGTCGCCGAGCACGACGGCGTTGGGCAGCCGTGTCGCCTCTCCGGTGACGACGGCGACGACCAACGGCTCGACGTCGGTACGGATCTCCAGGTAGACGCCAAGCGGGAACACCGCCAGCACCCGCGCGGGCCGCCGTGGCGACTCGAGCGCAGGGCGCAGCGCTGTGCTGGCGGCGCCGAACACCTTGGCATGCGACGGCGCGCGATGTTGGATCCGTGTACGCGTCCCCAGTGTCACTCGGCCTCCCCGCGAGTCTGGGGAGACCGTAGAACGGTCTTGGAGATTCACCGTACGGAGAAAGATGCCAACAGTTCTCCGGAGAGTTGGCTCTTGTTGACAGACGTAGTGTTCCGTCAGAATCTCTGAAACGGCGTTCCACCCTGGAGCATGACCATGACAGCGGACCCATCACCCCCGGCGATGCGTTTGGCCTCCACGGGCACCATCATTCACGGTGTGTCCGTGGGGGAGGTTCTCGGCGTCTCCACACTGGCCGGCGCCCGCCTCATCGGGGGCAGGACCGGCCTCGACCGCATCGTCCAGCGACTCAACGTCATGGAGGTGCCCGACATCCTCGCATGGGTGAAACCCCATGAGCTGCTGCTCACAACGGGATATCCCCTGCGGAACACCCCACAGTCACTCGGCAGGCTCGTCACCGACCTCGACGAGCGGGGCCTCGCGGCGCTCGGCATCAAGCTCGGCAGGTACGTCGACGAGCTTCCGGCCGAGATGGTGGAGCAGGCCGACCGGCTCGGCTTCCCCCTCATCCTGCTGCCCAACGACGTCGGCTTCGACGACATCCTCAACCAGGTGCTCACCGACATCCTCAACCGGCAGGCCGCCCTGCTGGCCCGCACGGAGGAGGCCCACCGGGCGCTCGTGCAGATCGTGCTGGCCGGCGGGGGGCTGCGCGAGGTCGTCGCCGAGGTGGCCGGGCTGCTCGACGTGGCCGTGGCCGTGGTCGACCCGGCCGGGAACGTTCTCGACGCCGCGGGAGACGCCGTGCTGCTGCGGGCCGCCCCGGCGGTCTCCGGCGGCGACTACACCGTCGTCCCCGTCGTCGCGGGCGGACACCACCACGGGCGCATCGTCGCCCACAGCCCCGCGGGCGCCATGCGGGACGGCGACATCAGCATTCTGGAACGTGCCGCCACGGTGGCCGCCCTGGTCGTGACCAGGCAGGAGGCGGTCACCGCCGTCGAGAGCAAGTATCGCGCCGACTTCCTGCGCGACGTCCTCACCGGCCGTGGCGGGTCCAGGATCGCCTCGCGGGCCCGCGCCTTCGGGTGGGATCTGGAACGGCCCGTCGGCGTGCTCGTCGCCGAGATCGACCCCGAGTGGGACATCCCGCCCGACCGGCTGCTCACCGCGTGGGTCACCGCCCTCAGGCGGCACGATCCGCGCGGCGCCGTGGCGGGCTTCTCCCACGAGGTCGTCGCGGTCGTAGGATCGGGCGTCGACATGACCCGCCTGGCCAAGGACGCCGTGGCGGCCTTCGCCGACTGCCAGCCCGCGACCTTCTCCACGGGCATGAGCAGGGTCGCCCAGGGGGCCGAAACGCTGCCCGACGCCTACGGGCAGGCGCTGAAGGCCGCCAGGGTAGGGCGGCAGCTCCACGGGACGGGCGCCGTCGCCCACTTCGACCAGCTCGGCGTCTACCGGCTCCTGTCGCTGGTCAACGACACCGCCGAGCTGCACGCCTTCGTGAAGGAGACCCTCGGCCCGCTGGCCCTCGACGAGGACGCCGAGAACGCCGACCTTCGCCGCACCCTCCAGGTGCTGCTGGAGACCAACCTCAACGTCGCCGAGACCGCGCGCCGCCTGCACTTCCACTACAACACCCTGAGGTACCGCATCGGCAAGCTGGAACGCATGCTCGGCAACTTCACCGAGGACGCCCACCTGCGCCTCAACCTGACACTGGCCCTGCACGTGCTCCGCATGCGCGGGATCTGATCGTGCCGCCCTCTGGAGACCCTCACGGGACTCTGGGAGTGCTGGTGCGCAAGAGGACTGCTGGTCGGTGCGGCACGTTTGGCAACTCCTTACCATGTGGGCGCCCGTTCACAGGTCTAATGTGCCCGCAACGGGAGAGGACTCCCCGGCGTTCACCGCGCGGGGCGCCTCGCTCGGGCGTAGTCAACAGCGACACAGAGACAGCAGCGATACGCCGCGGAGGTCCGCCTGCGGGGTGGCCACCGACCGCCCGGCCCGGTCAGTGAAGGGGCTCTCATGGCCTTCGGATGGAAGTTGCACGGCGACGGGCGGGGTCTGGCCCCGGGGGAGGTGGTCAAGCCCGACGAGCGGCTGAGCTGGCCACGCATGGTCGGGTTCGGCGCGCAGCACGTCATCGCCATGTTCGGTGCCACGTTCGTGTTCCCTCTGCTGATGGGGCTGAACGCCAACCTGGCGATCATGATGTCGGGCGTCGCCACGATCCTGTTCCTGCTGATCGTGCAGGGCAGGATCCCGAGCTATCTGGGCACGTCCGCGTCGTTCGTCGGTGCCGTGGTCGCGATCCGCGCGGCCGGGGGCGACAGCGCCACGGTGACGGGCGCGATCCTGGTGGCCGGCGTCGTGCTGGCCCTGTGCGGCGTCGCGATCCACTACCTCGGCGTCCGGGCCATCAACAAGGTCTTCCCGCCCGTCGTGACCGGCGCGGTCGTCATGCTCATCGGATTCGGCCTCGCCTACGTCGTGTCCGACGTCTACTGGCCGCAGGACCAGTGGATAGCCCTGATCACCATGGTGGTCACCTTCGTCATCATCGTGGCCTTCAAGGGGTTCATCGGGCGCATCGGCATCCTGCTCGGACTGGTCATCGGCTTCGTGCTCTCCTGGGTGGCCGACAAGGCCTTCGGGAACATCACGGCCTTCAACGCGGGCATCGGAAAAGTCGACACCCACCCACGGGTGAACTTCCAGGCGGTCGCGGACGCCCCCTGGTTCGGGCTGCCGACATTCCACGCGCCGCAGTTCGCGGGGTCCGCCATTGTGCTGGTCCTGCCGGCCGTCATCGCCCTCATCGCCGAGAACATCGGGCACGTGAAGGCCGTCGGCGAGATGACCGGCACCGACGTCGACCCGTACATGGGCCGCGCGGTCTTCGCCGACGGCGTCGGAACGGCCGTGGCCACCGCGGTCGGCGGCTCGCCCACCACCACGTACGCCGAGAACATCGGCGTCATGGCGGCCACCCGGGTCTACTCCACGGCCGCCTACTACATCGCCGCCGTCGTCGCGATCCTGTTCGGACTGATCCCGAAGTTCGGCGCGCTGGTCGCCGCCACCCCGGGTGGCGTGCTCGGCGGCATCACCGTCATCCTGTACGGCATGATCGGCCTGCTGGGCGCCAAGATCTGGATAGAGAACCGCGTCGACTTCTCCGATCCGGTGAACATGGTGCCGATCGGAGCGGGCATCATCCTCGCCATCGGGCCCGTGTCCCACCAGATCACCAACGGCTTCTCGCTGGCCGGCATCGCGCTCGGCACGATCGTGGTGCTCGGCGGATACCACCTGCTGCGCGCGATCGCCGGGCGGTCGCGGCCGGCGGTGGAGTCCGGGCCCGCGCCGGTTCTCGTGGAAGGGAGCGACAGCAGCACGTGAAGCCTTCGGCGTTCGACTACCACGCGCCCCGCAGCCTCGGCGAGACCCTCGAGATCCTCGCCGGGGCGGGGCCGCACGGCAAGGTGCTTGCCGGTGGCCAGAGCCTGATCCCCCTGCTCAACATGCGGCTGGCCGCGCCGTCGCACCTGGTGGACATCAACCGCGTCGCCGCCCTCGACACCGTCTCGGTGGAGGAGGGCGGCGTGCGCGTCGGCGCGCTGGCCAGGCACGCGGCCGTGGAGCGCTCGTCCTCCGTCGCGAGGGCCCAGCCCCTGCTCCGGGCCGCGCTCAAGCTGGTGGCCCACCCGGTGATCCGCAACCGCGGCACCGTCGTCGGCAGCCTGGTCCACGCCGACCCCTCGGCCGAGCTGCCCGCCGTGCTCACCGTCCTCGACGGGTCGGTACGACTGGCGCGGCACGCGGGCCCCGTGCGGGAGGTCCCGGCGGCCGCGTTCTTCACCGGCCCGCTGGAGTCGGCCGTCGAGCCGGGCGAGCTGGCCGTCTCAGCGTTCTTCCCCTCCCTGCCACCCCGCACCGGCAGCGCCTTCTGCGAGGTCGCGCGCAGGCACGGCGACTACGCCATGGCGGGGGCCGCCGCCGTGGTGAGCCTCGACGAGGACCTCCGGATCGCCTCGGCCAGGGTCGCCTGCGTGAGCGTCGGCCCGGTCCCGGTCCTTCTCGATGTGTCCGAGGTGTGCGCCCACCGGCCCGCCGCCTCGGTCGACTGGGCCGCTGTGGCGCGAGATGTACGGGACCGCATCGATCCCGAGGGGGACATCCACGCGACCGCCGCCTACCGCCGGCACCTCACCGGGGTCCTGGCCGAGCGGGCGCTGAGGATCGCCGCACAGGAGGCCGCGGACGAACGAGCGGAGGAGACCTCTCATGGGTGAGGCGCTGCACGAGATCACGCTTACGGTGAACGGGGTCCTTCGGGAGGCTAAGGTGCCGGGCCGGCGGCTGCTGTCCGACTGCCTCCGCCGCGAGCTCGGCCTGACCGGCACCCACGTCGGCTGCGAGCACGGCGTGTGCGGGTGCTGCACGGTCCTGCTGGACGGCGCGCCGGTGCGGTCGTGCCTGACCTTCGCGGTCTCCGTGGACGGCCACGAGATCACCACGGTCGAGGGTCTGAGCGGGCCCGACGGGTCGCTGTCGCCGGTCCAGCGGGCGTTCTCCGAGTGCCACGCGCTGCAGTGCGGCTTCTGCACCCCCGGCTTCCTGTGCTCGGCCACCGCCCTGCTGCGCGACAACCCTTCGCCCACCGACGACGAGGTGGTCGAGGGCATCTCGGGCAACCTGGGCCGCTGCACCGGCTACCAGAACATCGTCAAGGCGGTCCACCGCGCGGCCGAGCTGATGGGTGATGAGGCGTGACGACGAAGCTGTTCGGCGAGCGGGTCCAGCGCAGGGAGGACCTGCGGCTGATCACCGGGCAGGGCCGCTACGTCGACGACCTCGGGAACGGCGCGCTCGCCGCCGCGTTCGTGCGGTCGCCGCACGCGCACGCCCGCATCCGCGACATCGACGTGTCGGCCGCCCTGGACGTGGACGGCCTGGTCGCGATCTACACCTGGGAGGACCTGCCTGAGCGGGTCCGCGACCCGCTTCCCCTGCTGATCCCGCACCCGGCGCTGACCCACGGCCGCACCGCCTACCCGCTCGCAAGGGAGATCGTCCGGCACGTCGGCGAGCCCGTGGTGATGGTGGTGGCCCGCGACCGCTACCTCGCCGAGGACGCCGCCGCCCTCATCGAGGTGGACTACGAGTTCCTCAAGCCGGTCGTCGGCATCGAGGAGGCGGCGCAGGGCGCCCACCTCGTCCACCAGGACGTTCCCGGCAACGCCGGCGCCCACCTCGTCCAGGAGGTGCCGTCCCCGCAGGGCCTGGGAGCTGGCGAGGCCATCGACGCCGCGCCCCACGTGCTGTCGTTCCGGCTCGACTTCGAGCGCAGCGCGTCCATGCCGTTGGAGGGCCGGGGCGTCTACGCCCGGTGGGACGCGGACGACCGGTCGCTGCGGGTCTTCTCCTCCACGCAGACCTCCACGAGCGTCCGGATGGCCATCGCGTCGAAGCTGGGCCTGCCCCTGCCGTCGGTCGAGGTGATCGCCCCGGACGTGGGGGGCGGGTTCGGCGTGAAGATCGTGCACCCCTGGCCGGAGGAGGTTCTCGTCCCGTGGGCGGCGATGCTGCTCGGCCAGGAGGTCAAGTGGATCGAGGACCGCCGCGAGCACTTCATCTCCTCGGCCCACGAGCGCGGCCAGGTGCAGCACGTGCGCGTCGGCTTCGACGACCAGGGCCACGTCCTCGGCCTGGACGTGACGATCCTGCACGACCACGGCGCCTACACCCCGTACGGCATCATCGTGCCGATCATCACCGCCACCCAGCTACTCGGGCCGTACCGCATCGGCGCCTACCGCGTGGAGTTCACCTCGATCTACACCAACACGGTGCAGGTCACGCCGTACCGCGGAGCCGGACGCCCGCAGGGGGTGTTCTGCATGGAGCGCACCATGGACCGCATCGCGGCCCACCTGGGCCTCGACCGCACGGAGGTGCGCGCGGCCAACTTCATCCAGCCCGACCAGTTCCCCTACGACCAGGGCCTGATCTTCCAGGACGGCCGCCCGCTGATCTACGACAGCGGCGACTACCCCGAGTCGCTGAGGATGATCAAGGAGCTGATCGGCTGGGACGGCTTCGCGGCGCTGAAGGCGGAGGCCGAGGCGCGGGGGCGGCGGCTCGGCATCGGCATCGGCTGCTATGTCGAGGGCACGGGTGTCGGGCCGTACGAAGGCGGCCACGTGCAGGTGACCTCCGACGGGCGGGTGCACGTCTCCACCGGCCTCACCTCGCAGGGACAGGGGCACGAGACGGTGTTCGCGCAGATCGCCGCCACCGAGCTCGGGGTGCCGCTGGACAAGGTCTCTGTGGTGACGGGCGACACGCGGCGCTTCGGGTACGCCGTCGGCACGTTCGCCTCGCGCGCCGCGGTGATGAGCGGCAACGCCATCGCCCTTGCCTGCCGCAAGGTGCGTGACAAGGCGCTGAGGATCGCCGCCGACGCGCTGGAGGCCGATCCGCGCGACCTCGAGATCGAGGACGGTGTGGTCCACGTGGTCGGAAACCCGGGCGCGTCCATCCCCCTGGGGACGGTCGCCGTGCTGTCCAACCCCCTGCGGTACGCCTTCGACGAGGAGACCAAGCGGGCCACGCAGTTCTCAGGGGTCGCCTCGATGGACCGCCCGCCCGTGGACGAGGGCGAGGAGCCGGGACTGGAGGGCCGCGACTACTTCTCCCCGGTGCGCTCGACCTTCGCCTCAGGCATGCACGCGGCCATCGTCGAGACCGACCCGGACACCGCCGAGATCCGCATCCTGCGGTACGCCGTCGTGCACGACTGCGGCAGGCTCATCAACCCGATGATCGTCGAAGGGCAGATCCACGGGGGAGTGGCCCAGGGCGTCGGCGGCGCGCTGTACGAGCGCATGGTGTACGACGGCCACGGGCAGCTCCTGAACGCCTCCTTCATGGACTTCCTGATGCCGTACGCCACGGAGGTGCCGTACATCGAGACCGCCCACCTGGAGACGCCGTCGCCGCTGAACCCCCTCGGGATCAAGGGCGCGGGCGAGGCGGGGGTGATCCCGGTGTCCGCCGTCATCGCCTCGGCCATCGAGGACGCCGAGGGCATCACGATCGACCGGATGCCCATCTCGCCCTCCGACCTCCATGAGTTGCGGGCTCTCGCGGCGTCGTAACCCTCTCTCTGTCTCGGTGGCGACTCTTCCCTGCCGTGTCCGCCAGCTCGCTGTGGCCGGAAAGGATCATTGCACTCCGTGTTCTCCTTGCTACATTGCGTGACGGAAGAGCTTGGAGATCGCCACCGAGCAGGGGCGTCTCCGGCGCAACCGGACACGAGGAGGAACCGCAGTGCAGCCACAGACACGCACGAAGCGCGTCGCCGCGGCGACGGGCGTCATCGGGCTCATGATGGTGGCGTTCGCCGCCCCGGCTCCGGCGGAGGCGGCGCCGCCGAGCGCGGCCTCCCAGGATTCCGCGGCATTCCGGCGTGCGGCCGCGAGCTGCGCGGACGGGGACATCTGTTTCTGGCACGACCGTAACTACTCCGGGCCGTCGTGGAGCTGGAAGCCGTCGAGCGGCTACCGCGACATGCCGTCGAACCTCCACGACCACGTCTACTCCTTCATCGCCAACGCCGAGGGCTGCTTCATCGACTGGAAGCCGCAGGAGAAGCGCAAGGTGAACAAGGGTGACTACGCCAAGGCGTACGACACCAACTTCGGCAGGAGGATCGACGCCGTGGGCCCCACCTGCTGACCACGTCGGCGGCGAAGCGGGCGCGGACCTTCCGGTCCGCGCCCGCGGGCCTTCGGCCGCGCCGGCCGGCTCAGGCGGTGACGCGCCTGCGGAACACCCAGTAGGTCCACCCCTGGTACGCCAGCACGAACGGCAGCGCGATCAGCCCGATCCAGGTGAGGATCCCGAGCGTGTACGGGCCGGAGGCCGCCTCGGCCACCGTGAGGCCGGGAAGCGGCGCGTGCCACAGCCTTCCGAAGAGCGCGCCGGTGGCCAGCACGATCGACGCGGCGGTGGCGGTGAACGCCCACCCTTCGCGGTGGCGCCAGATCAGCGCGACGGCGGCGGCCAGGGCGACCATGGCCGCCACGGCAGCGGCCCACAGCAGCGGATGCGAGGTCCAGTCCGCCCCATCCTGTCCAGCGGACGGGAGCGCGGGGAGCGCCACGATGGCGACGGGGAGGGCGACGACCGCGACGGCAAGCGCGGCGCGGCGTGCCCTGGAGCGAAGCGGTCCCGCGGTCTTCAGCGCGACGAAAACCGCGCCGTGCAGGACGGCCAGCGCCAGCGAGAGCGCCCCGCCGAGCACGGTCGCCTGGGTGGTGCCGTACAGCAGGTTGCCGAAGATCGCCCCCCACAGGAACGCCGTGGCGACGCTGCCCGTCACGATGCCCGCGTCGCACAGCGCGCGCTCCCTGGCCTCGACCTTGCCGCGCCACTCCAGGGCCACTCCGCGCACGATGAGCGAGACCAGCACCATGACCAGCGGCAGGTAGAAGCCGCTGAGCAGCCCGGAGTACCAGGCGGGGAAGGCCGCGAACATGGCGCCGACGGCCGTGATCAGCCACACCTCGTTGCCGTCCCAGACCGGGCCGATGGTGGCCAGCAGCTGCCTGCGCTCGTCCTCGCTCCGGGAGAGCAGGGGAAGCAGCGCGCCGACGCCGAAGTCGAAGCCCTCGAGCACGAAGTAACCGGTCCACAGGAACGCGATGACCACGAACCAGACGGTGGTGAGCTCCATGGCGTTCTCCTAGTACATCAGGGTCGGGACGAGCGGGGCCGCCTCTGCGCCGGCGTCATCCGGCAGGTCGGGTCCGGGGGACGGCCCGACGGGTTCTGGCCCCGCCTTGATGTGCCGGACCAGCAGCTTCGCTTCGGCCAGCGCGAGCACGCCGTACAGGACCGTGAAGATCGCCAGGGAGATCGCCACCTCGCTGAGGGCCACCCCGGGGGACACGCTGGCCGCCGTGAGCAGCTCGCCCTGCACGGTCCAGGGCTGCCGCCCGATCTCGCTGAGCAGCCACCCGGCGACCATCGCGAGGGTGGGCAGGGGGAGCGCCAGCAGGCAGACCCTGGCGAACCACTCCGGCGTCCCGCGGCGGCGCCGTGTCGCCCAGAGCCCGAGGACCGAGAGGCCTACCGTGGTCAGCCCGAACCCGACCATGACGCGGAACGACCAGAACACCACCGGGAGGTTCGGCTGGTAGTCGCCGGGGCCGAACCTGCTCTCGTACCGCCGCTGGATGTCGTCGATGCCCTGGACCTCGGCGTTCGGGTCGTGCGCGGCCAGCAGGCTGAGCACCTTCGGCACCTCGAGACCCGGCAAGGGCGAGAACGGCGCTCCCTTCTCGTCGTGCCGGAGACCTTCGGCGGCGGCCAGCTTCATGGGCTGCTGCTCGCTAAGGAGCTGCCCCGACATGTCGCCGCTCCCCGCGACGACCGCCCCCGCGATGGCCGTCATGACGAGCGCCGCGCGAAGGCTGGTCCGCCACATGGCCGGGTCGGCCGTGCCGCTCACCCGGCCGCGCGCCGCCCGGGTGAGGGGCACGGTGGCGCCCCGGTCGGCGGCGAGGCGGCGCTCGCGCAGGATCCGGTAGCCGCTGACCGCGATGACGAACCCTCCCGCGACGACGAAGGCGGCGGCGATCACGTGGGGCACCTGGGCGAGGGCCGTGGAGTTGGTCAGCACGGCCCACAGGTCGGTCATCCGGGCTCGGCCGCCGACCACTTCGTAGCCCACCGGATGCTTCATCCAGGCGTTCGCCGCCAGGATGAAGTACGCCGACAGGTTCGATCCGATGGCGGCGGCCCAGATGCACGCCAGGTGGATCCTCTTGGGCAGCCGCTCCCAGCCGAAGATCCACAGGCCGAGGAACGTCGACTCCAGGAAGAACGCGAGCAGCGCCTCCAGCGCCAGGGGTGCTCCGAAGACGTCGCCGACGAACGTGGAGTACTCACTCCAGTTCATCCCGAACTGGAACTCCTGCACGATGCCCGTGACCACGCCCATCGCGAAGTTGATCAGGAAGAGCTTCCCGAAGAACTTGGTCAGCGTGAGATAGCGGTACTGGCCCGTGCGATGCCAGGCCGTCTGCAGCCCGGCGACGAAGATCCCGAGTCCGATCGTCAAGGGTACGAAGAGAAAGTGGTACACGGTGGTGACCCCGAACTGCCACCGCGCCAGGTCCAGTGCGTCCATGTCTCCCTCACGGGTAAGGAGCTCTACACGTCGTAGTTCTACTTCTAGTAGTACTACAGCCTGTAGAGCAAACGAGTGGGGAAGGTGCCGCGAGTTCTGCGATCTTCGTCACACCGGCGAGCCCGGCCTCCGTACGGGCTCGCCGTCGACCGGCCGCCCCCCGCTCGCGGCACCTGGCCACCCTGCGAAACCGGGAGCGCTCGCCGGGGCGTCCGGAAGGGAGGACCCCTGCCCCGCCGTCCCTGGATCGGCCCCCAGGTCTTTCCGGCGGCATATCCAATGGTCGGTCCCCGGCCGGGCCGGGCGCGTCACCCCAGGGGCTGATGCAGGAGTACGCCGCCGGGGGGAGCGGGGGCCAGGACGCGGGCCGCCCCGAGGTAGGCGTTCAGGTCACCGAGCTCGAATCCCTGCCGTTCGATCTTGTCCAGCAGGATGCGGAAGTCCCTGGCCAGATGGGCACGGAAGTGCAGCAGCAGGATGTCGCCGGCGTGAAGCTTCTTGTCGGGGGTCTGATAGGAGATCTTCCCGCCCGGCTGGACGCTGGCCGTCCACAGCAGGATGGCCGGTAGGCCGCACGCCTTGGCGGCCCGGATGGTCGCCTCGTCGAAGTTGCCGAAGGGCGGCCGGAAGAGCACGGGGCGTCGCCCGATCTCCCTCGTGATGACCTTGGCGGAGCCGCAGATCTCGGCCTTCTGCTGCTTGTATCCGAGTTGCCAGAGGTCCGGGTGGGTGAGCGTGTGGTCCTCGATCGGCACGCCGAGGTCGCGCAGCTCGCGGAAGTACGACCACTTGCCCGCGCCGACGTAGTGCCCGCCGACCGCCGAGGGATCGGGCACGCCCCTGGCCTCCACCGCGTCCCGCATGGCGAATACCGTGATCGGGACCCCGCGTTCCCTGACCAGCTCGACGAACCCCGGATCCTGCTCCCAGCCGTCGTCGATGGTGAGGAAGACGACCTTGCGCTTCGTCGGGATCGCCGTGATCACCGGAGGCAGGCCGCCGGGCCGTTCGCGGATGCGCCCGACCTCGCCGGGCCCGGGGAGCGCCCCCGTGGGACCGGGGGACGTCACGCTCGCGGAGGGGGTGGGGCCGGGGTACGGAGTCGCGTACGCGGAGGGGATGGGGGCGGAGGACGGGAAGGCGGTGGGAGCGGGGTAGGGAGTCGCGTCAGAGGGGACCGTGCCGGAGCGCGCGAGGGGTGGTAGGGCGGCCTCCGACGCGGCCGGCGGGACGGTGCCGCTTGCCGAGCAGATCCCCGCCAGTGCCACCCCGAGCGCGACGCGTAACGCCGTCCGTCCCCAGATCATGGTGAGCCATCTTGCCACCGGGATGATCCCTTGCCGCAACCCCGCGATCACCCGCGGCTTCAGCCGCGAGCTCTTCGCAAGGACCACTGGCCATAGTTCGACATCGACGAGTTTTCAGCGTGTGCGGCCGGTCGGGGCCGTGGTGTTAGCGTGATCTCCGCGGGGCAGGCGGCCGCGGGCAGGCGAGAACTGATGACCCCTGGCGTCACCAGCGGGCAGATGTTGCCCTTATCCGCGTCATGGGCAAGTCTCTAGTCTCTCGGAATCGGAGGTGTCCATGAAGGTCGTTGGCAGTGCCGTGGTCGGGGTCGACCGAGGTCGCGTGTGGGCCGCCCTTCAGGATCCGGCGGTCCTGGTGCGGACCATCCCGGGATGTGAGCGCCTCGAGGCCACGGGCGCCGACACCTACCGGATGACGGTGAGCGCGGGCGTCGCCTCGATCAAGGGCGTCTACCAGGGAGAGGTCGCCCTGTCCGACCCCGAGGAGCCCGAGCGGTTCACGCTCCGCGCGCGGGGCGCCGGAGCCCCCGGCACCGTGGACGCCACCGTGCGGATCCGGCTGAGCGAGGTCGACGGCGGCTCGACCCGGGTGGACTACGACGCCGAGGCCGTCGTCGGCGGCATGATCGGCGGCGTGGGGCAGCGGATGCTGGGCTCGGTCGCCAAGAAGACCGCCGGCGAGTTCTTCAGCGCGGTCGAGCACCACCTCCAGGTCGGCCCGGCTGCCGGCGGCCCCGCCGAGGTGGCGCTCGTGCCGTCCGCAACGGCCGGCACTCCGGCCCCGGCGGAAGGCTCAGCGCTCGAGGCGAGCGGGTCTCCAGTAGGTGCGGGCCAGGTCTTCGAGCGCGAGGCGGGGCAGGTCTTCGAGCGGCCGCGAGGCCGGCGGGCCGGCGCCCCGGTCTGGCCGGTGCTGGCGGCTTTCGGCATGGGTGCGGGCGTCGCGCTCGGCAGCGCCGTGATCGGCTGGGTGCTCGGCCGCACGGGCCGCCGGCGGTAAGCCGCGTTCACCCGTGCACGAGTCGCCGTTCCGGCGTCAGCGCAGCTCAGCGTGCCGTACGCGCCGGGGTATTCCAAGGTTGTCACGGAATCTCGCGGAAGAGGATCTCCGGGCGTAACGTGGGGATATGCGAGAGTTCCGTGCGGAGGACGCTCGATCGGAGGCCCGACGGCTCATCCATGATCTGCTGGGTGAGGAGCACCCGACGGCCGGATCGCTGCTGGACGAGGCGAGAGCCGTGCTCGGCGAAGACCGCATGGCCCGATGCGCCGAGCTGGCGCAGGGGGCCGCGCTCACGAGGCGGTCCTCCGAGCTGGCCGCGACCGCCGGGCTGCTCATCGGCACAGGGGTGCTCGGCAAGGGCTGGTGGTCGGCGGGCCGCGACGGGAAGATCCCCGCGCCCGACGAGGTGCTCGCCGCGAACACCGCCATCGAGCCGTGGACCGACCTCACCGTGCTCGAGATGCTGGCGGCGTGGGTCGCCGACGACACCGCCGACGTGGCGTGGGGCGCGCCGATCGGTTCTGTCGACCTCAACTCCTGGCAGGCGGAGGATCGTGTCGGCCTTCCCGAGGACGCCGCTCCGGGCCTGCGCCTGGTCGTCGCGTTCGACGCGGGCGGCCGCCTGGACGCCGTGGTGGTGGAGAGGCCCGACGGCAGGCTGGGTTCCAACCTCGACTTCGCCTCGCTGCGCTATTCCAGACCCGCCGAGGCCCAGTGGAGCTGGGGCGTGGCGGCGGGGCTCGGTCCCCACCCCCTCCCCGGCGAGGACCCCGACCCGTACGCCGTCACGGTGGACCAGCGGGCCGCCGAGCTCCTGCGCCAGTGGGCGCTGCGCCACGGTGCCACGGCCGAGCAGGTCGGCCCGTGGTGGCAGGCGAAGGGTGACGTGATCGCCGCGATCGAGCGGGTCGACTGGATGTGGCGCAGCGGCGAGTGGTTCGCCTGGTGGCGCGCGACGTCCGCGCTGCTCGGCGACGACCCTCTCCAGCTCGCCTCCAGAATGGACGACATCTTGTCCGCCCCGTGAGGGGCTCGTCCGGAATGTATGCCTGAGGTGCCTGGTTCAGCCTGTTGTGAAGGTTGAGATCTTTTCTGACGTCGTCTGTCCGTGGTGCTACATCGGCCACACCCGGCTCGCCCGCGCGGTGGAGCGCTACCGCGACCAGGGCGGTGAGGTGGAGGTGCAGTTCCGCCCGTTCCAGCTCGCGCCGGAGGCGGAGTCCCTCGGTCAGCCGCTCAGCACATGGCTGGAGCGCAAGTTCGGCGGGCAGGAGCAGACGCGCCAGCTCATGGGCCGGGTGGTCGGCGCCGCCAGCGAGTCGGGGCTGGACCTGCGCATGGACCGCGCGATTCACGCGAACTCCTTCGACGCCCACCGGCTCATCCTGGCGGCGACCCGGCACGGCAAGGGGGAGCAGATGGCCGAGCGGCTGTTCCGCGCCCACTTCACCGACGGCCTTGACATCGGCAGCCGCGAGACCCTCACCACGCTCGCCGCCGAGGCCGGCCTTCAGGTGTCCCTCGACGGTGAGGACGGCGCCGAGGAGACTCGTGCCCAGCTCGACCGTGCGCGCGACCTCGGCATCAGCGGGGTGCCGCTCTTCCTCTTCGAGGGCAAGTACACCGTCTCGGGCGCGCAGCCCGAGGACACGCTGCTGGGCGCCCTGGAGGAGGTCGCCACCCTCACCGGCCAGACCCCTTCGGCTACGGGCGACGCCTACGACGACGGAGTCTGCGTGGTGTAGACGGATCAGGCGGGTGTGGGAGACAGGCGCGCGGGCCGTGAGGCGCCGAGGTCGCCGGTGCGGTAGTGGCGGCGGCACAGAACGCGGTAGTGCACCTGGGAGCCGTCGGTGTCGGCGATCACGACCTGCTCCCCGGTGAGCGCCATGACCCCGTCCACGACGCGGGCGTTCAGCCTGCCCTCGCGCCCGCACCAGCACAGCACCTCCACCTGGAGCCGGGACACCTCGTCGGCCAGCTCGAACAGGCGCTGCGCCGCGGGGAACATCCGCGACCGGAAGTCCGAGGCGAGGCCGAAGGCGTAGACGTCGATCCCGTGCTCGTCGACGAGGTCGGCGAGTTGCTCGATCTGGGGCAAGGTGTAGAAGCACGCCTCGTCGCAGATGAGGTAGTCGACGCGCTCGTGCGCCCGTACGAGCGCGACCAGGTCGAGGTCGTCGGTGACCTCGATCGCCTCCAGGCCGAGGCCGATACGGCTGGTGACCCTCGGCCCGCCCGAGCGGTCGTGCTTGGTGAGCACCAGGCCCCGCCTGCCCTGGCGGCCGTGGTTGTAGTTCATCTGCAGCGCGAGCGTGGACTTGCCGCAGTCCATCGGGCCGTGGAAGAACCTCAGCACTCCATCGCGGTGGGGGTGCGCGGGAGCGGTCGACAGGGCGGACGTTTCACTCACGGGGCGTCAGCATACAGTTCGGCGGACGCCCGGGCGGGGCGGGGTTCATGCGCACTGTGACGCCTGGACCAGCGTGGTCACCCGTTGGTCTGGGCGGACACGTAGCGGAGCTGCGAGAGGCCCCGGACGGCCACACGCGAGAGCTCGCGACCCCCCCGGCTGTCGAAGCGAACGACACCGTCGGTGACGCCGGCGTAGACGCTGGTCTCGTCCGGGCTCACCGCGACGCCCCGGGCCGCGGCCGGCAACCTCCACTCGCCCCGGACGGCCAGGGATCCGCGGTCGACGGCGCGCACGGACGGCCCGGCGGCCACGTAGAGCGAGCCTCCGGCGGTGGCGGCCGAAGCCGTGCCGGAGGCCGTGCCGATCGAGGCGGTCCGCTGGATCCGGAGCGACTCGGTGCTCGCCTGCACCAGGGTCCCGCTGGCGCCGTCGTAGACGTACAGGGCGTCGGAGGAGACGGCCAGCGCGTGGCCCTCCGCCGGACCCCGCCCGAACGGCGCGGGCAGGTCCAGGCAGTACGCCCAGCGCTGGCCCAGGTCCAGCACGTGGACGAACGCGTGGACTGCCTTCGTCCGCCCGGCGACCAGGTCGCGGGTGTGCAGGTGGTTGGGCTGGTGGGTGTAGAGCGTGTAGAGCCGCTGGTGGTCGGGGGCGAGCACGGCGACGCGCCCGTCGCCCCGCATGGTCTCCTCGGCGCCCTTCGGCACGGGTTGCTTGTCGCGGGTGAGCAGGGGCCCGAGCGACCCCTGCTGGATGTCGTACGCCCTGACGCGGTAGCTGTCCGGCGAGGTGGCGGGGAGATATTGCAGGACGAAAAGGACATCGCCGTCGATGGAAAAGCCGTCCGGCTCGAAGTTGCCGTTCAGGCGCACCACCTTGGGCGCCGTGGATCCGGTGGGGTCGGCGATGACCAGCGTCGTGGCACGGCGTCCCGGCCTGCCGTACGGCGAGGCGGGGGGAGGGGCGCCGAGGGCCACCGCGTTTCCGTGCGGGGACACCACGCGGGCGACGATGCCGGGTGGAACGGTGGTGCGGGTCACCTCCCCGCCGGTCCGCGCGTCGAGGGTCAGCAGTTCGCTCGCCGGGGACACGGTGTAGAGGCGCCCCCAGTCGGCCGCGGGCACGGTCCGGGCCGCGGAGAGGATCGTGCTGCCGCTTGCCGCGTCGAGGGCCGACAGATGGGCCGAGACGTCGGCGTAGAGGACCTGGGCAGGGGGTCTCGGCGTGCCGCTTCCGGGGGACGGGGGGTTGGCGGCCGGTTTCCCCGTGCAGGACGTCAGCAGGGCCGCGCCCGCGAGGCCGCCCGTGATCTTGAAGAAGTCGCGTCGCTCCATGCCTCTCCTACCGTTCCCGCGGCCGCTGGGTTCCGCATGCGTGGTAAGGGGTTTGCGTAGGATGCGAGGTCCGAGGTGCTGGCCGGCCTTGCTGGAGGACGAGAACTGCCGATGAGAGGTCGATTCCTTGGCGAATCTTGCTGATTCCGGAGGCTCGAGGGGTTCAGTAAACACTGAAGGCATGCGCAGCGTCCGTATCGGTGTCGACACCGGAGGCACGTTCACCGACGTGGTCGCCGTCGACGAGCAGACCGGTGAGATCACCACGACCAAGACCCCCTCGACTCCGGCGAACCCGGCGGACGGGTTCATGAACGGCGTGCACAAAGTCCTTTCCGGCCTGAGCCTGTCCGACGTCGGCGGCATCGTGCACGGCACGACCGTCGCCACCAATCAGCTCCTCGAGGACCGCCCGGTCGACCTGGGCTTCGTCACCACCGAGGGGTTCGAGTTCATCCTGGAGATCGCCCGGCAGAGCGTCCCCGACGGCTACGGCAACTCGTACTTCTGGGTCAAACCGCCGCGCATCGTCCCCGTACACCGGGTGAAGACGGTCGGCGGGCGGCTCGACCACCTCGGCGAGGAGGTGCGGCCGTTCGACGAGGAGGAAGCCGCGGAAGTGGCACGGTGGTACCGAGACCAGGGCGTCACCGCCATCGGGGTGTGCTTCCTGCACTCCTACGCCAACCCGGCGCACGAGCGGCGGATGCGGGCCGTGCTCGAGCGGGAGCATCCCGGCGCGGTCGTGTCCATCTCGAGCGACGTGCTGCGGGAGTACCGCGAGTACGAGCGCTCGGTGACGACCCTGGTGGACGCCGCGGTCAAGCCCACCATGCGGCGCTACATCGCGAACCTGTCCTCGCGCCTGGGAATGCCGTTCTCGGTGATGAAGAGCAACGGCGGGGTGCTGTCGGCGTCCGAGGTGGTCCACCAGCCGATCACGACGGTGCTGTCAGGCCCGGCGGCGGGGGCGCTCGGCGCCGCGCTCATCGCCGGCACGGCGGGGCACCCCTCGGTGATCACGCTCGACGGGGGCGGCACCTCGACGGACGTCGCGGTCGTCGTCGACGGCGAGCCGTCCCTCACCACAGAGGGCTCCATCGGCCGGTACCCCTGCAAGATCCCCATGATCGACATCGTGACCGTCGGCGCGGGCGGCGGCTCGATCGCCTGGATCTCGCCCGAGGGCACGCTGAAGGTCGGGCCGAAGTCGGCGGGAGCCGACCCTGGGCCGATCTGTTACGGCAAGGGCGGCACCGACGTCACGGTCACCGACGCCCACGTCTTTCTCGGCCGCGTGCCGCCCCACCTGCTCGGCGGCGAGATTCCCCTCGACGCGGGCGCGGCCAGGGCCGGCGTCGAGGCCCTGGCGGACAAGCTCGGCCTGTCGCCGGAGCGCACGGCCGTCGGCATCCTGGAGATCAGCGCCTTCAACCAGTCGAACGCCATCCGGCAGATCACCGTGAAGCGCGGGCTCGACGTGCGCGACTTCCCGATGGTGGCCTTCGGCGGCTCCGGGCCACTGCTGGTCTGCCGCCTGATCGACATCCTGTCGGTCCCGGCGGTCGTGGTGCCTCCCAACCCCGGGAACGTGTCGGCGTTCGGGCTGCTCACGGTGGACGTCAAGAACGACTACGTCCGCACGCACGTGACCCGCGACCTGTCCCTGGAGACGGCGGCCGGCATCCTCGGTGATCTGGAGTCCCAGGCTGCCGGGGCGCTGGACCGCGAGGGCTTCCCCGGCGACCGCCACGTGTACGCGCGCAGCGCCGACCTGCGCTACTACGGCCAGGCGTACGAGGTCCGAGTGCCCGCCCCGGCCGGTCCCCTCGATGAGGCGTGGCGCGCCGAGGTGCTCGACCGGTTCCACGAAGCGCACCAGAAGCTCTACGGGTACGGCTACCGCGACGACCCCCGGCACGCCGTCGAATGGGTCAACCTGCGCGTCTCCGGCATCGGCCCGATCACCCGGCCCGCCATCCCCGAGCTTCCCCCGGCGGAGGGCGGCACGACGGCGGCGTCGGGTGAGCGGCGGGTCTACTTCGACGAGGAGTCGCGGCTTCAGGAGAACGGCTGGTGGACCGCGCCCGTCTACCGGCGTGGCGAGCTGGGCCGTGGTGACGTCGTCACCGGACCGGCGGTGATCGAGGAGTACGGCTCGACGCTTCCCCTGCATCCGGGCTTCACGGCCGAGGCGGACGCTCACGGCAACCTCGTGGTCCGCCGGACCACGGACAACGCGACCACGGAAGGAGCGGGCGAGTGACAGCGGTTGACCCGGTGCTGGTCGAGATCGTCGAGGGCACGCTCGCGTCGGTGGAGATGGAGGTCGAGACGGCCATCGCCCGTACGGCGCGCTCGCCGATGATCCGCGACGCGCATGACTTCCGTGCGGGCATCCATGACATACGGCTGCGCAAACTGACCGGCCGCTCGTACTCCGCCCTCGTCCAGCCGATCGTCAGGGACTTCCCGGTCTCCGAGATGAACCCTGGCGACGTCTTCTTCCACAATGACGTCTATCTCTCCGAGGGAGGCATCGGGCACCTCCCGGACCTGTGCGTCACCGTGCCGGTCTTCAACGAGGGCGAGGTGGTCGCCTTCGTGCAGGCGTTCGGCCACCACGACGACATCGGCGGAGCCGTACCCGGCTCGATGCCCTCGCACGCCCGCAGCGCCTTCGAGGAAGGGCTGATGGTGCCGCCGATCAAGCTGTGGGACCGGGGCGTCCCCAATCGCGCCGCATTGACGATCATGACCAGGAACTCCCGCATGCCCGACTCCCTGGCGGGGGACCTGGACGCCGAGTGCTCGGCCTGCCTGATGGGGGCCCGCCGCCTCGGCGAGCTGTTCGACCGGTACGGCAGGGCCGCGGTGGAGGCGTGCTTCGACGCGATCATCTCCAAGACCACCGAGACGTTCCGGCGCGAGCTGCTGGCCAAGATCCCCGAGGGCGTCCACGTCTGGGAGGACTACGCCGAGCACGACGGCGTGGACGAGCCCAGGCTGCACGCCCAGCGCATCACGCTGACCGTCGACCACGCGGCGGACAAGCCGCTCGTCATCGACTTCACCGGCACGTCACCGCAGGCCAAGGGACCGATCAACCACGCCGGCGACTACGCCGACGGGGTGTTCCTGAAGAAGTGGCTCGCGCCCATCCTCCGCAACCTCGCCGACACCCCGGAGCGGATGGCGGAGCTGGACGTCAACGAGGGCGTCGTCCCGCTGATCGAGATGAGGTTCCCCGGGAAGGGCACCCTGCTGACGCCCGTCTTCCCGGCGCCGACCAACGCCCGCACCTTCGTCATCCTGCGCCTGCTCGGCGTGCTCGCCGGGGTCCTCGCCAAGGCCACCGGCGGGCGCATGCCCGCCGACCAGGAGACCATCCGCTACACCGGTGTGTACGGAGAGGACCACGACGGCCGGCCGTACCTCATGAGAGAGGTGCTCGGCGGCGGGTCCGGAGGTCGCTGGTACGCCGACGGGGAGGACACGATCCACGTCGTCCCCGACTCGCGCAACATCCCGGTCGAGTTCGCCGAGTCTCGCTGGCCGTTCCGGGTCGAGCGGCTCGGCCTCGCCCGCGACTCCGGCGGAGCGGGCCTCTACCGTGGCGGACTCGGGTACGACAAGCACATCCGGATGCTGCGCGACGCCTCGTTCATGTCCATCGCTGACCGGTCGATCCTCGCGTGCTGGGGAGTGAACGGCGGCAGGGCCGGGCGCCCGTTCCTCGTCACCGTCGGCGACCAGGAGATGGAGGGCCTGGTCGACGACTTCCCGGTGAAGGCGGGGGAGATCGTCCGGGTCAGGACCACTGGAGGCGGCGGCTGGGGCTCGCCGTACGATCGTGACGCGGCGCTGGTGGCGGCGGACGTACGCGACGGCAAGGTCTCCGCCGAGGGCGCGCGTGACGACTACGGCGTCATCCTGTACGGCCCGGCGGCCGAGCCGACGGTCGACGTCGAGTCCACGGAGAGTCTCCGCGCGGACCTGCGCGCCGCCCGTCCGGCCGCGTTCTTCGACCGGGGACCCGGCTATCTGACGCTGTCCGGCGAGCCTTACGCCGACGTCGACCGGATCACCTGACGCCGGTCATCTCGTGGATGCGTTGTACGTCTCGAAAACCTCGTAGATGTGCGCCAGTTCACTTCCGTTCCCGCTGTAGCGGTCCATCACATCGACGAGCCGGCTCGCGTCATAGGCGAGAGGGTCTCCGCCCGCGCCGGTCTCGTCGGCGCACGTGAGGAGCACCAGAGGCACGGTGCTGATGTTGTACTCGGGATCCTCGCGGAGCCGCCGCCAGACCGACCGGATCACCTGCCAGTCGTCGGGGTCCAGCGGCTCCGACGCGATGACACCGGCGCCGGCCGCGTGGTTGCGCGCCGCGATCGCGGCGCGCGCGTGAATCTGCCCGACGCCGGTGCTCGTGTCGTCCTTCCGCGGGTAAGGGGCGGTGGGCGGGGGCGTCGTCGCCCGGCGCTCCGGCGGCGACGCCTGCCAGGCCTCCAGCTCGGCGCGATAACCGTAGTAAGCCATGACGGCGAGATCGGCCAGGGCGTCCTCAGGGGTGATCCTGCGCGTCGCCCAGAAGACCTGGCTCTGGATCAGTGCCTTGCGCATCCGGTACACCCGGCTCAGGCCGGTGATCAGCGCGTCCTGCCGCAGGACCATGTCCAGTGAGTGCTCGGTGGAGTTGGGCCAGATCAGTGGCATCTCGTGGACCTCCATGGATGCCATGCACGTCATGAGGTCGTCCAGCAGCTCGTCGCGGCGGGACATGTCGAAACGCACGTCGAGCGGGTGGGCGCTGGTGACGGGCGGCACGAACAGCGACTGGCCCGGGTCCCGGCCCGATGCCACGTCATTGTCGATCTCGACGCTGCCGGGACCCGTGCCGACGGTGATGGTCGATATCTGGTCGAACGCCCAGTCGGCGGGCAGCGGGAAGCCCAGGTTGCCGCGGAAACCGGTCGACATGTCCGAGACGAAACTGGACACCGTCAGACCCTCCCGAGCCAGGCGGCCGCAGACGTCGCGCGGCCCGTAGACCCCTGCGCTGAAGTCGCCGCCGTAGTGCTTCAGGTGAGCGGCGAGCCGCCGGAAGTGGGGAATGATCCGCCCGGTGACGTCGCCGTCGACCGCGTCGAAGTCGACCGCGAAGTAGATCGTGGTCCCGCGTACGAACCCGTGGTCACGGGCGGCCTCCAGAGCGGCCAGTGCGTCTTCGGCTCCCTGCTCGGGGGAGAAGTAGTCGGGCGTGTGACCGCCCGTCTGGTAGATCGGGAACACGCTCAGGCCCGCGAACGCGATCGTGTCCAGCTCGCCTGGCTGGATCCTCTTGTTCAACGACGAGTTCGGCGAGTTCGTCAGGTAGCGCCCGACCGTGCCGTAGCCTTCGGCCTTCAGCGTGTCGGCCCGGGCGGGGGTGATCTCGGTGACGCAGTCGCACGCCGTTCCCCTTCGGGTGGGGTCGCCGTTGCTCACCAGCAGCGCCGCCCATGTCTGGTAACCGGCGATGCCGTTGCCCGGCAGGAGCCGCGCGAACTCCTGGAACGCCGCGACCGTGTCCGCCATGTCGGTGGTGTACTCCCCGTCGAAGGGGACGTCCCATCCGTTCAAGATCATCGCTGCCTGGAACAGCCGTACGAACCGTGTCTCCGAGTCGACGGCGCCGGGGCCGAGGACGGCCTGGCTCGTGATCCCCGCCTGCGTGGCGGGGCCGAACCGCCCGGTCGCGGCGGCGCTTTCCATCCCGAGCTCGAACTGGATCGCCCGGAGCAGCGACCTCTGCAGGTCGCGGGAGAAGCGCCCGTCGCACGGGATGACGAAGAAGTCCTGACGGCTGACATATGCGGAGTTCAACCATTGCTGGATCTCCCGTGTCCGCCCGGATCCGCCGTCGGCGAGGACGTACGCGTCCATCGTGAGCAACGCCCGGAACACCTTCGGCACGACGCCACCCGCAGGGAAGGCGCCGTCGACCCCCATGTCCGTTCTCAGCCGTGTCACGCTGGTGCCGGTGATCGAGTCGTAAGTACCGGATATGCCGCTGCCGTTGTAGCCCTTGCAGTAGAGCCCGCACTGCACGATCTTGACGATGTTCGGGCTCGGCGTGTCCGCGTCGACGACCGGCCACGCGGCGGTGAGAACTTGCAGGGTGGCCGGTCCGAAAGTGCCGCTCAGCGGGGTGATGCCCAACTCATGCTGGAGAGCTTCCACAAGCGCCCGCATGGTCGCCCAGCCGGTTCTTCCGTCCTCCGGGATGGGCCGGTACCCGGCGACATTCCCATAAACCGAGTTGACCCACTGCTGCGCTCTGAGAACCAACTGGTCCACCGTATTTCCTCCTACACCGTCCTTAACGGTCAAAAACCATGCGGACGCGGCTTAACGGTAGATGACATCCAAGATCGTGACTACGGCGATTCAGGCTGGTCTTCATGTCCAGCAAGCCACGGCCAGAGCAGGCATGGCCGTAGATCGCGGAGACGTGCGTTCCGGTAGGGCGGGTCAGGAAGAGCAGACATTCCGATAAGGCAGGTCAGGGAGGTAACGTTCCCATTCCTGCCTGGTGAGCGTACGTGCGGCTCGTGCGCACACTGCCTCGGCCACCCGCTGGTCGGCGACCGGCAACTCGTAGATGGTGCCGCTCTGATCGGCGACGTAGACCAGCGAAGCGTCCGGGGTGAACGCCAGGCTCATGACGACATCGCCGTACAGCTTGATGGCGTCCCCGAGGCGCCGTCTGGCGCCCATGTCCCAGAGCTGGACCGTCCCGGTCTCGCCCACCGTTGCCAGGATGTCGCCCTTGGACGAGAAGGCCATCAACGCGATGTTCTCCGCCGCTCCATGCAGTATGGGTGGCACGGGAGTCGGCCCGCGTGTGTCCCACAAGGCGATCCGCCCCTCGCCGCCGCTCACGGCGAGCGACGTGCCCGTAGGGCTGAGCGCGATCACGCCGCCGAAGGATGAGGTGTTGAACCCCAGACCGACCTGCTTGCCGGAAGCGGCGTCGATGAATTGTCCAGCCGTGGTGGCGAGCCTGCGGCCATCGGGCGTGAAGGTCATGTCTCCCGTTTCCGTGTCGAGCCGCATCGTCCTGACCGGGTGCCCGGTGCGGGCGTCCCAGAGGAGCAAGCGGGCCCTGAGCGGCTCGACGATGCTGACCAGCGACGCCGCGAAGGTCGTGCCGTCGGGGCTGAACGCCCTGCCCTCCACCATGAAGCCCGAGGGCACCGTGAAGCTCCATAGCTGCTTCAGGGTGCCGACGTCCCAGGCACGTAGCTTGTCGGGGTCGGAGACAGTGACCATGGTCTGGCTACGAGCGTCGAAGACGGCCGGCACTCCTGAGTCGGCCGTCCCGGGAAGCGGTCCGGCGAACCGGTGCCGCCTCACGTCCCAGAGCCGGATCGGAGTGGAGTCGGTCGTCTCGGCCGACATCCACCGGCCGTCGGGGCTCAGGCCCACCTTGAAGATCTTGCCGGCCGCGCGCGTCGACGTCGCCAGCGGATGAAGGTCCAGGCTGATCACCGAGTCGTCCAGTAGGTAGCGCAGCGTGCCCCCGCCGGAGTCGAATCGCACGTCCGTCACCTCGCCTTCGGCCCGGTACCCGAAGACCTGCCGCTGGTCGGCCACCCGCCAGACCCTGATGCTCCGGTCGGCGAACCCCACGAGGAACCGCCCGTCGGCGCTGAACCGAAGGCCGGCGCTCGCGGCATTGGTCGCCTCGGACGCGCCGGTCTCGGTCCACCACCAATCGTCACCCTGGTACAGGGGAAGTGGCTTGCCGGTGTCTGTGGCGACGAGCCTGATCTCCCGTCCCGCGCATGCCAGAACCTTGCCGTCCGGGCTGAAGGTGACCGCGCCGACGGTTCCCGGGCACGCTCGGCGGAACCGCGCATCCTTGACTCCGCCGGGAATCCTTCGCACAACGAGCCTCTGGTACGAATCCAGCATGGCGGTCAGGCGCCCCGAGGGGGAGACGGCGGGGGCGGTTCCACTCCAGCGGTTCCCCTCCCGGCCGTACGTCCTGCCGGTCGTGAGATCCCATATGAACGGCTCGTTGTCGGCCTCCACGACGGCCACCTCGGACTCGTCGCCGCCGAAGTACGGCCTCTCGTCTTGCGTCCCGACGGGGACCGGCAGCTTCCCGCGTGACCCGCCGGTCACCAGGTCCCAGACCGCGATCTCCTTCTCGGTGGCCACGGCCACCAGTCGCCCGCTCGGGCTCAGCGCGACACCGCGCAAGATCCGGCCGCTGATGCTGGGCGCGATGCGCCTGACGAGGCGTTGCGCCCGCACGTCGTACAGGCGGATCTCGTTCCTCGACACGCTGACGAGCCGGCGCCCGTCCTGGCTCATCGCCCGCTCCGAGTACGCCCTCACAGGGGGGTCGCGGAAGACGGCGGTCTCCGGCTGGTGGAGTGAGGACATCAGGCTGGAGCGCGCCTCGGCGCTCGCCTCCAGCTTCCAGGCGGCGACGCTCAGCAGCATCGCGGTGGTGGGTTCGGTGGTGCGGAGGGTGCCGGCCAGGTAGGCCAGCTCGCGGCCCTTCGCCCTGTCACGCTGCTCGGCGATCTGGCTGCCCTGATAGGTCGCCAGGCCACCACCCGCCAGCGACACGACCAGCAGGATCGCCAGGGCCAGGGTGAGCAGCCGGCGGCGGCGGGCGCGGCGGCGGGTCAGCGCTGTCGAGGCGTCGAGGAAGTCCCGTTCGAGTGGGTTGAGGGAGAGGTGGCGGCGGCCGGTGGCGGCCCAGTGCACGGCGGCGTCAAGGCGGCTTCCCTGCAACAGGTCACCGTCGCGGCGGTCCTGCCCTGCCCACTGGCGGGCCTGCGTGCGGATTCCGGCGTGCGCGGTGAGGCCGTCCCGCTCCTCCGCCGTCCAGGAACGCAGCCTCGGCCACGCGCGCAGCAGCGCCGGGCGAGCGAGGGAGACCTCGCCGTCCCGCCTGGACAGCACATAGGAGAAGACCTGGAGGACGCGATCCGCCTCGGGCGGCAGCTCGTCCTCGGGTACCCGGCGGGTGGTGAGCTCCCCGTCGGGGCCGACGGCGACCATGCGAAGGAAGACCTCGGGTACGACGTTCCGCTCCGTGGGAGAGAGCATGCCGTAGGCGTCCTCGGCCAGCGTGCCCAGCGCGGGGTCGTGCGCGTCCGCCGGACGCACGCTCCCCGCCGCGCGGCTGCCCTCCTCCAGCAGGCGCGCGGCGTCGACGGGGCCGCCCCCGCTCACCAGGGTCAGGAGCAGATCCCTGGCCGTGGGGCGGTCCAGTGGCTCCTTGCGCAGGGCGGCACCCACCAGAGGCCTCAGGGACTCGGGCAGGACGTCCAGGTCGGGGTCGACCGACAGCACGCGATGCATCACCCCGCCCAGGCTCTCGGCCTTGAACGGATCCTCTCCACTGGCGGCGAAGAGCATCACGCCGCCCCAGGCGAACACATCCGCCGGACCCCCCGCGCGCTGCCCGGTGAACACCTCCGGTGCCATGTACGTCGGCGTCCCCGCCACCAGCCCGGTCGACGTCAATGACATCTCCAGCGTCCGCGCGACCCCGAAGTCGATCACCCGCGGCCCGTCCGGGCCGAGCAGCACGTTGTCGGGCTTCAGGTCCCGGTGGATCACCCCGGCCTCGTGGATCGCCGTCAGCGCCGTCGCGATCGCCGTCCCCAGCCGGTGCAGGTCGTCGCCGCCGAAGGTGCGCCCCTCCTGGACCGCATGACGCAGGCTCGGCCCCTCGACGTACTCGCTGACCAAGTACGGCGGGCGCCCGTCGAGCTCGGCGGCGATGACGCGCGCGGTGCAGAAGGAGGCCACGCGACGTGCCGCCGTCGCCTCCCGCCAGAACCGGCCCTTCAGCTCCGGATCGGTCGCCGCGTCACCGTGCAGCACCTTGATCGCGACCCGGCGCCCCTCACCGTCGTACGCCTCGTACACGACGCCCTGCCCACCGGCACCCAGCCGCCCCGCAAGCCAGTACTCCCCCAGCCGCTCCGGATCCTCCGGCCGCAGGCTCCCCGTCATGCGATCACCCGTCGTCTCGTCCGCGGAACACGGCATTAGACGCCGGGGAGCCCGGCAAAGTTCGCCGCCGCGCTCCCCGGCTTCAGCTCACAATGAGAGCAACCTGTGCGACGCATGGATCACCGCGGATCAAGGGCGAACCATACGACGCAGCGGGGGTTCTCCTCGCTGAATCCCCACCGGCTCGACAACGCGCGGATCAGCCGGACTCCACGTCCCGATTCCGCGAGGTCGTCGGGGGAGTGGCGGCACGCGGAGGGCATGGTGTCAGCCCCGTCATCGATGACCTCGATCTGAACGCAGCCGTCCTCCTCCATGAGTACGACCGTGCCGATCACCGGGGAGCGGGTGTGGACGACGGAATTGGTGAACGCCTCGGACAGCAGGAGTACGGCGTCGTCGCAGCGCGGATGGCCGTGGAGGATCTTCCGCATCCATCGCCGGGCCTCACCCACGGCTGCCTCGGTGGCAGGGAACACGGCCTTATCCAGCAGCCGGATGCTCATGGCGTCGTCGCGCATCGTAGTCGGATGTCCTTCTCCGGGAGGAAGTTCCCGCACAGGCCCTTCACAGCGTGGCGGGATGGGTTTTCGTCTCGACAGGCCGGCTCCATCGTCTTCGCCGGGCACTTGTCACACCTCCTTTGCTCGCTTCCGGTGTTCGGCGGTGACGCTAGGAAGCACGTATGGCGGCGAGCAGCATTCAGATGCGCCATGAGGGGTCGTCAAGCTGTCGAATACGTGTCACCTCTGTGTCGTACTCGATCAAGTGCCGGAAAAGCCGGGAAGTCAGGAGCGGTGAGATCTACCGTGAGGGAGCGATTGCACTAAGTCATCCGATGAACGCGGAGAGTAGGTGGTGCCGGTGCCCAGCCAGCCGACACTTTTGAAGGCGCTGCTGCTGAAGCGTCACCAGGAGACGCACCGGGCGTTCTGCCTGGAGTACGACAAGGTGGCCCGCAGCATCGACCGGAATCTGATCGGCTCGTCGCCGAGCCGCGAGGCGTTCGGCCGCTGGCTCAAAGGCCACCTGAAGACCAAGCCCCACGCCGACCACTGCAGGGTGCTCGAGCGCATGTTTCCCGGACACACGGTTGCGGAACTGCTCGCCCCGTACGACCCTGTGAAGAAGGACTCCGGCGTTCCCCAGACGCGCCCCGGCAACCGGGAGGCGGCCACGAACCGGCGAGAAGTATTCCACCT
>JAOPYI010000015.1 GCA_025964675.1 Sphaerisporangium sp. | reverse complement strand
GAGCTGCTGATCGCCGACGAGCCGACGACGGCGCTCGACGTGACCGTGCAGGCGCAGATCCTCGACCTGATGCGCGATCTTCAGCAGGAGTTCAACTCCGCGCTGATCATCATCACGCACGACCTCGGCGTGGTCGCCGAGCTGTCCGACGACATCCTCGTGATGTACGGCGGCAAGTGCATCGAGTACGGCACCGCCGAGGACATCTTCGAGCGGCCCGAGCACCCCTACGCCTGGGGCCTGCTCGGCTCGATGCCGCGGCTCGACCGCGAGCGCACTGAGCGGCTGCTGCCGATCAAGGGCACCCCGCCGTCCCTGATCAACGTTCCCGCGGGCTGCGCGTTCCACCCCCGCTGCACCTTCGAGGCCCGTACGGACGGCAAGGCGAAGACGCGGGTGCCCGAGCTGCTGGAGACCGAGGGCGGCCACCTGGTGCGCTGTCACATGCCCCCGGACGAACGCCGCGCCATCTGGGAGAACGAGATCAAGCCCAACCTGGAGTCCGCGTGAGCGAGTCGCCCGAGCCCCTGCTGTCCGTCGAGGGCCTGGAGAAGCACTTCCCGATCACCAAGGGGCTGATCAGGCGCCAGGTCGGGGCGGTCAAGGCCGTCGACGGTCTGACGTTCGACGTCGTCAAGGGCGAGACGCTCGGCCTTGTGGGGGAGTCCGGCTGCGGGAAGACCACCACCGGCCGCCTGATCACCCGGCTCCTGGAGCCCACCGCCGGCAAGATCGTTTTTGAGGGCAAGGACATCAGCCACATGTCGCAGGGCCACCTGCGCCCGCTCCGCCGCGACATGCAAATGATCTTCCAGGACCCCTACAGCTCGCTCAACCCGCGCCACACCGTCGGCGCGATCGTCGGCGCGCCGTTCCGCATCCAGGGCGTGAAGACCGAGCACGGCACGAGGAAGGCCGTCCAGGAGATCCTGGAGCTGGTCGGGCTGAACCCCGAGCACTACAACCGCTACCCGCACGAGTTCTCCGGCGGCCAGCGGCAGCGCATCGGCATTGCCCGCACGCTGGCGCTCAAGCCCAAGCTCATCATCGCGGACGAGCCGGTCTCGGCGCTCGACGTGTCCATCCAGGCCCAGGTCGTCAACCTGCTGGAGGACCTGCAGAACGAGCTCGACCTCACGTACGTCGTCATCGCGCACGACCTGTCGGTGGTCAGGCACATCAGCGACAGAGTCGCAGTCATGTACCTCGGCAAGATCGTGGAGATCGCCGACCGTAAGGACCTGTACGAGTCGCCCATGCATCCGTACACCACCGCGCTTCTGTCGGCCGTGCCCGTGCCGGACGTCAAGCGGCGCACAGATCGCGACCGCATCCGCCTTCAGGGCGACGTGCCGAGCCCGATCAACCCGCCGTCGGCCTGCCGGTTCCACACCCGTTGCTGGAAGGCGCAGGAGGTCTGCAAGACCGTCGAGCCGCCCCTCGCGGAGCTGGCCACCGGTCACCGGGTCGCCTGCCACTTCCCGGAGAACGCTCCGCGGGACGCCGTCGAAGCCGCGCCCCGGGACACCATGCCCGGCGACGCCGGCGAGACGGTCTCCGCCTGACCGGTCGATCACCGGGAGCGACCGGCGCCGGATCCGCCTCCGTCCGCGGAGGTGGCTCCCGGAGGGGTACGGCTCCCGCCGGCCGCGGCCCGCGGATCGAACCGGGACCGTGCGGGGTCAGGGAATGGCGCCGGGGGTGATCAGGCCGGTCTCGTAGGCGAGCACCACGGCCTGCACCCGGTCGCGCAGCGCCAGCTTGGTGAGCACGTTGCCCACGTGGGTCTTCACGGTGGTCTCGCTGACCACCAGCTCGGCGGCGATCTCGGCGTTCGACATGCCCCGTGCGATGAGGCGCAGCACCTCGAGCTCCCGCTCGGTCAGCCGGTGGACGCGCGCCGGGGTGGCCTGCTGGTGGGCCGAGGGGAGCCGGGCGGCGAACTTGTCCAGCAGCCGCCTGGTCACGCTCGGCGCCACGATCGCGTCCCCGGCCGCCACCACCCGGATCGCCTGCACCAGCTCGTCGGGCGGCACGTCCTTCAGCAGGAAGCCGCTGGCGCCGGCTCGGAGGGCCTCGACGATGTATTCGTCCAGGTCGAACGTGGTCAGAACCAGGACGCGGGGCACGTGAGCGCCGGGCGCGGCGTCGCGCACGATGCGCCGGGTGGCGTCGATGCCGTCCACGCCGGGCATGCGGATGTCCATGAGCACCACGTCGGGCAGCAGGGCCCTGGACTGGTCCTGCGCCGTCGACCCGTTCCCCGCCTCTCCCACCACCGTGATGTCGGCCTCGGCCTCCAGGATGAGCCGGAAGCCGGTGCGCAGAAGTGGCTGGTCGTCGACCAGCAGCACACGGATAGTCATTTGTCAGTCCTTGAGGGGGAATCGGGCTCGTACCTCGAATCCGCCCCCCTGCCGTGGGCCGATCCGCAGGATTCCACCATAAAGGGCAACGCGCTCGCGTATGCCCACAAGGCCGTGGCCGGGCCGGGCGTCCGGGACACGTGTGAACTCGCCCGTACCGCCCCGGCCGTCGTCCTCGACCTGCACCAGCAGCTCTCCCTGCTCGTGGCGCACGGTAACCCACGCCCGCGCGGCCGGTCCGGCGTGCCGCAGGCTGTTCGTCAGGGCCTCCTGGACCAGGCGGTAGGCGGCCAGGTCGATGCCCGGGGGCAGGACTCCTCGCTCGCCCTCGACCGAGAGCTGGGCGCGCAGCCCCGCCTCGCGCATCTGGTCGACGAGCCCCGGGAGGTCGCCCATGCCGGGTTGCGGCGCCAGCTCGCCCGGCTCCCCGTCGGTGCGCAGCACCCCGACGATGCCCCGCATCTCGCGCATCGCCGCCCGGCCCATCTCCTCGATGGCCACCAGGGCGTCCTTGGCCGCCTCAGGCCGGGACTCCAGCACCTTGCGGGCGGCGGCGGCCTGCACGGTCATCACGCTCACGTGGTGGGCCACCACGTCGTGCAGCTCGCGGGCGATCCTCGACCGCTCCTCGGCTCGGGCGGCCCTGGTGTCGGCGTCCCTAGCGCGCTCCAGCCGCTCGGCGCGGTCGACGAGCTCGGCGAGGTAGGCCCGGCGCAGCCGTATCGAACGGCCGACCAGCCAGACGGCCAGAGCGACCACGGCGGCGAAGGTGTGCTGGGTCCAGCCGCCCGGATCGCTCCCGAGGAGCACGGTGACGCCATAGGCCAGCGAGCTCACCGCGGCGGCCACCAGGCTGAGCGCCAGCCCACGATACGCGGCCACGGTGTAGAGCAGGATGAGCGACGCCAACCCTGTGATTCCGCCGTCGTAACTCAGCGCGGCCAGGGTGATCTGCGGAAGCGCGGCCAGGCAGAGCAGCACGAGAGGCCAGCGCCTCCGGAGCACCAGCGGCAGGCACGCCAGCACCATCAGGATGACGCTCATGGCGTCGGGAGCGCTCACCGGGCCGTACCCGGAAGAGGACGTGCCGTCGCCGACGATCACGGCCACGGCGACGGAGAGCACCGCCAGAAGCAGGGCGAGAGCCGAGTCGCCGAACAGGGGATGGGTTCTCAGCCAGGCTCGCGGACTGCCGGGGGTGGTGCGCACTCTCTCAATTTAGGACGTCTTTGCTGTTCGCCACCCTGCTGAGGATGGAGATGGCCCTCATCCCCCGGAAGGACGTCGTCTAGCGACGACGGGCGGTCCGTACGAACACTCGCGTGGTCGTACGGAAAGGACGCCGTCTCAGGAGCCGAAGTGGCCGGCCTTCATGCCGCGGCTGAAGGCGTCCCACGAGCCGGCGGTGAAGACCAGCGCGGCGCCGTTGGGGTCCTTGCTGTCGCGGACGCCGACCCTGCCGCCGGACAGGCGGGCGATCTCGACGCAGTCGCCCCCACTGCTTCCTGAGTGGGGGGACTTGGACCATGCGGTGTGGCGGAGCTCGTCTTTCAGTTCGTCCATCGCTCAATCGTCTCCCTGATCAGCTCGAGGGAAGCGCGCCGGGGGAGCGCCTCGGCTCGAATCACTTCGTACCGCGTCATGAGATTGCGAACCTCCTGCGCCCGGTCGCTCACCTGGGACTGTCCCGCGGACTCGAGGTACACCGTGTCTGGCAGGCCGGGCGACTGGGCGATGACGAAGCCTCCTTCCAGGCCCGTGGTGCAGTGTGCGCTGAGCGGCAGGATCTGGATCGTGACATACGGCAGCGTGCCCGCGTCGAGCAGGCGCTGGAGCTGGTCCTCCATCACGTGGGGGGTGCCGATCGGGCGGTGCAGCACGCCCTCGTCGATCACCGCCCACAACATCGGCGGCTCCGGCCTGTCGAATATGCGCTGCCGCTCCATGCGGGCCGTCACCTGCTCCTCGGCGTGTTCCGGTGAGACCCGGGGCTCTCCCTTGAGGATCGCTCTGGCGTACTCCTCGGTCTGGAGCAGCCCGGGGACGATCAGTGGCTGCCAGGTGTGGAGCACGCCTGCCTCGCGCTCGACCTCCAGCCACGGGCGGAACCAGGTCGGAGTGGAGGCGTGGCTGATGAAGGGCCAGATCCTGAGCAGCGCGCCGTCGAGTGACAGGATCTGGTCGCAGCGCTCGGCGAAGTCGCGTGAGGGCGTGCGCTTGGCGTTCTCCACCATGCCCACCAGCGCGACCGAGAAGCTGATTTTCTGGGCGAGCTGCTCCATGGTCAGCCCGGCTGCCGTGCGGTGCCGTCGCAGCTCGTACCCGAACAAGGCTCGGGGGGACGCGGTCGGGTCGAGCTCGCGGGGGGCGGGCATCTTCGCTCCCTTCGATAGGGGCCGGCTCTCCTGACCGCCTTCCACAAGTCTTTCCACACGAACTGTCGAATACACAATGGATGTGGATGGGTACCGAAAGTAGTCGGCAGGCGGCAGTCTTGGAAAGACGAGCGGTCACGGGCCGGTTGAACGGCGGAGACGAGGACGGACATGCCACAGCATCATCGTGAGCGTGTGGGATCACGGCGTCCAGTGGGAACGCCGGCGGTTTCACGCCGGGAGGAGAGCTCATGATCTTTCCTGCCTACGACCGCGCCGACGTCCCGGAGGACCAGCGGCAGGCCAACCTCGAGACGGTCAGGCGCGTGCGCGAGGTGGTCGCGGAGCTCGTGGACGCCGAGGGCCGGCGCCGGCGGGCCGAGGGCCTGATCACCTCGTGGAGCCTTGACCGCGACGAGCTGGACCAGGCGGCGGCCGCCCTCGGCATCCCGCCACTGCAGGACGAGGAGTGGGATGCCATCACCGGCTTCAACTGAGACGCCGGGGCCGGCTAGAGCTCGTCGGTGGCGGCGCGGCGGGAACCCCGGGTGGTGTCGCCGGGGCGGCGGTCGGGGACCGGCGGGGGAGTGCCGCCCCACTCCGGGCAGATGGCCTGATAGTCGCACCAGTCGCACAGGCGGCTCCTGCGGGCCCGCCACTCACGGGTGGTGAGCGACCGCTCGATGGCCTCCCAGAGGGCCTCCACCTTGCGCTCGGTCGCCCGCAGGTCGGCCTCCTCGGGGGCATAGCGCAGGATCTCGCCGTTCCCGAGATACATGAGCTGGAGCAGGCGGGGCACCGTGCCCCGCAGGCGCCAGAGGACCAGGGCGTAGAACTTCATCTGGAACAGCGCCTTGGCCTCGAAGCCGGGACCCGGCGCGCTGCCGGTCTTGTAGTCGACCACGCGAAGGTCGCCGGTGGGAGCGACGTCGAGCCGGTCGATGTAGCCCCGGAGCATCAGCCCGCTGCCGAGCACCACCTCGACGTAGAGCTCGCGCTGGGCGGGCTCCAGGCGCTGCGGGTCCTCGAGGGCGAAGTAGCGCTCCAGCATCTGCCGCGCCTGGCCGATCCAGCTCTCGTGCCCGGCGTCGTCGTCGAACAGCGTGGAGTACTCGGGGGTCTGCTCCAGCAGGCGCGTCCACTGCGGGTCGAGCAGGGCCTGCGCCGCCGCGATGGTGCGCTCGGGCGCCGGCAGGTCGTACAGCCGCTCCAGCACCGCGTGGACGAGGGTGCCGCGCACGGCCGCCGGTGAGGGCCGCTCGGGGAGCCGGTCGATCACGCGGAAGCGGTAGAGCAGCGGACATGTCATGAAGTCACCCGCGCGGGAGGGGGAGAGAGTGCCGATGATCGCGGGCGGCTCCGAAATGCTCATGCCGGAACTGTAGGTCAGTCGGCCGACACTTTAGCCCGGAGGCATGCAGGTGATCGGCCGATCCCCGCCCGGAGGCGCGTAGCATCAAGGGCACAAGGAGGGAAGACGACAATCATGAGCACCCAGACCCCGCAACGGCCTGAGTCGCCGGGGCTGCGCATGGGACGGCCGTTCGGCATCCCCGTCTACGTCTCGCCGACCTGGTTGATCGTCGCGGCGTTCATCACCTACAGCTACCAGCCCGCCGTGGCGAGCCAGCTCCCCGGCATGAGCACGGTCGCCACCTACCTCGTGGCCTTCGTGTTCGCCGTCTTCCTCTACGTCTCGGTGCTGCTCCACGAGCTGGCGCACTGCGTCGTGGCCCGATACTTCGGCCTCCCGGTGCGCCGCATCACGCTCTACCTGCTCGGAGGGGTTTCCGAGATAGAGCGGGAGCCCGAGACACCGGCCAGGGAGTTCCTCGTGGCCTTCGCCGGCCCGCTGCTCTCGCTCCTGCTGGCCGCGATCGGCTACGTCGCGAGCCTGATCATCCCCCATGACACCATCCCGTACGTCCTGGTGTGGCAGCTCTGGTTCTCCAACCTGGTCGTCGGCGTGTTCAACCTGCTCCCCGGCCTGCCGCTCGACGGCGGCCGCATGCTGCGCGCGGGCGTGTGGAAGCTCACCCGCAACTCCAGCTCCGGCACGATTGCCGCCGCCTGGTTCGGGCGCGGGCTGGCCGTCGCCCTGGTCGTTGTTGTTCCTGTGGCGTCGCTGGTGACGAGGCAGGAGCCGGGCTGGGGCCTGGTGCTCTGGTCGGTGCTGCTGGCCTCGTTCATCTGGGTCGGGGCGACCCAGTCGCTCAAGGTGGCCAAGGTGCGCGCCCGCATGCCGCAGCTCCAGGCCCGCGCGCTAGCGAGGAGGGCCATCCCGGTGACCGCCGAGGTGCCGCTGGCCGAGGGCATGCGCCGCGCCCATGAGGCTCAGGCGGGCGCCATGGTGGTCGTGGACCACGAGGGGCATCCGATCGCCATCGTCAACGAGGCGGCCGTCACCGCCACGCCCGAGCAGCGGCGGCCGTGGGTGACCGTCGGCTCGCTGGCGCGGAGCCTCGAGCCGTCGCTGGTGCTTCCCGCCGACCTGGCGGGAGAGTCCCTGCTCGACGCCATGCGCGGCACCCCCTCGGGCGAGTACCTACTGGTGGAGCGTGGAGGCGACGTCTTCGGCGTGCTCGTCACCGCCGATGTGAACCGCGTCTTCTCCGGGGTCTGAACGAGCAAAGGCCCACCGGATCGGCCGGCCCGGCGGGGTGATCGTGCGGCACGCCACAGGTCCGTAATCGTTCACCGCGCACAGCGCGCGAACCTACCGTGCCGGTCGGGCGTCTGATCAATACGCGTGCGACGGGGCCGGGCGGGGGGACCGGGGCAGATCGCCCCGCTTTGTCCCACTCGTTTTCCGTGCGTGCCGAGACTAATGTTCTGCGTGGCGTTCCTGGTCCTGCTGGCGGTCGCCGTGCTAGGGGTGGTGTGGGAGCTGATCTATCACTACCTCATGCAGTTCCGCTGGGAGAAGGACTGGCCCACTCTGTTCGGTTTGCTCACACTCGTGCCATAAGGACTTCTGCTGTTCTTTTTGCTACGGTCCGGTGCCATCGGCAACCTCATCGATCCGGTACCGCCCGCCGCCGCCTTCTGGACGCAGTTCGTGGTGGTCTGGATCTGTGTTTGGCTGGTGGCCAACGTTCCGATGCGGGTGCCGTTCGTCCGGTGGCGTTTTCGGGGAGGGAGAGTTCTGTGACGGAGCAAGGCGTGGGGGTGGTGCGTCCGCTTCCCGGCAACGGGTTGATCGCCCATGTGGGCGGCCTGTTGCTGGTGTGCGACGCGGCCGACGCCGTCGTGGAGGAGTTGCTGGCCGCGGTGCACGAGACCGCGGCCGCAGGCGGTGACGGCCGGGCCCTCGCCCGGCGCGCCGCCCAGATCCTCGCGCGGTCGATGACGGCCGAGCCGATCGCCTGCGCCATCGCCGGCCGCGCGGGCGGCGGCGTCGCGGTGCTGGTCAGCGGTGACGCGCAGGCGTCCATCATCGGGCCGGGCACCGACGTGCGGCTCGACGGCAAGGACGCCCTGACCTGGACCGACCGCCTGGTTCACGGCCCGGTGACCACGGTGGAGCTGCGCCTGCCCGACGCGGGAGACCCCATCAGGGGCGCACGGCTCGACGCCGGCGTCATCCCCGGCGGCGGCGTCACCTGCGACTTCAGCGGGTCCGGCGACCCGGTGGCTGCCATGGCCCCGGAGCCGTACCGGCCCGCGCCGGAGCCGGTGGCCTCCGAGCCCTACCGGCCCGCGCCGGAGCCGGTGGCCCCGGAGCCGTACCGGCCCGCGCCAGAGCCGGTGGCCCCCGATCCGTACCAGTCCGCGCCGGGGACGTCCCGCTCTGCGTCCGAGCAGCCCGCGGCGGGAGCCGTTTCCGCGGCGCTGGCGATGGAGCACGGGCCTTCCATGGCACCGCCGCCTCCCGTCGAGGCCCCGTCGCCTCTGCCGTTCACGCCTCCGCCACTGGTATCGCCGCCTCCTCGGGTCAACCCTCCGCCGCCCGCCGACGACCGCCAGGCGCCCATGCACGAGTACGAGCAGGCGCCGCCCATGACCACCGACCCAGAGATGGCGGCCATGGGCGCGGGCGGGCCTCCCGGGCAGGCCGAGGCGCCGGAGTTCGAGTCGTTCCTGCTCATCGACGGGCCCGATCACCACGCGGAGGCTCCGGGCTCGATGCTGGAGCCCACGGAGTCCGGGCCGACGCCCGAGCCGCTGAGCCGCCCGATGGTCTACGGCGTCGACTGCAAGAACGACCACTTCAACGACCCCCGCGTGCCCTACTGCGCGGTCTGCGGCATCGCCCTGGTGCAGCGCACTCTGGTGCCGTACAAGGGGGAGCGCCCGCCGCTCGGGGTGCTCCTGCTCGACGACGGCCTGACCCTTCGCCTCGACAGCGACTACCTGCTCGGGCGCGACCCCGAACGCGCGCCCGAGGTCGTCTCGGGCGAGGCCCGGCCGGCCAGGGTCACCAGCCCCGACGGGTCGGTCTCCCGCCGTCACCTGCGGGTCCGGCTCGAGGGGTGGGACGTCAACCTCATCGACCTGGGCTCGGTCAACGGCACGCAGGTCCAGCCGCCCGGCGATCCCAACTTCTACGACATACCGCCGAACGAGCAGGTGCCCATCCTGCCCGGCACGACGGTGCGCGTCGGGGTGTCCCGCACGATGCGTTACGAGTCCCACCGCAAGGGTTAGACGCCACACCGCGCGGGGCGAGCGCTCCAGAGGGAACGCTCAGCCCTCGTTCACGGGCTCGTACGGGCGCGCGGGCCAGCGCGTCAGGGGCCGGGGGCGGACCAGCCTCTCGCCGCGCGTTCGATGACGGCGACGAGCTCTTCCTCGGTGAGCACGCGCGGCTCCCCGATCATCTTGGCCTGGACGTAGACCTCGCACAGCCACTCCAGGAGGCGCGCGCTCTCGAGGGCGCTCTCCAGGTCGCCGCCGATGGCCACGGCGCCGTGGTTCTCCATCAGGGCGGCCTGCTTGCCCTCAAGGGCCGTGCGGACGTGGGCGGCGAGCTCGGGGGTGCCGTAGGTCGCGTAGGGCGCCACCCGGATCAGGCCGCCCAGCAGCAGCGCGTTGTAGTGGATCGGCGGCAGCTCGGTCATCGTGGCGGAGACGACCACGGCGTACCTCGAGTGGGTGTGCACGATCGCCGAGGCGCCGGTGCTCGCGTAGATCGCCAGGTGCATGGGCACCTCGGATGAAGGCCCTCGGTCGCCGTCCACGACGTTCCCCGACATGTCGAGAACCGGGCAGCCGGCGGGGGTGAGCCGGTCGAGGGCCACCCCGCCGGGGGAGACCGCCAGCAGATCGCCCTGCCGGACGCTGATGTTGCCGGAGGTGCCGAGCACGAGCCCGGTCTCCACCATCCGGCGCCCGGTCTCGCACAGCCGCTCCCGCTCCTCCGCCAGCCTCATGCGGCACCCGTCGTCTCGGTCAGGCGCTCCAGCTCGGCGGTCATGAGGCGGTGGAGCGCCTCGGGGGACAGCCGGTCGGGATAAAGGAGCCGGTGCACGCTGAGCCCGTCGACCAGGGCGAGGAGGCGCTCGGCGACGTCGTCCAGGTCCTGGCCGGGGCCGATCTCGCCCGCGGCCTCGGCGGCGTCGAGCAGGGTGCGTACGAGGTAGCGCAGCTCGGCGGCCTCCTCGCGCTGCACCTCCAGCAGGGTGCCGCCAGAAAGGCTTCTGCCCCAGAACCCCACCTCGAGCGTGGTCTCCCGTGCTCGCTCCTCGTCAAGAGGGAGGTTGTCGAGGAGCACCTGGCGCAGGGCGGACAGCCCGGTGTGGCCGGCGAGCTTGCCCTTCAGCCGCCGGACGATGCGGCGGTGCGACGACCGGAGCGCCGACAGCAGGATGTCGTCCTTGTCGGCGAAGTAGTGCGTGAGCACACCGTTGGAGTACCCCGCCTCCTTGGCGATGGCGCGGGTGGTCGCCCCGTCGATGCCCTCGCGCAGGATGACCCTGCGGGCGGCGTCCACCACTTCCTCCCGGCGCTCCTGGTGATTGACGATCTTCGGCATCCCTGTCCCTTCGTGAGGCACTTGACATTTTAGTCGGACGCCCGTCTATTATCCGGCAATCTCGTAAATCGAAGGATCCAGCCATGACCGTCGTCACGCTAGGGGTGCACATCGTCGATGTGCTGGCCAGACCTGTGGATTCCATCCCGCAGGGCCAGGACACCCACCTGCTTGAGCAGATCCGCATCACCGCGGCCGGAGCGGCGGCGGGCACCGCCGTCGACCTCGCCAAACTCGGCGTGCCGGTCGCCTCGGCCGGGGCCGTCGGCGACGACGAGCTCGGCGACTTCCTCGTCATGATCATGGGAAGGCACGGGGTCGACGTCCGGGGCGTCGTCCGCAAGCCGGGTGAGCAGACGGCCGCGTCGATCCTGCCCATCCGCCCGGACGGCGGCCGCCCGTCGTTCCACGTGCCCGGCGCCAACCTCGGGTTCTCGCTCGCCGACCTCGACCCGGGCCTGGTCACGGGAGCGAAGGTGGTGCACCTCGGCGGCATGGACGTGACCTGGGGCCTGCACGACCCGGCCTTCTTCGAGCTGCTCGGCACCGCCCGCGAGGGCGGGACCCTGGTCACCATGGACCTGCTGTCCAACATGGCCGACCTGATGCCGGGGGCGCGCGCGTTCCTGCCGTACGTGGACTACTTCCTGCCCAACGAGGAGCAGGCGCTGATGATCACCGGCGCCGCCGGCGTCGAGGAGGCGGCGGCCAAGCTCCTCGCCGAAGGCCCGTCCGGGGTGCTCGTCACCCTCGGCGGCGAGGGCAGCTTGGTCGCGACCGCGTCCGGTCTCACCCGCGTGCCCGCCCTGGAGGTGCCCGTCGTGGACACCACCGGGTGCGGCGACGCGTACTGCGCCGGGTTCGTCGCGGGCCTGCTCGACGGCCGGGACGTCGTCGCGGCGGCCCGTCTGGGTACGGCCGTGGCCGCCCGCGTCGCGGGGGGGCTCGGCTCCGACGCCGGGCTCGACGGCGTGTCCATAGAAAGCATCGACGCCGCACAGGGCCGCCGGGCCTCCGGGGACGCCGAAGGCACTGAAGGGATCTGAGTGACATGTCCGAGCACCTGTCCGACGCGCACCTCCGGGAGAGGGCGGCAAAGGTCATCCCCGGGGGCATGTACGGGCATCTCAACGCCGCCATCTTCGGCCCCGGCTTCCCGCAGTTCTTCGTACGGGGTGAGGGCTGCCGCCAGTGGGACGCCGACGGGCGCGAGTACGTCGACCTGATGTGCAGCTGGGGGCCGGTCATCCTTGGTCACAGGCACCCGCGCGTCGAGGAGGCGGTGGCCGCCCAGCAGGCCGCCGGCGACTGCCTGAACGGGCCGGGTCCGGTGATGGTGGAGCTGGCCGAGCTGATGGTGGACGTGATCCCCTCCGCCGACTGGGTGATGTTCTCCAAGAACGGCACCGACGCCACCACCCAGGCCCTGATGGTGGCCCGGGCCGCTACCGGGCGCACGAAGGTGCTCGTCGCCCACGGCGCCTACCACGGCGCCGACCCCTGGTGCACCCCGAGCCTCGCGGGGACGACGCCCAGCGAGCGCGCCGACCTCATCGAGTACCCCTACAACGACCTGGCGGGCGCCGAGGCCGCCGCCGCCCAGGCCGAGGGCGACGTGGCCGCGATCATCGTGACGCCGTTCAAACACGACTCGTTCGAGGACCAGGAACTGGTGGACCCGGCGTTCGCGCGGGGCCTGCGCGCGCTCGCCGACCGGATCGGCGCGGCGCTGGTGATCGACGACGTGCGCGCCGGCTTCCGGCTGGACCTGCGCGGGTCCTGGGAACCCCTCGGCGTGCGGCCTGACCTGACGGCGTGGAGCAAGGCCATGGCCAACGGGTACGCCATCGCGGCGGTCACCGGCACGGACGCCCTGCGAGGTCCAGCCCAGACGCTCTACTCCACCGGGTCGTTCTGGTTCTCGGCGGTGGCCATGGCCGCCGCGAAGGCGACCATCGAGACGCTGCGCGACACGGGCGGCGTGTCGCTGATGGAGCGGGCGGGCTCACGGCTGCGCCACGGTCTCGCCGCGCAGGCCGCCTCCCACGGCTTCGTGATCAACCAGACCGGCCCGCCGCAGATCCCGTGGCTGTCCTTCGAGGGGGACGCGACCCTGGAGAAGGCCATGTTCTGGTCCGGCGCCTGCCTGGAGGAGGGCGTCTACCTGCACCCCTGGCACAACTGGTTCCTGTCGGCCGCGCACACCGACGCCGACATCGACCGGGCGCTCACCGGCACGGAGACCGCGTTCGGCAGGCTGCGCGGCAAGTACGGCTCCGACTGACAGCACCCCGGCCGGCCACGGTGTCACGGCGGGCCGGAAGAGGAGAGGTATCAAGGCGGCCCCCGCGCGCTCTTGAATGGTGAGGCGGCCCGCCGGCACCGTGGCCGGGGCGGCGTCTCGGAGAGCGGGAGCCATGAAATCGCAGGGGGAGGCGCGGGCAGGCGCGCGCGTGGACCGGCCGGCCTCACCGGGGCAGTTCGCCTGCCCCGGTTGCGGCGCCGTGTCACGGCTCGAACCGATAGGGAGGACGCTCGCCGGCGGGACGGGGACCGGGTCGGCGTCGTGGGAGATGTGGCTGCGCGGCCGCGGCGAGGAGGTCACCGCGATGGTCCGCGTAGGCAGGCGGGTCACCGAACGCAACGGCACAGGTGAGGTGGACGTCGTCGCCATGCTCGCCGACGCCTGGCACGCGGCCGCGGGATAGCCGGCTCTCGATGGCGGTCAGTCGCCGTCGAAGAGTTCGCCGAGGTCGAGACGGTCGCTGATGCCCGTGCGCTCGTAGACCGCGCCGAGGTGGTTTGCCACCGTGCGGATCGACAGGACCAGCCGGACGGCGATGTCCCGGTTGCTCAGCCCGTGGGCGGCGAGCTGAGCGACCTCGAGCTGGCGCGCGGTGAGCTCGGGGACGGCCAGGCCGCGCAGCGCGGGCGTGCGCGCGCCCTCGCAGCGCCGGGCCAGGCTCCACGCGCGGGTGGCGGCGGCGAGCGCGGCCCTGTCCTTGCCGTCCCTGCGCAGCCGCGCGGCTGCCTGCGCCGCCGACTCGGCCGCGTGCAGGATCATGCCGAGCCCCTCGAAGCCGTCGGCCACCGCCAGCAGGGCGGCGCCGTCACCCGCGACGGCCGCGCGGGCGTGGTCGCGGGCGAGCAGCACCCGGCGCCCGTCGTGCAGCCCGGGGAGCTCCTCCAGCCGGGCGAGCGCGTGGGCCGCTCCTCCGAGCCGCACGGCGTCGTGCAGGGCGACGAACTCGAAGCCCGGCAGCCCGGCCGTACGGCACTCCTCGGCGAACGCCAGCGCCAGCTCGACCGCCGCGCCGGTGTCGCCGTACGCCGCGGCTATCCACACGCGGGTGAGGGCCACCCAGCGGGTGAAGCCGGTCCAGGTGGCCCGGTTGCGGGCGAGGGCCTCGCCGAGCGTGCTGTGGGCCCCCTCGGCGTCCCCCAGCAGTGCCTGGGCGGCGGCGTAGGCTCCCATGCAACCGCCCACGGTGAGCGCCGTCGGATGGTGGGCGGCGTCGTGCAGCACCCCGAGAGCCGTCTCCACCCGTCCCCGCGCCGTGGCGAGGTGGCCCTTGGACAGCGCCAGGCTCCCCTCGCCGAGCGACCAGCCGCGCTGCGCCGCGACGGCGGCCTCCATCGAGGTCACCGCCTCCTCCATCGCGGCCAGATCCCCGGCGAAGAGCCCGGCCATCGACCACGCCGAGTGCAGCGGCGAGACCATGGCGGGGATCGCGTCCTGCCAGGACCCGGCGTCCGTCAGCGCCTGGCGCGCCACCGACACCGCCTCGCCGGTCTGCCCGGCGTAGCAGAGCGCGAGGGCCTGGGCCTTCAGGGTCTCGATCCGCTCCGGTCCCGCGGGCGCCGCGCGCAGCAGCGCCGCGCCGAGGCCGAGGGCGACGCGCGGCTTGGCCGCGCTGGCGGCGAGGTCGAGGCGGCGCATCGCGACCTGCCGCCGCGCTACGGGGTCGACCAGGGTGGCCTCCGTGCGGTCGAGCAGGTCGAGCGCCTCGTCCAGGCGGTTCATCCCCCAGGCGAGGTTGCTGGCGCGCGCCAGCGCGAGACGCGTACCGGTCGCCTCGTCCAGCGGCCGACCTCCGGGCCGGCTCTCGGGGCTGGTTGCGGCTCCCGCTCCGGACGTGGTCCCGGCTGGTGTCCCGGCTTCCGTTGCGGCTCCGGGGCCGGTTGCCGGGGCGGCCTCCGTCTCGGCCTCGGCCAGGACGGCGGCCGCCTCATCCGGGAACTGGGCGTACTCGAGGACCGTGGCCAGCAGGATGGCCGCCTCGACCCCCCCGCCCGCGGCAAGCGCCGCGCGGCCCAGCCGGATGGCCAGAGGGTAGTCGTGGGCCGACCAGGCGAGCCCGCAGGCCGACATCAGCGGGCCGGGGGATGCCTGCCTGCCGCTCTCCAGCCGCCACACGGTCAGCCGCAGCAGGTCGTCCCGCCGGCGGGCGCCGCTGTGCTCAAGCGCGCCGGCCAGCGTGGCGTACCGGTTGCGGCGCCGCAGCGGCGGGCATCCGGCCCGGGCCACCTCCCCGTAGAGGGGGTGCCCGAGGCGGACCAGCACGCGCTGCCCGTCGGGCGCCATGCGGATCAGGCCGCGGTCCTCGGCCTGCTCGACGGCCTCGGCGGACGCCAGCTCCAGCAGCGTGGACAGGCTGATCGGCTCGCCGAAGGCGGTGAGCTCAAGCACGGCCCCCGCTTCGGGGGACAGGGCCCCGATGCGCTCCCCGACCAGCTCGGTGAGCCGCGGAGCCAGGGGCGTCTCTCCGGTGAGCTGCCACATGCCCCTGACCTTCCGCAGCGTGCCCGCGTCGCGGGCGGCGGCGACCAGCTCGTGCAGGAGCAGAGCGTTGCCCTCGGTGGCCGTGCCTAGGCGCCGTACGGTGGCGTCGTCGGGCCGGCCGCCCAGGGCGGTGGTGAGGATGGCGGCGCTGTCGCCGAGGGTGAGCGGCCCGAGCTCGGCCCGCGCGGCCAGGCCGTCACGCCAGAGCGCGGTCACGGTGTCGGGCGCGGGCTCGCCCGTACGCAGGGTCGCGACGATCAGGGCGCCCTCCACGGTCACCAGGTGGTGCACCGCGGCGGCCGAGGCGCCGTCGAGGAGGTGGGCGTCGTCGACGGCGAGGACGGGCCTGCGGCCCCCCGCGTGGGCGCTCACCGCGTCGGCCGCCCACCGCAGTGGGTTCACCAGCCCAGGGGGCGCCTCCGGCGGCAGCAGCCGGGCCAGCGCGCCATAGGGGATGCCGCTCGCCGCCCTGGTGGCCCTGATCGGGATGACGGCGTAGGCCGAGGAGACGAACGTGCGCAGCACCTCGGTGGCCAGCCTGCTCTTGCCCACCCCGGCGGGCCCGGCGATGACGACGCCGTGTGCCGCGCCGTCGTGCGCCAGCCGTACGAGCCGGGCGAGGTCGTCCCGGCGGCCCGCGAACGGCCACATCGCCATCGCTCGCCTCCCGCCCGCATTGTTGTCCGGTCTGTTCTGAATCGTCTATGGTCCGCTTGTGGAACGCTGGGGAGCCAGATATCTGGTCGAATGCCCGCACTGTCAACGAGACACCCTGGCGCGTGAGCCCGACGGCCCGCACCGGTCCTTTCTGTCTCCTTTGCTCGCCCCTTATTCATTATCGGTGTGCCAGGTCTGCATGCACGTCCTTTTACTGGCCCCCGAGGAGCCCGGCGACGGTTTCCAGGAGGACGCCGGGGAACGGCCGCCGCGCCCGGCGCGCGTGCTGTGGCCGGGGGAGGGCGGGGCGGAGGGGGAGGAGGTTCCCGAGCACCTGCGCGTGGAGCTGCGCGACGCCAAGGCGTGCCTGCGCGCGGGCGCGTATCCGTCCGCCGTGGTGATGGTGCGGCGGCTGCTGGAGGGCGTCTGCGCAGATCACGGCGTGACGGTGACCCCGCTGTCACAGGCGCTGAGGGAGCTGCGCAGGCGGGGGCTCATTGAGGGCAGGCTCCTGGTGTGGGCGGAGGAGCTGCGTCTGGTCGGCAACGAGGCCGCTCACATCCGCGCGGGCCGGATTTCGGCCGAGGACGCCAGGGACGCCGTCGCGCTGGCCGAGGCGCTGCTCGACTATTTATACGTATTTACGCCGAAATATCGTGACTTTAGAAAGCGGCGGGAGGCCGCCGGAGCCCGCTTTCCGCTTCCGGCGCGAGAGCGGCTTCCCGACACCCTGGCGGTCAGGACGCTACGCCGGTCGCGAGTGCGCTTTTCCACCCATTCGTATGCGCATGACCCTGCACGGGCGAAATCTCGGAAATCCATCGCCGACGAGCTGGGAGTGAGCCACGACAGGATGTTCAAAGCCGTCGTGACCTACATCGACGGGCACGTGGTGCTCGCGGTTGCACCCGTCGGCATGGCGATAGACCTGGTGGGGCTGGCCGTCGCGACCGGAGGCCGCCATGCCCGCGTCGCCCCGCCGCCCGACGTCAGCATGCTGCCCACCGATGTCGTCAGCCCTCTCGGGGTGCCGCTGAAGGTGCCGGCCGTGGTCGATACGAGCGCCCTGCGGCACCGCACGTTGTACGTGGCGAGCGGCAGGCACGGGCTGGAACTGGAGCTGGCGCCGGCCGACCTCATCCGGGTGATAGGCGCCCGGGTCGCGCCCATCGCCGCGCCGGTCCGGCCGGGTGACCGGGGGCCCGGGAGGTCAGCCGCGGAGGCGTACCCACTGAAGGTCGTCGAGGCGGGTGGCGCCGGGGCCCGGGAGCAGTGACTTCAGCAGCGCCTCACGGGTGAACCCGGCGCGCTCCAGCACGCGGTGCGAGGGGGTGTTCTCCGGGGCGGTACCGGCAACCAGGCGGTTCATGGGGGTGTTCGCGAACGCCCAGTCCGCGAGGAGGTTCACCGCCCTGGTCATGAACCCGCGGCCGCGGAACCTTCGCAGCAGGCTGTAGCCGACCATGGCCTGGCCGAGCGGAGGGGTGACGTTCATGAGCTGGATGTGGCCGGCGAACTCGCCGGTGCCCGCGTCCCTGACGCTGATCTCGGCGCGCTCTCCGGCCAGCCACCACGTGCCGGTGTACCGGCAGCGCTCCAGGGTGTCCTCCCGGTCGGGGATCTCGGGCGGCACGCTGTAGACCAGGACCTCCGGGTCGCTCATCATCTCCTGGTACGGGTCCACGTCGGCCGAGGTGAGGGGCGCGAGCCGCACCACGCCGTCGGAGAGCGACCCGCCCGGGAAATCGGGCAGGAAGGACCGCTGGGGGAATCCGGAGTCGGAGGCGAGGCGGCCGAAGCCGACCACGTCGCCGTGGCCGCCGTCCCGCAGCGGGTCGGCGCCGCGCTGCACACCCTCGCGCCGGAAACCCGCGGCCATCGCCACGCGCTGGCTCGCGATGTTCTCCACGTTGGCCACGAGCTCAACCCGGTGCACGCCCTGGGCGAATGCCCACTCGGCCAGCGCCCTGGCCGCCGTGGAGGCCACGGAACGGCCCCGCGCCCACGGCGCCAGGAGGTAACCGATCTCACCCGCACCGCGCACGTCGAGCGGTTTGACGCCGATGTTGCCCAGCCACTCGTCGGTGGCGGCGTCGGCGATGGCGAAGGACGCGCCGCCACGGCTCCAGTCGCTGGGTGCCAGCTCGGTGACGTAGGCGAGCGCGTCGTCGAGGGTGTACGGCACGGGCACGGTCGGGATGTACTTCACGATCTCGGGATCGGCACATCCGCGGGTGATCGCGTCGGCGTCGGTCTTCACGTGCTCGCGGAGTACGATGGGGCCCGCGGGAATCGCGGCACGGGGGAACATGCCTCCAGTGCTACCAGCATTGCACGCTCAGGGCGAACCTTTTGCGCAGGAGCCCCATCGTCCCCAGGGGCCAAGCTGTCCGCCACGAGTGGGCGGCGGTCGCATATAGCCTTGCGCGCATGGGTTTTCGCAGGCACGGGCCGTTCCAGCCCGGTGATCAGGTTCAGCTCACCGACCCCAAGGACAAGCGTCACACGCTGACGTTGCGGGAGGGCGCGGTCTTCCATACGCACAAGGGGTCCATCCCCCATGACGACCTGATCGGAGTGCCCGAGGGCTCCGTCGTGCGCTCCTCGGGGGGCACGGCCTACCTGGCCTTCCGCCACCTGCTCCAGGACTACGCGGTGTCGATGCCTCGCGGCGCGGCGGTCGTCTACCCCAAGGACGCCGCCCAGATCGTCGCGATGGCCGACGTCTTCCCCGGGGCGCGGGTCGTGGAGGCGGGCGTCGGCTCCGGCGCGCTCACCTGCTTCCTGCTGCGGGCGGTGGGCGAGACGGGCAAGGTCACCTCCTACGAGAGGCGTGAGGACTTCGCCGGCGTCGCGCGCAAGAACGTCGAGAAGTTCTTCGGCGGTCCCATGGAGCAGTGGCGGCTGGTGGTGGGAGACCTCGTCGCGTCCCTCGACGAGCCGGACGTCGACCGCGTGATCCTCGACATGCTGGCGCCCTGGGAATGCGTCGACGCGGCCGCCAAGGTCCTCACTCCTGGTGGTGTTATCTGCTGCTATGTAGCGACAACGACCCAGTTGTCCCGTACGGTGGAAACCCTGCGCGATCACGGAAGTTTCACGGAGCCACATTCGTGGGAAACCCTGGTCCGCGACTGGCATGTCGAAGGGCTCGCCGTACGACCGGGTCACCGGATGGTGGGGCACACGGGATTCCTCGTCATGTCTCGTCGCATGGCGGACGGCGTCACGCCCCCGCCCAGGCGCAGGCGTCCTGCCAAGGGCGCGTATGGGGAGGAGTCCGGTACGTGAGCTTCCCGGAGCCTGGTGTGGCCTTTCGGCAAACAATCATGCTTCGATCCGCACCATGGGAACAGAAACGCGTGCGTAGCTGCTTACTAGCAATGACCCGCCTATTTGGCATTAAACACTGAACACTGGATGTAATGACACGAACACTCCCTGGCCAGGTTACGGATGCCCCCGAGATAGGTAGGGTCTTGAGTAGTCGCCCTCGACTGGGAAGGAGGTGACTGTGGCAGCTCGCGAGGACGCTGAGGCTCGAGCCGCCCAGCGCGAACGAGAGGTCGCGGACCTCACAACTCAGGTCTCCTTCCTCCAGGAGGAGATCACCGCGCTGCGCCGGAAGCTGGCCGAGTCTCCCCGGCAGGCCAGAGTCCTGGAAGAACGTCTCCATGAGGTGCAGGCCAGTCTGGCCGCCGTCACCGGTCAGAACGAACGACTGGTGGCCACCCTCAAGGAGGCCAGGGACCAGATCGTCGCGCTCAAGGAGGAGGTCGACCGGCTGGCGCAGCCGCCATCCGGGTTCGGCGTGTTCCTCGAGACGCGTGACGACGGCACCGTGGAGGTGTTCACCGGCGGGCGCAAGCTCCGGGTGAACGTCAGCCCCGCTGTGGACGTCGCCGCGCTCAGGCGCGGTCAGGAGGTCATGCTCAACGAGGCGCTCAACGTGGTCGAGGCACTCGGCTACGAGACCGTCGGCGAGATCGTGATGCTCAAGGAACTCCTGGAGGACGGCCAGCGCGCGCTGGTCATCTCCCACGCCGACGAGGAGCGTGTGGTCCGCCTCGCCGACTCTCTGTTGGACCAGCCGATCCGAGCAGGCGACTCGTTGCTGCTCGAGCCGCGCTCGGGCTACGTCTACGAGCGCATTCCGAAGTCCGAGGTCGAGGAGCTCGTGCTCGAGGAGGTCCCCGACATCTCCTACGAGGAGATCGGTGGCCTGTCTCGGCAGATCGAGCAGATCAGGGACGCGATCGAGCTGCCCTATCTGCACGCCGACCTGTTCCGGGAGCACAAGCTGCGCCCCCCCAAGGGCGTGCTGCTCTACGGCCCCCCTGGTTGCGGCAAGACGCTCATCGCCAAGGCCGTCGCCAACTCCCTGGCCAAGCAGGTCGCGGAGAAGACCGGCCAGTCCGGCAAGAGCTTCTTCCTCAACATCAAAGGCCCGGAGCTCCTGAACAAGTACGTCGGCGAGACCGAGCGGCACATCCGCCTGGTCTTCCAGAGGGCCCGTGAGAAGGCCTCCGAGGGCACCCCGGTGATCGTGTTCTTCGACGAGATGGACTCGATCTTCCGCACGCGTGGCTCGGGTGTCTCCTCCGACGTCGAGAACACCATCGTTCCCCAGCTCCTGTCGGAGATCGACGGTGTCGAGGGCCTCGAGAACGTCATCGTCATCGGCGCCTCCAACCGCGAGGACATGATCGACCCGGCGATCCTGCGGCCCGGCCGCCTGGACGTCAAGATCAAGATCGAGCGGCCGGACGCCGAGGCGGCCAAGGACATCTTCTCGAAGTACATCACCATCGAGCTGCCGCTGCACGGTGAGGACCTCACCGAGCACAGCGACTCGCGCGAGGCCACCGTCGCCGGCATGATCCAGCGGGTCGTCGAGCGGATGTACACCGAGAGCGAGGAGAACCGCTTCCTCGAGGTGACCTACGCCAACGGCGACAAGGAAGTCCTGTACTTCAAGGACTTCAACTCCGGAGCCATGATCCAGAACATCGTGGACCGGGGCAAGAAGATGGCCATCAAGGCGTTCCTCGAGACCGGGCAGAAGGGCCTGCGGATCGCACATCTGCTGGCCGCCTGCGTGGACGAGTTCAGCGAGAACGAAGATCTGCCCAACACCACCAACCCCGACGACTGGGCCCGTATCTCCGGAAAGAAGGGCGAGCGGATCGTCTACATCCGCACCCTTGTGTCCGGCAAGCAGGGCACAGAGGCCGGGCGGTCCATCGACACGGTCGCCAACACCGGCCAGTACCTCTGATTGACACCGGCATGCGACGGCGTGGTTCCTCCCGGAGCCGCGCCGTCGCTGTTTCCGGCTTGGGCCTACGGGCATCGGACCGGAGGGTCTCGGCGCACGTGCGACGGTCTAGGCTCGGGGTTACGGACGACGCGACGGCGATGGTCCGGGTGCGAGAGAGCACAGATGAAGGGCTGAGAGCGTGACGGTACGGCGGGTGATGGGCATCGAGACCGAGTACGGCATTTCCGTACCCGGGCAGCCGGGCGCGAACGCGATGGTGACCTCCTCCCAGGTGGTCAACGCCTACTTGGCGGCCTCAGCCGCCCGGGCGCGCCGGGCCAGATGGGACTTCGAGGAGGAGAATCCACTTCGCGACGCCCGCGGCTTCGACCTGGCCCGCGAGATCGCCGATCCCACCCAGCTCACCGACGAGGATCTCGGGCTGGCCAACGTCATCCTGACCAACGGGGCGAGGCTCTACGTCGACCACGCCCATCCCGAGTACTCCACGCCGGAGTGCACCAACCCCCGTGCCGCGGTGATCTGGGACAAGGCCGGCGAGCGGGTGATGCACGACGCGGCGGTCCGCGCCTCGGCCATGCCGGGGAACGCTCCCATCCAGCTCTACAAGAACAACACCGACAACAAGGGCGCGTCGTACGGCTGCCACGAGAACTACCTCATGCGGCGGGCCACGCCGTTCGCCGACATCGTCAGGCACCTGACGCCGTTCTTCGTCTCCCGTCAGGTCGTGTGCGGAGCCGGGCGGGTGGGAATCGGGCAGGACTCCCGCGGCGAGGGGTTCCAGATCAGCCAGCGGGCCGACTTCTTCGAGGTCGAGGTCGGGCTCGAGACCACGCTGAAGCGGCCGATCATCAACACCCGTGACGAGCCGCACGCGGACCCGGAGAAGTACCGCCGCCTCCACGTGATCATCGGCGACGCCAACATGTCCGAGATCTCCACCTATCTGAAGCTGGGGTCCACGGCGCTGGTCCTCGCGATGATCGAGGACGGCTTCCTCACCGGCGACCTGTCGGTCGAGAGCCCCGTGGCCGCGCTCAGGGCCGTCTCCCACGACCCGACCTGCAAGTACGAGATCACCCTGCGGGACGGCCGCAGGATGACGGCCGTCCAGCTCCAGATGGAGTATCTCGAGCAGGCGCGCAAGTACGTCGAGGACCGCTTCGGCGCCGCCGTGGACGACCTCACCAAGGACGTCCTCAACCGCTGGGAGTCGGTCCTCACCCGCCTCGCCGAGGATCCGATGCAACTATCCAAGGAGCTCGACTGGGTGGCCAAGCTCGAGATCCTCGAGGGCTACCGCACGCGGGACGGCCTGGCCTGGTCGCATCCCCGGCTGCAGCTCGTCGACCTGCAGTATTCCGACATCCGCCCCGACCGGGGCCTCTACAACCGCCTGGTGGCGCGCGACCGCATGCAGCGCCTGGTCACCGAGGAGGACGTCCAGCGGGCGATCGAGCTGCCGCCGAACGACACCCGGGCCTACTTCCGCGGCCGGTGCCTGCGCCAGTACAGCGAGTCGGTCGCCGCCGCCTCGTGGGACTCTGTGATCTTCGACATCCCCGGCCGCGAGTCCCTGCAGCGCGTGCCCACCCTGGAGCCGCTGCGGGGCACCAAGGCTCACGTAGGGGAGCTCCTCGACCGCTGTCGCACCGCCGCCGAGCTGGTCAGCGCGCTCACCGGCGAACGCTGAGCGGCGAACGTCGCCGAAGCCGGGGATCGTTGATCCCCGGCTTCCGTCGTCCCCAACTGTGATCTACATTGTAAAGGCGCCGGGCGGGAACAGGCCACTGCCCGTCAGGCGCATGGGCGGTACCGCGATGCCTTCCTTGCGAAGGATGTCGGACAGCAGCAGCGCCGCCTGGTCGCTCGTGAGCCGGTCCGCCGGGTCGGGCTCGAGCAGTCCCTGGAGGAGCTCCCGCAGCGCGCCGGCCCGCTTCGGAGGGCGGGCCTGGTCGGGGGACCGCTCGGTGAGGATGTCGCCGCCTCCGGTGGCCGGCGGCCTTCCCTCCACCGAGAAGTACAACGTGGCGCCGAACGACCACAGGTCGGCCGCCGGGGTCGCCGGGTGGCCGCGCAGCCGCTCCGGCGCGATGTAGCCGGGCGAGCCCACGATAGGCATGGTGTTCGTGTGGGAGGACTCGCCCTGGAGCACCGCGATGCCGAAGTCGCTGAGGACCACCCGTTCCCCGGTCAGCAGCACGTTGCCCGGCTTGATGTCCCGGTGCAGGACGCCGGCCGCGTGGGCGTGCCGCAGGCCGCTGAGAAGGTGGAACCCGATCCACGCCGTCCAGTGGACGGGCAGACGGCCGAGGTGCCACGCCGTCGCCTGCAGGGTCAGCGCCTCCACCAGCTCCATGACGATCCAGAGCCGGCTGTCCTCCTCCAGGAGGTCGTGCACGGTGACGATGGCCGGGTGGCTCAGCCTGGCGGCGGACCGCGCCTCGCGAAGCGCGTGGCGCCGGGCAGTGTGCACGTCGAACTGGTCGTCGTGACCCGTCGGCCGCAGCTCCTTGATCGCGACGTCGCGGGCGAGGCGCCTGTCGTGCGCCCGCCAGACGATCCCCATGCCCCCTTGGCCCAGCGGTGAGATCAGCCGGTACCGATCTCCGAGCAGCTGTGCGTGGTCCGCTCTCATCTCACCCGTTCACAGTCGGCATCGTGACCTGCCCCCACGGCCGTTCCATTTTCCGTCTGGAGCGGGATGCCTATGGGCGGATCACCACAGAATGTCATACCGCCCGGGATAACGATCTGATTTACCCCAGTCCACGCCGAGGACGAGGGCTCCGGCCGCCAGGCTGACGCCGCCGAGACCGGTCAGCCAGACCGGCCCGGACGACCCACAGGAAGAACCCATAAATCGTGCCAATTCACTTGATTTGCCATAGCCCCTTCCGGGGAGGTTGTCTGACAGGGCGGCCCTCCTCCAGACGGTCTCGCGTAGATCACAGGACGATCCGCGCGAAATGTCGTCCGGTTCGGGGAAGATATGAAACAGATACGTCCCCCAAGCGGAGGTACCACATGGCGACGAAGGACACCGGCGGACAGAAGCAGACCAGCCGGCAGGAGACCGAGGTCCAGGAGACCGAGGCAGAGGCGTCTCCGGACGTCCAGGAACGTCAGGAAAAGCTCACGGACGACGTCGACGCGATCCTCGACGAGATCGACGAGGTTCTCGAGGAGAACGCGGAGGAGTTCGTCCGCAGCTACGTGCAAAAGGGCGGTCAGTGAGGGGCAGAGAGGGCAGATAGTCAGCCCGCTCCGCTCCCAGGCGGCGACGCGCCGGTCAGGCGAGATGGACCGTCGCGATCTCGAAGGGGCGGAGCGGTAGCCGTACGACACCGCCCGCGACCTCGAGCGGGCTGATCGGACGGCCCAGCGTGTCCGCGAGCCGTGCGGTGGTGAACCTGCCCCGGACGACCGCTTCGGTTGCCGCGGGGCGCTGGGCCACCAGACGCGCATCCAGCCATCCGTCCCGCTCACGCAGGGCGCCGAGCACGACGCCGTCGCCGCTGACCTCCAGCCGGGCGACCGGCCCGGCCCCCGTGCCCGCCCCGTCGGCCGCGGACCCGGGCACCGCTAGCAGATCATGGTGGTATTCCTCGGCCAGGCGCGCGAGCCCGGCCCCGTCCCAGCTCCCGTCGTAGAGATGCACGGCGAAGCGCGTCGTCAGGGTCCCGGGGCACTGGGCGTCGGGGGTGGCGATCTGCGGCCCCGCCGGCTCGTCGCGGAAGGCGTTGCGGTCGCGCGACAGGTAGCCCACCGCCCGGAGCAGCGTCACCGCCATCTCCCCGCTCGTCCCGTCGCCAGGCCGGCACACCAGCTCGTACTCGGTGACGTGGTCGAGCAGCACCGCGAGGCCTCCCGCGGCGACGAATCCCGACGCGGGGAAGGTGGGAAGCGGCTCCTCGCCGCACCCGCCCTCGCCGGTCAGCCCCCTCCGTACGACCGCGTACTGGCCGCCGGCGAACGACTCCCGGGCCTCCCGGGGCAGGGACGTGTGCCAGCGCACCCGGTGGTCGCGGCAGGGGTTGTCGAACGTGATCGCCAGGCGGACGTACGGCTCGCCCGTCCTGAGCTCGACGCGGGTGGTGACGGTGACCGCGGCGCCCTCCTCCGAGCGCGTGTCGCCCGCCGCGTGCCGGGGCCAGTGGTACCCCCGGGCCACCTCCATCACCGAGACCAGCGGCCCGGAGCAGACGGGCGTCACCTTCACCCAGGCAGGGCTGTCCACCAGCCTGTCGGCCGGAGGCGGCGCGTGGTTGTAGGTGTCGCCGGCGTCGCCTCCGTCGACGACGCGGCTCACGTCGTCGGCCCGCAGGCCCGAGGCGGTCAGCAGCGAGAGCGTTCCGTCGGCCGCCACCGACACGCTCAGCAGCCCGTTGTCCAGAGATCCGTTAGTCTCCGGGACACGCTGAGCGCCGTCCAAGGCGCCCCCAGCGGGCGGCTGGAGGTCCGCGACCGTCCCGGTGAGGGGTACGGATGTCAAGACCGTACGGCCCAGCGCGGGCACCTTCACGCGGGCCGCGACGGTGACGACGGGCTCGGCGAGCGTGCGTACCCGCCACGGGCCCGGCCTGACGGCCGCCGCGCCGAGTATGGCCGCCCTCAGGTCGGCGTACTGGTAGCCCGTGGTCGCGTGGCGGCTGACGACGACCGTGAACACGTCGCCCTCGGCGGACCAGGACACGATCTCGTGGCCGAACAGTTCCCGCTCGTGGACGCGGCCGAGGAGCTGGGCGAGGTCCTCCATGGGTGACTCGTCCAGCAGGGTGGGCGCGTGCTCCAGCGGCTGCACGGGCACCGTGGAACCGTCGTGGGCGGCCAGACCGGAACGCTCCTGCGGCAGGTCGGCGAGCACGAGCGCGGTCCGCGCGAACGGCGAGGGGTTCACCACCACGAGCTGGTCAGGTCGCGCGGTCCTGGCCAGCGAGGCGCTCACCAGGTCCACCACCGCCTGCCCGATCTGCTCGGCCTCGGCGATACGTGCCGCGACCTGCTGGGCGGTCTCGTCCGCGGCGCACCCGGTGATGGAGTCGTGGCCGCTGCACGCGACGAGCCCGCGCCAGGCCAGCTCGACCAGCCGCTCGCTCACGCTGCGCTCCCCACCGTCGCCCAGCCACAGGGCCGACAGCGGCTCGGCGTAACGGATGACGACGCGCTCGGCCCTCCCCATGGCCTGCAGTGGGTGTGGGGGACGACGACGATCTCGCTCAACGCGGTTGCCTCCGGGGAGTGGTGAGGTGGTACGGCGGCGTCAGACACATCAGGTGCACAGGGCCATGACCTCGTTCCGCGTGGTCTCCAGCCTGTGCGGGCCGGGACGGGCGGGCAGCGTCACCCTGTCGCCGCGGATCACCGACCGCCGGTCAGGACCCCAAAGGACCAGCCCGTCGGCGTCGAGCACCAGGAACTCGTCACCGTGCCGCAGCAGCAAC
>JAOPYI010000298.1 GCA_025964675.1 Sphaerisporangium sp. | reverse complement strand
TTGGTCAGGAGATCGCAACTCGGCGCGTTACGTCCAGGGCAAGGTGCTGTGCGGTCGTAGAACGGGATCCGGTCATCGTCGACATGGAGGCCCTATGCTGCCGCGTTGGATCAGGAACAGGACTGAGCATCGCCGTCCTGAACTGCCGGATCGGTGTCATAGGCGCGGGTGGTCCGGCGTCCGCCACGTTGCGGCCGCGGTGGCCATCGCGGCGGGGTTGGCGACGCCGGTGGCCGTGTCTGCCCCGGCTGCGGCCGACCCGCAGGTTCGGGAGTTCGCCTACGTCGCCAACCGGGGCTCGGACACCGTGTCGGTGATCAACACCGCGACCAACACCGTCACCGCGACCATCGCTGTCGGGTCCGTTCCGGACGGTGTGGCAATCGCGCCCAATGGCAGGCGCGCCTACGTGGCCAACTTCAGCTCGAAGAACGTGTCGGTCATCGATACCGTGACCAACACCTTGGTCACCAACATCGCCCTGCCGGGCGCGACCGATCCCGTCGGGGTGGCGGTCTCGCCCGACGGCACCCGCGTCTACGTGACCAACTTCAGCTCAAATAACGTGTCGGTCATCAATGCCACTAACAACACCTTCGTCACCAACATCGGCCTCGGGGGCGCGCTCAGTCCGATCGGGGTGAAGTTCACCCCCGACGGCACCCGTGCCTACGTGGCCAACCTAGGCTCGGGCAACGTGTCAGCGATCACTGCCACTAACGACACCTTCGTCACCAACATCCCCGTCCCGGCCATCAACAACAGGGACTTGGTGATCACCCCCGACAGCGGCCGTGCCTACGTGACCAACCAATCGGGCAACGTGTTCGTGATCAATACCACTACCAACAGCTTCGACACCACCATCCCGCTCACGGGCGCGACATTCTCCTTCGGAATAGCGCTCACCCCCGACGGCAGCCGTGCCTACGTGGCCAACTACGGCTCGGACAACGTGTCGGTGATCAACACCATTGGCAACACCTTCGTCCGCAACATCGCCCTCCACGCCGGCAGCAGTCCCCTCGGGGTGGCGATCACCCCCGACGGCGCCCGCGGCTACGTGACCAACTTCAGCTCAAGCAACGTGTCGTTGATCGATACCATCGGCGACACCTTCACCAGCACCATCGCCGTCGGCGCATCTCCCTTCGGGGTGGCCATCGGGCGCATCGTCAACGACCGGACCACCACCACGCTCACCTCATCGTGCGCCTCAGAGCAGCAAGGACCGATCACCTTCACCGCGACAGTGACATCCCCCAGCACCATCCCCACCGGCCAGGTCTTCTTCACCAGCGACGGTGCCGACATCGGGTCGGCACCGCTCGCGAACGGACGCGCCACGCTTCCCGCAACCCTCTCCGAAGGTCTGCACGCGATCGTCGCCAGGTTCCCGGGCATATCCCAGCTGGACCCCAGCCTCTCGCCGGTGCTCATCCAGCCGGTAGGCCCCAACGGGTCCTGCCCAACACCCGACTTGGTCAAAGGCGACAAGCACGAAGGCGACAAGGTCAAATGCGAAAAGCACGAAGGCGACAAGCACGAAGGCGACAACGCCAAGGGCGACAAGGTCAAGAACTTCGGCCGCGACAAGAACCGCTCCGCTGTCACATACCGCAAGGACCGGCACCACACTGACAAGGACCACCGACGCCTCGTAACCATCCAGAAACTCCACACGCTCTACGGGGAGTTCCACGAGGACGGACACGGCAGGCACCACAGGGATCACCACTCCTGGTCCTCACGTCACCCCGGGCAGCACAAGGCCCACAAGATCCGCAACCGGCCGCGTTCGTAATGCAACGGAACCGCCGCACTGCTCACCCACCCCGATCAGCTCGCCCTGCTGCTGTCGGATCTCGCCCTCACCCCCCGCGCCGTCCACGAGCTGCTGCGCTGGTGCGGCCCCGCTCTGGGAGCGCGCATGCGCTACGCCACGGAAGACGCCGAGATCGGCGGTGAGACGGTGCGCAGGGGCGAGGCGGTGATGCCGTCCCTAGTCGCGGCCAACTACGACCCGCGGATGTTCGGCGACCCGCGGCGGCTCGACATCACCCGAGTGCCCGACGGCCGCCGTGAGACCCACGTCGGTTTGTCCCACGGAATGCACTACTGCCTTGGCGCGGCCCTGGCCCGTCAGGAGAGCGAGGTGGCCTTCGAGGCGCTGTTGCGCCGCTTCCCCGGACTGTCTCTGGCCGTTAATGGCGACGACCTCGAGCGAGACCTGAACCCGGGCGCCTGGCGCCTCAAGGCGCTGCCCGTGAAACTCTGAACGGGCCGGTGCCGGAGCGGCTCAGCGGTGGATGCTCTCGCCGGCGAACGCTTCGGACTCGGTAGGCCCCTGCACGTCACCCTGATCACCGAGGGCGGCAGCATTGCGGTCAAGGAGTTCCTCGACGCGGATGCGGCGGCCCCAGCGCGCAGTAGGTGGGTGTGCGTGCGCGCTCAGCTCCAGCTCCACATTCCCACCCGCACCCGCACCCCGGGAGATGCGTGCACGATCGGGTCATGGTCTGGGGCGGTCAGCTTCGCCGCTTGGAGGAGCCCCTGTTTGAGGTGGGTCAGCCGTGCCTGGTGCAGCGGCCACGGCCGATGTTCGACCTCGGCCGAAGCCAGCCTGCCCCCGATGAGAGTGAAGAGTCGGTAGCGCTCGGTGAGAAAGTCCGCCAGTTCATCGCGCTGAGGGCCGGCCAGCGGTGCACCCACTTCCACGTCGGCGTCGCAGCGCAGGCCGGTGGGTCCGGGCCAGCGGCGTCGGCAGCGGTAGGCACGCCGTTCAGCCTGGACTCCTACAGACATGTCGGACCAGTAGTACGGCAGCCAGTATCCCGCTCGGGCACCGAGTACGGCGAGAAGACGCCCGGCGTCCAGGGACAGGAACCAGAGCCCGCTGCGTCCCCGCCCGTCCCGTACGTACGTACGCACGTTCGTCTCGGGAAACCGCGACAGCCAGGGTAGGGCCGGTAACCCCGGCGTTCTTACGTCTTCCATGAGAAAGGGCGTAAGACCGACCCAGGCGGAGCCGTCGAACTCCTCGACCAGCAGTCCCTCTGGAACCAACGACTGGGCCACGGCAGGGGGATACCGCCAGTGAATGAAGGTCATATGAGACCAGCTGTGGTACATCACCGGCCAGGCGACGCGCGGCGGTCGTGTGGTGCGCATGACCCGAGCCCTACCCGCGTCAGTGTCATCCAGCCTCCTGCCCAGCATGCCGGCGGTCAGCGAGCGTAGAGCGGCAGACGGCCGGTGCCGCCTGGTCAGGCGTCACCGGTGTGCGAGGGTCATTTCAGGCTCGCTTGCCCATGGCCTCGCGGATCATGTCCCGAGCCCGGTCCATGAAGGCTGCCGGCGGCCCGAGCAGCTGATCACTGTGTGCTGGCGCACGAGCATCTCGAGGCTCCTGGACAATGTGGCGGCCGGGCTGGTCTGTAATGCGCGACATCTCCGCAGACGGGGCCGGGTATCCGCCGGGCAGGGCTGATGCAGGAGAGTCCCACCACTCGGGTACGAAGGTCGCCGAGAGCGGCATCTACAAATGCGAGGGAGCGGGCACCAGTGGTGACGGACGTCAAGAGGAACGTCTTCCGCCTCTGCCGAAAGGGTGCGAGGGCGGTGGGTGGAGGCTGGCCACCAAGACGCCAAGAAGCGGAGAGGAGGCCGACGGGTCTTGACCCTCGAGACCCGCGACAGCCGCCGTCCGGAGGCGCGGGTCCCTTCGCCGAGTTACTGCACGGCGCGGTTTGAGCTGGTCGGGCCATATGGATCAGGCGCTTTCCCTGTCCTCCAGGCCGACGGCCGAGCGCAGCTCACGCTCCTGACGACTACGTCGCGTGGAAGTCCGGGACACTAAAGCCCCGGAGTGATCAGAATATTGCTGAGTGGCGGAAGCGAGAGGACTACATAAACTGGTGGGTCGGAGAAATGGCGCGCGAGTACTGGAGGTGTGTGAAGGCGAAGTGTCATTACCTCCAAGACGAGTAGGACCAGGAGCGGAACTAATTCACTGCGATGAAAATCTACTGGATAAGGATCGTCAGGCTTGTGCCGGCAATCGTCCTGCTTCCCTGTGGTCCACTGCTGACCACGGCGTGCGTCTGGGGCGATAGGCACTTGGAAGCGGGCGCCGATGCCGTGCGCCAAGTGCAGGAGATCGGGGTGTTGAAAGTCGATGTCAAGTCGGATTTCACGGAGGCCGACGTTCTCGTGACGAGCCGGTACATGATCTTCGACTTCGGAGTTGCTCGCGCGGAGGACGCTCTCAGGAAGGGCGCCGACTACCTGCGGGCGAGGGGATGGAAAGTCCAGGTGGATCGTTTTCCGGGCTCGATGTACCTGATCTCCGACCGACTGGAGGCAACCGTTCTTCTGCAGTCTTTGGAGCAAGCCTTCACCATGGGCGTCAACGAGGAGGTGAAGAAGGCGGCTAAAGATGCGCGTGTGAAAGCAGGCGATCCGGCTCTCTTGTTCTTGTCATTGAAAGCTCTGCGGTAGTTCGGCTTCGCTCGGCGACGGCGTCCCCCACGCATCCGTGCGTGGAGGACACCGTCTGGCGGTCACCGCAGCTGCTAGCGGGCCTCGGCGCGGCTTGGTACTGCTCGCGCGTCCCGGCCTGGCGCGTCGGCGACTCAGTTGAACAGGATCAGTTGCCAGCTGCGGCGCTGGGTGGAGTCGAAGAACGCGAGTTCGCCAGCTCAGCGCGAGTTCCACCATTAAGTCGGCGCTGGTCGGTTGTCCAGTCGTGGGCGAGGGAACAGGAAGCGAAGATCCAGCAAGGCCACAAGGTTGATCCCCGTGCTGGCCGGGTCACCATGGGGGAGTGGCACGCCAAGTGGTGGGCCGCCCGGGTGGTCGAGGACGAGATCCGCCGCGGTGACGATGCACAATTCCGCCTGCGAATCCTGCCGTACTGGCGCGATTGGCGCCTGGCCGACATCGGCCGCCTGGACGTGCAGGCCTGGGTACGGCACATGGAGAAGGCCGGTGACGGCCGGCACGCGATCCGCCGGTCCTACAACCTGCTCGCGAGCATGCTGGGGGACGCGGTCCTGGAGGGCGTCATCCCGGTGTCGCCGTGCCAGAAGGTGACCCTTCCCGCCACCGTGGCGAAGTTGCCGTCATGGTTCACCCCATCCCAGGTCGCCGCGATCGTGACCGAGCT
>JAOPYI010000275.1 GCA_025964675.1 Sphaerisporangium sp. | reverse complement strand
CAACCGGGCCATCATGCACAGCCACTTCTGGTCACCGTCCTATCTCGCCGCCTCCTGCGGCGGCGCACCACCGGCGATCATCAAGCAGTACATCGAACACCACCGCCGCCCCACCTGATCTCCCGGGGTCCGGGCTACACGCTCCGGGTTGTCCCGCCTAACGGCGGCCCATCCCCTGAAGGGGACCGCATTCATCCCCGCCCTGAAGGACAGGGCCTTCTGCGGCTTCCGGGTAAGAGTCTCCGTGAACCTTGTACCGCTGGGCAACTGCACCCGGCCCGAGTAGCTGCCGATCTCTCGATCTTCCCCAACAGGCGCATGCCCGCATGGGCACACACCGCGCCTCCCACCGGCCGCCGCACCGTGGGCTTCGGTAGGTCTACCGATCAGCTCGGGCGGATCAGCTCGACGAGCTCGGGCGCGATGCCCAGGAACTTCCGGTCCGCGGTGAGCAGCGCGTCGGCCCCTGCCTCACGTGCGGCCGCGATCATGAGGGCGTCGGCCACGCGAATGGTCAGGTCTCCTGCTCTGAGCTGGGCCGCGCTCTCGGCCGTCGCCTCATCCACCGTGACGATCCGATCGATGGCGGCGACACGGAACTCCGCGAGCGCCTTCTCTGCCTCGGCACCCTTGCGTACCGCGCCGACACGCAGTTCGCTCCACGTGATCACGGAAATGGCGAAGGAAACCGCCTGGTCCTCCCAGCGGCGGACCGCCTCGAGGGCGCCGACATGGAGGGCGTCATCGGGATTGAGAAGGCTGGCGATGACGTTGGTGTCGAGCATCACCGTCGGCACGCTGTCAGCTCCAGCTCTCGCGGCTCGCCTCGACGTCCACGGCTTCGGTGAAGCCGGGCACGGTCCCAATGACGCCAGTGAAGCGGCTGCGATGCCGCCGGATGACGATATCGCCGCCTTCCTCAGTTATGTCGATCGGATCCCCCGCATGAAGCCCGAGCTTGCGCAGCACGGCGGCCGGCAGGGTCACCTGGTTCTTGCTGGAGATGCGCGCCGGTCCCGTACGCCTGACACGTGTTCTCTTGCCGTCCTCCATAGCCTTTACTGTAGCCATCATAGGTAAAGGGTAAACGCTGTCACGGTCCGCACACAAGCCGTTCCGCAATGTCACCGCCCCCGACTGCCCGCCCGCATGCCGGCGCTCACCGGTGCTCGCGTGCTTCAACAATGGGCAGGTGAGGGTCTCGGTGAAGTATGACCCGGTTTGGGTGGTTTTAGGCCCGGGTAGGGCTGGCGCGTCCAGTCGAGGAGGCGGTGGCCATGTCGAACCGCGTTTTTCAGGACAGGCGAGACGCCGGCCGGGTTCTGGCCGGCCTCATGCATCGCTACCACGGCCGTCCAGGCCTCATCGTCCTGGGACTGCCCCGGGGCGGCGTGCCGGTCGCGTACGAGATCGCCGTCGCCCTGGAGGCCCCGCTCGACGTGTTCGTCGTACGCAAGCTGGGCGTCCCCGGGCGGGAGGAGCTGGCGATGGGAGCCATCGCCAGCGGCGGGGTGGTCGTGCTGAACGAAGACGTGGTGCGCGGCCTGGACATCCAGCCGGAGACCATCCAGGAGGTGGCCCAGCGGGAGGGGCGTGAGCTGCTCCGCCGCGAGCAGGCGTACCGGGAAGGGCGCCCCCCGCCGGACCTGACCGACACGACCGTCATCGTGGTCGACGACGGCCTCGCGACGGGCGCGAGCATGCGTGCCGCGATCGAGGCCATACGCCGCCACCGGCCCGCCCAGATCGTCGTCGCGGTGCCCGCCGCGCCCGAGTCCTCGTGCCGCGAGCTGGCGACCATGGTCGACGAGGTGGTCTGCGCCACCACTCCATCGCCCTTCCTCGCCGTCGGGCGCTCGTACTGGGATTTCACGCAGACCACCGACGAGGAGGTACGCGACCTGCTGCGCGCCGCCTCCCGCACGCGGCCTCCCGAAAGGACACGCGCCCCGACCGACGTCGCGATCGTGCGCTCCGAGGCGCTCCCGACGGAGGACGGCGTGCCCGAGGACGATGTGCTGTTCGACCTGGTGGGCGACGCACGGTTCGTCCTGATCGGCGAGGCCTCGCACGGCACCCACGAGTTCTACGCGGCCCGCGCCCAGATGACGCGGCGGCTCATCGAGAGCAAGGGATTCTGCGCCGTGGCCGTGGAAGCGGACTGGCCCGACGCATACCGGGTGAACCGGTACGTCCGGGGCCACGGCGACGACGCGACCGCCGAGGAGTCGCTGCGCGGCTTCGAGCGCTTCCCCACGTGGATGTGGCGCAACTCGGCGGTACTGGACTTCATCGGATGGCTGCGGGAGCACAACGAGCTGGTCGCCCCGGACGACCGGTCGAAGGCCGGGTTCTACGGCCTTGACCTCTACAGCCTCAACTCCTCGATCCACGAGGTGATCGCGTACCTCGAGCGGGTGGACCCCGGCGCGGCGGCTCGGGCGCGTGAGCGCTACTCCTGCTTCGACCACCGCTCCGGCGACGACGGCCAGGCGTACGGCTTCGCCGCCGCCTTCGGCGCCGGGGAGAGCTGCGAGCGGGAGGTCGTCGAGCAGCTCGTCGACCTGCGGCGCCACGCGCTGGAGTACGCCAGGCGGGACGGGCTCCTGGCCGAGGACGAGCTCTTCTACGCCGAGCAGAACGCGCGGGTGGTCAGAGCGGCGGAGGAGTACTACCGCACGATGTTCGGCGGGCGGATCTCGTCGTGGAACCTCCGCGACAGCCACATGGCGCAGACGCTTGAGGCGCTGGCCGACCACCTCGGCCGCAGGCAGGGCCGGCAGGCGAAGATCGTCGTGTGGGCGCACAACTCCCACGTCGGTGACGCCCGTACGACCGAGGCCTCGTCCCGTGGCGAGATCACCATCGGCCAGCTCGTACGGGAACGGTACCCAGGCGAGTGCCGCCTCATCGGCTTCACCACCTACACCGGCACGGTCACGGCGGCCGACGACTGGGACGGCCCCGCCGAGCGCAAGTCCGTACGGCCCGCGCTGCCCGAGTCGATCGAGGAGCTTCACCACGAGGCCGGCAGGAAGGAGTTCCTGATCTCCTTCGGCGTCGCGCCACGGGCGAGCGAGGCGCTGCGCCGGTCCCGTCTGGAGCGGGCGATCGGCGTGATCTACCGGCCGCAGACCGAGCGGCAGAGCCACTACTTCCGGGCCCGCGTGTCCGAGCAGTTCGATGCTGTGATCCACATCGACGAGACACGGGCCGTGGAGCCCCTGGAGCGGACCGCCAGATGGGAGGCCGGAGAGGAAGTGCCCGAGACCTACCCCTTCGCGGTGTGAGCGGCGGCACCATCGAACAGCAGCCCAGGCTCCACGCCGACAAGCCTGCGACCCCCTGGCCACCAGCCCTGGAGTCCTGGTCCGGAATGCCTCGCGGGCGCCTTCGGTCCGCACAGGTGGCACCATGGCTGGGTCTGATGAATGCGAAGGAAAGGTCATATCCCGGTGAGGCGACTCCTTACGGTCCTGCTGGTGGCCTGTGCGGCGCTGGCCCTCGCCGTCGCGCCGGCCCAGGCCCACAACGTGCTGACGGGCAGCGACCCCAAGGACGGCGCCCGGCTCGCCTCCGTGCCCGGCCGTGTGACGCTGACCTTCGACCAGCCGGTCAGGGCCGACTTCGCCCAAGTGGCGCTGACCCGCCCCGACGGCACCGTCTCCAAGGCCACGCTCGAGGTGGCCGACAACAAGGTGATGGCCACGCTCCCCGTCTCGGTGGCGGGCGGCCCCTACGTCGTCGGGTACCAGATCGTTTCCAACGACGGTCACCCCGTCAGCGGGAAGGTCGGTTTCACCATCACCGGCGGGACGCCTCAGGCCCCAGCCGCAGCCGCGCCGCCCGCGGAACCCGTTTCCACCTCCGCGGTGCCCCCGGCGAGCAGTGGAGCCTGGGTGTGGGGGCTGCTCTTGGTGGCCCTGCTGCTCTCGGGTCTCGGCATCCTCGTCGTCTCCCGCCAGGGACGCCGGGCGAATGAGCACAGCGCGTGAGCACCACCGAGGACACCACAGGCAAGGCTGGAGCGGCTTGCGCCGAGCCACCGCCCACGGCCGGGGATCTCACCGCAGTCGGGGGGCGGCGGTTGCCGGTCCTGGCGATCGGGGGTGGTGGCCTTCTTGCTCTGCTGGTGTCTACCTGGTGGACGGCGGCGGGAGCCGTCCCGGGGATCGCCTTTCCCGGGCCGGTCGTCGAGTACGGCCTGCCGGTCGCCCGCCTGATCCTCGACCTGTGCGCCCTCGCCACCGTCGGGCTCAGCCTGCTTCCCAGGTTTCTCGGCTTCGAGGACCCGCAGCGCACCGAGCCGGTCCTGTCCCGGGCTCGCACCTGGGCGGTGCTCGCGGCGTTCGGCTGGGCGATATCGGCGCTGGTGGCCATGGTGCTCAGTGCCGCCGAGGTCACGCCCAGCCGGATGCCGGACCCCGCCGCCTACGTCAGCCTCATCGGCGCCGGTCAGGGGTTGGTGATCAGCGCCGCGTGCGCGCTCATCTACACGTTCTTCGGGCTGCTCGCCCTGCGCTTCGGGGAGAAGGTGCCCGCGGAGCTGCGCGTCATCGTCGCCGTGTTCGGCCTGCTCCCGCTGCCGGTCAGCGGTCACGCGTCGAACTGGTACTGGCACGACCTCAGCATGGTCTCGATGGAGCTGCACGTCTCCGCCGCGTCGGCGTGGACCGGCGGCCTCGTGGCGCTGGCGGTGCTGGTGACGCGGGACCGCGATCTGCTGGCCCGGGCCCTGCCGAGGTTCTCGCGTCTGGCCACCGCCGCACTGGTGGTCGTCGGCCTGTCCGGGCTGTTCAACGGCCTCGTGGAGCTGGCGCTCTCGCCGACCACGCGCCTGCCGGGCTCGCTGTTCACGACCCACTACGGGCAGCTCGTGGTCGCCAAGATCCTCTTCATCTGCGTGGTCGGAGTCCTCGGAGCCAACATCCGCTGGCGCCTGCTGCCGGGAGTCGCACAGCGCCGGGCCACGTCGTTCGCCGCCTGGGCGACGCTGGAAGTCGGCGTGATGGGCCTGGCGTACGGTGTCGCGGTGGCCCTGACCCGGGCGCCGGTGGCCTGATCGCGGCAAGACCAAGGGCCCCGGCGGCGTGAGCCGGGGCCAGGAACGCGACATACGTACCGCCTGAGAGTGCGGCAGGCGCGCTCACCACCCACCTCAAGGGCCGGCGGGTGCGCTCACTGGGAGGGCGCTCGGTGTGCGGGGCGCGCCCGAGCGCCCGCGGCCGTACCACTCGACGCCGAGCCACGCCGCGACGAGCAGGACGGCGGTGATGGGTGCGGAGGCCACAAGGTAGGGCGGGGCCTCCAGCAGGCGGTCCTGCAGGGCCAGCCCGGCGTAGACGGCTGCGGTGACGAGGACGGTACCGAGCACGGCACGGAGGATCGGGTGCCGGATCATGTACGCCAGGTCCACGCAGACGGCGACCGCGACCAGGAAGAACGGGACTGCCGACGGCGGGAAGTGGAAGGCGACGAGCAACGGCCAGATGGCGGCCCTGTAGCCGACGTACAGGACGGCCACGGCCGTGGCGGTCCACCTGCGGCCCACCAACCTGCGGGCAACGACGAGCACGAGCACCGCCGCGATGCCGAACCACATGGGGTACACCCAGTCGGGAACGGGCAGCGAGAACTTCGCCACCATGCCGTGGTCGATCTGGCGGCCCATCTGCTTGGCCGCGAAGTCGATCAGGCTCGGCTCGGCGTACGGCTGGCCGCGGTCCCACGAGGCGAGCTCCAGCACGCCATACTCCTGATGCTCGCTCGGGAAGAGCGTGTTCTCCAGGAAGAAGATGAAGAACGCTCCGAGGACGATCGAGCGCTGCCTGCCCTCGGGCGCGTAGACGTACCAGCCGCGGATCACTCCGGCGATCATGAACGCCGTGCCGACATAGAGCAGCATGTGGGAAGGGCTCCACGAGGTGATGTCGACGCCGTTCACCCTGTGGTTGATCAGGTCGATGGGGACCGCGATCAGGAACGCCCCGGTGCCCCACTGGATCAGCCGCTGGGCCGTGCGGTCCACGCCATACCCGGTGTAGCTGTGCACGATGGCCAGCGCGACCACGATGGCCGTGCCGGCGCTGTTGAGCAGGTGCGGGGGCGCGAGGTCGTCGCGCAGCCACTTGAAGTGCCACGACACGTCCCAGGAGGCGCCGAAGACCTTCAGGACGAAGGCCGCTATCCAGCCCAAGTAGAGGACGCGGAAGAGGTCGGGCGGGGTGTCGCGGCCCGCCTGCCCCCGCGTCCAGTAGGGGAGGGCCCACTCGACCGCCCGAGTCGCCTTGTCCTTGATACGTGCGCCTGGCTTCACGCGTAGAAATGATGCCCCTCCCTGACATGCACCGCAATCGGGGATGTCCCCGAGATAACCCACATCCCACCTCGGGCAAGGCGTCTCAGCGATCTCTCAGCGCGGATAAGTAGGCTCTCGACAATGAAGCTTGCGGGGAGGCGGCCGGCGGCGTTGATCGTGACGGCGCTAGTGGTCCTGGGCGTGGCGGTGTGGGTCCTGTGGCCCTCGCCCCCGCCGGTGAAGGGGCTGGACCAGAGGATCCCGGTCGTCGACGGGCCCAACGACGACCAGCGCGTGACGCTGGACGCGACCTTCTTCCCTCCGGCCGGAGGGAAGAAGGCGCCCGCCGTGCTCCTCGCGCACGGGTTCGGCGGCAGCAAGCAAAGCGTGCGCGCCGAGGCCGTACGGCTGGCGCAGGAGGGCTACGCCGTGCTGACCTGGTCGGCCCGGGGCTTCGGCGCCTCGACCGGGCAGATCGCGCTGAACTCGCCCGACTACGAGGTCAAGGACGTCAGGCAGCTGATCGACTGGGTCGCCAAGCGGCCCGAGGTCCTGCTCGACTCCCCGGGCGACCCCCGCCTCGGCGTCGCAGGAGGCTCGTACGGCGGGGCGATCACCCTGATGGCCGCCGCCTACGACAGCCGGATCGACGCGATCGTCCCGCAGATCACCTGGTACGACCTGGCGGACGCGCTCTTCCCCGACGCCACGGGCGAGGGCCCCGAGAAGGGCGTCTTCAAGCGCATGTGGGCCGGGCTGTTCTTCAGCCGGGCCGTCGACTCGCCCCTCGCCCCGGGAGCGGCCGCGATCGGAGACCCGACCGTTTCCGGCGGAGCTGCGGCGGCTCAGGAGCCCCAGTGTGGGCGGTTTCTGCCGGCGATCTGCCGGATCTACCAGCAGGTCGCGGAGACCGGCCGTGCCACCCCTGAGGCCGTCCAGACCCTGCGGAGGTCGAGCCCGGTCTCGGTGCCGGGGAAGATCCGCGTCCCGGCCCTTCTCATCCAGGGCAAGCACGACTCGCTGTTCCCCCTCGGCCACGCCGACGCCAACGCCAAGGCCATCGCCGCGACCGGCGCCCCCGTGGAGGTCGCCTGGTTCGACGGAGGCCACGACGGCGGCGACGCCGAGCCCGACTGGGTTGCCGACCGCACGATCGGCTGGTTCGACCACTGGCTGAAGAAGGACGGCACGCCGGTCGGGGACGGGTTCACCGTCTCCCGCGACGGCGGGCGCGACCCGGGCACGCGCCGCCCCGTCCTGGTCCACGCCGGCACAGCACGCTATCCCGGCCTTTCCGGCACGGCGCAGTCGCCCGTCCAGATCGCGGGGCCGGACCAGCAGGTGGCCAGCCCGCCGGGCGGCTCACCCGCGTCCATCTCCTCGGTGCCGGGCGTGAGTGGGCTGCTGGGCAGCCTCGGCGGCGCCGGCCTCACGATCGACATGCCGGGTCAGGCCGCCGTCTTCGAGTCCGCGCCACTGGCCGCGCCGCTGGAGGTGACCGGCGCCCCGGTGGTCAGGGTCCGGGTGTACGGCGAGGGCGATGTCACCCTGTTCGCCAAGCTCTACGACGTGGGAGGGCAGCGCCCGGCCCTGCCGCAGGGCCTCGTGGCCCCGTTCCGGGTGACCGCCGGCGCGGGCGGCACCACGGCGTCCGTCACTCTTCCGGTGATCGACTACCGGTTCGACGTGGGACACCGGCTGCGCCTCGTGGTGACCACCACGGACATGGGCTTCGCCTCCCCCTCCGCCCCGTCGGTCCACCGGATCGGGCTGGCGTCGCAGACCCTCACCGTGCCCACGGACGCCTCGCTGAGGGCGGCCGCCACCGGCCCCGCCTGGTGGACCTGGGCCCTCCCGCTCGCCGCGCTGGTCATCGCAACCGTCCTGCTGCTGATCGGCCGCGCCCGCCGCACGGACGAGGCGGACCCGGAGCTGGCCGGGGTGCCGCTGCAGATCACCGGCCTCACCAAGAGGTACCGCAACGGCGAGCTGGCGGTGGACGACCTCTCGTTCCGGGTGGAGCAGGGCCAGGTCCTCGGCCTGCTCGGGCCGAACGGCGCGGGCAAGACGACGACGATGCGCATGATGATGGGCCTGATCCATCCGGACGCGGGCGAGATACGGATCTTCGGGCACCGTGTGACACCCGGCGCGTCCGTCCTGTCGCGGCTCGGCTCGTTCGTCGAGGGCCCGGGCTTCCTGCCCCACCTGACCGGCAGGGAGAACCTCGACCTCTACTGGAGGGCGACCGGGCGGCCACGGGACGACGCCCACATGGAGGAGGCCCTGGAGATCGCGGGCCTCGGCTCCGCCCTCGACCGGGTGGTGCGCACCTACTCGCAGGGCATGCGCCAGCGCCTCGCCATCGCCCAGGCCATGCTCGGCCTGCCGGACCTGCTCGTGCTCGACGAGCC
>JAOPYI010000258.1 GCA_025964675.1 Sphaerisporangium sp. | reverse complement strand
AGCGAGTAACCAGAAGGGCGTGACGCCAGCGGCTGTGGATGGAGCGCCGCGTTGACGTAGACGAATGAGTCGGCCCAGAACCAGAGCGCCGGACGGTATCCCAGGACGGCGACCAGCCTGAGACCGGCCCCGGCGGCCAGCGCGAGAAGGAAGACCCAATGGGCCCGCGCGAATGACGTCACGGACGCGGAGCGAGCCTCGGATGCCTCCGCGGCCGTGGGGGGGACCGCGTGCTGAGCTGTGCCCGGCAGCACTGGAACCTCCTCGGGAGGGGGACGACCGGTCCCTCATGCTAGGCGCACACCGCGGTCCGGGGCTCCCGCTGTCCACAGGCTCCCGGGATCCCGTTATCCGAGGGAACGGTTCGGCACCCCCGCCGACCTGGCCGCTCCCATCGCTTCCTCGGAGAACGGGGGAGTCGCCGCCATAGAGATGCCGCTTGAGGTCTCCGATCCCGAACCCAGAGCCCTTCGACCAGAGCAGGGCACCTCCTTGACACCATTGCTCTTTATAGAGAGCATTGCTCTCGAAGCTAAGCAAGGGGCAAAGCTCGCCAGCCGATAGGAGTCACTCGTGAACGCCCCCGCCCTCCCCCGAACGCGCCTGGGGGCGGCGGCCCTCGCAGCCGCCGGTGTCCTGTTCCTCCTGTATCCCGTGGTGCGGCCGTACTCCGACGAGTCCTCGATGGCCGGCGCCGTGGCGATGGCCTCCTCGGCCTGGATAGCGGCCCACCTGTTCGCCGTGGCCGGGTTCATCCTGCTCACGCTGGGCCTGCTGGCGCTTCACCAGGTGCTGGACCAGCGCCTCTCGCTGCGCGCGGTCGTGGTGACGTGGGCGGGGGTGGGGCTCACCCTTCCCTACTACGGCGCCGAGGTGTTCGGCCTGAACGTCATCGCTCACCGCGCCGTCCAGGAGCAGAGCACCTCGTTGTTGCGACTGGCCGACGAGTTCCGCTACGGGCCCGCGGCGGTCACCATGTTCGCGGGCGGGTTGCTGCTGCTCGGCGTCGGCGTGGTGCTGGCCGCCATCGCGGTCTGGCGCTCAGGCACGCTGGCACGCTGGAGCGCGGTGCCCCTCGCCGCCGGCTTCGCCCTGTTCGTCCCGCAGTTCTTCGGCCCGCCCGCGCTCCGGATCGCTCATGGCGCACTGATCGCGATCGGCGGAGTCTGGCTGGGCCTGGAGCTGTGGCGAGCGCGACAGGCGGGTCCTCGCCGATGACGAACGGCACTGCCGGGCGCCTGCCGGTACGCCCGGCAACGGGCTGAAGGGTCTTGTGGGGGAGTCGCTGGGCCCGGATGCGCCCGGCACGACCTGACCCGCGCGATCGATCCATCTAGGAGCCGGGGGTGTGTTCAGCCGGCCGTGATGGCCGTCACGTCTTCACGCTAATCGCGTATGGGTCGGTGTTCCGCGGCGATGCCTAGGCGCTGGGGCTGTGCGGGCTGGGATTCGGCGGTGTGGGTGCCCCAGACCCCGCCCAGGGGCAGGCTCGCGGTGGGGTTTCCCGTGCGGCCGGGTTCGGCGTGATCCGGCACAACCGGAAGCTTCTGGGCCTGCTCACGCTCAACTTCGGGTTCTTTTTCCTGTTCGGCCCTGTCTACGTGGCCCTACCCCTCCACGTGTCACAAGAGCTGCACGGGTCGGCCGACCTGCTCGCCGCCTTCTACAGCGCGTTCGGAGCCGGCGCGGTCCTGGGCGCGCTGCTGACCGGGTACCTGAGCCGGTGGGGTTTGTGGCCCACGACTATTGGCGTCGTCATCGCGTTCGGGGCCGCGATGCTGCCGGTAGGCCTGGGCGCGTCCACGGTCGTCGCGCTCGGCTCGTTCGTCCTGGCCGGCCTGCTCTCGCCACCGTATTTGTCGATGTCCATGGCATTGTTCCAGCGTTCGGCCTCTACGACGCTGCTCCCGCAGATGCTCACTGCCAGTGCTTCTGTGAGGATCCTGTCGGTACCGCTGGGCACCGCGCTGGGCGGGCCTTTGGTCGGAGCGTTCGGCCCGGCCAGGACCCTGCAGTTCTCCGCGGTGGCCATCCTGGCGCTCGGCCTTGCCACGGCCGGTGTCATGGCGCTCCGCGCGTGGGGGAAGACGGGAGCCTGAGCGACCACACGTAGACAGCCCATCTGGAAGAGATAACCGAGGAAAGCCCCCGGCGACGCACGCTGGCGCCCGGGCATCTCCCATACAACCTTGCGCTCTGTCGCCGCCATCCCAGTGGGCGGGGCCTCGCGAGTTGAGGATCATCTGCCTGACCCTGACCCTGACCCTGACCCTGACCCTGACCCTGACCCTGACCGTGCCCGGTGTGGAGACCGACGGTCTCCTGCCCGGACTCACCGTCACACGACTGTCATGTCCGATGGTGTGGCTGGGAGGCGTATTTCTGATGGTGTGGGCGGGGGGCGCTCCCGAGGTAGGTGTAGGCCCAGCGGTCTTTTCCGGTTCGGTGGCGCTGGTAGCGCTCGGGTTGCGGTAGAGGTCGCGGTTGTGGAACTGGAATGCGGGTACGAGGTTGGACAGGTCGGTCGGTCCGCCGTCGGCCCAGCTGTCGGCGTGGTCGATCTGGCACGTGGTGGCGGGCAGCGGGCAGCCTTTCACCCAGCAGGTCGCGTACCGGGCGATCACCGCCCGCCGCTGAGCCGGGGTGGCCAGCCGCACCCGGCGGCCCATGTTCAGCACCTGCCCCTCGGCGTCCATCACGATCCGTACCAAGGTGGACGTGCGGGCCAGGCGGTGGACATCACCCACCGGCAGCAACTGCCCCGTGGCCAGCAGCAGAGCAGGAAATCCCCGGTCAGCCCGGTGACCACATGCCCCGCACACGTCATCGATCTTCGCAGCCGTACTCCACGGAACCTGTGCCTGTCCGGCGGCTGCTGTTTGTCCGGCGGCTGTGTGCTTGGTCTTCGCGTGCCAGGTTGTTGGATGCCGGATGCCGCCACCTCCTGCCTCGGCGGCTTGACGTTCCGATGCCGGGTGGGGAGGATCGTCGGGCAGAGATGCGGCGTTGACCAGGACCAGCAGCTCAGTGGGTATCTTCTTCTCCAGCAGTGTGATGAGAGCATCGGCGTTACGCACACGGAGCGGACGATCGTCACCCTCGGCTCGAGGCTTGGCATAGGCATCCAGAAGCGCCTTCAACCGGGCAGCGGCCTCACGCGGCAGCCGGAACTCCCCTTCCATCCCACCCGAAGCACTCTGCCGCACGATAAGAAACCGCCCGTCGTGATCGGCGTCCGCCTCCCCGGCCACTCCGTCGAGAGCGAGAACCTCGCGCAGGTAGCGGCCTGCCCGGGCGACCTCGACCGGTGTCGTCTCATCGGCCAGGCCGACCAGAATGGGCTCAGCCAGTCGCGCCTGCTCATCGGTCAGAGTGGCGGTGGCCGTACAGATCGCCGACACCATCCCCTCGGCCAGGGTTCCCGACGCGAACCGGGCCCGCACGACCTCAAGGCGCGCCAACTCCACCGCCAGCGCGACCAGGTGCCCGGCGCCCGCCATGCTCATCCCGCACCCGGACCGCAGCCACGTCTTCGTCGAGGCATGCCCTTGGCTCTTCGCCTCACCCGCCGCATGCACTCGCCTTACCCGGGCCGCGATCGCCGAGGTCAGACGATCGCGCGCGAACACAAGATCTTCCGCCTCGGCCATGCAGATCGCCGCCGACTCCGGCGCCGGGGTAACTGCCAGTGACTCCGCCGTTTCCCGCACGCAACCCACCAGCGCCCATGACGCTCGGCCACCGGCTTCGCCTTGCGCATCCGCCTTCCTGCTGGTGCGGGGAGAGCCGGCACGCATGCCAAAACCACCGGAATCGGGTTCACGGGCACCTGGGTCCGGGTTGGCGTGAGGTCGGTTGGGGTCGTGCGGGTCACTCGACGGGTCGAAGGCATGAGCGGCTGAGCCTTCGCTGGACCAGCCGGAAGAGCGTGCGACCACCGCCGCCCACCACTCGGAGCCAAGCACAGCCGGGTTCAACGGGCGTGAACGGCCAAGCCTGGAGAAGTCTGTCATGCGTTCCCCCGACAAACTCGAAAGCCTGTACGAATATTTTCACACAACCAGGCTTCCCGCAACCGATTCTCGGCGATAATCAATATGCGAGGATTGATGCTTATTAGGGCAACGAGTCAATTGCCGGAATTAGTAGCATATGGGGCGAAGCCGCGGCCGTACCGACCGGTACTCCAGCCGTCTCGCACTCGGGAGCGGCGGTGATTTCACTCAAGGTCGCGTGTGCTTCCCGGAGCCCATGTCACCTCTGTCCTGGATTTCATGCGCATGTGTCCCATTGCCTGCGCTGCCCGTGCCTTGGAGCCTGTGCCACCGTGCTTACCGGGAGCTAGAACACACCAGTACGCAGGGCATCTGCGGCATCATCAGCCCTCGCGCCACGTTTGCCAGACGCGAACACCTTGCCCAGACCGAACAGCTCGCTCGACACGAATGTCTCGGCCGAATTCGAGGTTCTCGCCGGGCAAGGGGGGATTACCGTGTTTATCAGAGGCGCTGCGACAGATCTGTCACGTTCGCATGGTAAAGGCGGTCATCGCCCTTTTTTGCATCAGATGGGGGAAACGAGACTGGGTGCTTGCTACGTCTTGAGGGTGATAAGGGTGAGATTGTATGGAATTGTAGTACTTCTCGGCGGGAAGTTTTCGTGGCATGCCAGTAGCCAGATGAGGTAGGGGGAAGGCGAGCGCCGGCGGTTGGTCAGAGTCGGCGATACCTCTGCGGGCTGTTCGCCCCCGAGGAGGGAAGAGGACGGCGGCGCGGGTTAAGGGGAGGGGCGTTTCCCGACTCCTTACGGGGGGCTCTGCCCGCGCCGCCGCCCCCGTTTCAGGGCGGATCTCCTTGCGATGAGGGATTGTGCACACAGTGCTGCGGCTGTGCTGCGGCTGTCTGACTAACGGCTCCTCGGGCGCGTACCTAGCGTGTGGACAGGTGTCGCACCAGTTCTATCTCACGGCTTTCATTTGAGGGTCGTGGCTAGGGCCGCCATTTCGCGAAGGATGCGCTTTGGTTCTTCGGCGGGACGGGGACGACTTCCGTTGTCAGAAACAGAGCAGGGAGATGGCCGATGGTATCAAGGGTCGCGGTCGTTGCCGTCCTGCTTGTATCTGATCTGGAACCAGACCGTTCGTCCGGTGGCATGCTCATGGACGTTCCAGCGGTAGGAGAGCGTTTCGACGAGTAACAGGCCTCGTCCGCCTTCCGCGAGCAGCGGGTCGCGGACGTGCGGGGCCGTATCGCCTCCGGCGTCCACCACGTCGACGTGGACGAGGTCGTGGCAGTCGGCGAGGGCCAGCGTCACCCTTCCGCCGTTTCGAGACTCCGAATGGACCACGGCATTGGTAACCACTTCGGAAACCAGCAGCGTCACGTCATCCAGCGCAGGGTGATTGTCGCCGAGTTTTCGTCTCACGAACTCACGTGCCAATGAGACCGCCTCGGGACGGCCGATCAGATCGGTGACGCCCAGTAGCCTTCCTATCCTCATGTGCTCGCCCTTTTGTCCGGCCGGAAAGTCCGTCCCTCTTGGAGATTTCGCTTTACCAGGGTGTCAACGGCGACTTACGCTTGGTGGCGAAATACGTGCACACCGTGTCCACTGTTCGAGTAAGCAGAATGGTCAGCAGATCAAACGATCGCTTCTGCCTGGGTAGGTGAGATTTGTCCCCTAAAAGAGAAACAGACCCTCACGAGTCTCCCCGTGCCGTCTTCGCCTTCGAGTTCTCCGGTACGACGCGCTCCGGGCCGAGGCCCTGCCGTTCAGCCAGTCACTCCGTCTCATAGAGGAAGCGGTGAACCAAAGTGGCGCACGACCTTCGGAACGCACAGTGGCATAAGAGCAGCTTCAGCGCAGATCAGGGCGAGTGTGTCGAGGTGGCGGCGAACCTCCCCGGGGTACTCGCGGTCCGCGACAGCAAGAACCCCGCCCGCCCGGCGCTCGTCTTCAGACCTGAAGAGTGGGCCGCGTTCCTCAGCGGTGTCAAGCGCGGCGAGCTCTGACCTTCGCGGGATCGTACAGAAGCGCTTCCGCCTGCCAGGACGTCTGAGCTGAGAGCACTCGCCGCAGCGTGGGCTCTCAGGTGACCAATGGGTTACGGGGCTCAGGAACGGATCTCCGCTGCGCCCCGACGGTGGTCGCGACCTGGACGAATGTGGCGAGAGTCCGTGATCGGCTGGTCTCAAGCCAGGCGATCACCAGCGTGGTGGGGGTCGCGTCAGCGACGGGAACGCACGTCACGTCATGGCGCAGGTGGCCGCGGACGGACTCCGGCAGGACGGCTACCACCTGGCCCAAGGCGATGAGCTGCATCAACTGCCCCGCATCGTGCGCCTCCGGCCCGCTGACGCCGTCGCCTGGCAGGTGAGGCCACCGGGGCATGATCTCGTCCTGGAGGTCCGCCATGGACACGATGGTCCGTCCGGCGAGGCGATGCCGCCGTGGCACCACGACGACCTGGTCCTCGACCAGGAGCTCCTCGACGGCCAGGCCGCTGAAGTCCTCCCTGGGACCATGCAGCAGGGCGACATCGGCGCGGCCGTCACGCAGCATGGCCGCCCGCTGGTCGAAGCTGCACACCACCTCCA
>JAOPYI010000219.1 GCA_025964675.1 Sphaerisporangium sp. | reverse complement strand
CGGCGTTGCCGGTGATGGAACGCGCGGGATGGCGGAGTTGGGGTCGGAGCCGGCGAAGGCCAGCCCGATGACGAAACCCGCGACCTCCTCGAGCTGACGGACGCGATCCAGCGGTCCCAGTACGGCCGGCACCCCGCCGACGTCGCGCACGAGCTCGCTGACGACTCCCAGCGCCGCCGGATCGTCGCCGCATATCGCCACCGTCACGGATGGCTCGCCACTGCCGAGAGATCTCGTCCACTGCTCGGCGGGAAAGAGGTGGAAGGCCTTGACGACACGTGCCCCTGGAGCCAATGCGGCAATCCGCTCCGCCATCGAGTCACCGAGTCCGGTGAGCAACACACCGACGCCATGCTCGACGGCATTCGTGGGGTCGATCAGCGGTGTCCCATCCAGCAGGCCGTCGGACGCACCCGCGCTTCGCAGCATGTCCTCCACGCCGTCCCACGACACCGCGAGCAGCACCGCATCGCGTCCGGTGACCGCCTCACGCGGCGCGACGGCCTGCACCCCTAGGCCCAGCCGATCAGCAAGCTCCTGCGCCTTGGCCTGCGATCGTCCGCCGACCACCAGCTCATGTCCCGCGCGCACCCAGCCCGCACCCAGCGCCTTCGCCAGCGTTCCGGTTCCCAGGATCCCGATTCGCATCGTTCGCTCCCTTTCAACCCGTGATCGTCTGGCAGCTACGGTATAGAAGGCGTTACGCACCGATCGGTGTGTAACAAGCGCACGATGATGGGTGGCGAGATGAGCAATCACGAAACCCACTGCTACGAGCTGGTCGCCGATTGCCGCCTGCGCGCAGCCACCGACCTCTTCGCCCACACGTGGGATCCTGTCGCCCTCGCGGCTCTTCGAACGGGGCCGCGTCGACGCCGCGAGCTGCGCACCGCGATCGGCGGCATCAGCGACAAGGTTCTGACCGAGACGTTGCACCGCTTGCTAGCCAACGGCCTGGTCAACCGCCGCGCCTACGCCGAGGCCCCACCTCGCGTCGAATACAGCCTGACCAACCTGGGCGAGAGTCTGGTCGACGGCCCAATGAGGGCGCTTGGGCGCTGGACACTCGAGCACGGTGACGAGCTTCTTGACGCCCAAGAAAGCGGCCGGTTAGCCACATCACCCGCCGGTCATGGTGCCGGGGTCAGCGCACTGGCGGCGCCAGACCGAGGGGCTGACGCCGCGGGCGCGCTTGAACGCGACGCTGAAGGCGAAGGCGTCCTCGTACCCGACCTTGCGAGCCACGGTGGCGATGGTGTCCTGGGTGTCACGGAGCAGGTCCGCCGCCAAGGTCATCCGCCAGCCGGTGAGGTAGGTGAGCGGGGGCCGGCCGACCAGGCTGGTGAAGCGTGCGGCAAAAGCGGCGCGGGACATGCCGACCTTGGCGGCCAGCCCGGCGACCGTCCACCGGTGGGCGGGGTCCTCGTGCAGCAGGCGCAGTGCGTCGCCGATGGCCGGATCGGCCAGCGCCCGGTACCAGGCGGGGGGCGCTGACTGCGGCCTGGCACACCATGCCCGCAACGCCAGCACGAGCACGAGATCCAGCAGCCGGTTGAGAACGGCGTCCTGACCGGGTTCGTCACAGGCGACCTCGGTGGCGAGTAGATCCAGCGCCGCCCGGGTCCGCGGGCCGGCGGGCACGACCGCCAGCGGCGGCAGCATGTCCAGCAGGCGGTCGCCCACGTCGCCGCGGAGTGCGTAGGCGCCCCGGAGCATGATCGTGGCCCCGGGCAGACCGTCGCCGTAGGTGCGGGGGGCCAGACTCCGATGGGCCCCCGCCGCCTCGCCCCCGTCGAGGACGTATTTCTTTCCCCCGTGGACCACGACCTGGGGTGGGGTGGACGGGCCGTCGGCGATCGTGTACCGACTGGTTCCGCTGATGAGGGCGATGTCACCTGCGGCGAGGCGCACCGGCGCGGCGCCGGCGTCGTCGAGCCGTATTGAGGCGTGGCCGCCGAGCGTGGCCACGACCGTGAGCGGAGGAGCGTCGGCAAAGGTCAGCGACCACGGCGGCCGCTGGATCAACTGCCTGACCAGCGCATTCCTGGCGCGGGCCCGGTGCAGCAGGTCGCTCAGGACGTCCATGCCACCCACGCTAGACGATCACAAATGTATCCGCGACGTTCTCCTATGGATCGTCTTCGAGCTTGTGGTGTTCTCTAGGTGGCATGAAGCACATCCTCATCCTCGGCGGCACCGGTAAGACCGGTCGCCGCATCGTCCGGCGTCTCCAGGCAGCCGGCCAACCGGTACGGGCGGTGTCCCGCACCAGCGGCGACATCCCCTTCGACCTGGACAACCGGACGACCTGGGCGCCCGCGCTAGACGGCGTCACCGCCGTCTACATCGTGGAGCCCAACCTGCAGACGAGCATCGACCGCCAGGCGCGCATCCCCAGGTTCGTGACCGAAGCGGTCGCCGCGGGCGTGCGGCGACTGGTGCTTCTGTCGGCCCACGGCGTCGGCGAGGCCGACGACAGCCATCCCCTCAAGGCCGCCGAGCAGGCCGTGCGCGGCTCCGGCGTCGACTGGACCATCGTGCGACCGGACTGGTTCTCGCAGAACTTCAGCGAGAGCTTCTGGCTGCCGGGGATCCTCGACGGGACCCTGTCCCTGCCCACCGGCGACGGGCGCACGCCGTTCATCGACGCCGAGGACATCGCCGAGGTCGCCGCGGCGGCGCTGACCGAAGACCGCCACAGCGGCCAGATCTACCCGCTGACCGGCCCGCGGGCGATCAGCTTCGGTGAGGCGGCTGACCTCATCGGCAAGGCCACCGGGCGCACGATGCGTCACGTCGACGTCGCTCCCGAGGTCTTCATCGAACGCCAAGTCGCCAACGGCGTCCCACCCGACGTCGCGCGACTGCTCGCCGACCTCCTCGTGGCCATCCGCAACGGCTCGGGCGGCGCGCTCTCCGACGGCGTGGAACGAGCCCTCGGTCGGCCACCCAGGCCGTTCGAGGACTACGTCGCCGAGACCGCCGCCGCGGGCCACTGGAACCAACCGAGCACTGCCTGAGAACGCCGCACGACTGGCCGACGTGTGGGATGACTGGTTGCCCCGGCGCAGAGTGGCCTCCGGACGAGCGGTCGTAGCATGAGTGCCGTGAAGCCTTCGGACCTCTATTCTTCCGTCGGTGGTGGCGGCTGGGATGGGCTGACCATCGAGATGGAGGGTCCCGCTCGTCCCGGGCTGCGCATCGAGGTCACTGGTGAGCGGCGGCTGTTGCTACGTCAGGGTGACCGAGTTGTCCTGCTGGGGGCCCAGCGGGCAACCTACCGGGGCGTGTACTACGCCCGTACGGGGCTCTATCGCTCGCCGCTGTCGCCGGTGACTGCCGTTGTAGCACGCCGGATCGGTGAGAAGAACGGTGGCGCCGATGCCTGGTCCGCCCGCTGGGCTCACTATTTCGCTGACGTGCTGCGCAATTGCCCCGAGGGACCGCTGCACCGGGGCCGCTGGACGCTGACCTGCGGTATGCCGTCCTGGACTGTCGCCACGCACTGGCAGCGGCTACTGGCCGTCGACCCAGATCAGGGGCACATCACCTGGTTCGGATACGGAGATCCGGAGGAGGATGTCCGCGACGTGCTTCCTTTGCGCAGGCTCTCGTTGCCGGATGCCGCCCGGGTGAAGTCTTATCGGCGGCAGTTGCGCGAGGGCGTTCTGCCGCCCGCGCTGCTGTGGTGGGTGAGCGGACTCAACTCCCTGCTGGTGCTGGATGGACATGACAGGATCGCTGCGGCCCTGGCTGAGGGCGTGCTCCCGGATGTCGTGGTTCTGGCGTCGGCTGCGGACCCCGGCTGGGTCTCGATGCTGGAGCGTCGCCCGCTCCGGGAGTACGAGGGCCGTATGGAGCACCTCCAGGCCCAGAGCTACCACGAGGATGCGCTCACGGTATTGCGCATCGGTGGCGCGACCCGCCGATTCGCAGAGCAGTTGCGCAGCATCTCCCAAACTCAGGGCCGCACCCGGGCTTGGGTACTGCCAGGCGGCCGCGCTGCCTGGCTGCAGTATGCGGCAGAGTTGACACCAGCCTGGGCTCCTGGCCCTACGTCTCTGAAGTCGGTCCAAGCACCCACGATGAGTTCGGCCCAGGCATCGCTGTGTTGATCATGTTGGTCCAGCTGATTCGCCGAGATCATCTAGGAGTTGTTGGAGCCGCCGGCGGGTGCATTCGTGGCGTTCGATCTCGCGTTGATATCCGCGGGCGGCGGGGTCGTCGATCAGTTGTTGTTCGACGGTGAGGCGTGCGCGTAGTCATGGGGCGTATTCGCTGGTGGTGACAAACTCCGAGCAGCTGAGGACCAGGTCGCATTCGCAGGGTCCTTCCTGGGGCAGGCGCAGGCAGGTGGCCGAGTTACAGTTCGGTCTTGAGGAAGTTGGTCTGCAGCCAGTGGACCGCGTCGGGGTCCAGCCGGTGTGACCGCAGATCCTCGGCGGCAGGTCCAGCGAGCCGGACTTGCTGACCGGAGCCGAGGGCTTCGTTATATTGGCGTTTGATCGTCGGATCGGACAGGCTGGCGTAGATCAGTGACATGGCCGGGGTCCGGTGGCCCAGGACCGCCATGATGGTCTGGAGTCGGGCCCCGCGCCACACGGTCATGGTCGGCGGTAGGCCGTAGTTCGTCGCAACCTCGGCTGGCCGATGTTCATCCAGGGATCGAGGACCTGACGTACGTGGTTACCACGAACCGCGTCACCACGAAGACCGTCACCACGAACGCCGAGAAGATTCGCGGGACACTCAGCCGCAGCAGGTGTGGCGTCCTCTGTCAGGCACGGTCGTGATCGAGATCACCGGAGCGGCGACACCGCAACGCACCCCGCAACATGGCCGCCCTGCGCAACCTCGCCATCGGTGCTCTTCGTCTGGCCGGCGCCGACAATATCGCCCAGGCGATCCGACACCTCTCCCGAGACGCCACCCGCACCCTGGTGGTCCTCGGACTCACGTGATCAGAAACCGCTCACCCGACTTTGCCGGGGCCCTGGTTGCCATCGTGCTCGGCGAGCCAGCCGTCGAACTGTGGGCTCGGCTGCGCGCGCTGGCCTGAAAACAACAAAGGCAAGGAGGAGAACTCCTTGCCACTATTAACGTATACCGCACCCCCGGGCTTGCGGCAAGACCCCGGTCGTGGCGCACAATCGTCGGCCGAACGCAAGAATCGGCACACCAGGGGGAATGCATGTTCGATGTGATCATCGTCGGCGGCGGGCCGACCGGCATGATGCTGGCGAGCGAATTGCGTCTGCAGGGCGTCAACGTGCTCGTGCTGGAGAAGGAGGCCGAGCTGCCGCCGTTCGTGCGGTCGCTCGGGCTGCACGTGCGCAGTATCGAGGTGATGGATCAGCGGGGGCTGTTGGAGCGGTTCCTCGAAAACGGCAAGCAGTACCCGATCCGTCCCGGCGGCGTCCGGGGATTCTTCGCGGGCATCGAAAAGCCCGCTCCCACCGGGCTGGACACCGCCCACGAATACGTGCTCGGCATTCCGCAGACGCTCACCGACCGGCTGCTCGCCGAGCACGCGGCCGAAGTCGGAGCCGAGATCCGGCGCGGCTGTGCAGTGGTCGGGCTGGAGCAGGACGACGGCGGCGTGACCGTCCACATTGGAAATGGAACTGCAACGCCGTTGCGGGCGCGGTTTGTCGTCGGCTGCGACGGCGGGCGCAGCACGGTTCGGAAACTGCTCCGGGTCGGATTCCCCGGCGAACCGTCGAAAATCGACACGCTGCTGGGCGAGATGGAGGTGACAGCGTCCCCGGACGACATCACCGAAGTGATGACCGAGGTGCGCAAGACCGAGAAGCGGTTCGGGATCGGGCCATCGGGCAAGCCCGGGGTGTTCCGGGCGGTCGTGCCGGCGGAGGGCGTGGTCGAAGACCGTTCGGTGCCGCCGACGCTCGAGGAGTTCAAGCAACAACTGCGCAAGTACGCCGACACCGACTTCGGCGTGCACTCCCCCCGCTGGCTGTCGCGCTTCGGCGACGCGACCCGCCAGGCCGAGCGCTACCGGGTCGGACGGGTGTTTCTGGCCGGGGACGCCGCGCACGTCCACCCGCCGATGGGTGGGCAGGGGCTCAATCTCGGGATCCAGGACTCGTTCAACCTGGGTTGGAAGCTGGCGGCGGCCATCAACGGCTGGGCGCCGGACGACCTGCTGGACAGCTACGAGTCCGAGCGGCATCCGGTGGCCGCCGACGTGCTGAACAACACCCGTGCACAGATGCAGCTGACGACCAACGAGCCCGGGCCGCAGGCGGTTCGGCGGTTGTTGGCGCAGCTGATGGACTTCAACGACGTCAACCGGTTCCTGATCGAGAAGATCACGGCGATCAGCATCCGGTACGACTTCGGTGAGGGCGATGCCCTGCTCGGGCGGCGGCTGCGCGACGTCCAGCTGAAGCATGGGCGCCTGTTCGAGCTGATGCGCACCGGCAGCGGGCTGCTGCTCGACCAGACGGGGCGGCTTTCGGTGGACGGCTGGGCCGACCGGGTCGACCACGTCGCCGACATCAGCGAAGAGCTGGACGTGCCGGCGGTACTGCTTCGGCCGGACGGGCACGTCGCGTGGGTCGGCGAGGATCAGCAGACGCTCGAGGTCGCGCTGGCCAAGTGGTTCGGCGCCGCAGGAGCTCCTACGGCCGGGTGAGGGACGCTTCGAGGACTGCGACGCCCTCGGGGGTGCCGGTGCGAACGATGCGCCGCAGGTACCTCGGCGAGCGCGTGGATCGAGTACCCGGGCCAGTGCCGCGGGTAGGCCGAAAATCGCAGCAAGGTCAACACGACCTTGGATGATGAGGGCGTGGGCTTGCTGCAGCAGGGCGGCGTCATACGTCGCGGCGGGCCGGCCGCGGCGTTGGCCGCGGCGTAGGCCGTTGGGGTCGATGCAGAGCATGGCGATCATCATGCGGATCTCGGCAGCGCTCATGACGGGATGCAGGTTCACCGCTGCGTCCTCGACCGTCCACCCGTCCACGCTTTAAAGCATGCCCACCCTCAGCAGGCCTCGGCCCCGTACTGGCCGTAGCACGTCCCCGGATACTGGACCCAATGCTGCACACCGCCGTGGTGCGAGCAGGTGCCCTGATCCTGGGAGTAGGCAGGGCGAATGTCGGGAACTGTGTTATCTGATTTGTTGACTACCTCCCGAAACGGCCCCTATGCCTACTTAAACCGTTCGTGGTGTCGTCAGAATGCTGTCACCCGGCGACAGGCCGGACAGTGGTCCCTTCCCCGACCGTACCGCGACGCGACCCAGCCGTAGGGTGAGGGCGGTCCCCTTCTGGGTGGACCAGGACGGGCGGCGGGTGCTTAGGGCTGAGCGTCCGGGCGCAAGACTTCTTCACGAAGGATCCGCGCTAAGTCCTTGGCGTCGGCGTTGTGACTGGTCTGACGCCGGACCTCCTTGCGGATGGCCTCGAGCACCACCTCGGACAGCACCACTTGTCCTAGGGCCTTGGGAGATGTGGCGGCCCGCGCCTTCCAGAGATTGTCGATGAGACGTCGCTTGAACGCCTCCTTGCTGATGAGCGGCTTGAGCTCGGCGACCAGGAGGGCGACTTCCTCGGCCGGCGTCACCGAGGTCCCCACGACAACGACGTCCCGGTGGTCAAGGCGCCCGCCGGCGCCTTGGGTCGACGGGTGTTACTTCTCGGCCGTGCCGGGTTCCCCGCTGATGGACTCCTGATAGATGTCCGCGTAGGTGCGCGAGTCCTTGACCAGGTCGTCGCAGAAGGCAGCGACGTCGTTGCCGATGAGTTCCAGGACTCCCTTGCTGGCCGCGACGCCCTCCTCGAAGAAATCGATGATCCCTGAGAGCAGGGGCCCGTCAAGCAAGTCGATCGGTCCAACCTTGAAGATGTACCTCTGAATCTCCTTGTAGACGATCTGGTAGTCCGGCGGGAGCGCCTTGACCCGCGCCATGTGCGCCCGCCACTGCTTCTTGCCCTCGATGATGTCTTGGATGCCCACGTCAGCCTCCTAGCTGGTCCAATTTCCTTGCGACGTTCCTGTTCAACTGCTCGCGCCACCGGTCGCGATAGCTCCGACCCCCTTCTCCGCCGGCCAGCGCCGCGCAGAAGCCCTCGATGTCGTCACCCAGCACCTCGTGAATGCTCTGCCCATCGGCCGCTGTCTCTTCGAGCAGCCCCAGAGCACCGCCGAGAATCGGCATCAGGTTTCGACCTGTGAAGTCCGAGTAGGGAGAAAGATGACCCTTGATCTCTTCCCACGCCGCCCGGTAGTCGGCCGGCAATGCCTCGGCCCGAGCTTCGAACGCCTTCCATTCCCTGGTGAGATCGCTGCCTGTAATGGTCTCCCAGAAGTTCATCTCCCGCCCTCCTTGAGCTTGTCGATCCGTGATGTGATGTACTCCCATTTCGCCCAGAACGTCGCGAGTTCTTCGCGCCCCGCGTCGTTGAGCGCATAGAACTTGCGCGGCGGGCCCAGCCCGGACGGTCGTTTCGTTACCTGGACGAGCCCGTTCTTCTCCAGTCGCAGCAGGATGGTGTAAACCGTCCCCTCGACGACGTCGGCGAAGCCGAGTTCGTTCAGCCGACGCGTTATGGCGTACCCGTAGGTCTCCTCGCTGCCGATGATTTCAAGCACGCAGCCCTCAAGCGTGCCCTTCAGCATCTCCGTCAGGTCGTCCATCGTGGGTCCTCTTCGGTCTCCTGGTACTCTGTGGTACCTAGTACCACTACACGGTATCACAGAGTAGTGGACCATGCCCAGCAAGCGGCGAGCACAGACGACGGAAGCGATTCGAATCATCGGCGCCGCGCTCGGTGCGCGGCAAGTGAGGGGGACTGGAGGTTGCTTGCCGGCGGGGGCGTTGTTGTGTAGGCCGAACGCGATCCATGATCCCTGTTCGGACATGACCACCAAGTGAGCTCGTCTGTGCAGGTGTTGGCGTGGTCCCTGATGGAGGGCTCGCGGCTCGCTACGACAAGCACGCGATCACCTACCGCGCCGCGGTCGTCCTTAACGCCGTCATCGCCTGGACCCGACAATTGTCAGACACGCCCTAGGGTTGGCTCTCGGGCCAGGTGACGAGCTGGAACCACACTGACTTGCCGTGGCGGTGGAGGGTCCAGCCCCATCTGTGGGACAGGGTCTCGACGATGGCCAGCCCTCTGCCGGACGTCTCCATCGAGTGGGCCATCCTCATCTGGGGGATGGCTATGCAGGAGTCGTACACGTCCATGGTCATCAGCGGCCCGTCGCGGCCCACCGCGATCCGTACGGTGCTCGGGGCGGGAAGCTTCTCCGCTCCATGGGTGAGCGCGTTGGTGACGACCTCGGACGCGAGCAGTTCCGCGATATCAGGTACGTCTTCCGCCGCGCTCCAGTCGATGGCGATGTCCCGGACGAAGCGGCGGGCGGACGCGACGCATTTCTCGTCCCTCGGTATCCACTTCTGCCCTAACAACGCGACGGAAGCGTCCGGCCCATAGAGGTATTCGGACGCCGTCAGGTGAGTCCCGATCGCCCCTGTCATGTCCTTCTCCTTGCTGCGGATTTCGTATGCCAAGG
>JAOPYI010000199.1 GCA_025964675.1 Sphaerisporangium sp. | reverse complement strand
AACGTCAGCGTCAGCTGACACCGGTGCTCGGCGGCCGCAAGACCCATCTCCGCCGAGCACCACCTCTCCGTCTCTCCACGCCTGGGAAAAGCCTCATGTACTTCGTGATCACCAGAAACGTCGCGGTGCGGGTGATGATTATCGCTGCGCTCGCAGCGACGGCCGCCTGCCAACCGCGTGTGACCAAGGAACTCCGCGTTGAGAATCACCTCTCGGAGACGGTGTCGGTCCGATGGGTTGGAGATTCGATGCACAGCAGGCAGATCAGGCCAGGCCAGGCCATGTCCATTCCTGTCGGAGACCCCGGGTGCTTTCGGATAGGGCAGGAAGACGTGCTGGTGGCCACCACCCCAGGTGGCAGGACCCTAACTTTCGGCCCGCCCGCATGCCTCGGCGGGTCGTGGAGGATCGGCCCATGAGGGCCTCGACCCCTGGAACGCCAACCGCTACGCCTTCACCTGCGGCAACCCCATCACCAACATCGAACTCGACGGCCACGCCGTAGACCAATCCGGCCCGGAACTCCTGGCGGCGCCCCCCTGCAATGCCCTACCTTCTACCGAACGTGGCTCCTGCGCCAACGGCGCCTGCAGCTCCGGGGGAACACAGGAAGCGCAGCCACCGATCGGCGACTGGAAGGACGCCGTAGCCGCTGAGGCCGCTGGCCTTGGTGACGTCGCTATGGTGGCCAGCGGGAATCTCCATGGGCTGTGCAATTTCGGGCTGGACCTTCCACTATGGCCGTGTGATTCAGCACTCGCTCGCCCCCAGTAATTCACTGACGATCCCGAGCCCTCCGTCCTACTGCACTTCGCCGCGAACGAGTTCAAGCACGATTCCGGGTTGACGATCCGGTACACCGGTGTCTCCAGCCTCGTGGTGCAGATAGGGGAGAAGGGCTCCCACTGGAAGCGTCTGGGAAGTTTGAGATTGGACGAGATCCTTCCGGACGACGCCGGCTGCAGCCACGAGTTGGCGTTCCTCAACGGGTCGATCAAGATCCTGTGTGCCGACCTGGTGGCGACGTGGGACCCCGTGGACGGTGTGGAGACTACATAGCAGACTGTAGCGATCTCTCTGCGCGGGCGTCGTATCCGCTGTGGGAATCGGTGTCCCGGCGTGGCGATCAGCTCGGGACGCCGACAATCCGGCCAGCGAGATGAGAAGTACAGCAGAAAGTGTGGTGGCGACGGAACGCCACGGGAACGCGAGGAGCAGGGCCCACGAATACCGCTCCGTGATCACCCGACTGAGACGCCTTTGCGACGCCTTAACCTGCGGCTTCTCATCCTGCGCGGCGTGGGAGCGTCACGGTGGGTCGGACCCGGTCAGATCGAAGTACGTCAGATCATGCTGAACGGCAGGCACGCGTTCAAGATCACCAGACGCGGGTTCCTGGTGGAGTACTGCCACAGCGTGCACCGGCTGGCTGAAGTGGTGGATCTCGCTGACCTGGTTGAGGTTGTCGATCTGGCAAATCGCCCGGCGCTTCGACTTCGGGCAGCCGCCCCACCTTTTGAGGGTCCGCTCGGGACGGTCCCGGCCATCCCCGGACCTTCATTTCGGCGCCGCACCCACACCGTCGCTGGCCCCCTGGTCGGCGGCTGGCGGCCAGGCCTGGAGGGCCGCGTCGGCGATCTGCTCCAGGTCGGTCCCCGCGGCGCCGTCGCGAGCTTGGGCAGACATGCCTTGGAGGACGGCCGCGTAGAAGGTCGCGAGTGCATGAGCGTCGGTGTGGGCGGGGAGCTCACCCGTCCGCGCGGCGGCGGCGATCTTGTCTTCGAGCGCGCGAGCGCCCACGCCGCGGAGTTCGCGTAGTCGGGCCGCGATGTCGGCGGACTGTGGGGAACAGTTGGTCGCCGCGGCGATCAGGAGGCAGCCGCGCGGGCGGTCAGGCCTGGTGTAGGCGGCCGCCGCCTCGCGCAGCAGGCGTTCGACGGCGTCGCGGGCGTTCGGTTCCTCGGCCAGCGCGCGTGCGGTGAAGGCGCCGTAGGTGCGGATGTAGCGGTCGAGCGCCTCAAGGAAGAGGGCCCGCTTGTCGCCGAAGGCCGCATAGAGGCTGGGCGCGCCGATGCCGAGGGCCCTGGTGAGCATGGCGATCGAGGTCGCGTCGTAGCCGTGCTCCCAGAATACGGCGATGGCACCCTCAAGAGCCTCGTGGCGGTCGAACGACCGGGGCCGTCCCGTCCTCATACCCTGATTCTATAGCGATCGTTAGCGATATGCGTTAACGTACTTCTAGAACGATCACTACAGAAGTGAGAGGGGCACAGATGGTCACCGTGGGACTGCTCATCCGCATCGAGGCCAAGCCGGACCGGGTGTCGGAGGTCGAGGCCATGCTGAAGTCGGTGGTGGATCAGGTACGGGAGGAGGGGGTGGCGGTCGTCTGGTTCGCGCTGCGCCTTGGGCCCACGACGTTCGGTATCTTCGACGCGTTCGTCGACGAGGCCGGCCGTGAGGCTCACCTGGAGGCCAACGGCGAGGCGCTGCGCGCGGCAGGTGCGGAGCTGTTCGCCGAGTCGCCCTCCATCGAGCACGTCGACGTCATCGCCGCCAAGCTCCCCGGCGAGTGACCAGACGCGAGGATCGATGACCGCCAGGCGCCGGCAAGACATCGCACGATCAAGCCCACCTTGAGGAGACAGCGCACGTCAACGACATCGATATCGAGTACGAGGTCATCGGCCAAGGTGAACCGCTGCTGCTCATCCACGGTTCCAACCTCGCCACGGGGCTCGCGCCGATGGCGGCCGCGCTGGCCGTCAAGCCCCCGTCCCTCCAACTCGTGCGCTACCACCGGCGCGGGATGGCCGGGAGCGGCGGACGAGGCATGAAGATCATTTACTCAATGGGCGGGTAACGGCGGTTGAGCTCTTTCTGTAGCTCCCGGATCACGATGACATCGACGCGCTCGTCTGCGGCCAGGTTGTCGACGATGCCAGCGGCGATGGCGTGTGCCTGGGCAAGGTGTGCTTCGAGGTCGGCGATGGCGTCACCGAGATGGGCGCCAGCCTGGTCCACCGCTGCTCGGTGGCCAGGGGTGAGGTCAGGAATGGCGGTCCTCCTTACCGGCCCGACCCGGTACAAACAGGCCCGGCCTTCGCTGTTGTGTTCCGGCGAGAGTAGCTGCGTAGGCGTGCCGGTGCAGGATGACGACCCCAGCCGAACTGGGCTTACTCGGTGCCCGGGAGAGGCAGCCCGGTCTCCCGGGTGGTGTCCGGTGGCGAGTCGCCAGGCACGGAGGAACTCTGGGTCCTCATCGGGGTCGGCGTTGTGCTCCAGGGCCCATTGCCGGTACATCTCGTTGAACACGCGATCGCCGTCGCGGCCCACCAACAGCCGGGGCCGGGGGAGTTCGTCGGGTTGGTCCATGCCCGCCTTCCTACACCGGCGGGTTTCAAAGGAGGCACGATCCGGTTCCGATGTTCCCTCGGACTCATTTCCCGCCCGCCGCGCCGCTCGGTGCCTTGAGCCGGTCTCAGTCCTGGTCTTCGTCGTCGCCGTAGCGGGCAGTCTCTTTCCGGCGCGTTCAGCGCTGGCCGGGGTAGATCCAATCGACCGTGATGGTGCGTCGCACTCCGGCCTCCAGCATCGCCTGGGAACGGTGCTGGCCGTTGACGTAGGAGGTGCGCCATCCTCCGGCCCAGCGGGTCCTTTGGATGGCATACGGGATTTCGACCAGGCTGGTGAGCGCCTGACGCTCCCAGTCCGGCATTCCTTCAGCTTTGGCGGCATCTCGCACGGCGTCGGCGATGTCGTCCACCGGGACCGCCGCGCGGCGGGCGGCGCGTACCAGGCGGATCGCGTTCCTGGAGACGCGGTGCCAGTCTCCGCGGTGGTACCAGCAGCAGTGCCGCACGATGGTTCGTGGGGCGAGCTGGCGGGCCAGGCGCTGCCAGCCGAGTCCGCCCGACATGCAGTCGTCCTCGCGGAACGGCTCGGGCCGAGGAACCGGGCGACCCACATCACCCGGTAGTAGGGCTGCGCCTCGGGTTCGGGAGGCCGGGGCCGGTAGCATGCGCCCCGGTCGATGTCGACCGGGGTGCCGACGAGCTCGGCTAGCTGCAGGTCGGTCACCCTGGTCCACTGCGGGGCGTGTATCTGGAAGGAGCCGCTCTGGGTGAAGGTGACCAAGGACAGGTGAGCTAGCCGGCCGCTGGGGGTGAGCTGGTGCTCGATCCATATCGGCGGCTCGGCCGACTCGGCGCAGTGACGCCTCCACACCGCGGTCGCGTACTGCTCGGCCGCGTTGACCAGCGTCGGGCCTTCCGTGACGGTCTGGGTGACCACAGCGACCGGCCGGGTGCCCGACGCGGTGAACAGCTGCAGCCGGAACGTGGCCGGTGGTCCGGCGGGCCGGTCGACAGCGAACATGTGGTCGTCGATCACCCGGGTGCGCAGGGCGGCATTCTCGGCAAGGAGTGCTCGCCGGGACGGGGAGGTCATCAGGCCATGTTGACGCCCGGAACAGGGCTTGCGCACGATGTGTGGCCGCACTGGTCCTCATGAGGGCAGAGGGATGGCTCGTGGGCATCACCACGACGAAGCTCGTCGGCATCACCACGACGAAGAGTTACCAACGCCTCCCCGTTGGCGGGTGCGAGGTACGAGGCGCCCGGCGCCGATCGCCCCGGCCTTGTCGGCGAGCACCGAAGTCCCGGCACGCCGGAAGGCACAAGGCAGACAGGGTCCGCTGATGGCGCTCATCTGGAGAAACTGGAGCCCTGTTCCGATGAGCGCCCTTCTATCACCAAGCCTTTGCGAGCACCCGAGGGTTCACGTCTGCCGGTCGCCGGGAGGTCTACGGGATTCGGCGGATGCTGGACGGGGGGTCGGGTTCTTCTGCTAAATAGGGGTAGCGGCGCCTCAGCTCGTCACGGAGCTGACCGAGCTGGTGGGCTCTCGTCGAGCCGGCGTCGGGCTCTGCCGCGATCAGGCTGTCAGCGCGGCTCATGATCGCACGCAGCACCCGGGGCCGCTGGGAATCGTCCAAGTGGTCATCTGGCCACAGCCCGCCGATCGCCAACGCTCCGGTGAGGGACTCCCGGTCTGAAGCCGTGGTGGTCGACCGCAATATGGGGACGAGCAACTCCTCGAAGGTGGTGCTCTTGAGAAAAACTTCGCCGTCTTCCCAAGCTACCAGCGAAGACATGAGAACGCCCTTCAATTCAGGATCTTCGTATCATTGATGACGATTATGCGGTGCTGCACCCTGCGAGAAAGGGTGGAAATGTGGTGCATGATCTCCTGTATCTGCGCCTTCGTGAACCCGGTTACGTCGACCACCGCGTAGTCCGACTTCAGCGCATGCCGCTTGATCTGCTTAAGGAACTTGGCCCTCTGCTGTTGCCAGTGCGCGGAAGCACCGGGGGCCCCCATCGCGGTAGTGCGACGTGGCCAAACCGAGACGCACAGCGGATGCGGCTCGCCGATCACGCGCCTACGGTGTTGTATCGGTCCGGCCGCTCTCGGGGGAGAAGAGAGTCATGATGACCTATCCCTCGGGGTCCGGTTACAGGCCGAAGCAGAAGATGCCGTGGTCGAACTGGTCGACGCGGACCCGCGTCATCGTCGGCGGCGTCGCCGCGCTGCTGGTCTTGGGTGCGCTGTTCGGCAACGACCCGAAGCCTGCCGCACCTTTGGAGTTGCGGCCCGCTGCAAGGTCCAGCGTTGCCCCGGTGCCGGTGGACACTTCGACGGGAGAGCCCGAGGTGGTCGTCACTCACACAGTCACCGTAGAACCGTCCGTGTCGTCAGTGACCATGCCGGACGTGCGGGGAGTAGACGGAGCCAAAGCCGAGGAGGTTCTCCATCAGGCAGGGTTCTCGACGGTGACTTTCGAGGCGATGGACGGCCGCACGGTCATGATGAAGGGCCTGTGGAACGTTGTCCGGCAGGTGCCTGAGCCGCGGACCGAGACGGACCCTGCCACGCAGATCGTTTTGCAGGTCGAGCATCAGGGGCCGACCCCTGAGCCGCAGCCCAAGCCCGTGAAGACGCGACAACCCGCCCAGCCTGAACCGACTAGGCAGCCTCCCACCAAGCAGGCACAACCGGAGCACCAGCCAACCCCGTCAGTGCATCCCACCGAGCAGACACAACCGGAGCACCAGCCAACCCCGTCAGCGCATCCCACCGACCCTCGGTTTAACACCTGCCGGGAAGCGAACGACAACGGGTACGGCGATTACGTCAAGGAGGTCAACCCGGAGTACGACTGGTACGACGACCGAGACCACGATGGGATTGTTTGCGAGCGGTCCTAACATCGGTGCCTGCGCCCGAGCCAATCACTCGGCTGGGCGCGCTATACCTCCTAACCCTCCAGAGTTCGAACTGACCGTAAGGCAGCAATAGTCCGTGCAGGTGTCGGGGATAGCGGCCGGCGCTTGAAGGAGGCCGTGCTCTCCTCGGCGGCGCGGAGGACCATCCCCGCGGGCGCGGGGCCGACGCGGCGTCACGTGACACCGCTGCGCCGAGCAGAGGACCATCCCTGCGGGCGCGGGGCCGACCGCTCCAGCCACCGGATCAGCGGGTACTCGTCGGGACCATCCCCGCGTGCGCCGGGCCGAGGCGTAACACAGCGTGTGGACACCCTTGTAGTAGGGACCATCCCCGCAGGCGCGGGGCCGAGGC
>JAOPYI010000171.1 GCA_025964675.1 Sphaerisporangium sp. | reverse complement strand
GTGTCGGGGTCGGAGAACAGCCGGCCCTGCAGCATCTTGTCCGGGGACGCTCCGATGCCCGGCACCAGGTTGGCGGGCTCGAAGGCGGCCTGCTCCACCTCGGCGAAGTAGTTCGCCGGGTTCCGGTTCAGGGTGAACGTGCCGACCGTGATCTCGGGGTAGTCGGCGTGCGGCCACACCTTGGTCAGGACGAACGGGTTGAACCGGTAGCCGGCGGCGTCCTCGAACGGCATGACCTGGACGTTCACCGTCCAGGACGGGTGGTCGCCGGTCGCGATGGCGGTGTGCAGGTCACGGAGGTGGTAGTCGGCGTCCTGCGCGATGATGGCGCCGGCCTCGGCGTCGGTGAAGTTCTTGATGCCCTGGTCGGTCCTGAAGTGATACTTGACCCAGAACTTCTCGCCGGCCGCGTTGTACCACAGGAAGGTGTGGGAGCCGAAGCCGTGCATGTGCCGCCAGCTCGTCGGCGTGCCGCGGTCGGACATGAGGAACGTGACCTGGTGCGTCGACTCGGGCGACAGCGTCCAGAAGTCCCACTGCATGTTGTGGTCGCGCAGGTTGGTGTCCGCGCGCCGCTTCTGGCTGTGGATGAAGTCCGAGAACTTCGAGGGGTCACGGATGAAGAAGATCGGCGTGTTGTTGCCGACGATGTCGTAGTTGCCCTCTTCGGTGTAGAACTTGATCGCGAAACCGCGCGGGTCACGCTGGGTGTCGGGGCTGCCGAGCTCGCCGGCCACCGAGGAGAACCGCAGGAAGAGCTCGGTCTCCTTGCCCTTCTGGAACAGGCCGGCCTTGGTGAACTGGCTGACGTCCTCGGTGATCTGAAGTACGCCGTGGGCGCCGCCGCCCTTGGCGTGCACCACGCGCTCGGGCACCCGCTCACGGTTGAAATGGGCCATCTTCTGGATGACGTAATGGTCTTGCAGCAGCAGGGGGCCGTTCGGGCCCACAGAGAGCGAGAACTCGTCGCTCGGCGCGGGAATGCCCGCGTCCGTAGTGGTGATGGGCCGGTCGGTCATCGCGCGGTCCTCCGGATCGTCGTTGAGGGAGTACGGCTTAGGCTCTGGACTCCGTTAGGTGCCGGGTGCGGCGGTCACGTGCTTGGGGATTGGCAGTCGGGGCAGATGCCCCAATAGATGACGTCGGCCTCGTCGACGAGAAAGCCGGCAGCGTCCACCGGATCGAGGCAGGGGGCCTCCCCGGTGACGCAGTCGACGTCGGTCACCGTGCCACACCTGCGGCAGACGAGGTGATGGTGGTTGTCGCCCACCCTGGCCTCGTAGCGCGCGGGACTGCCCATGGGCTCGATCTTGCGGACAAGCCCGGCTCCGTTCAGCGCGTGCAACCCGTCGTAGACGGCCTGGAGGGACGCCTGGCCGACTCGCTCGCGCACGCCCCGGTGGATGGTGTCCACATCCAGGTGGTCACCCTCTCGCACGATGTGCATGATGGCCACCCGAGCCGCGGTCACCCGCAGCCCGGCGCCACGAAGCCGGTCGACATCCCCCACGACCTGCACCCTAGGCGCTAAACCTGAATGATTCAAGTAAAGGAATTCTCCCAGTTTGATGATTGTCGATCGGTCTGTGGTGGCGGTGTCCTTCTACGGGCGGAAGATGGCATGCTCTTTGGGCGATGAGAAGTCACCCCGTCACCTCCGTCCTGCCCAAGATCTCCCCCCTCGGAGCACGTCGCCGGCGTGCCGCCGCCGTGGTCCTGGCTGCTTCGTTCGCGGCCGTGCCCGCCTCGGCGTGCTCGGCGGCGGAGTCGGCGTCGCCACCGTCCAAGGGGACCGGTTCCACCTCCTCCGCGCCCGACTCGGGCGAGTCGCGGGCAAAGCCCCAGCGCAGGCCGTTCACCATCTCCTTCGGCGGTGACGTGCACTTCGAGGGCCTGCTCAGGAACCGCCTCGCCACCCCGCGCACCGCTCTCGGCCCGATCTCCTCGGTGCTGCGGCGCTCCGACCTGTCGATGGTCAACCTGGAGACCGCCATCACGCAGGGTGGCACCCCCGCGCCGGGCAAGCAGTTCACCTTCCGCGCGCCCGCGACCGCGTTGACCGCGCTCAAGGCGGCGGGCGTCGACGTCGCCTCCATGGCGAACAACCACGGCATGGATTACATGGAGGGCGGGCTGCGCGACTCCCTGGCGGCGATCCGCCGGTCCAGGTTCCCCATCGTCGGCATCGGCGGGAACGCCGCCGATGCGTACAAGCCGTTCCGCAAGACCGTCCACGGCAACCGAGTGGCCATCATCGGCGCGACCCAGGTGCTGGACGCCCAGTTGATCCAGTCGTGGACCGCCACCGCCAGCAAGGGCGGCCTCGCCTCCGCCAAGAACGAGCAGCGGCTCATCCAGGCCGTACGGCAGGCGCGCAAGACGTCCGACACCGTCATCGTCCACCTCCACTGGGGCACCGAGCTGCAGAAATGCCCCAACTCCGCGCAGCTTGGGCTGGCGCCCAAGCTGATCGCGGCGGGTGCCGATGTGATCATCGGCGGTCACGCCCACATCCTGCTCGGCAGCGGCTACCTCAAGGGCCGCTACGTCAACTACGGCATGGGCAACTTCGTCTTCTACAACGCCGGCGCGCAGACCGGCGCGACCGGCGTGCTGACGCTGACCATCAACGGCAGGAAGGTCCTCAAGGACCAGTGGACCCCGGCGCGCATCAACGGGGGCATCCCGCTTCCCGTGACCGGTGCCGCCGGGCAGCAGGCCGTGGCGAGCTGGAAGGCCCTGAGGAGCTGCGCGGGGCTGCGCGCCAAGCCCTGACCTTCTCACGAGCCGCCTTGCGTCGTATATTTGGACAGATTGTCCAATAGCCTTCCAGAGTGGTGGAGTGGGCGTATGCGGTTGATCGAGGCAGGCGACGCACGGCTGGCGCTCTACGAGCAGGGCGACCCGGGGAAGCCCACACTGCTGCTGATCCACGGCTACCCCGACACCCACCGGGTGTGGGACGAGGTGGCGGACCTGCTGGCGCGGGAGTTCCACGTCGTCCGGTACGACGTGCGGGGCGCGGGCCGGTCGTCCGCCCCGCGCGGCAGCCGGGCGTACACCCTCGACCGCCTCGTGGACGACCTCGCGGCCGTGCTGGACGCGATCGGCAAGGACACGGTCCATCTGGCCGGCCACGACTGGGGGTCCCTCCAGGGGTGGGAGGCCGTGCGCAGGTTTCCGCGGCGCTTCGCGTCGTTCACGTCCCTCGGCGGTCCCGGCCTCGACCAGTGGTCCCACTTCATGAAGCACGCCGGCGGGCGCGACGTCGCCGGGCAGGCCCTCCGGTCGTGGTACATGGCCGTGTTCCAGGCGCCGGGGGCGCCGGAGCTGGCCTGGCGCACGGTGATGCCCCGCGTGCTGGCCCTCGTCATGCGTTTGTCGGAAGGCATCGAGCCCCGCGACGGCCACCCCGCCGACACCCTCGTCCAGGACGGGATGAACGGCGTCAACCTCTACCGGGCCAACATGTTCACGGCACGGAACGCCGCGCCCGAGCCGTACGTCGAGGTTCCTTTGCAGCTCATCGAGGCGGAGAAGGACGTGTTCGTCTCGCCGAGGCTGCTCGCGTCCCTGCACAGGTGGGCGCCGCGCATGTGGCACCGGACCATTCCCGCGGGCCACTGGGCCCAGCGCAGCCATCCAGGCACGGTCGCCCGCATGATCGGCGAGTTCGCCGGCCATGTCGAGTACGGCACGGCGCCATCGCGCGAGCTCGGTCGCTCCAGGGTGACCGAGGGGCGCGGGCCGTACGACCAGAAGCTCGTGGTGGTCACCGGGGCGGGCAGCGGCATCGGCCGGGCCACCGCCCGGGCATTCGCGTCCCACGGCGCCGAGGTGATCTGCGCGGACCTCGACCTGGACGCCGCCCGTCGTACGGCCGAGGACATCGCACGGCGCCACGGAACCGCCCACGCCTCCCAGGTCGACGTCTCCCGCGCGGATGAGATGGAACGGTTCGCTGCGGCCGTACGGGACGAGCACGGCACGCCGGACATCGTGGTCAACAACGCGGGGATCGCCGTCACGGGCCCCTTCCTCGACCACGAGCCGGCCGACTGGGAGCGGACCCTCGACGTCAACCTCTGGGGCGTCATCCACGGATGCAGGCTCTTCGGGCGGCAGATGGTGGAACGCGGCGAGGGCGGGCACATCGTCAACATCGCCTCGCTCGCCGCCTTCGCGCCGTCACGGCTGCTACCCGCGTACTCGACGTCGAAGGCGGCGGTGAAGATGCTCAGCGACTGCCTGCGCGCCGAGCTGGCCGGAAAGGGGGTGGGCGTGAGCGTGATCTGCCCCGGATTCACCTCCACGGCGATCGCCCGCAATGCCACGTACCGAGGGGGAGACCGGGCGCTGAGCGAGGAGGTGCTGCGGCGGCGCGGGTACCCGCCCGAGCGCGTCGCGGCCCACATCCTGCGCGCCGTCCATCACAACACCGCCGTCGTCCCGGTCAACGCGGAGGGCAGGATCGGGTACGCGCTGTCTCGCGTCTCGCCGCGATTGATGCGCGGGCTCGCCCGGATCGTGGCTTCCGATATAGGACGACTGGCCGGGAAGGACTGACCGCAGGGCGATGAGGGGGCAAGATGAAGGTTGTGTCCAGCTTGCCCACTGATGATTCTGACGACGAACAGAACCCTTTGCGTCGTAAACCCACGCAACGGCGCAGCGCGCGTCGCGTCGAGCGCATGCTTGACGCCTGCGCCGAGCTGCTGGACGAGATCGGCTACGAAGCCCTCTCCACCACGCGCATCGCCGAGCGAGCCGAGGTCGCCATCGGCTCGGTGTACCAGTTCTTCCCCGACAAGCGGGCGATCACCCAGGCGCTGACCCAGCGCAACGTGGAGCTGTTCATCGCGCGGGTCGGCCGGCGGTTCATGACCGAGGACTACCCCGGCTGGTGGCACGCGGTCGACGCCATCATCGACGAGTACGTCGACATGCATAGGACCGTTCCAGGATTCCGGGCGCTCCGCTTCGGCGACGCCGTCGACCTCAACCTGCTCGACTCGGTCTCGGAGAACAACACCGTGATCGCCGGGCGGCTCCGGGGCCTGATCCTCGACGAGTTCGGCATGGCCGACAGCGAGGAGCTCGATCTCAGCCTCACCGTAGCCGTCGAGGCGGGCGGCGCGGTGCTCGCGCTGGCGTTCCGCCGTGACCCCCAGGGCGGGCAGCCTCTGGTCGACGAGGCAAAGCGGCTGATCCGCGAATACCTGTCAAGCCAGCTTCGCTCACACGCCCCCCAACATGCCCTCCCCCCCCGCCTCAGGCAAGGACCCTCCACCTGAAAGTGCCCGCTTAGCGACAGATGGCGCGAGGCCTGAGCAACAGCCCGTCGGGCGGTCGGCCGCTGCCCGGTGTGGGCGTCCGTGGGTGTTGTGGTGGGTATTGTCCCGCGCGGGGGAGGAAACGTTGATGAGCGCTATGACTAGTGACGTGCTGCGCGTGCCTGGGGGCCGGCTTTATTACGAGGTTCGCGGGACGGGGCCGTTGTTGCTCGTGCTTCAAGGGGGTGAGGGTGACGCGGGGCGTACCGGCGGGCTGGTCAAGCGGCTCGTCGACGACTACACGGTGGTGACCTACGACCGCCGGGGCCTGTCGCGGAGCAGGTCCGACGACCCGTCGCGACCGGTGTCGATCGAGACGCACGCCGACGACGTGCATCGCCTGCTCGCTGCGCTGACCGCCGGACCGGCGCTCCTGCTCGGTTCCAGCTTCGGCGGCCTCGTCGGGCTCTCGCTGGCCGCCCGCCACCCGCAGCAGGTCGGCACGCTCGTCACGCACGAGCCTCCCGCTCTCCGGTTCCTGCCCGAGGCCACGAGGGCGGAGGCCGACCGCGTTTTCGACGAGCTGGAGGAGACCTACCGCAACGAGGGCTGGGGTGCGGCCTTCAAGAGGCTGGCCGAGATCACCGGGGGCGGCTCCGAGGACAGGGAGCCCGACGTCGAGCTCCCCGCTCCGCTGTCGAAGCAGCGCATCGGCAACCTGCACTTCTTCTTCACCTACGACATCCCCGCGGTGCGCCGCTGCCTGCTGGACCTGGCGGACATCGCCGCGCTGAAGGCCGCGCCGACCACCGTCGTGCCCGCCGCCGGACGTACCACCAAGGCGTTCTTCGACCACCACTGCGCCGAGGAGCTCGCTCGCCTCCTCGGCAGCCACGTGACGGAGTTCCCTGGCGGCCACAACGGCCTCACGACCCACCCGAAGGCGTTCGCCGTACGGCTGCGCGAAGTCCTGGCGGGCTACTCCTGATCCGGTGGCGCGAGGCCGGGGTCGGACGACACTCCTTCGGCCGATCGGAGATCGTCGGACTGCTCCGGCTTCGCCTGCGGAGGCAGCAGACGTGCTCGCCGGCCAGGGACGGCATCGTCGTCGGACGGGCCGGAGGCCGAGGAGATGCCGGAGTCCGAGCCCCCCCTGGCCTCCACCTTGCACGGCGCCGACACCCGCTGGACCGCCGCACGCGCCGCCTGGAGGTCCGCTCGTAACCGGATCAGCTCCTGGCGCTGCTGGTCGGCCGTCTCAAGCCGGGCGGTGGCGTATCCGAGGGTTCCGGGAACGACCGCGGCGAACACGGCCGCGCAGGCGAGGGCGAAGGTCGTCTGCCAGGACATGTCCATCGCAGCTCCTTCGAACGGCGTTTGTGACCTTCCAGGCAGGGCGAATATGCCCACCTGTCTCGGTGGACACACGCAGTGTAGTCAAACATGTGCGAATCGGGACCGGAGCAATGCCTGCCGTTGTCCGCGCATAGTGGAGCGGCGCTCGGTAACCTCGTCTTGTGGCACATGTGACACGTGAGCAGCTTGATCGGCTGCTCGAACAAGCGCTCCTCCACGACGATCACGGGGCTCTGGCCGGGCGGCTCGATGATCTGGCGCGCGCTTACGCGTCCGGAGAGGTGTCCCGTGCCGCGATCCTGGTGCTCGCCGCCGAGGAGTGGCGACAGGCCGGCCAGCCGGCGAGAGCCCTCGAATGCTTCCAGCGGGCGCTGGACGACGGGGGTGAGGTGAGCGTCGATCCCCGGGCCGGCATCGCCGACACCCTCTTCGAGCTCGACCGTCCCGCCGAGGCCCAGGAGCTGGTCGACTCGATCAAGGCCGACGGGCGGGTGGACCCGAGCACCGCGTTGAACGTCGCCGAGACCCTGCTGGCCTACGGCGACCTCGCCGGGGCGCACGAGTGGGCGACCGAAGGAGTCCTGGCGAGCGAGGGCGCCTCTGGCACGCGCGACGCGCTCCTGCGTACGCGCTACCGCATCCGCGTCGACCTCGGCCTCCCGGAGGATGATCTGGACGCGCTCCTCGACGTCTCCTGCTGACCCGGCCCCCTGCCTGGACGGATACAAGCCGTGCGGGCCGCGACCTCAAGTGTCACGACCCGCACGGTGCCGGTGGCCGCCCCTGCGGGCGGGCGCGTCAGTGGACGTGCAGGTCGGTGAGGGCCGTGTCGACGGACGGAATCCTCTCGACCTCGGTGCTCACCACGTCGTCGCCGGAGGAGGCCTTGTCCACGGACCTGGACTGGTAGGCCGCGTCACCGACGCTCGGCGCGCCGGGCGCCTCATGCGCGGGCACGACCGATGGCGCGGTGCCCAGCACGGTCAGGGGGTCGATGGGCAGGCCGGAGTGGGGCTCGTCCGAGACGGCCGCGCCCCCCGTGGCGAGACGCCTGTCGTACCCCACGACGCCGCGGGTCACGTGGTAGACGAACTCGCCCCTCAGGAAGCCGGGAAGGCCCGTGCTCCGCACGATGGCGGGGAGATCGGTCAGGCCGATGACGGCGGTGGTGCCGGACATGAGCCCGGAGGACCGCCCGATGTGCTCGATGCCGATGAGCAGGTCGCCGCTGCCGGGACGGCCCTGCGGCACCGCGAGCCCGGCCGGCCCGTCACAGGCGTACGGCGCGTCGAGCGAGGTCAGCGGGCTGTCCTGGCAGGGGCCCGCCGCGGCGACCGCGCCGCTCATCCCGACCAGGCTCGCGCCCGCCGTGACCGCGGCCACCGCGAGGACTCCGCGGATATTGATTGAAGTACGCATGAAGACTCCCTGACTACCACTGGTGCTCGGACGAGCACTGAAGGTAGCCAGGAAGGTCGGGCTTCGGCGGGTCGTTAACCCAATGCTGGGGAATTCCTTACCGGGAGGCCCCCACGGTCAGGGTGTCCCCGGCTGCGTCAAGATCGACGGTGACCTCGTCGCCGTCGTGGATCTCACCGGCCAGCAGCTTCTTGGCCAGCTTGTCGCCGATCGCCGACTGCACCAGCCGGCGGAGCGGCCGCGCGCCGTACAGCGGGTCGTACCCGGTGAGCGCCAGCCAGTCGCGCGCCGCCGGCGTGACGGTCAACGTGAGCAGCCGGTCGGACAGCCGGCGCGCGAGCCTCGCCACCTGGAGGTCGACGATCTGGGACAGCTCCTCCGAGCCGAGCGCGTCGAACAGGATCACGTCGTCGAGCCGGTTCAGGAACTCCGGCTTGAAGGAACTCCTGACCGCCTGCATGACCTTGTCGCCCTTGGCGGTACCGTCGAGCCCGGGATCGACGAGATACTGCGAGCCGATGTTGGACGTCAGGATCAGGATCGTGTTGCGGAAGTCGACCGTGCGCCCCTGCCCGTCGGTGAGCCGCCCGTCGTCGAGCACCTGGAGCAGGATGTCGAAGACCTCGGGGTGGGCCTTCTCGATCTCGTCCAGCAGCACCACGGTGTACGGTCTGCGTCGCACCGCCTCGGTGAGCTGGCCGCCCTCCTCGTAGCCGACGTAGCCGGGCGGGGCGCCGACCAGGCGGGCCACGCTGTGCTTCTCGCCGTACTCGCTCATGTCGATGCGGGTCATGGCGCGCTCGTCGTCGAAGAGGAACTCCGCGAGGGCCTTGGCCAGCTCGGTCTTGCCGACGCCGGTCGGGCCGAGGAACAGGAACGAGCCGGTCGGCCGGTCGGGGTCGGCCACGCCCGCCCGCGCCCGCCGCACGGCGTCCGACACGGCCTGCACGGCCTCGCGTTGCCCGATGAGCCTGCGGCCGAGCTCGTCCTCCATGCGGAGCAGCTTGGCGGTCTCGCCCTCCAGAAGGCGCCCGGCGGGGATGCCGGTCCACGAGGAGATCACCTGGGCGATGTCGTCGGCCCCGACCTCCTCCTTGACCATGGGGTCCTCGGGCTGTGCCTGGGCGCTGGCCTCCTCGAGCTCCTTCTCCAGGCGCGGCACGTCGCCGTACATCAGCCGGGAGGCGGCCTCGAAGTCGCCGTCGCGCTGGGCGCGCTCGGCCGCCGAGCGGGCCTCGTCGAGCTGTTTCTTCAGCTCGCCGACGCGGTTGAGCCCGGCCTTTTCCTTCTGCCAGCGGACCACGAGGGCGTCGAGGTCCTCCTGGCGGTCGCCCAGCTCCTTGTGGAGCTTCTCGAGGCGCTGGATGCTGGCCTCGTCGGTCTCCTTGGCGAGGGCGAGCTCCTCCATCTTGAGGCGGTCGACGGACCGCTGGAGCTCGTCGATCTCCACGGGTCGCGAGTCGATCTCCATGCGGAGACGGCTGGCGGACTCGTCGACGAGGTCGATGGCCTTGTCGGGCAGGAAGCGCCCGGTGATGTAGCGGTCGGACAGGGTGGAGGCGGCCACCAAGGCGCTGTCGGAGATCTGCACCTTGTGGTGGGCTTCGTACCGGCCCTTGAGCCCGCGCAGGATCGCGATCGTGTCCTCCACCGTGGGCTCGCCGACGTAGATCTGCTGGAACCGCCGCTCCAGCGCGGGGTCCTTCTCGATGCGCTCGCGGTACTCGTCGAGGGTGGTCGCGCCGATCATGCGCAGCTCACCTCTGGCCAGCATGGGCTTGAGCATGTTGCCGGCGTCCATCGCCCCCTCGGCGGCGCCCGCGCCGACCATCGTGTGCAGCTCGTCGATGAAGGTGACGACCTGGCCGTCGCTCCCCTTGATCTCGTTGAGCACGGCCTTCAGCCGCTCCTCGAACTCGCCGCGGAACTTCGCGCCCGCGACCATCGCGCTGAGGTCGAGCGAGACCAGGCGCTTGTTGCGCAGGCTCTCGGGGACGTCGCCGGCGACGATGCGCTGGGCGAGGCCGTCCACCACGGCGGTCTTGCCGACGCCCGGCTCGCCGATCAGCACGGGGTTGTTCTTGGTGCGGCGGCTGAGCACCTGGATGACGCGGCGGATCTCGTTGTCACGGCCGATGACCGGGTCGAGCTTGCCGGCCCGCGCCTGCTCGGTGAGGTCGACGCCGTACTTCTCCAGGGCGCGGTAGGTGTCCTCCGGGCTCTCGCTGGTGACCCGCGCGTGGCCGCGGACCTTCTCGAACGCGTCGAGCAGGGCGCTCGGGCCCGCGCCCTGCGCCTTGAGCAGCTCCGCGATCTGGCCGCCGTCGGCGGCGAGGCCGACCAGCAGGTGCTCGGTCGAGACGTACTCGTCCTCGAGCTGCTTGGCCCGGGCGGCGGCGGTGTTGAGCACCACCAGCAGCTGGCGGGAGGACGACGGCGCGCTGACCGTGGTGCCCTGGGCCTTCGGCAGGCGCTCGAGCTGCTGCTCGGCTTCGGTGCGCAGATGCTTCCAGTCGGCTCCGACGGCCTCCAGGAGGTGTACGGCGGTGCCGTCGGACTGGGCGAGCAGGCTGGTGAACAGGTGGGCCGGGGCGACCTCGGGGTGACCCTCGGCGGCGGCACGCCGGACGGCGCCCGAAAGGGCGTCCTGGCTCTTTCGCGTCAGCTTGTAGTCCACGCTTCCTTGCCTTTCTCGCATGGCGGCCGGCCAGAGGCTCCAGGCCGGCGGTGCCGCGCCGCTTCGCTATGTGTGCGCCGGCGACCTCGGCGCGGTCCGCGCCCGAGAACCCGGCGTGGGTGTCCTCACGCGGGGGGAAGTTGGTACTGGATCAGGGCGCGGATCATCGTCATCTCGCCCCTGAGGCGGCTGATCTCCTCGCGCATGCGGAGGTTCTCGGTCTCCAGGACCAGGATGCGCTTGATGCCCGCCAGGTTGATGCCGTCCTCCTGGGAGAGCCGCTGGACCTCGCGGAGCATGACGATGTCGCGGGTGGAGTAGAGCCGGCCCCGGCCCGCCGTACGGCCCGGACTGACCAGGCCGAGACGGTCGTACTGCCGGAGCGTCTGCGGGTGCAGCCCGGAAAGCTGGGCGGCGACCGATATGACGTAAACGGGAGTGTCGTCGGACAGGTCGAAGTAGTTGGCGTCCATCGGCGTCGCCTCCCTTCGGGCTACTCGCTTCTCGCCTGTTTGAGCAGGTCAGCGCGGGGGTCGCCCGCTTCGGAGACCGACCGGAACTCCTCCAGGGCCGACCTCTCCTTGTCGCCGAGGTTCTGGGGCACCGTGACCTCCACAGTGACGAGCAGATCACCCTTGGTGCCGTCCTTGCGGGTGACACCCCGGCCGCGCACGCGGAACGTGCGGCCGTTCGGCGTGCCCTCGGGGATCCTCAGCGTGACCGGCGGGCCCTGCAGGATCGGCACCTTGATCTCGGCGCCGAGAGCCGCCTCGGTGAACGAGACCGGCACGGTGATCGTTAAGTTGTCGCCGGAGCGGCCGAAGATGGTGTGTGGTTTGACATGGATCTGGACATACAGGTCGCCGGCCGGTCCGCCGTTCTCGCCGGGCGCGCCCTTGGCCTTGAGCCGGATGCGCTGGCCGTCGGCCACCCCGGCGGGGATGCGCGCCTGGAGCGTGCGGGTGCTCTTTCCCCGCCCGCTTCCCTCGCACACCGGGCAGGGGTCGTCGACGAGCAGCCCACGGCCCTTGCAGTCGCGACAGGGCTCGGAGAAGGCGAAGTTGCCGAGGTTGCGGCTGGCGGCTCCGGTGCCCTCGCAGGTGGGGCAGACCCTCGGGGTGGTGCCGGCCTTGGCGCCCGTGCCGTGGCACGCCGTACAGCCCGACGAGCTGGTCAGCCTGAGGGTCACCGTGGTGCCGTCCACGGCTTCGATGAAGGACAGGGTGACCTCGGACTCGATGTCCTGCCCCCGGCGGGGACGGGTCGTGGTCGTGGAGGTGCGCCCGCCACGGTTGAACAGGCCGCCGAACAGGTCGCCGATCCGCTCGCCCGTGCCGCCGCCCTGGGCGGTGCCTCCGAAGAGGTCGCCGAACTCGAACGGGAAACCGCCGGCACCGCCGCGGGGGGCGCCGCCCCCCGCGTACCCGCCGAGACCTGATCCGAACAGCGCGCGCGCCTCGTCGTACTCCTTGCGGCGCTTGGTGTCGGACAGGACGTCATAGGCTTCCGAGACCTGCTTGAACTTGGCCTCGGTCTCCGTGTTGCCCTGGTTGGCGTCCGGGTGATACTTCCTGGCCAGTCTCCGGTACGCCTTCTTGATCTCTTCGGCGGTGGCGGTCTTCGACACACCAAGGACCGCGTAATAGTCCTTTTCCAGGTAGTCCTTGGTGCTCATCTATCGCTTCCTTCGTGGGCCAAAGGTGGTGTCGCTCAATTGTCCTCGGGGTCGGCCAAGGCCTCGCCCGCCTCGGATGCCCCGGACGAGGAGCTTGGCGCCGGCTCCTCGGGCTCGGCCACGGCGACCCGCGCCGGGCGCAGGATGCGGTCGCCGATCTGGTAGCCCGGCTGGAGGATCTCCACGGCGGTGGGCTCTGTGACGTCGGCGGAGTAGCTGTGGATCAGCGCCTCGTGCACGGTCGGGTCGAACGGGTCGCCCTTGGTGCCGTAGGTGGTGAGGCCCAGCTTGCCGACCGCGCTCTCCAGCGCCTCGCTCACCTTGGCGAACCCGCCGGTGAGCTCGCCGTGGTCTCGGGCCCTGCCGATGTCGTCGAGGACAGGCAGGAGCTCGTTCAGCACGTTGGCCACCGCCTGCTCCCTGACCACCACCCGGTCACGCTCGACCCGCTTGCGGTAGTTGGAGTATTCGGCCTGTAGCCGCTGGAGGTCGGCCGTGCGCTCGGCGAGCTGCGCGGCCAGGCCGTCTTCCGGCTTGGGCGCCTCGGCCGGGGCGGCGGGGGACGGCTGGTCGGCCGCCTTCCCCGCCCCCTCACGCACTTCCCCGGTCTCGGGGTCGATGCGCCGGTTGTCGCGGATCACCAGGCCTTCGTGCTCGCTCCCAGAGTTCGGGGACGTCACGCGGCACCGCCCTCCCGCTTCGGCTCGTCGTCGACGATCTCGGCCTCGACGACGTCGTCGTCGCCCTTGGCGCCGGCACCGGGACCACCGGTGGCACCGGTCGCGTCGGCCGGGGCCTCCCCTCCGGCGGCCTGGGACTGGGCGTAGATAGCCGAGCCCATCTTCTGGCTGACGGTGGCGAGCTTCTCGGCTGAGGCGCGGATGGCGGCCGAGTCGGTGCCCTCGAGCGTCTTCTTCAGCTCGGACAGTGCCTCCTCGACCTCGGTCTTGACCTCGGCCGGGACCTTCTCGTCGTTCTCGCGGAGGAACTTCTCGGTCTGGTAGGCGAGGGAGTCGGCGTTGTTGCGCGTCTCGGCGTCGTCGCGGCGCTGCTTGTCCTCCTCGGCGTAGGACTCGGCCTCGCGCATCATGCGCGCGATGTCGTCCTTCGGCAGCGCGGAGCCGCCGGTGATGGTCATCGACTGCTCCTTGCCGGTGCCGAGGTCCTTGGCGCCGACGTTGACGATGCCGTTGGCGTCGATGTCGAAGGTGACCTCGATCTGCGGGATGCCGCGCGGCGACGGGGCGATGCCGGTCAGCTCGAAGGTGGCGAGCTTCTTGTTGTAGGCCGCGATCTCGCGCTCACCCTGGAAGACCTGGATCTGCACCGACGGCTGGTTGTCCTCAGCGGTGGTGAAGACCTCCGACCGCTTGGTCGGGATCGTGGTGTTACGCTCGATGATCTTGGTGAAGATGCCGCCCTTGGTCTCGATGCCGAGGCTCAGCGGGGTGACGTCGAGGAGCAGGACGTCCTTGACCTCGCCCTTCAGCACGCCGGCCTGGAGCGCGGCGCCGATGGCGACGACCTCGTCCGGGTTGACGCCCTTGTTGGGCTCCTTGCCGCCGGTGAGCTCCTTCACCAGCTCGCTGACGGCCGGCATGCGGGTGGACCCGCCGACGAGCACCACGTGGGCGATGTCGGCGACCTTGACGCCGGCGTCCTTGATGACCTGGTGGAACGGGCCCTTGCAGCGCTCGAGCAGGTCGGCGGTGATGCGCTGGAACTCCGAGCGGGTCAGCTTCTCCTCGAGGTGGAGCGGGCCCTCGGCGGAGGCGGTGATGTAGGGCAGGTTGACCGAGGTCTCGGTCTGGGCCGACAGCTCGATCTTGGCCTTCTCGGCGGCCTCGCGCAGGCGCTGGAGCGCCATCTTGTCCTTGGAGAGGTCGACGCCGTGGGCGTTCTTGAAGCGGGTCACCAGCTCGTCGACGACGCGCTGGTCCCAGTCGTCGCCACCGAGGTGGTTGTCACCGCTGGTGGCCTTGACCTCGACGAAGCCGTGGCCGTCCTCCTGGCCGACGTCGAGCAGCGACACGTCGAAGGTGCCGCCACCGAGGTCGAAGACCAGGATGGTCTGGTCCTTGTCCTTGTCGAGCCCGTAGGCCAGGGCGGCCGAGGTGGGCTCGTTGATGATGCGCAGGACGTTGAGGCCCGCGATCGTGCCGGCCTCCTTGGTGGCCTGGCGCTGGGAGTCGTTGAAGTACGCGGGGACGGTGATCACCGCGTCGGTGATCTTCTCGCCGAGGTAGGCCTCCGCGTCCGTCTTGAGCTTCTGCAGCACGAAAGCGCTGATCTGCTGGGGTGAGAACTTCTTGCCGTCGATCTCGACCGACCAGTTGGAGCCCATCTCGCGCTTGACCGAGCGGATGGTCCGGTCGACATTGGTGACGGCCTGCCGCTTGGCCACCTCGCCGACGAGGACCTCGCCGTTCTTCGCGAAGGCGACCACGGACGGCGTGGTACGTGAGCCCTGCGCGTTCGCGACGACAGTGGGCTCACCGCCCTCGAGGATCGAGACGACGGAGTTGGTCGTCCCAAGGTCGATACCTACCGCACGTGCCATGAGTACGTCCTTGTAGTCAAAGTTGAGTCTGTATGACTCAATGGTGGATATCGCTCGGCTGTTTGTCAAGCGACTTGAGTCTAACCGGCTCAACCCTACGCGGGGCGAAAGCATTCCGGGCGATCGGGGGGCAGGAAATTCGCCCGCTCATCTGCGCGTGCGGCGCGTGCCCGCGTCCGCTCTTGGGCGTACGGGCGCCGTTGTGGGTCCTGCGTGCCGATCCTCAGGGGCAGCGCGCGCGACAGAAACGGGTTTGAGCCTACATGGCGGGAAACGGGCGGCGTTTAGCCGGAGTTCCCGCAAAAGTGCAGGTAAGGTCGCGGGTCAGTGACGGGCGCCATCGATGATCTGGCGCTTGCCGAGGGGCGCCTTGAGCTTCACCGTCGTCGTCTTCTGTATCGCGATATCTATGCACGAGACGTGCTGCGCCCGGCGCGCCTGGCCTTCGTACAGGGTGACGGTCACGCTCTTCGCGGTCTCCCGCACCTTCACGTGGTCGAGCACGTTGCAGGGCTCGACCCCGGACCACCAGACGATCTTGAGCTGGCGCCCGTCGCCCGTAGGCTTGGCCTTCTCCCACCGCACCTTGTGCTGGTGGACCGTGTGGCCCTTCGGTCTCGTGGGCGACGGGGTGGCCGCCGGGGTCGTCGTGCCGCTCGCCGAGATCGGGTCCGACGTCACGGGCCGGTCGGGGTTCGCAGAGGGGGCGCTCGGAGCGTTGCCGCAGCCCAGAGCGAGCAGCAGGGATCCGGTGGCCAGTGTCGCCGTCATCTTCCGCATATCCCTTTGACGTATCCGATCTCGCCTGGGTTCGAGACATCGGTAAGAAACGTCTCTGGTCTTGCCGCGGCACGCCGCCACCCCCTCACCCTTGTAGACGACGAAGGCCTCCGACCCGTGGTGCGGTGGTCGGAGGCCTTCGCGGGTGTTTCAGATCAGCGGATCATGATCCTCAGCGCTCGCCGGGCACCCAGTCGTCGTTCGCCGTGGGGGCGGAACGCAGGGTCGCCGCGGGCGGCGGCACCGGGTCGGCGAACGGCGCGCAGTGGACGTCCGGACCGGGAAGGCTCGCCGGCAGCGTGCCGTCGGTCAGGTACGCCTTCCAGATGGTGTCGACGCAGGCGTTGCCCCGGCCGGTGAGGCCGTGGTTGCCGCCGCCGTCCATGACCACCAGACGGGAGGTCGGGAAGCGCTTGTGCATCTCCACTCCACCCTGGTACGGCGTCGCCGCGTCCTTGGTGTCCTGGAAGAACAGGGCGTTCTTGATGGCGCCGCCGTTGACGTACAGCTTGTTGTGTCCCGGGACCGGCCAGGACTGGCACTGCGCGTTGTACCAGGCGTTGCCCCAGGTGAGGAAGGGCGCGGTGCGATAGGACTCCCACCAGTCGCGGTGCCAGGTGGGCCAGTCGCGCGGCCAGCGGGCGTCGCTGCACTCCACGGCGGTGTAGACCGCGAAGCCGTTGTCGTCGCCGCTGCTGTCACCGTAGGTGGCGTACGCGGTCAGCAGGGGAGCGGTGTCGCCCGCCACGTACTTCGACAGAGCGTTGGCGAGAAGCGGCCAGCGGCTCTTGAGGTAGCCGCCCGACAGGTAGGTGTCGTCGAGCTCGTCCGGGCCGACCCTGCTCCCGGCGGGGGTGGCCTTCAGCTTGGCGCGGGCCGCGTAGAACGCCTTCTCCACGTCGGCCCCGGTGGTGCCGAGGTGGTAGGTGGCGTCGTACTGGGCGATCCAGGCGAAGAAGGCCTTGGCGCGGGCCTCGAACGCGTGGTTCTGGTCGATGTTGGCGTCGTACCAGACCCGCTCGGGGTTGACGATGCTGTCCAGCACCAGGCGGCGCACCTTGCTCGGGAACAGGGTGGCGTACGTGGCGCCCAGGTAGGTGCCGTAGGAGTAGCCGACGTAGCTGATCTGCGTCTGGCCGAGAACCTTGCGGATCTGGTCCATGTCCGTGGCGGCGTCGACCGTGGTCATGTGCTTCAGCACGTCGCCGTAGGTGGCGTCACAGGCCTTGGAGTAGCCCTGCATCTTCTTCAGCCAGGCCGACTCCTCGGCCCCGTTCGCCGGGATGTAGTCCGGGCGCACCGGGTCGAAGAAGTGCGGGTCGCAGCGGAGCGCGGGCTCGCTGGAGCCGACGCCGCGGGGGTCGAAGCCGATCAGGTCGTACTGCGCGGCCAGCGGAGCGCCGAGACGGGTCGTCATCACCGCGGGATACGCCAGGCCGCTGCCACCGGGACCGCCGGGGTTGAACAGGAGCGCGCCCTGGTAGTGCGCCGTGTCGGTGGCCTTCTTGCGCGAGACGGCGATCTTGATCTTCTTGCCCCACGGGCGGTCGTAGTCGAGCGGGACCGTGACCGACGCGCACTCGATTCCCGTAGGCAGGCCGGCGCACTGCGCCCACGTGGGAGCCGGCGGGCTGTAGTTGGGGGCCTGCTGAGTGCCGGCCGACGCGGGTGCCGCGACCAGTGCTCCGCTCAGACCCAGGCCGGCTGTGGCCAGCGCTATGAGGATCTTCTTCACGTATACCCCTTCGACGCCGGCGGCTCCATCGTTGGAACCGACTTATGGCACCATCGGGTAGATCATGCGGATAAAGGACCCATAAGACGACAGGTGTCCTCACTTGGTTGTCAAACCGCAACATGAACTCCGGGTCCGTTGATCGACGCCTGAACCGCCGTAGGGTGGGGATGTCTCTCCCCACCAGCCGTCGTGCCGGGAAGGGTGCCAATGGTGTTGCGTGAGGTTCTGCTGGCTGCTTCGAGCAGCGACCGAGTCGAAGGCGTCGTCAGGACGGCGGGGGTGACCCGCAAGCTGATGTCCCGCTACGTCGCGGGGAACAGCGCGGAGGACGCCGCCTCGGTGGCCGCGGCTCTCGTGGCCGACGGTCTGCTGGTCTCGCTCGACCACCTCGGAGACGAGATCCGGAACCCCGACCAGGCCGCCCGTACGGTCAAGGCCTCTCTGGCGCTCCTCGACAGCCTCGCCAGACGCGGGATCGCCAAGGGGGCGGACCTCACGGTGCGGCTCACCTCCGTGGGGCTCCACCTCGACGAGAAGCTCGCCCAGGAGAACGCCGCGCGCATCTGCCAGGCCGCGGGTGAGGTCGGCGCCACGGTGACCGTCGACACCGAGAGCCCGCAGGTATCCGGCTCAGCCCTCGGCGTGCACGCGGCGCTGCTGGAGGACCACCCCACCGTCGGCGTGTCCATCGCGTCGTGCCTGCGCCGCGCGGAGGATCACTGCCGGTCGCTGGTGTCCGCGCGCGTACGGCTGTGCCGGGGTGCCGCGGGCGTGCCGGCCTCGCTGGTCCGCAAAAACACGATGGAAATCGACCGCTCGTACGTGCGCTGCCTCAGGGTGCTCATGGCGGGCCAGGGGTACCCGATGGTGGCCACGCACGACCGGCGGCTCATCGAGGTCGCCTCGGCGCTCGCCGTGCTCAACGAACGGGAGCCCGACAGTTTCGAATACCAGATGTCGTACGGCATGCGCCCGTTGGAGCAGCTGAGGCTGGCCGGCCTCGGGTCGCGGGTGCGCGTGCGCGTTCCATACGGAGTCGACTGGTACAGCCATCTGACCCGCCGGCTCGCCGAGCGCCCGGCCAACCTCACGCTGCTCGCGCGCTCGCTGCTGGGACGTTAGCCGCCCCCACCTCGCCCTGTTCGCGAGCCGCACCTCGGGCCTCTCGTCGTCTCAACGGGCTCCGATCCACAAGGCGGGGGCATTATCCACAGGCGGGAGTCATCCACAGGCGGGTCGGTGGCAGGGCTCGGACCAGCGGCGAGTCGGTAGGCTGCGAACGTTTCCCGACTCCTACGCGAGGTGCCTTGAAATGATCGCGATTCTCGGAACCGGCAAGATGGGTGAGGCCCTGCTGTCCGGGCTGCTGCGTGGCGGCGTCAAACCGGGCGACATCATGGCCACCGCGCGCCGCGAGGAGCGGGCCCAGGCGCTCCGTGAGCGCTATGGCGTGCAGGTGGTGTCCAACAGCGAGGCGGCCAAGACCGCGGACACCCTGATCCTCGCGGTCAAGCCGCAGGACATGGCGACCCTGCTCAGCGAGATCGCGGCCCACGTGCCCGCCGACCGGCTGGTCATCTCGGTGGCGGCGGGCATCACGACGTCCTTCGTCGAGTCCCGGCTGGGCGACGAGGTGCCTGTGGTGCGGGTCATGTCCAACACCCCGGTGCTGGTCGACGAGGCCATGAGCGTGATCTCCGCCGGAGCCCACGCCTCCGAGACCCACCTGAAGCACACCGAGGACCTGCTGAGGCCGGTCGGCAAGGTGCTGCGCATCCCGGAGTCCCAGCAGGACGCGGCGACCGCCCTCTCCGGCAGCGGCCCGGCCTACTTCTTCTACCTGGTCGAGGCCATGGTCGACGCCGGCATCCTTCTCGGCATGCCACGCGCCGCCGCTCTCGACATGGTGACGCAGTCGATCGTCGGCGCCGCCATCATGCTCCGCGACTCCGGAGAGCACCCGGTCATCCTGCGTGAGGCCGTCACCTCGCCCGGCGGCACCACGATCTCCGCGATAGCGGAGCTGGAGCGCCACAGTGTCCGCGCCGCCTTCCTCGCCGCCATCGAGGCCGCCCGCGACCGCAGCCGCGAGCTCGCCTCCGGCTGACACGCGGCCGGGCGGCACGCTGCCGGGAGCCAGGCGGTAGCGCCTGACAGGGGCCGGCCGGAAGAGCGGATGATCTACGCGGTGCCGGAGACAGTAAAGCGGATCAGCTGCCGGGGGATGTCAACCGGATGAACTCCTCGAAGGAGAGCCTGCCGTCGCCGTCCGTGTCCGCGTCCCGCTCGAGGGCTCCGAGCGCCTCGGCGGGAACATCCGGGAAGTGCCCTGTGAACTCCGCTTCGGTGATGAAGCCGTCACCGTCGCTGTCGATCGACTCGAACTGCTTCTTGAGCTGCGCCCATTGCTGATCCGCGGGTACTGCCGACAAGGAGATCTGCCTCCGACGCGAGAAGTGACTCGTATGGCAAACACCATAGTTCGGACATATAGCCGAGACGAGCACGGGCCTATCCTCATGCCCGCGTACGAGGGGCGAGGGGTGCCCGTGCCGCCGGGTAGCGGTGGAGTCACGCCAGGTGGGTGGTGGTAGGGCCGACTAACGGTTAGGAAACTTTGTAGTTAGAGTGCATCATGGCCGGCGGCGGGAACGGCGGACATGGGGGCATCGTGGCAACAGCCGCAGGAGCGACGGAGCAGGACACGGAGCGGCCGGAGGGCGCCGGTGTCTGGACTCGGGATTTCCGGCTCTTCTTCACCGCCAGGTCCGTGTCGATGCTCGGCACGGCCATGGTGTCGGTCGCGATGGCGCTCGGCGTCCTCCAGGCCGGGTACGGAGCCAGCGGCGTCGGCTTCACCCTCGCGTCCTCGATAGTGCCGATGGCTCTCCTGGTGCTCTTCGGCGGGGTGTTCGCCGACCGGTTCACGCCGCGCCGCATGATGGTCGGAGCCGATCTCGTCCGCCTGGTCTCGCAGTCGGTCACGGCGGCGCTGTTCCTCACCGGCACGCCCGCTCTCTGGCAGCTCATGACCATCTCCGCCGTCAACGGCGCGGCCGCGGCGATGTTCCAGCCGGGCCTGGCGAGCCTCGTCCCGCAGATCGCCAGGGATGTGCAGCGGGCGGTGGCGACCCAGCGCACCTCCGAGTCGCTGATGTTCCTGATCGGCCCGTCGGTGGCGGGGCTCATGGTGGCGTTCGCCGACGTGGGGCTGGTGTTCCTGATCGACGCGTTCGGCTTCGGCGTGAGCGCGCTGTGCCTCGCGCTCCTGCGGCTGAGGGCCATACCGCGCGTGGCCGAGGACGGGTCGATGTGGGCCAACCTCAAGGAGGGGTGGCGGGAATTCAGCTCTCGCACCTGGATGTGGGGTGTGATCGTGATCTGGGCGGTCATGGGGATCGCGGTCGTCGGTCCCGTGTTCCCGCTCGGCGTCACCTTGATCAACGCTTCGTACCACGCCACTGGATACGGGTTCGTCACCTCGGCCTTCGGGGCGGGAACGATCCTCGGCGGCCTGGTCGCCATGCGGATCGCGCCGCGCCGGCCGCTGGCCGCCGGGGCCACCGCGATGTTCTTCTTCGCGCTCCAACCGCTGTCCATCACGCTCAACCTCCCGCTGGCCCTGATGGCGGCCTGCCATCTCGCCGCGGGCACGGGGTCCGCGTTCTGGGGCGTCATGTGGATGACCAGCGTGCAGACCCAGGTGGCCCCGGAGGTGCTGAATCGCGTCCACTCCTACGAGGTCGCCGGTTCTGTGATGGCCGTCCCGGTCGGACAGACCCTCGCCGGTCCCGTCGCCTCGCTGCTCGGGGCCAGGGAGGTGCTGGCGTTCTCCACGGTGGTCGCCGTCGCCGGGTGCGCCGTACTGCTCTCGGTGCCCGCGATCCGCCGCCTGCGCCGCGTGTCCGTCCCGTCGTAGCCCGCGGTCCCCGCCGGCCCGCACGGGCTCGCCAGGGACGCGCCGGTCCCTACGGGCTTCGCATCCGGTTACCCGGGACCCGAGCGGGTCGGGGGTTCCCCTCCTACGATGGGCCGGGTGACGATTCGTCGCGGTATCCCCCCGCTTCTCATCGGCCTCACGCTGCTGCTCTCGGCCTGCTCGCAGGACGCGACCCCTAAGGTGCAGATCGGTGAGGCCAGGCACGCTCCGGTCAGCGAGGTGGTCGAAGCCCCGGCGACCGTCGGCGCCCGCGCCACCGCCACGCTGCGGTCCTCCGCGGCGGGCACGGTCACCAAGCTGTACGTACATGACGGCGACACGGTCGACAAGGGAGAGATCCTCGCCAAGATCAGTTCCACGCAGGCGGAGGACCAGCTCAAACAGGCTCGCCAGGCCGAGCGGCAGGCATCCAGACCTGTTCGGCTCGGTGGCGGGGTCGCGGCGCCGGCCATCCGGTTCGCGGGCCTGAACGCCACCTCGTCCCTGGACCGCAAGGTCGCGCGGGGCTTCACCACGGCGCGTACGGCGGCGAGGAAGATCAAGGACGCCCAGGTCAGGACGCAGCTGCTCGCCGCCATCGACGGCGCGGAGACACAACATCGCGCCCAGCGCGCCGCGCTGAACCAGATCACCCAGGGCCTGACGCGATCGGTCAACCAGGTGCTCTCCCAGGTCAGCGGCCAGATCGGGGCAGGGCTGGGCGGGCTGGCATCATCCATGTCATCCCTCCAGGCCGCCTCCAAGTCGCAGGCGAAGGCGGCCGTGAAGATCGCCGAGTCGACAGTCAAGGGCCTGGTGATCAAGGCTCCCTTCGACGGGGTGGTGACCCTGGGCGGGCCGTCAGGCGGCGGCTCCCCGAGCCTCGGCTCCCTGCTCGGGCAGCTCCCCGCGGGCCTCGCCGGCCAAGCCGGTACGGCCGCGGGGTCGTCCGGTGGCGCGGGAGCCTCCACATCCGGGGGCACGGTCGCCACGGGCGTGCCGGTCGCGGCGGGCGACGCCATCGCGACCGTGACGGATGTGTCCAGGCTGACCCTCTCCGCCGATGTGGACGAGACCGACGTGCTCCTGGTCACCCCAGGCACCAAGGCCGAGGTCGAGCTCGACGCGGTCTCGGGGGCCGCCTACCGGGCGAAGGTCACCGGGGTCGGCGTGACTCCCAAGGAGGGCACCACGGGAGGGGTGAGCTATCCCGTACGCCTCACGCTCGGCCAGGGCGCCTACGACGACGGGGGAGACGCGCCCGTCCCGAAGCCCGGCATGAGCGCGGTCGTCCGGCTGACCGTGCGCGAGTCGCCGGACGCGGTGGCCGTGCCGGCGTCGAGCATCGTGACCAGCGGCAGGGAGACCGTGGTCTGGGTGGTCCGCGCCGACGGCTCGGCGGAACGCAGGGTGGTCAAGCTCGGCGCTCAGGGCGACGCCGTGGTGGAGGTGGCGCGGGGCCTATCGTCCGGCGAGCGGGTCGTCGTCAAGGGCGCCGACACCGTACGCCCAGGTCAGAAGCTCACGTGAACGATCTAGAGGGCGCTCCCGCCTTCGAGGCCGTCGATCTCGCCCGCTCCTACAAGCTGGAGGGGGTGTCGGTCGACGCGCTGCGCGGGGTGAGCCTCCGCATCGAGCGCGGCGAGTTCGTCGCCATCATCGGCCCGTCGGGGTCGGGCAAGTCGACGCTCATGCACCTGCTGGGCTGCCTCGACAGGCCCACCTCCGGCACGCTGCGCGTCAACGGCGTCGACGTGGCCACGCTGGACGACACCGGCCTGGCCGAACTGCGCAACCAGGCGGTCGGGTTCGTGTTCCAGTCGTTTCACCTGCTCGGCCGTACCTCGGCGCTGGAGAACGTTGCGCTGCCGCTGGTGTACCGGGGTGTGGGCAAGGCCGAGCGGCGCCGGCGCGCCAGGCGGGCGCTGGAGGCGGTGGGCCTCGCGCACCGTCTGGACCACCGGCCCTCCCAGATGTCCGGAGGCGAGCAGCAGCGGGTGGCGATCGCACGGGCGCTGGTCGGCGATCCCAAGGTGGTGCTGGCCGACGAGCCGACCGGCAACCTGGACTCGCGCAACGGCCAGGAGGTGATGGGCATCCTCGCCGACCTCAACTCCGCGGGCGGCGTGGCCGTGGTGCTCGTCACCCACGAGCGTGAGGTGGCCGACCTGGCCCGGCGGCGCATCCACGTCCGCGACGGCCTGATCGAGCTCGACACCGCGCACGAAGCGGGCGGCGGGCCGCATGCCGGACGCACGGGACGCGACGCGCCGTGAGGACCGCCGAGGCGTTCCGTATGGCTCTGGAGGCGCTGCGGGTCAACCGGCTGCGCAGCGCCCTCACGATGTTCGGCGTCGTGGTCGGGGTGTTGGCCGTGGTGATCCTGGTCGCGATCGGCACCGGGGCCAAGGAGGCGATCGAGAAGGAGATCGCCGGGCTGGGAAGCAACATCATCCTGGTGGTCCCCGGCCAGGTGGGGCTCGGGGCCGCGCCCACACAGAGCCGTCTCAACCTGGCGGACGTCGCGTTCGTCCGCCGCCTGGTCGGTGACCCAGCGAAGGTGACGGTCGCGGTCAACTCGGGCGAGTCCGTACGGGTGGGCCGCACCGAGGTCTTCGCGACCATCACCGGGACCGACGAGAACCTGCCGAACATCTTCGACCGGCCGCTGCGCAGGGGCCGTTACCTGAGCGGCACCGACGTGGACACGCGGCGGCGGGTCGCGGTCCTGGGCTCCGAGGTGGGGGCGAAGCTCTTCGGCGACATCGACCCTATCGGCCGCCAGGTCACGATCTCAGGGGTGAGGTTCCGGGTCATCGGCCTGTACGAGCCGGTGGGCGCGACGTTCGGCGTGGCGCGCGACCAGGAGGTCCATGTCCCCGTCACGACCGCTCAGCGCCTGATAGGGCTGTCGCGGATCAACGGCATCGCGGTCGGGGCCTCGGGACCCGACGAGATCGAGCCGCTGCGGCAGCGGGTCGTGGAAGGTCTGAGCGGGCGCTACCCGGGCGAGCGGTTCAGCGCCGTGACCCAGACCCAGCTCCTCGGGACCATCGGTAGCGTGCTGGGCATGCTCACGGGCGTCCTGGCCGCCATAGCCGGCATCTCCCTGCTGGTCGGCGGCGTCGGGGTCTCGAACATCATGCTGGTCAGCGTGCGGGAGCGCACCCGTGAGATCGGGCTGCGCAAGGCACTCGGGGCCCGGCAGCGCGACGTGCTCGGTCAGTTCCTCATCGAGGCCGTGCTGCTCACCACGATCGGCGGCGTGATCGGCATCCTGATCGGCGTGGGCGGCTCACTGCTGATCCAGGCCGTCTCGCCGGTGCCGGCCGCGATCACCTGGTGGTCGATCGCCCTTGCCTTCGGCGTCTCGGTGGGGGTCGGGGTCTTCTTCGGCGTCGCCCCCGCCCGCAGGGCCGCCAGGCTGGATCCGGTGATCGCCCTCCGCGCCGAGTGACCTGGACGACCCCAGCGAACCCCAAGACCCTGTGACGGCAGTGAAAGCGGTGGCTGCATGAACCGATGGGTCTGATTTGTTACGTATGAGTGACGGCCGTCGATGGCTGATCACAAGACGTGCGGTACGGTCGTTTTCATGAGCGTGCGCGGTGTATCGGCTGTCCCGCGCCCTCGGTGTGGCCGGTCCTTTACGTTCGGCCGTGGCAGATCCGTCGTGGGCGGGGTGATGGCGTGAGCCGGTCCGTACGGGTCGTCTGGGACGACAGGCTGACCTCATATGACTTCGGGCCGGGCCATCCCATGGCGCCCGTCAGGGTCGAGCTCACCATGGCGCTCGCCCGTGACCTCGGGGTGCTCGACAAGGTTGAGCTGGTGGGGTGCGCTCCCGCGACCGACGACGAGCTGGCCCTGGTGCACAAGCGCGACTATGTCGACGCGGTGAGACGCGTCTCGGACGACGGGAGGCCCGACCTCTCGTGCGGCCTCGGCACCCCTGACAACCCGGCCTTCGCGGGTGTGCACGAGGCCTCGGCGCTGGTCGCGGGGGCCACGCTCGCCGCCGCCAGGGCGGTGTGGACGGGCGAGGCCGAGCACGCCGTGAACATCGCCGGCGGCCTGCACCACGCCATGCCGGGGCTGGCGAGCGGCTTCTGCGTCTACAACGACCCGGCGCTGGGCATCGCCTGGATGCTCTCGCAGGGCGCCCGGCGCATCGCGTACGTCGACGTCGACGTCCACCACGGGGACGGCGTGCAGGCGATGTTCTACGACGACCCGAGGGTCCTCACGATCAGCCTGCACGAGAGCCCGCGCACGCTGTTCCCCGGCACCGGCTTGCCCGGCGAGACCGGCGCGGAGGGGACGGCCGTGAACGTCGCGCTCCCGGCCGGCTGCGGGGACACCGGGTGGCTGCGGGCGTTCCACGCGGTGGTCCCGCCGCTGCTGCGGGAGTTCGAGCCCGAGGTGCTCGTCACCCAGCACGGCTGTGACAGCCACGCGCTCGACCCGCTGGCCCACCTCATGCTGAGCCTCGACGGCCAGCGCCAGGCGTACGCCGCGCTGCACGCGCTGGCCCATGAGACCGCGGACGGCAGGTGGCTGGTCACGGGAGGCGGTGGTTACGAGCTGGTCCAGGTGGTGCCGCGCGCGTGGAGCCATCTGATCGCCGAGGCCGCGGGCGACCCGATCGAGCCGGGCACGCCGACGCCGCAGAGCTGGCGCGAGTTCGTACGGGGACGGACGGGTGAGGTCCCCCCGCTCACGATGACCGACGGCCGTAGCCCGGAATTTCAGGATTTCTCCGGTGGTTACGACCCTGGGGACGCCACCGACCGAGCGATCATGGCGACACGGATGGCGGTCTTCCCTTTCCATGGGCTGGACCCACAGCCCTGAGGTCCCGCCTGGCACGGGGGCGCCGGTGCGTAGCGCTTTGAAGGTCGCACAACCTGCCGAGTGGACGGAGTGAACGATGGAGACCGCGACTGCTCCTTCGCGGGAAGAGCTGAGAGACCACCTGATCCGGACGAAGATCGCCGGAGACGTGGCCACCAGCCGGGAGAACAACCTTGACCACTACCGCTCGCTCGCCGTACGAGACCCCCACTACATGTTCGGGCTGTCCATGGACGGCGACTGGACGTACCGCGACATACTTTCCCTGATGTCGAAGTCCGCCGGGGTCGTGGCCGACCCCGAGTACCGCTCCGGGCAGGACACCATCGATCCCGATCGCACGATCGACGCCCTCGAGGCGATGGGCGACCGGATCGCCGCCGTGCTGAAGCGGGACGCCCCCAAGGTCCTGATCGCCACAGGCCACCCCACAGGCCTTCTCACGACGCATCTGGCCCTCGCGCGGCTCGCCAGGGAGCACGGGGCCACGCTCCTCACCCCTGGCGAGCAGCGATCCTTCGCGAGTGGAGGGCTCGGCCGCAGGCGCCGGATCCGCTACCTCGACGACGTGGCGATGCTCGACGACGGCGGGGCCCTCGTCCACACCCACGACCCCGCGCCGATGCAGGCGATGCTGGCGGAGCTCGCGGCGCTCGGAGACGAGAAGCCGGACCTCGTGATCGCCGACCACGGCTGGGCCGGCGCGGCGGGTGAGGCCGGGGTCGAGACGGTGGGATTCGCCGACAGCAACGACCCGGGGCTCTTCGTCGGGGAGGCCGAAGGCAAGATCGCCGTCACCGTCCCGCTCGATGACAACGTGCTGCCCCGATATTACGATCCGTTGACCCGATATCTGCTCTCCCGGGTCCAGAGTGGCGTCTGAGGCGGCCCTCGACTAATCCGGTCCTGCCCTAAGTGCCGTTTCGCGCGCGTATTCGGCCCCTGACGTCGACCGTTTGCCAACTTTTTTATGATCCTGAGCGACTCTAATGGGACACGGTTAGACCGTCCACAAGATCCGGATCAGGGCTCGACCTGGCTGCTGGCCAGCGACTTTCTCCATTCTGGTGGCAGGCGTCTCCACTGACTGATGGAATAGGGGGTTTGCCCGATCGGAGACGCGTTCTACGCTGACAGCAGTACACGTGCGTGAGCAATGGCACCAGTGGGGATAACCCGGAAACACGTGCGGAAGAGGCGTCCGATGGGTGCAGGCGAAAGACCTCTCAGCGAGGTGAAGTTCCTGACGGTGGCAGAGGTTGCCACCGTCATGCGGGTGTCCAAGATGACGGTGTACCGGCTCGTCCACTCGGGTGAATTACCGGCCATCCGGGTCGGGCGATCTTTCAGAGTGCCTGAGCAGGCGGTGCACGACTACCTGAGGGATGCGTTCATCGAAGCGGGTTGAATGGACCAGTAGCCAGATCACAGGTCACTCGCTGGAGACCGCTGGACAACGAGCGCATGGTCTGCCGGGGGTGCGAACCTGACCGGGAACGGTGTGGGTGGCCGACCGCCCGCGTCGTCGCCGGTCGTGGGCCGTGACCCCTCGGCGGGCCACGCGGGTTCCCCTCCGGGGGCGATCGACCATGAATCGCCGGTAGGCTGTTGAATCGGTGTGCTTCTTGCGAGGCGCCGATCCGGGCTCCGGGTGTGCCGTGACAGCGGCGCCTCCAGGGGCTCGCGGCGGCGCGCCCACTCGCCGGAGCACACACGCCGATTTGACAAACCTACCTTCACCTGGGGGTCCCGTGGGCTCTGTGATCAAGAAGCGTCGTAAGCGCATGGCTAAGAAGAAGCACCGCAAGCTTCTCAAGAAGACCCGCATCCAGCGGCGTAACAAGAAGTAGTAGCGGACCGACGACGCAGAGCGGCGGGCCGGGTGTGAGGAATCACGAGCCCGGTCGCAATCGAGCAAGCGCGACACACGAAACGTGATTCTGCGAGGCGCCGATGACCCACACTGTGCTCGTCACCGGGGTCTCCCGACACATCGGCGCGCGAGTGGCGAGCGTCCTCGCAGCGGATCCGGACATCGACCGGGTCATCGGAGTGGACACCGTGCCGCCGCCCTCGCTCGCGCGAGGCGGCGGCGGCGTCGCGCTGGGCCGTACGGAGTTCGTCCGGGTTGATCTGCGCAGCCCGGACATCGCGCAGGTGATCGCGGCTGCCGACATCGACACCGTTGTGCACATGAGCCTGGTCAGCGCTCCCTCGAAGAGCGCGGGCCGGTCCTACATGAAAGAGCACAACGTCATCGGCGGCATGCAGCTGCTGGCGGCATGCCAGCGGTCGGCCACGGTGCGCAGGGTGGTGGTCCGCTCCACCACCGCGGTGTACGGCTCGTCCTCGCACGACCCGGCCGTCTTCACCGAGGAGGCCGAGCCGATCGAGGTCGCGATCTCGGGCTACGCCAAGGACGCCACCGAGGTAGAGGCGTACGTCCGCGGCTTCGCCCGGCGGCGGCCCGACATCACGGTCTCGACCCTTCGTTTCGTGAACTTCATGGGGCCGGGCGTCGACTCGCCGCTGACGCGCTATTTCACCCAGCCTGTCCTGCCGACCGTGCTCGGCTTCGACCCTCGCCTGCAGTTCGTCCATGAGGACGACGGGGTCGAGGTGCTGCGGCGCATGGCCGTCGAGGACCACCCCGGCACGTTCAACGTGGCAGGTGAGGGGGTCATGCTCCTGTCGCAGTGCGTGCGCAGGAGTGGCAGGCCGACCGTCCCTGTGCCGTCCACCGCCTTCCGCGTCATCGGCGACCTCGCCCGTGGCGTCGGGCGCGTCGACTTCTCTCCCGAGCAGATCGCCCTGATGAGCTACGGCCGTGCCGTCGACCCCGACAGGCTCGCCGCCGAGCTCGACTGGCGGCCCAAGTTCACCACCGCGTCCGCGCTCGATGATTTCCTCCAATCGCGTGGCCTGTTTGGCGGTATGCCACTCACTGTGATCGACTGGCTCACGACAGTGTTGCGTGGGGGGTGAAGCGGTGAAGCACAAAGACGTACCGCGTGACTTCGATGACGAGGAGCCCGGGAACGCCCGGGTGATCCCCATCACGGCCGCCCGGAGCCGCTCCGGTGACGGCAAGGCAGGGGCCGTCGAGGACCGCCTGGCGGAGCTCCTGGCCTTCCTGCGCCGGCGCCTCGCCGGAGAATACGAAGTCGACGAGTTCGGGTTCGATCCGGAGCTCAACGACAGGGTCCTGCTCGAGCTGATCCGCCCGCTCTACCGTCACTGGTTCCGCGTCCAGACCACGGGCCTCGAGAACGTCCCGGACGAGGCGGGCGCGCTCGTGGTCGCCAACCACTCGGGCACCGTTCCGGTGGACGCCCTCATGCTCCAGGTCGCGCTGCACGACGATCATCCCGCCCACCGGCCGCTCCGGGTGCTCGGCGCCGACCTCGTCTACCAGCTTCCCGTGCTCGGCCACCTGTCCCGCAAGTCGGGTCACACCTTGGCCTGCCCGGAGGACGCCGACCGGCTGATGCGCAAGGGCGAGCTGGTCGGGGTGTTCCCCGAGGGCTTCAAGGGCGTGGGCAAGCCGTTCTCCGAGCGTTACAAGCTGCAACGATTCGGCCGTGGCGGCTTCGTGGCCTCGGCGATCCGGGCCCAGGTGCCGATCATCCCCTGCTCGATCGTCGGCGCGGAGGAGATCTATCCCAAGATCGGCGACCTGCGGTCACTGGCCCGGCTCCTCGGCCTGCCGTACATCCCCATCACGCCGCTGTTCCCGTGGCTCGGACCGCTCGGCCTGCTGCCGCTGCCGTCCAAGTGGATGATCCAGTTCGGCGAGCCGGTCGGCACCGACGAGTACGACCCGGAGGAGGCCGACGACCCGATGCTGGTCTTCAACCTCACCGACCAGGTCCGCGAGCTCATCCAGCAACAACTGAACAGACTCCGCCTCCAACGCGGCCACGCCTTCCCGCCGTTCTTCTGACCCGGGCGAGGTGAAGCAGCTCGTCCATGAGGGCCGGCCGAGTCCTTTGGCGCCTGGGAACCCGTGTCAGGCGGAGCGGTAGTGCTTCCTCAGGGCTATGCCGGCGGCGACGCCGCCTGCTATGGCACCGGCTCCGGCGGCGATCGGGAGGCCGATCATCGTCGCCTTGCGGCCCATGCGGAAGTCTCTGATCATCCAGTTGTTCTTCCTGGCGTGTTCGAGCAGCTCGCTGTCGGGGTTGACCGCGCAGGGATGGCCGACGAGCTGGAGCAGCGGAAGGTCGTTGACCGAGTCGCTGTAGGCCGTGCAGCGTGACAGGTCGAGGCCCTCGCGCCGTGCCAGCGCCTTCACGGCCTCGACCTTCGCCGGACCGTGCAGCAGATCGCCCACCAGCCGCCCGGTGTAGACCCCGTCCTCGGTCTCGGCGACCGTGCCGAGCGCGCCGGTCAGGCCGAGGCGCTGTGCGATCACGCGGGAGAGCTCGACCGGGGTGGCGGTCACCAGCCACACGCGCTGCCCGGCGTCCAGATGGTTCTGGGCGAGCGCGCGGGTGCCGGCCCAGATGCGGTCGGCCATCACCTCGTCGTAGATCTGCTCGCCGAGCCGTACGACGTCGTCGACCTTCAGCCCGACGACGAACGCCAGCGCGGTCTCCTTGGCCTGCGCGATGTGTTCGGGGTTCTCGTTGCCCCGTACGCGGAACAGCGCCTGGCCCACGGCGAACCTCAGCAGGTCCTTGGTGGTGAACAGGCCTCGGGAGGCGAGGCCGCGCGCGAAGTGGTAGATCGAGGCGCCGCGCATCATCGTGTTGTCGACGTCGAAGAACGCCGCCGCGGTCGGGTCGGGATCGGCGACGGGGGCGGTCACGGCGGCCGCTGCCGCGACCTCTCCGGCCATCTCCGCCTCGGTGTGCCGTCGCAGTAACCGCCTCATAGCACCTCAGCTTAACTGGGAGCAGGGGGTGGAGTCGGTGTACGTGGCGTTAGCGTGGCGTGACGTCTGGCGCACGTTACGGGGTGGCCTGGGAGTCAGGACAGGCTATGGGGTGAGACCGTCGATCATGTCCAGATAGGCGCTGGCCTTCATGCGGTCGTCGTTGCCGAGCTGGGGGATCATCGGCACCACCACGTCGCGCTGTTCCTTGGTGAAGCGCTTCAACGCCGTGGTGTGCGTGCCCTTACGCTTCACATGGCCCAAGGCCGAAAGCGCCGAGCGCGTCGTCGAGGTCATCTCGTCCAGGGTCGGCCCTATGAGCCGCTCGCGGCGGGAGTCGGGATAGCCGAGCAGCGCCGCGGCCTCCGTGGCGCGGGAGTGGGCGGCGGTCAGCTCGCGCTGGGCGCGTTCCACAGCGTCGGTGGTCAGGCTGAGCAGGGTGGCCTCGGCCGCGCGCTTGATGGGGTAGAGGCGGTCTCCGGGCACCGAGCCGTAGGTCTCGACGCTCGTGAAGAACATCAGGGCGGCCATGGCCACTACGAGCGCGCTTGGCCGCAGGCGCATCAGGAGAGAAGGCCCCCTGCGCCGCGCCACCTCGGGGCCGGGGTCGGCGGCCGTCGCGTGGGCGGCGAGCAGCTCCTCGCGGAGGCGGGCGCGGAAGTCGGGTCGCGGGCCGTTGCCTGGCTCGGCGCCGATCTCTTTGAGCCGGGCTACGAAATGAGGTTGAGGCTCCCGCCTTGTGACGGCAGCCCAACGCCTGAGCGGCCACCGCGAAGGCCCCCACTTGCCCATGAAAGCTCCCTGCCGCGCCCACTACGATGATCCATAGGTGCTACATGCCCAACGATGCGGGGACCCTTCAGGTTACGGCTGCCGCCTCACCAGCAGTCACCTTAATCAAGTCAGATCATCGGGGAGTGCCCTGGCCAGCGCGCGGATCGCGCGGAACTGCAGGGCTTTGATCGCGCCGGCCTTCTTCCCCATGATCAGCGCCGTCTCCGCGAGCGACATGCCGTGCAGGAAGCGCAGCACCACGCACTCCTGCTGCTCGGGCCCGAGGTCGCGCACCGCGCGCAGGACACGCTCGTTGACCATGGTCGTGACCACGGCGTTCTCGGGGATGTGCGGGCCGTCGAGGGGAGTGTCCAGCACCTCAGCGGTGGACACCTCCATGCGGTAGCGACCGGACTTGAAGTGGTCGGTCACGAGGTTCCTGGCGATCGTCACCAGCCACGCGCCGAAATCCCTGCCCTGCCAGGTGAAGTCGGCGATGCGGCGCAGGGCGCGCAGGAAGGTCTCGCTGGTGAGGTCCTCCGCCAGGGCGTGGCAGCCGACCCGGAAGTAGACATAGCGATACACAAGATCGACATACCGGTCGTACAGCGCCGCGAAGGCGTCGACGTCGCCTGTTTTGGCGCGCAGGACCACTCTCCGGAGCTCGTCGACTTCCGGGGAGGGGCGCTCTCGCTGGTCAGCGGCGGCGCGCGTGGGGTTCACAGTGTCGGCCGATCCTGGTGGGGAAAGCCCGGCGACCGACCATGAGTTCGACATCCGGTATCCCTGGGGAGGAAAGGGAAGGGCGCGTGCGTGCTCGAACACTCTAGAAATCATCGGGAAATTACACAATCCAGTTTGCCTCAGTAAGTACCACGCGTAACAGGACTGATGAGGTACTTCGGGCATCGGCTACCGGTTTGGAGGTAATGTCCGGCAGAGTTGGGCCCATCATGGAAGTCCTCGTTGCCATCACCGCCTTCGCCGGTGCACTGTTCGCCGCCATCACCACTGGCATCCTGGTCGGACGTCTCCGCGACGAACGGAGCGGCTGGCTCGTCGCCTGGACCGTCACGACCTCGGCGCTCTGCCTGGCGCTCGGCGCGGTCGCCATCGGTCACCTCGTCGGGTTCGGCCCCGCCACCTTCCGCGTCTACCAGATCACGGGCGCCTTCCTGGCGCCGTTCTGGCTCGCCATCGGCATGATCCAGATGCTCGCGGCGAAGGCACCCGGAAGGTTCGCCGCCTGGCTGTTCGGGATCGCCTTCACCCTGATCACCACCGTGATCATGATCCTCGACCCGGTCAGCCAGTCCGAGAAGTTCGGCAAGATCCTGCCGCTCGGTGACACCCACTGGACGATCATCCCGTCGACACTGCTGAACGCCGCCCACGGCCTGACGTACCTGATCCTGATCGGCTGCCTCATCCTGGCGGTGCTGCGCTGGCGCGGCGGCGACGACGTCGACGCCGACAACATGCACGCCGGGGTCGTCCTGGCGCCGACGGGGCTGGCTCTGGTGGGCGCCGTGCGATTCGCGATCCCAGGCGTCTTCGCGGCACTGGTGATCACCCTCATGGTCGGCGCCGTCTGGTACGCCGTCGCCCGCCCGCTCGCCCCGTACGACGAGGAGCGTGACGACTCCGACGACGACGACTGGGACGACGAGCGCCCGCCTCCCCGCCGCCGGGCCCCCGAGCCCGAGCCCGGGTACGAGTCGAGTCCCATGCCGGCGACCTCGGCCACCCAGGCGATGCCGCCGCCCCGCCGTTCCGGCCTCGGCGATCTCGTGGCGGAGTACCGCGCGAGCGACCAGGGTGACGTCGACTACGCCGCTCGCATGCAGCCGTCCGGAGGCTTCGGCGGCCCGAAGACCGGCGAGGTCATAGGTCCGGACGCCGCTGGAGGCCTCCCCGGACTCGGAGAGCCGTTCCCCCAGAACATGCCGGGCTACGGGCCGGGAGTCTCACCCGGGGATACGGTGCAGCATGAACGGCCGGGGCCGTTCGATCCAGGCGCGGGCTACCTCGGGCAGAACGGTTCGCACCGCGCTCCTGGGCAGGACTTCTCGATGCCCGCCACGGGCGTGCTGTTCCCCGGCAACGAGCTGCGGCAGCCCTTCCCCCACCCCGACGTCCCGGTGGCCTCGGGGCGGCGAGCCGACGTGCCGCTCGCGTCCGCCGGCTCTGTCAGGCCCTCGCCCAGCATCTACGGTCTGCTGACGGTCTTCACGCTGATGGACGGAGCGGGTGAGGCGTTCGACCGCCTGGCCGAGGAGACCGTAGAGGCCGTACGCCGGAGCGAGCCCGACACCTTGATCTTCATTTGCCACGCGGTCAAGTCGGCACCACTCCAGCGCATCGTCTACGAGCTCTACCGCGACGAGGTGGCGTTCAGCGAGCACCAGCGCCAGGCGCACATGGAGCGCTTCGCCCGCGAGCGGGTCGCCCACGTGCTCGCGGCCAACGTGATCGAGCTGAACGTGACCGCGGCCAAAGTGGTGCCGCTGCCCACGGCCTTCCGCGTCTGAGGGTCACACGGCCAGGGCGGCGCGCAGGCGGCTCTCGTCGACCCGCCAGAAGTCGTGCTGGACGCCGTCGACCAGCGTGACGGGGATCATCTCCCAGTAGGCGTCCTGGTCTTCCTCGGACGCGGTGATGTCGCGCTCCTCCCAGGAGACCCCGAGGTCGGCGGCCACGCGCCGGATGACGGCCCTGGCGTCGTCGCACAGGTGGCAGCCCGGCTTGCCGAGCAGGGTGATCGTGTGGTCTCGCGGAGCCATGTGCCCAGCCTAACGGCCCTTCCATCCGTGTCATGGGTCACAGTCAGAGGGGCGGATCCGGGACCGGTACCCCTACCTGGGAAAGTTGTGACCCGAGAGTGCGCCCTCGCACTTTGTGCATAGCTTCACAAAGGTACTAACCTGAATGTCTGCGCCCTCTCCTCGACATCCGTCAACCGCGAGCGCGGCCGGGGCGCACCGGCCGCCCGGCCCCTGGAGTTCCGGCCAAAGTGATTCGCCGCATGTCTCAAGCGCGTGAACGGGGCATCCCCGATGCGACCGTCGCGCGGCTGCCGCTTTACCTGCGCGCGCTGAACGGACTCGCGGAGCGGGCCACGGCCACCGTGAGCTCTGAGGACCTCGCGGTCGCCGCCGGGGTGAACTCCGCCAAGCTGCGCAAGGACCTGTCCCACCTCGGGTCGTACGGCACGCGGGGCGTCGGCTACGACGTGCAGTACCTGATCTACCAGATCTCCAGGGAGCTTGGCCTCACCCAGGACTGGGCCGTGGCGATCGTCGGGGTCGGTAACCTCGGCCGGGCGCTCGCGAACTACGGCGGGTTCGTCTCCCGGGGCTTCCGTGTGGCCGCGCTGTTCGACGCCGACAAGGGCGTGGTCGGCGAGCGCCTCGTCGGGATGGCCGTGGACCACATAGACGAGCTCGAAAGCGTGATCGACACGCGGGGGGTCTCCATCGTGGTGATCGCGACGCCCGCGACGGCGGCGCAGCAGGTGGCCGACCGGGTCATCGCCGCCGGGATCACGAGTATCTTGAACTTCGCCCCCGTCGTGCTGACAGTGCCTGACGGAGTCGATGTCCGCAAGGTCGACCTATCGACTGAACTGCAAATTCTTGCGTTCCATGAGCAGCGCAAAGCGGATCGCGAAACAGGGAGCCCCATCATGGCTGAAACCTGGGCCGAGGCGATGGACGCATGAGTCTTCTCGCGGTTGGTCTCAGCCACCGGACTGCGCCGGTCGCACTGCTCGAGCGCGTCGCGGTGACCGGCGACGCCCTCGTCAAGCTCCTCCATGACGTGCGGACCGACGCCCACGTGTCCGAGACGATGATCGTCTCCACGTGCAACCGGGTCGAGGTCTACGCCGAGGTGGACCGGTTCCACGGCGGCGTGACGGCGGTGACCGACCTGCTCAGCGCCCACTCCGGCATCCCCCAGGAGCAGCTCACCCGCCACCTGTACGTCCACTACGAGGACCGGGTCGTCGAGCACCTGTTCACGATCGCCTGCGGTCTCGACTCGATGGTCGTCGGCGAGGGACAGATCCTCGGCCAGGTGCGCCAGTCGCTGCGGCTGGCCCAGGAGCAGGGCACCGCGGGCACCACGCTGAACGAGCTGGCCCAGCACGCGCTGCGCGTCGGCAAGCGCGCCCACACCGAGACCGGCATCGACCGGGCGGGCGCCTCCCTGGTCGGGGTGGGTCTCACCCTCGCCGAGCGGGTCCTCGGCCCGATCCAGGGCAAGCGGGCCCTTGTCGTGGGCGCCGGGTCGATGAGCGCGCTGTCCGCCGCCACCCTCGGCCGGGCCGGGGTGACCGACATCGTGGTCGCCAACCGCACCTTCGAGCGCGCCGCCCGGCTGGCGCAGACCGTCGGCGGGCGCGCAGTCGAGCTGGCCGACGTCGAGCACGAGCTGTCGGGCGCTGACCTGGTCATCTCCTGCACGGGAGCGGGTAGCGTGGTCATCGGCACCGACATGGTGGCCAGAGCCGTTCGCGACCAGCCGCTGTTCCTGCTCGACCTCGCGCTGCCGCACGACGTCGATCCCGGCGTCCGCACGCTTCCCGGCGTCACGCTCGTCGACCTCGAGTCGATGCAGGAGGCCGGCCTCGGTGAGGAGGGCAGCGGGCCCGACGACGTCGCCGCCGTGCGATCCATCGTGGCGGCCGAGGTGTGCGAATACCTCAGGGCCGAGCGCGCGGCCACGGTCACGCCGACCGTGGTGGCGCTGCGGGCGAAGGCCGCCGACGTCGTCGAGGCCGAGCTCGGGCGTCTGGTCACGCGGGTGCCCGAGATGGACGGGCGGCTCCGCGACGAGATCGCCCAGACCGTCAGAAGGGTCGTGGACAAGCTGCTCCACGAGCCCACAGTGCGTGTCAAGCGGTTCGCGGCGTCCCCGGCGGGCGATCATTATGCTGAGGCGCTGCGCGAGCTGTTCGACCTGAACCCGAAGGTGCCCGAGGCAGTGACTAGAGCCGACGTGGCCGAGGTGGAGACCGATCTGACCGGCCGAGCCGGCGAGGAGGAGGCATGACCGAGGGCCTTGCACCGGCCGCCGGCCGAGGCGTCCTCCGGCTCGGCACGCGCCGGAGCCTGATGGCGACGACGCAGTCGCAGCAGGTGGCCGACCGGCTGACCGAGCTGACGGGGCGCCCGGTGGAGCTCGTAGGCGTCACGACCTTCGGCGACGTCACCAAGGCCCACCTCGCGCAGCTGGGCGGCACCGGTGTCTTCGTCAGCGCCCTTCGCGACAAGCTGATCGAGGGGGAGATCGACTTCGCGGTCCACTCCCTCAAGGACCTGCCGACCAAGCCCGATCCCCGGGTCGTGATCGCGGCGGTCCCACCCCGTGACGACCCGAGGGACGCGCTCATCGGCTCCGCCAAGCTCGTCGACCTGGTGCCCGGCGCGCGGGTGGGCACGGGCTCGCCGCGCCGCGTGGCCCAGCTCCGCGTGCTGCGCCCCGACCTCGAGTACGTCCCGATCCGCGGCAACGCCGACACCCGTATCGGCAAGGTGACCTCCGGCGAGCTGCGTGCCGTCGTGCTCGCCGCCGCCGGGCTCGGGCGTATCGGCCGCGACGCCGAGATCTCCCAGCTTTTCGACGTGACCGAGATGCTTCCGGCGCCGGGACAGGGGGCCCTCGCCGTGGAGTGCCGCGCCGGCGACGCGGCCTTGATCGACCTGCTCGCCGTGCTCGACCACCCGCGCACACGTGCCGCGGTGAGCGCCGAGCGCGCCGTGCTCGCCACTCTCGAAGCCGGTTGCAGCGCGCCCGTAGGTGCGTACGCGGCCGATGACGGGCACATTCTCAACCTGACCGCCGCCGTGGTCGCCTTCGATGGCACACGGTCGGTGCGCAAGTCCACCGCCGGAGATCCCTCGGCCGCCATGGAGCTCGGCCGCGAACTCGCGACCGCCATGATCGCCGAGGGAGCCGGCATGTTGATGGGGGAGCGGACCCATTGAGCTCCGGAAGCCAGACCAGCAAGACAGCCGGCACCACGGCCGAGAGCGCCGCGGCCGTGGAGAGTAGCGCGGTGACCGGCCACGACGGCGGGCGGCGGCGCCATGCCGGGTTCGTCGCCTTCGTTGGGGCCGGGCCGGGTGACGAGAACCTTCTCACCCTGCGCGGTGCCGACCTGCTGTCGCGGGCCGACGTCGTCCTCCTCGACAGGGAGGCGTACGGGGCCTTGCTACGCCACTGTCCCGAGCACGTCAGGGTCGTGGACGTCGCCGAGGACATGGGCGCGGTGTCGCTGAAGGCCGTGCAGGAGGCCAAGGCCGGGTGCCGCGTGGTGCGACTATGCGCGGGCGACCCCGGGTTCTTCTCCTCGGTCACCGAGGAGGTCGCGGCATGCGCCAAGGCCGACATCGACTTCGAGATCGTGCCGGGCGTGCCGCCCGCGACGGCGGTGCTCACCTACGCGGGCATCGCTCCGGCGGTGGCCGTGCCGGAGTTCCGCATCGTGGACGCCACGCGGGTCGACGACTGGTCGGTCCACGCCGGCACGGCCGGCACAGTGGTGATCTACAACGGCATCGCCGACGCTGTGGCGATCGCCAAGGCCCTCGTCGCCTCGGGCAAGCCCGACACCACCCCCGTGGCCGTGACCCAGAGCGGCACCACGACGGAGCAGTACACCGTGGTGTCCACCCTGGGCAGGCTCGCCGCCGACCTCAAGCACGCCGGCATCGCCGAGCCCGCGCTGATCGTCGTCGGCGAGGCAGTCGGCACGCGCGACCGGCTCTCGTGGTTCGAGAACAAGCCTTTGTTCGGCTGGCGGGTCCTCGTTCCCCGCACGAAGGAGCAGTCGGCCGGGCTGTCGGACCAGCTCCGCTCGTACGGCGCGGTTCCGGAGGAGGTGCCGACGATCTCCGTGGAGCCGCCGCGCACCCCGCAGCAGATGGACCGCGCGATCAAGGGCCTTGTGACCGGCCGCTACGAGTGGGTGGCGTTCACCTCGGCCAACGCCGTCAAGGCGATCAGGGAGAAGTTCGAGGAGTACGGCCTGGACGCGCGGGCGTTCGCAGGGCTGAAGGTCGCGGCCGTCGGTGAGGCGACCGCGAAGGCGCTGGTGCGGTTCGGGGTCAAGCCCGACCTCGTGCCGGTGGGGGAGCATTCCTCCGAGGGCCTGCTGGCCGAGTGGCCGCCGTACGACTCGATGCTCGACCCGATCAACCGGGTCCTGCTGCCGCGTGCCGACATCGCGACCGAGACGCTCATCGCCGGGCTCACCGAGCTCGGCTGGGAGTGCGACGACGTCACCGCCTACCGCACCGTCCGCGCGGCACCGCCGCCCGAGGCGATCCGTGTGGCGATCAAGGGCGGCGGCTTCGACGCGGTGCTGTTCACCTCGTCCAGCACCGTAAGGAACCTCGTCGGCATCGCCGGCAAGCCCCACCAGGTCACGGTGATCGCGGTCATCGGGCCGCAGACCGCCAAGACCGCGGAGGAGTTCGGCCTGCGGGTCGACATCATGGCCGACGACCCGTCGGCCACGGCGCTCGCGTCCGCCCTCGCGGAGTACGGCGCCAAACAACGCCAGGCGGCCGTCGCGGCCGGCGACGTTCCCAGGCGGCCCTCACAGACCCGCAGGGGCGCCCGCCGCAGAGCCAAGTAACCCATGTAGTCGACATCCCCGTCGTCGCGCCTCGCGCGTACGCGCGATCCGGGACCCGGGGCCTGGGAGGGGCACAATGAGCAACGCAGAGTTTCCGGTGGCGCGACCCCGGAGGCTGCGCCGCACCGCGCCGATCCGCCGCCTCGTGGCGGGCACCCGCCTGCACCCCGCCGAACTGGTGCTGCCGATGTTCGTCAAGGAGGGCGTGACCGACCCGCAGCCGGTCACGTCGATGCCGGGCGTGGTGCAGCACACCCGCGAGTCGCTCCGCAAGGCCGCCCACGACGCGGCGGAGGCGGGCGTCGGCGCGCTGATTATCTTCGGGATCCCGGCCGTCAAGGACGCCAGGGGCTCCGCGGGCGACGACCCCGACGGCATCGTCCAGCAGGCGCTGATCGACCTGCGCGCCGACCTGGGCGACGCCATCGTGGTGATGAGCGACACCTGCCTCGACGAGTTCACCGACCACGGGCACTGCGGCGTCCTCACCCCCGAGGGCGAGGTCGACAACGACGCGACGCTGGAGCGCTACGCCTCCGTGGCCGTCGCCCAGGCCGCCGCCGGGTCCGAGGTGATCGCGCCCAGCGGCATGATGGACGGCCAGGTCGCCGCGATCCGCGCCGCGCTGGACGCCAACGGCTTCCCGCACATCCCGATCCTGGCCTACTCCGCGAAGTACGCCTCAGGCTTCTACGGGCCCTTCAGGGAGGCCGCCGAGTGCGCTCCCCAGTTCGGCGACCGCAGCGGCTACCAGCAGGACCCGGCGGGGCCCGTGGGCGAGGCGCTCAGGGAGGTACGCCTCGACGTGGCCGAGGGGGCGGACGCCGTCATGGTCAAGCCCGCCCTGGCCTACCTCGACATCCTGCGGCAGGTCCGCGACAGCGTCGACGTGCCCGTCGCGGCCTACCAGGTGAGCGGTGAGTACGCCATGGTGGAGGCGGCGGCGGCCAACGGCTGGATCGACCGCGAGCGCATCATCATGGAGTCTCTCATCGCCATCCGGCGCGCCGGGGCGGACATGATCCTCACCTATTGGGCTACGGAAGTGGCCAGGAGACTATCCTGACGGGCCATTTCCGGGGGTCGGGTCACCTGACGCCGCCGCCATCGTGCATCATCGGGGAAAGGCAGGGTGGGGGAGGAACACGATGGTGGGGGTACCACTGACGGTTCGCCGGGCGAAAAGGCGAGGCCGTTCCCATGGGAGAGCGCACACGATCACCTCGGTGCTCGAGTACGCCGAGCTCGGCTGGGCGAGCTGTATGGGCGCACACCCGCTTCGCGAGGGGCGGCGGGCCTGCTCGTGTGACCGCGTCGGCTGTCCCGACCCGGGAGCCCACCCGCTGTCGCCGGCCTGGCAGATGATGGCGACCACGGACGCCGCGCTGCTGACCCGATGGTGGGAGCAGAGTCCCGAGGCCAGTGTGATCCTTCCCACCGGCAGAGTATTCGACGTGTTCGACGTTCCGTCCGCGGCGGGCCAGACGGCCCTCGCCGCGATGGACGCCTCAGGCTTCGCAACAGGCCCGGTCGCCGCCAATGGCGACCGGGTTCTTTTTTACGTCGCCACGCGCGGCGCGCCCGAGGACGAGGACGAGTGGTGGTCCTGCCACCTCGACTACGGCCCGGAGACCATCGACGCCACCCCCGGCCTGCGCTGGCACTGCCGGGACAGCTACGTCCTCGCCCCGCCCTCGTCGCTGGCCGACGGCAGCCAGTCCCGCTGGCTGCGTCCGCCGGACGGCCGTCCCCTTCCTGACCCTCTGCACGTCCTCGACTGGCTCGCCGACGCCTGCGACTGACCCCTCGCGCTTGTCCACAGCCCTGACTCAGCCGACCGTCCCGGGGACTAACCTGGACGCGTGAGCCGTACGGAGATCTCAGAGGACCTGTTCGAGCGCGCCCGGGCCGTCGTGCCGGGAGGCGTCAACTCGCCGGTGCGCGCCTTCGGCGCGGTCGGGGGCACCCCGAGGTTCATGGAGTCGGGCGACGGCCCTTACGTCGTCGACGTCGACGGCAACCGCTACGTCGACCTGGTCTGCTCCTGGGGCCCGATGATCCTCGGCCACCGGCATCCCGCCGTGGTGGAGGCGATCACCGATGCCCTGTCACGCGGCACGTCCTTCGGCACCGCGACGCCGGGCGAGGTCGAGCTGGCCGAGGAGATCGTCTCCCTGGTGGAGCCGGTCGAGAAGGTCCGTCTGGTCAGCTCCGGCACCGAGGCCACCATGTCGGCGGTACGGCTGGCGCGCGGCTTCACCGGGCGCTCACGCGTGATCAAGTTCGCCGGGTGCTACCACGGTCACGTGGACGCCCTGCTCGCCGCCGCCGGCTCGGGGGTGGTGACCTTCGGGCTGCCGGACACCCCGGGCGTGACCGGTGCGTCGGCGGCCGACACGATCGTCCTTCCGTACAACTCGCCCGAGGCGGTCACCGCGGCGTTCGAGGCGTACGGCGACGACATCGCCTGCGTGATCACCGAGGCCTGCCCGGCCAACATGGGCGTGGTGCCGCCGCGGCCCGGTTTCAACGCGCTGCTGCGCGAGCTGTGCACGGCCCACGGCGCCCTGCTCATCGTCGACGAGGTGCTGACGGGCTTCCGGGTCTCCGCCTCAGGGTGGTACGGCCTGGACCCGGTGGAGGCCGATCTGATGACGTTCGGGAAGGTCATGGGTGGTGGCCTTCCGGCGGCGGCGTTCGGCGGGCGGGCCGACGTGATGGACCGGCTGGCGCCCGAGGGCCCGGTCTACCAGGCGGGCACCCTCTCGGGTAACCCCCTGGCCTGTGCCGCCGGTCTGGCCACCCTGCGGGCCTGCGGAGACGAGGTGTACGACCGGGTGGACGCGGCGGCCCTGATCATCGGCCGTGCCGCGTCCGACGCGCTGGCCGCGGCGGGGGTGCCCCACCGGCTGCAGCGGGCGGGCAACCTGTTCTCGATCTTCTTCACCGCCGACCCTGTCACCGACTTCTCCGGCGCCCGCAGCCAGGACACCGGGGCCTATCGCGCGTTCTTCCACTCCATGCTGGACCAGGGCGTCTACCTGCCGCCCTCGGCGTACGAAGCGTGGTTCCTGTCGGCGGCCCACGACGAGGAGGCGCTCACCCGGGTCGCCGAGGCGCTGCCCGCCGCCGCGAAGGCCGCCGCCTCCGTGTCCTCCTCCTGACGCCTGCACGCTCTGGTTTCAGCTCAACCACGACTTACGACGATAAATCGTTTAGCATCGCTATATGCTCGATCTCCACCGCTTGAAGGCCCTGCACGCGGTCGCCGTGTACGGATCGGTCGGCGCCGCTGCCGAGGCGCTCATGGTGACCCCCTCGGCCATCTCCCAGCAGCTCGCCAAGCTGGAGCGCGAGACCGGTTCCACGTTGATCGAGCGCAGCGGGCGGGGGGTGAAGCTGACCGACGCCGCCGGCCTGCTGGCCGAGCACGCCGAGCGCATTCTGGCCCTGGTGGAGATGGCGGAGGCCGATTTCGAGGCGCTCCGGGGCACGGTCGTCGGGCGCCTGTCGATCGCAGCTTTCCCGACGGCGGCCCGAGGGCTGCTCCCCGGCGCGCTCAACGAGCTGAAGCGCCGCCATCCGGAGCTCGACCTCGTGCTCTACGAGCGCGAACCCGAGCGGCAGGTCCGCGAGGTGGCCCGGGGCGAGCTGGACCTGGCCCTGGTCCAGGACTGGCTGAACCGGCCGATGGCCATTCCCGAGGGTCTGTCGCGCGCCGCCCTGCTCGACGACGTGGCCGACGTGATCCTTCCCGTGGGCCATGCCCTGGCCGACCGGCGCGAGATCGACCTCGCCGAGCTGCACGGCGAGCGGTGGATCAGTTCCTCACCGGGCACGGTCTGTCACGACTGGCTCGTCTTCACGCTGAGGACGGCGGCGCTGGAGCCGGAGTTCTCCTGCATGGCCGACGAGTACCCCACGCAGATCGCGCTGGTGGGCGCCGGTCACGGCTGTGCCATCGTGCCCCGCCTCGGGAGGGACGTGCTGCCGCAGGACGTCCGGGCCGTGCCGATCCTGCCGAGGCCGACGCGGCGCATCTACGCGCTGTGGCGCACCGACGCGGCGCGCCGTCCCGCGATCCGAGCGGCGGTCGAGGTGCTGCGTCAGACCAGCCCGCCGCCGGGGCTGACGGCCGCGTCCGGCGAACTGGGGGAGCCCGCCACGCCGTCAAGCCATGCCGTGCCCCACCCGGGCCAGTAGGCTGGTGTCCGTCATGACTGAAAGCACCGTTGTACACCTGCTCCGGCATGGAGAGGTGCACAATCCCCAGGGTCTCCTCTACGGCCGGTTGCCCGGATACCACCTTTCCGAGAATGGCCGGTCCATGGCCGATGTCGTGGCCAAGGCGCTCGCGGGCCGCGACATCGTCGCGCTGCACAGCTCGCCGCTGGAGCGCGCGCAGGAGACGGCCACCCCTCTCGCCCAGGTCCTCGGCCTTCCGATCCAGACCGACGACGAGCTCACCGAGGCCGAGAACGTCTTCGAGGGTCTCGTCATCGGCGGCATGTTCCGGGTGCCGGGCAACTACCGCCACCTGTGGAACCCGGCGCGCCCGTCATGGGGCGAGCCGTATGTCCAGATCGTCCAGCGAATGCGGTCGATGATCGACCAGGCGCGGGCGGAGGCACGCGGGCACGAGGTCGTCCTTGTCAGCCACCAGCTCCCGATCTGGATCATCCGGCTGGCTGCGGAGGGCCGCAGGCTGGCGCACGACCCGCGCCGCCGCCAGTGCGCGCTCGCGAGCGTGACCAGTCTCACGTTCGACCACGACCGGCTGACCAGCATCGGCTACAGCGAACCGGCCGGCGCGCTCATCAAACCGCCTAAACTACTCAAACCGGCTAAACGGCGGTAGTCATCGGCACCGCCCCGATTTCGGAGGCGTGCGGTGCGCTGGGTAGGGTTTGAAGCTCTACCGGTTGTAGTGCAAGGAGACCCTGCTCCGTGTCCGCGAAGTCACGTGCCCTCGTCACCATGGTGCTGGCCATGACGGCTCTCGCTGGCTGCGCCGGGACCCAGGGATCACAGCCCCAGTCGGGCGACACGCGCTACGTCGCGGGCGATGGAAGCATGCGGGTCTTCCCGGTCTCCGAGCGGCAGGCGGCCCCGGGGATCCAGGGACAGACACTGGAGGGCACGCCGGCGAGCCTCGCCGACCACAAGGGCAACGTCGTGGTGCTGAACTTCTGGGCGTCCTGGTGCGCGCCCTGCCGGGGCGAGGCCCCGGTGCTCAAGGACGTCGCCGCCAAGACCAAGGACCGCGGAGTCCGGTTCGTCGGCGTCGACTTCAAGGATGACAAGGCGCAGGCCCTGGCCTTCCAGCGCACGCAGGAGCCGGGGTATCCCAGCCTGTTCGACCAGCCGGGCAAGGTGGCGCTGGCCTTCCACGGCATGGTCAACCCCGCCGCGATCCCCTCCACGCTGGTCCTCGACCGGCAGGGTCGGGTCGCCGCCCGCGCACTCGGCGCGGTCAGGTACGCCGACCTGTTCGACGTGGTCACCAAGGTCAGCGATGAGAAGTAGCCACGACCCGGGTGCGCCGTGACCGCCCTCGGGAGCACCCTGGCGGCCGGTTCGCTGCTCGTGGCCCTGCCCGTCGCGGTGGCCGCGGGGCTGGTGTCGTTCCTGTCGCCGTGCGTGCTGCCGCTGGTGCCCGGTTACCTGTCGTACGTCACGGGCATGAGCGGCGACCCGCGGCGCGGGCGCATGATCGCGGGCAGCGTGCTTTTCGTGCTGGGCTTCTCTCTGGTCTTCGTGCTGGGGGGCGCGCTGTTCGGCGGCCTCGGCGCGCTGCTGCTCGGCAACGCCGAGGTGATCACCCGCGTGCTCGGCGGGCTGACCATCGTGCTCGGCCTGGCCTTCGTCGGGTTGGTTCCCGGGCTCCAGCGTGACGTGCGCATCCACCGCTTCCCGGCCGCCGGCATCGCGGGCGCGCCCCTGCTCGGCGTGGTGTTCGGCCTTGGCTGGACGCCGTGCATCGGGCCTACGCTGTCGGCCGTGCTGACGCTCTCGCTCGACCAGGCCAGCGCGGCGCGGGGCGCGACGCTGGCCTTCGCGTACGCGCTCGGCCTGGGCGTGCCGTTCGTCCTCGCGGCACTCGCCTACCGCAAGGCGATCCACACGTTCAAGGCGGTGCGCCGCCACTCCCAGCTGATCACGCGCGTCGGCGGGGCCATGCTGGTCGTGGTGGGCGTGCTGCTGGTGACCGGCCTCTGGGGGCAGATCATCGCGAGCATGCAGGGCTGGGTCGGCGGATTCGAGCCGGTGATCTGATGACGGCGACCGAAGAGGTCCGCGCGGACCCGGTGCGCCCCACCGGTCTCGGCCCTGTGGGCTGGTTGCGCTGGGCCTGGCGCATGCTCACCTCCATGCGCACCGCGCTGATCCTGCTTTTCCTGTTCGCGCTCGCCTCCGTGCCCGGGTCGATCTACCCGCAGCGGTCGATCAGCCCCGACAGGGTCGCGCAGTACTTCAAGGACAGCCCTGGCATGGCCCGGTGGCTCGACCGGCTCTGGCTGTTCGACGTCTTCACCTCGCCGTGGTTCGCGGCGACCTATCTTCTGCTGTTCATCTCGCTCGCTGGATGCGTCTTCCCCAGGGCGGCGGCCCATCTGCGCGAGCTCCGGCGCACGCCTCCGGCGGCCCCGCGCAACCTGTCCCGGCTGCCCCAGCACGCCTCCTTCACCGCCCCGGGCGCCACGGTGGACACCGTCGCGGCACAGCTCAGGAAGAAGCGGTTCCGCACGGTCACCGGCCCCGGCTGGGTTGCCGCGGAGAAGGGCTACATGCGCGAGACCGGCAACCTGCTGTTCCACGCCGCCCTGCTCGCCCTGCTGGTCGCGGTGGGCGCGGGCGGGCTGTACGGCTACCGGGGCAACGTGCTGGTCGTCGAGGGGAACGGCTTCGCCAACACCGTCGCCGCCTACGACAGGTACATCCCCGGCCAGAGGGTGTCGGCGGAGTCGCTCGAGCCCTTCTCCTTCACGCTGGACGACTTCCAGGCCACCTACGTCGCCACGGGCGACCGCCGGGGCCAGCCGCTCGACTTCTCCGCGAAGCTGAAGGTCACCGACCACCCGGGCGGGCGCGAGCGCCCGTACGACCTCAGGGTGAACGAGCCGCTGGACGTCAACGGCACCCAGACCTACCTCATCGGGCACGGATACGCCCCGGGGTTCAAGATCCTCGACGGTAAGGGGCAGGTGGCCTTCGAGGGCGCGGTGCCGTGCCTGGCCGCCGACCAGGTGACGTACACGTCCGAGTGCGTCATCAAGGTGCCGGACGCCCAGCCGCAACAGCTTGGTTTCCTGGTGCGCTTCCTGCCCACGACCGTCCCCGCCCAGGACGGCTCGTACGTCTCGGTCTTCCCGGGCGCAGCCAACCCCACGGCACAGGTGTTCGCCTTCTCCGGTGATCTGGGGATGAAGTCCGGGCAGCCGCAGTCGGTCTACCAGCTCGACACCAAGAACCTCAAGCCCCTGGTCATGGGGTTCAAAACCAAGCCGCTCAGCGTCGGCGGCACCCTGCCGCTGCCCGGGGGAGCCGGGTCGATCCAGCTCACCGGCGTGCGCGAATGGATCAGCCTTCAGATCGCCTACGACCCCGGCCGGATCCCGGCCCTGCTCGCCGCGGGCCTCGCCGTGCTCGGCCTGGTGCTCTCGCTCACGGTCCGCCGTCGCCGCGTCTGGGTACGGGTGACCGAGGCCGAGGGCGAGTCCACGGAGGTGGAGGTCGGCGGGCTGACGCGCACCGAGGGCGGCCCCGGCTTCGCCGAGGAGTTCTCCCAGATCGTCACTGACCTTCGAGGTCCCAAGGCCGGCGAGACCGCCTCCCGTCAAGGAGTAAAGGATGCCCACTGACGTCAACTCCGGGCTCGCCACGCTCAGCGACCAGCTGATCCTGGCGACCGTCCTGCTTTATGTCTTCGCCATGATCGGATACGCGCTCGACCTCGGCTTCGGCCGGGTACGGACGGCCGCACCGGCCCGCGTGCTGGTGCCCGTAGGCGCGGGCGCCGTCCAGACGCTCGACCCTCACACGGATGGCCCGGGGGCCGGCAGTGACGGCCGGAAGCCGCCCGCCTGGGCCGCCCGTGCCGCCACGCTCGCGGTCGCGCTGAGCTGTCTCGGCTGGGCGGCCAACCTCGGGGCCATCATCACCCGTGGTCTCGCGGTCGGCCGCTGGCCGTGGGGCAACATGTACGAGTTCGTGGTGGCGATCTGCTTCGCCGCCGTGACCGCGTTCCTCATCATGCAGGCCCGCCAGCCGGTGCGGTTCCTCGGGGCGTTCGTGTCGGTCGCGGCCGCCCTCGGGCTCGGGTTCGCCGTCCGCTACCTGCACGTGCAGGCCGGCCCGGTGGTGCCCGCGCTGAACTCGTACTGGATCGCCATCCACGTCACCGCCGCGATCTTCGCGAGCGGGCTGTTCATCCTCGCGGGGGTCTCAGGAGCCCTGTTCCTGGCACGCGGCGACGGCCCGTCCCGGTTGCCGAGCCGGGACGAGCTGGAGCGCGTCGCCCACCGCGCCATCGTGATCGCGTTCCCGATCTGGACGTTCGCGGTGATCGCGGGCGCCCTCTGGGCCGACAAGGCATGGGGCCGCTACTGGGGCTGGGACCCCAAGGAGGTCTGGGCGTTCATCACCTGGATCGCCTACGCGGCGTACCTGCACGCGAGGGCCACCGCCGGGTGGCGCGGCAGGGCGGCGATGATCGTGCAGCTGGTCGCCTTCGGCTGCCTGCTGTTCAACCTCGTCGGCGTGAACATCTTCCTGTCGGGCCTGCACTCGTACGCGCAGGTGCCCTGACCCCCTACGCGTCCCCTGACCGCCCGGCAGGTCCCTTACGACAGCCGCCCGTGCCCGCCTTCCGGCGGGCGCGGGCGCTTGTCGATGCGGGTGGAGGGCGCCGCCGGAGGGTCAGTCGTCCTCTCTGCGGAGGCGGCGGTCGAGGTCTTGGAGGAAGTCGGGGTCGTCGTCGGGTCCACGGGGCACGGAGGGCCGGCGGCGGCCGGCGCGGCCCAAGCGCTGCCGCTGTACGGCCTGCTCACTGAGGGGGCGACCCAGGAGCAGCCACAATAGGCCGCCGAGGTCGACCAGGAGGACGACGATCAGAACCCACAGCAGCTTCGGCAGGTTCCTTACGTCCTCCTCCGGTGTGGTGATCACATCGAACAGGCAATAGAGCCAGAAGGCTAACAGCACCAGGCCAAGAAGCACGCTAGGCATGTCCGCAGCGTAAGCCATCCGACGGTAGATCGTGTTTTCGGGGCGTAACAGCACCCCTCGGATCCATCCCGTCGGGCATTCCAGATGACTTCCCGCGCGGCCTCGTCGTACCGTGGACCGTGACCACGCTCTGGACGTGAGAGGTGCGTGCTGATGTTCGCGCTCGCTCGGGCCCCCTGGCCGTCGCCTTGACGGCGTATTCCGGCGACAAGGGCCGCCATCGGAGAGGGCCACGCTGGCGGCGGGGGTCGTACGCCTTGCCCACCCGCGCGGAGGTCCCCCGCGAGAGCGACGCCGACCCTTCGGACGGCCCGGGGGAGCGCCGGGGCGACTCTCCCCGCGACGGCCGCGCCGACCCGCGACGCGAGAGCCGTGCCGACACCTTCCGCGACGGCCGTACGGACTACCGCGACAGCGGGCGCAGGGCGAACCGCAGGGAGAGCCGTGCCGACTCCTTCTGGGAGGGCGACCAGCCCCGCACCGACGCCGTGCGTGCCGTCACCGCCCCCGTGGTCGACCGGCCGCAGTACATCTGGCGCGACTTCGAGCTGGACGACGAGCCCCCGCTGGCACAGCCGAACTCGCCCGACACCCCCGACCTGCGCGACGGGCTGAAGCACTGCGGTCCGCTCGAGCAGATCCTGTACCGCCAGTGGGACGCGGGCGACGGCCCGCCGTCGGCGGACGCGGTCCGGGCCGTGGACAGCCTCGCCCGGCTGCCCGAGCGCCTGAAGGCGCTCCTGGCGGTCGGACTCGACGGCATCTACGTCGGGCCCGGCGGCGTGCCGGATCTCGATGACATGGGCTATCTCCGGGGCGCGCCGCTCCCCTCGGGCAAGGCGACGTGGGACGTCTGCGCCGGCGCGTACGGAGATCGGAAGATCGTGGTAGGGGACCGGCCGTCGCCCACGCCCGACGTGATGATGCACGAGACCGGCCACGCTCTGGACGACATCGACGCCGTGCCGGGCCAGTGGGTGTCCGATTCGCCAGAGTTCGCCGCCCTGTACGAGGAGTGCGGGCCGCTGTTCGCCTCGGCGTTCCACAAGCAGCCGGGCGGCCTCGGCCGCAAGGAGTTCTTCGCCGACGCCTTCGCGGCCATCGCCTCCCGGCAGCGGCCCGCGCTGGTCGACATGCTGGACGGGGACACGCGCGCCGCTCTGAATGTCATGCTGTTCTTCAACCGGCGCTACGGAATCTAGGTGATCCGCAATGTACGTCATCCGGCTCGCGGACGGGACGTTGCGGATACCGCATTCCCTTACCAGCGACGACGGGCGCCTGATCGGTAACGCCTACGTCGAGATGGCGCCGGGCGACCCGGAGTACGCACGCTGGTTGCCCGAATCGATCACCGAGGAGCAGGAGGCCGAGCGGCGCAGGCGCTGGCAGGAGGAGAACGACGACCTGGAGCGCGAATTCCTTGCGTTCCGGGATTCACAGGCCAACTCCGACCGCTGAACCCTCATCGAGGCCGTTTGCCACGGATCCCTCGATGGCCCCCCGACTCTGTGAAGACAAGCGTCGGCCGGGGAGACCCGCGAAGAGAACGCGCCCAAAAAACCATTAAAGGCGCGCCTAAATAAGAACAGTGACCCTGCGGCTTCCGGGGGGCACGCAGGATCACCGGGTGGTGCATGGCGGCTTCGAGTTCACCGGGCCTCGCGATGATCGCCAGGCCCGGAGGCTCTCACCTGTACATCAGACACGCGGTGAGTCGCCGCTCGGCCTTTCGGCCGTTAGGACTTCCTCACCGCGCAGGAGAGCGTGCACTTCCGACTCGCGGAAACGCCGATGCCCTCCGGGGGTACGGATGCTGCTGATGCGCCCTGCCGCTGCCCAGCGTGTCACCGTTTTTGGATCGACCCGGAAGAGGGCGGCAACCTCTCCGGGGGTCAGCAGACGTTCGCTGCTACTCTCCACAATCTCTCCCCCTCGCATCCCGCATCCTGAAGCGGGCGGACAGGTAACCAGTTTGCCGAGCGAAAACTGATATATCCGTGATTTACATCGAAAGATCACGGGTTGTTATCAGCTGACTGCCCGTTTGTTATATGATAGAGCCTCTTTGGGGCGCTCGTGGGTGTTTCTTTACATAAGCGCCGTGATGTGAACACTAGCAGTGCTCGCTCCCGATGCGAAGTGAGCCCTGTAAAGCTCCGCGAACGAAATCGCCTCCCGTCCAGGAGCGGGCCCGTAGACCACCCCATGGGCCGGTGACGTAACCTCGACGTCGTGCGACCGTTTTTCGTTTACACCGCGTCACGGCTCGGTCTGTTCGCCGTCACCCTGGGTGTCCTTTACCTGATCGGCTTCCACGACGTCTTCTGGTTACTAGTGATCAGTTTCGTGATCAGCGGCGTGGCCAGTTACGTGCTGCTGTCCAAGCAGCGAGACGCGGTGAGTGAGCAGATCAGCAAGAGCCACAGGGGCTAGGGGAGCGGGAACATGCCGACCCGGGCATGGTACTCGTGTCCGAGGTGCGTGGTGTCGCTTCCGACGAGAAGGCCGCCTTTGTGAGCCAGGAACGCTTTGACACCGATGCCCCGGTCGCGAGTTGGGTTCCATGTGAGGGCTCTGCCGGTAGTGGGGTGAATCGCTCCGATGCCTGGTCGTGACACCGCGCCTGGCCCCGCCGAGTCGGAGCCGCGAGGGTTGTTCAGCCAGCGCTGATGGCCACCGACGTACACGGCGGCACCGGTCACGGCCACGGAGTACAGCGAGTCGCCGCCGGTGAAGTTGACCCATGTGGGCTTGATCGCATCGCCGTGTGAATAGGTCTCGAAGCGGGCCGCGGAATCGCACAGCTTGCGCGCGCCTTTGGCGCCTCCTGTCGTCACGATGACGAAATACTGCCCGTCAGGTGAGAAATCCAGTCCTCGTACGTAAGAGGGGAACACGTCCTTACAGTCGGCGGCGTAGGCCTCGGTGTGCCAGTCGGTTACCGAAGGGCGCGAGGCGCCGATGTCGATGAGACCGACCTGCGGGCGGCGCCGCCCGTCCAGGGTGGTGAAGGAGCCGTCCAGCGCGAGCCGGTCGCGGGTGGCCGCCATCGCGTAGACCTTGAGCGTGCCGCCGCGTCCGCCGCCCGGGGTGACGGTGAACGCCGGGTCGACGGCTCCCGTGCCCGCGTCGACGCGGGCGAGGGCCGACCGGCCGGTGCGGCCGATGCCGGTGAAGTCGCCGCCGACGTACAGCCCGCCGCCGTGGAGCACGAGGCTGGAGACATCGCCGCCGCGCACGGGCGCCGAGAAGCCCGGCACCGGGGAGCCGTCGGCGAGACTCAGCCGGGCCAGTCCGCGGCCGGTGCCGCGGGCGCCGATGAACGCTCCGCCGACGTAGACCGAGCCGCCGGGCCCCGCGGCCAGCGCGTTGACCGGGCCGTCGAGCTCCGGCGCGAAGCGTCGGTCCACCTTGCCGGTGGCGAGGTCGAAGGCGAAGAGGCCGCTCCTCTCGATGCTCGTCGAGCTGCCGGCCTCGCGTACCTCGCTGAACGCGCCGCCCACCACGACGGTGCCCCCGACGAGGGCGAAGGCGTTCACGATGCCGTCGAGCACGTGGGGAGTGGTGCCGACGGGGTCGGCCGAGACGACGTGGGGATGTGAGACGTCGCCGGCCGAGGCGGGGGCGCAGGGGAGGACGGCGAGGGCGCCCGCGAGCAGGGGGGCGGCGATGGCGGTCAACTTTCGGGTCGACTTTCGGGCAAACATTCACCAAGTCCTAGCAGACGCTTAGTAATGAGGCGGCTACTTTGGGTGGATCAACGCATGGCACTAAGCTTGTCGGCATGACGCGTGCATCCCTGGACAAACAGCCGCACGAGGTGGCGGCGATGTTCGACCGCACGGCCCGGCGCTATGACTTGGTCAACGATGTCCTTTCGCTCGGCCAGGACCGGCTCTGGCGCAAGGCCACCTCCACCGCCGTGGACGCCGGTCCGGGTGAGCTCGTCCTCGACCTCGCCGCGGGCACGGGCACCTCGACCGACGCCTTCACCGGCCTGGGGGCGCGTGCCATCGCCTGCGACTTCTCCCTCGGCATGCTCCGCACGGGCGCCGGGAGGCGTGGCGGCTCGGGCCTGTCCGGTGGAGGGGTGCGCGGCGTCACCTTCGTCGGGGGCGACGCCCTGAGACTCCCGTTCGCGAGTGACACGTTCGACGCCGTGACGATCTCGTTCGGGTTGCGAAACGTCAAGGACACGGTCGAGGCGCTGCGCGAGATGCTGCGCGTGACGAGGCCGGGCGGGCGGCTGGTGGTGTGCGAGTTCTCGAGGCCCACGGTGAAGTCGTTCGACCTGGTTTACACGCAGTACCTCATGAAGCTCCTGCCTCCGGTGGCACGGGCCGTGAGCTCCAATCCCGACTCCTACGAATACCTCGCCGAGTCGATCCGCGCCTGGCCTGATCAGGCCAGTCTCGCCCGGCTTGTCCAGGAGGCCGGGTGGGAACGGGTCGAGTGGCGCAATCTTTCGCTGGGCATCGTGGCCCTCCATCGGGCTGGTAAACCAACCGTGGGCAAGTAGGTAAGCTCCATCTGACATCGGGCAGGGGAAAAAGGGTTAGACTTCCGCCGACAAGTTTGTGAAGTAGTTCACAAACGCACGAAGGCCCCTAAATCCCGAGGCCCTCGACACCCAGGACAGGACAGGTCCCGTGAGCGAGTCAGCCCCCGCGGCGGACGCCGACGTCATCGTCGTCGGTGCCGGACCAGCGGGTTCGACCACGGCCTTCTACCTCGCACAGGCCGGCTTCGACGTGCTGCTGCTGGAGAAGACCCGATTCCCGCGCGAGAAGGTGTGCGGAGACGGGCTGACGCCGCGTGCCGTCAAAGAGCTGATCGCCATGGGCATCGACATCGACGCCCCGGGCTGGATCCGGAACAAGGGGCTCCGTGTCGTGGGCGGCGGCATGCGTCTCGAGCTCGCCTGGCCCGAGCTGTCGAGCTATCCCGACTTCGGACTGGTGCGCACCCGCCTCGACTTCGACGAGATCCTCGCTGCCAACGCCGAGCGCGGGGGCGTCACCCTGCTCCAGGGCGTCAACGTCACAGGTCCCGTGCTCGACCCGCGCGGCGGTCACATCGTCGGCGTGACCGCCAAGAAGGACGGCGAGCCGGTGACCTACCGCTCCCGCCTGGTCGTGGCCGCCGACGGGAACTCCACGCGGCTGTCCCTGGCGATGGGCCTGCACAAGCGCACCGACCGCCCGATGGGCGTCGCCGTGCGCACTTACTACACGAGCCCCCGCCACGACGACGACTGGCTGGAGACGTGGCTGGAGCTGTGGGACACCGACGAGGACGGCTCCTCGCGGCTCCTGCCCGGGTACGGCTGGGTGTTCGGCGTCGGCGACGGCACCAGCAACGTCGGCCTCGGGCTGCTCAACACCAGCGAGGCGTTCCAGAAGCTCGACTACCGTGATCTGCTGCGCCGCTGGGTCAAGAACATGCCGTCCGAGTGGGAGTTCTCCGAGGAGAACATGACCGGGCCGATCCGCGGCGCGGCGCTGCCGATGGCCTTCAACCGGCAGCCGCACTACACCCGCGGCCTGGTGCTCGCCGGCGACGCCGGCGGCATGATCAATCCCTTCAACGGCGAAGGCATCGCCTATGCCATGGAGACCGGCCGGATCGCCGCGGACACCATCGCCACGGCCCTTTTCGGCCCCACCCCCGCATATCGGGAGCGTGTGCTCCGCGCCTACCCGAAGACGCTCAAAGACGCCTACGGCGGCTACTTCACCCTCGGGCGGTTGTTCGTCGAGGCCATCGGCAAGCCCGGCGTGATGGGCTTTCTCACGCGGCACGGCCTGCCACATCCCACTCTGATGCGGTTCGCTCTGAAACTCCTTGCTAATCTCACGGACCGGCAGGGCGATGCGTCAGACCGGATCATCAACGCCCTGTCCAAGGTCACGCCGCCGGCATGACACAGCACCCGGAACGAAGATCGATGATCGAACTGCCTAGACTCAGCAACCGACTGACCGACGCTTCAGCGCTCAGAGGGGACGCATAGCGATGGAACTGTATGTGCCGATCTTGGTGCTCGCGGTTCTCGCGGCGGGCTTCGCCGTCTTCTCCGTGGGAATCGCGCCCTTCACCGGCCCCAAGCGCTGGAACCGCGCCAAGCTGGACGCCTACGAGTGTGGCATCGAGCCCACGCCGCAGCCCGTCGGAGGCGGTCGGTTCCCCCTGAAGTACATGATCACCGCGATGCTCTTCATCGTGTTCGACATCGAGATCATCTTCCTTTATCCGTGGGCGGTCGCATTCGACAAGCTCGGGGTCTTCGGGCTGGTCGAGATGGTGCTGTTCATCGTCACCGTTCTGGTCGCGTACGCCTACGTGTGGCGTCGTCGCGGCCTGGACTGGGACTGAGAGACAGCGTGCCGGAGGCGCGCGAGAGGAAGCACTGAGATGGGTCTCGAAGAAAAATTGCCCAGCGGGTTCGTCCTGTCCACCGTGGAGCAGGCGGCCGGGTGGGCGCGGAAGAACTCCGTCTGGCCGGCCACGTTCGGCCTGGCCTGCTGCGCCATCGAGCTGATGGCCACCGGCGGTCCCAACCACGACCTCGCCAGGTTCGGCATGGAGCGCGCGTCCGCGTCCCCCCGCCAGGCCGACCTGATGATCGTGGCGGGCCGGCTCTCGCAGAAGATGGCACCGGTGCTGCGCCAGATCTACGACCAGATGGCCGAGCCGAAGTGGGTCATCGCGATGGGCGTCTGCGCCTCCAGCGGTGGCATGTTCAACAACTACGCGATCGTGCAGGGCGTCGACCACGTCGTGCCGGTGGACATCTACCTGCCCGGCTGCCCGCCGCGGCCCGAGATGCTCATCGACGCCATCGTCAAGCTGCACGACAAGATCCAGAACATGAAGTTCGGCGCGCACCGCGCCAAGCAGATCGACGAGCTGGAGCTGCAGGCTCTCCGGTCGCTACCGCTCATCGACCAGGGGACCTCGAAATGAGCACTGACAACCTTCCCGGGGTGCCGGAGGAGCCGGTCGCCCGCCTGGGCATGTTCGGCGTCACCGACTCCGGCGACACCTCCGGGTACGGCCGCCTCGTCGTGCGCCGCCCGCCGCGGCTGTCCACCCCGAAGCCGTACGGCGGCTACTTCGACGATGTGGCCGACGGGCTGGAGCGGGTCACCGGCGACGCCTACGCCGACATCGTGGAGCGCGTGGTCGTCGATCGCGGCGAGCTCACCATCCACGTCGCGCGCGGGCGCCTGCTCGAGGTAATGCGCCACCTGCGGGACGACCTGGCCCTGCGCTTCGAGCTGTCGCTCGGCGTCTCGGGCGTGCACTACCCCGAGGAGACCGGCGTCGAGCTGCGCGCGGTTTACCACCTGTGCTCGATCACCCACAACCGGCGTGTCCGGGTCGAGGTCTCCTGCCCGGACGCCGACCCGCACATCCCGTCCACCGTGTCGGTCTACCCGACCCACGACTGGCACGAGCGCGAGACCTACGACTTCTTCGGGATCGTCTTCGACGGCCATCCGGCGCTCACCCGCATCGAGATGCCCGATGACTGGGAGGGCCACCCCCAGCGCAAGGACTACCCGCTGGGCGGCATCCCAGTGGAGTACCGCGGCGCCACCATCCCCGCGCCGGACCAGAGGAGGTCGTACGCATGACCGCCATCCATGACGGTGAGACCGCTCACGCCGAGCAGGACGCCACCGAGGGCAAGGTCTACAGCGTCAACGGCCAGGACTGGGACGAGGTCGTCGGCGCGGTCGCCGAGTCCTCCGAGGAGCGCCTGGTCATCAACATGGGCCCGCAGCACCCGTCCACCCACGGCGTGCTCCGGCTCGTGCTGACCCTCGACGGTGAGAACGTCACCGAGGCCCGCGTGGGCATCGGTTACCTCCACACCGGCATCGAGAAGAACATGGAGTTCCGGACGTGGACCCAGGGGGTCACGTTCGTCACCCGCATGGACTACCTGTCGCCGATCTTCAACGAGGCGGCGTACTGCATGGCGGTGGAGAAGCTGCTCGGCATCACCGACCGGGTGCCGCTCCGCGCGCAGACCATCCGGGTCATGATGATGGAGCTCAACCGGATCTCCTCCCACCTCGTGGCCATCGCGACCTTCGGCCTGGAGCTCGGCGCGACCACGCCGATGCTGTTCGGCTTCCGCGAGCGTGAGCTGGTGCTCGACCTCTTCGAGTACATCACCGGCCTGCGCATGAACATGGCGTACGTCCGGCCGGGCGGCGTCTCGGTGGACCTGCCCGCCGGCGCCGTGGACAAGATCGGCGAGTTCCTCAAGATCATGCCGGGGCGCATCAAAGAGATGCGCAAGCTCCTCGACGAGAACCCCGCGTACACCCGGCGCACCAAGGACGTCGCCTACCTCGACCTCACCGGCTGCATGGCTCTCGGCATCACCGGGCCCATGGTCCGCGCGGCGGGCCTCCCGTGGGACCTGCGCAAGTCGCAGCCCTACAGCGGTTACGAGACCTACGACTTCGACGTGCCGACCGAGACCTCCTGCGACGTCTACGGCCGCTACCTCGTCCGGGTGGCCGAGATGGAGGAGTCGCTGAAGATCATCAGCCAGTGCCTGGACCGGCTCTCCGGCTCCGAGCTCAAGGGCAAGCCGGTCATGATCGAGGACAAGAAGATCGGCTGGCCGTCGCAGCTCGCGCTCGGCCCCGACGGTCTCGGCAACTCGCCCGACCACATCGCCCACATCATGAGCAGCTCGATGGAGGCGCTCATCCACCACTTCAAGCTGGTGACCGAGGGCTTCAGGGTTCCGGCGGGCCAGGTGTACGTCCCGGTCGAGTCGCCGCGCGGCGAGCTGGGCGCGCACGTCGTGAGCGACGGGGGCACCCGCCCCTTCCGCGTACACTTCCGCGACCCGTCCTTCACGAACCTGCAGGCGGTGCCCGCTACCTGCGAAGGCGGCATGATTGCCGACGTCATCGCCGCGGTCGCATCGATCGACCCGGTCATGGGAGGTGTGGACCGGTGACGACCTACTCGCCGGAAGTCCGCGAGCGTCTCGAACGCGACGCGAAAGAGATCATCGGGCGCTACCCGAAGCCCCGCTCGGCGCTGCTGCCGCTGCTGCACCTCGTGCAGGCGGAGGACGGCTACGTCACCGACACGGGACAGGAGTTCTGCGCCGAGATGCTGGGCCTCACCAAGGCCGAGATCGTGGGCGTGTCGACGTTCTACACGATGTACAAGCGCCGGCCCGCCGGAGAGTTCCACGTGGGAGTCTGCATCAACTCGCTCTGCGCGATCATGGGCGGCGACCAGATCTGGGAGGAGCTCACCGAGCACGCCGGCATCGGCAACGGCGAGACGACCTCGGACGGCAAGGTCTCGCTGGAGCGCATCGAGTGCAACGCCGCCTGCGACTTCGCTCCGGTGATGATGGTCAACTGGGAGTTCTTCGACAACCAGACTCCTGACTCCGCCAAGCAGCTGGTCGACGACCTGCGTGCCGGCAAGGAGATCGCACCGACCCGCGGCCCGGGGCGCCTTTGCTCGTTCAAGGAGGCCTCGCGCGTGCTCGCGGGCCTGCCGGACGGCCAGGCCGGCGACGGCCCGTCGGCCGTGGGCCCCTCGATCGAGGGCCTCAAGATCGCCAAGGCCAACGGATGGACCGCGCCCGCACCTTCGAAGGGGGCCTCCGAATGACGACTCTGACTCCGGTCCTCACCGCGAACTGGGATCGGGCGGACTCGTTCACCCTCCAGGGATACGGGGAGTACGAAGCCGCCAAGACCGCGCTCGGGATGGACCCCGACGCCATCATCAAGGTGGTCAAGGACTCCGGCCTGCGCGGCCGTGGCGGCGCGGGCTTCCCGACCGGCATGAAGTGGGGATTCATCCCCCAGGGCGACGGCAAGGCGCACTACCTCGTCGTCAACGCCGACGAGTCGGAGCCGGGCACCTGCAAGGACATCCCGCTCATGATGGCCAACCCCCACTCGCTGGTGGAGGGCGTCATCATCACGGCGTTCGCGATCCGCGCCAACCAGGCCTTCATCTACATCCGCGGCGAGGTGCTCCACGTCGTCCGCCGGGTGCAGGCGGCGGTCGCCGAGGCGTACGAGAAGGGCTATCTCGGCACGGACATCCTCGGGTCGGGCTACGACCTGGAGCTCGTCGTGCACACCGGCGCCGGCGCCTACATCTGCGGCGAGGAGACGGCGCTGCTCGACTCGCTGGAGGGCTACAGAGGTCAACCTCGTCTCAAGCCCCCCTTCCCCGCCGTGGCGGGTCTTTACGCGTGTCCCACTGTCATCAACAACGTCGAATCCATCGCAAGCGTTCCCAGCATCGTCAGCAACGGCGCCGACTGGTTCGCCTCGATGGGCACCGAGAAGTCCAAGGGCTTCGGCATCTTCTCGCTGAGCGGCCACGTCACCCGCCCGGGGCAGTACGAAGCCCCGCTGGGCATCACCCTGCGCGAGCTGCTCGACATGGCGGGCGGTGTCCGGGCGGGCCACCGGCTCAAGTTCTGGACGCCTGGCGGGTCCTCCACCCCGATCTTCACCGACGAGCACCTGGACGTCCCGCTCGACTTCGAGTCGGTCGGCGCCAAGGGGTCGATGCTCGGCACCCGGGCGCTGCAGATCTTCGACGAGACGACCTGCGTCGTGCGTGCGGTGCTGCGGTGGACCGAGTTCTACGCCCACGAGTCCTGCGGTAAGTGCACCCCCTGCCGGGAAGGCACCTACTGGCTCAAGCAGGTCCTCAGGCGGCTCGAGAAGGGCCAGGGCACCGAGGACGACCTGACCACGATCACGGACATCGCGGACAACATCCTGGGCCGGTCGTTCTGCGCCCTCGGTGACGGCGCCGTCAGCCCGATCCACTCGTCGGTCAAGCACTTCCGCGACGAATACCTCAAGCACTTCGAGATCGGCGCATGTCCGTTCGACCGGGCGGCGTCCACTGTGTGGGGGGCCTCCGCATGACCGTTCAAACCACGTCGGCAGGGCAGGTCGAGCAGCCCGTGGACATGGTGAACCTCACCGTCGACGGGTTCCAGATCAGCGTCCCCAAGGGGACCCTGATCATTCGGGCAGCCGAGTTGCTGGGCATCCAGATCCCAAGGTTCTGCGACCACCCGCTGCTCGAACCTGCGGCCAACTGCCGCCAGTGCCTGGTGGAGATCACGGATGCCGGCAACGGCCGCGGTTTCCCGAAGCCGCAGCCGTCCTGCGCCATCGAGGTCGCCGAGGGCATGGTCATCCAGACCCAGCTCACCTCCCCGGTCGCCGAGAAGGCCCAGCGCGGTGTCATGGAGCTGCTGCTCATGAACCACCCGCTCGACTGCCCGGTCTGCGACAAGGGCGGCGAGTGCCCCCTGCAGAACCAGGCCATGTCGAACGGCCAGGGCGAGTCGCGGTTCGAGGAGACCAAGCGCACCTTCGAGAAGCCCATCCCGCTCTCGACCGAGGTGCTGCTCGACCGGGAGCGCTGCGTCCAGTGCGCCCGCTGCATCCGCTTCTCCGATGAGATCGCCGGCGACCCGCTGATCGACTTCTTCGAGCGCGGTGCCGCCGAGCAGGTGGGCGTCGCGAACGGCGAGCCGTTCCAGTCGTACTTCTCCGGCAACACCATCCAGATCTGCCCGGTGGGCGCGCTCACCGGCGCCGCGTACCGCTTCAAGTCCCGGCCGTTCGACCTCGTGTCCACGACAAGCGCGTGCGAGCACTGCGCGAGCGGCTGCGAGCTGCGCACCGACCACCGGCGCGGCAAGGTCACCCGCCGCCTCGCCGGGGACGACCCGCAGGTCAACGAGGAGTGGAACTGCGACAAGGGCCGCTGGGCCTTCGCCTACACGACCCAGCCCGATCGCCTGCAGTCTCCGCTCGTCCGTGACGAGACCGGCCACCTGCGGCCCGCGTCCTGGCCCGAGGCCCTCACGGCCGCAGCCCAGGGGCTCGCCAGGGCCCGCGGCAAGGCCGGCGTGCTGGTCGGCGGACGGGTGACCGTCGAGGACGCCTACGCCTACTCCAAGTTCGCCCGCATCGCGCTCGGCACCAACGACATCGACTTCCGGTCCCGCCCGCTGTCGGACGAGGAGTCGGTCTTCCTCGCCCACGCGGTGGCGGGCAAGGGCATCGAGGTCTCCTACGCCGACCTCGAGAAGGCTCCGGCCGTGCTGCTCGCCGGGTTCGAGCCCGAGGACGAGTCGCCTATCGTCCACCTGCGGCTCCGCAAGGCATGGCGCAAGCGCGGCCTGAAGGTCTTCTCGCTCGCGCCGTTCGCCACGCCGGGCCTCGCGAAGATGGGCGGCACCCTGATCCGCACGCTTCCCGGCGCGGAGGCCGAGGCGTTCGGCGACCTGATCTCCGGCTCCTCGGCGGCGACCGACGCGCTGAAGCTGCCTGGCGCGATCATCCTGGTGGGGGAGCGGCTCGCCGCCTCCCGCGGCGCGCTCTCCGCCGTCGCACGGCTGAGCGCCACCTCGGGTGCGCGCCTCGCGTGGGTGCCCCGCCGGGCCGGCGAGCGCGGCGCGATCGAGGCCGGCGCTCTGCCGAACCTCCTGCCGATCGGACGCCCGGCCGCCGACGAGACGGCCCGCGCGGAGGTCGCACGCGCGTGGAACGTCTCGGGCCTTCCCGACACCCCGGGACGCGACACCTCGGCCATCCTCTCCGCCGCGCTGGACGGCGAGCTCGACGCCCTCGTCATCGGCGGTGTCGACCCCTACGACCTGGCCGACCCCGAGGCCGCCCTCGCGGCCCTGGAGAACACCCCGTTCATCGTCTCGCTGGAGATGCGCGCCAGCGCGGTCACCGACCGCGCCGACGTCGTGCTGCCCGTCGCGGCGGTCTCGGAGAAGAGCGGCACGTTCGTCGACTGGGAAGGCCGCGGGCGCTCGTTCGAGCAGGCCATCGAGGTCCCGGGCGTGATGAGCGACCTGCGCGCCATCGCCGCGATCGGCGACCACATGGACGTGCACCTCGGCCTGCCCGACCCGGCCGCCGCCCGCCGCGAACTCGCGGCGCTCGGCGCCTGGCGTGGCTCCCGGGCCAACGGCCCGAGCGTCACCGGCGGCACGCACGCCGACCCGAAGGCCGGCGAGGCCGTCCTTGCGTCCTGGCACCTGCTGCTGGACTCCGGCCGACTGCAGGACGGCGAGCCGTACCTCGCCGGCACGGGCCGGGCCGTGGAGGCGCTGCTGTCCGAGGCCACGGCCGCGGAGATCGGCGCGCTCGACGGCGGTAAGGTCACGATCACCACGGACGGCGGTTCGGTGACGCTGCCCGCGCGGCTGGCCGACCTGCCCGACCGCGTGGTCTGGGTGCCGTCGAACTCGGCCGGCTGCTCGGTCACGCGTGACCTGCGCGCCGTGGCCGGTGACGTCGTCAAGATCGGGAGCGCTTCATGAGGAACGAACCCGGCGCAGTGAGCGGAGCGGTCGGCGAGCCATCAGCCGCCCGCGAAGCGAATGAGGAGTGGTGAGCGACCAATGACAGGGCCTTTGCTCGTCGCCGATCCGGCCGGGCCCACCCTGGCCGACTTCGGCAAGGATCCCTTGTGGATCTCCATCATCAAGGCCGTCTTCATCTTCGTCTTCCTGATGCTGGGCGTGCTGTTCGGCGTGTGGACCGAGCGCAAGCTCATCTCACGCATGCAGCACCGCTACGGCCCCAACCGGGCGGGCAAGTTCGGCCTGCTGCAGTCGGTGGCCGACGGCATCAAGATGGGTCTGAAGGAGGACATCCTCCCGAGGACCGTCGACAAGGTCGTCTACATCCTCGCGCCGATCATCATCGCCGTGCCGGCGTTCCTGTCGTACTCGATCATCCCGTTCGGGCCGATCGTGTCGATGTTCGGCGTCAGGACACCGCTGCAGCTCACCGACCTGCCTGTCGCGGTGCTGGTCGTGCTCGCGATGGCGTCGATCGGCGTCTACGGCATCGTGCTCGCGGGCTGGGGCTCGCGCTCGCCGTACGCCGTGCTGGGCGGGCTGCGGTCCACGGCCCAGGTCATCTCGTACGAGATCGCGATGGGCCTGTCGTTCGTGGCGGTGTTCCTGTTCGCGGGCACGCTGTCCACCTCCGAGATCGTGGCCAAGCAGGCGTCCGGCGGCACCTGGGACCTCGGCGGGCTCCACATCCCGCTCCCGTCCTGGTACGCCGTCCTGCTGATCCCGTCGTTCCTGATCTACGTGATCACGATGCTCGGCGAGACGAACCGTGTGCCGTTCGACCTGCCCGAGGGCGAGGGCGAGCTGGTCGGCGGCTTCCACACCGAGTACTCCTCCTCGCTGAAGTTCGCGATGTTCATGCTGGCGGAGTACGCCAACGTGTTCACCGTGTCGGGGTTGTGCATCACGCTGTTCCTCGGCGGATGGCGTGCCCCCTGGCCCATCTCCCTGTGGGACGGCGCGAACGTCGGCTGGTGGCCGATGCTGTGGTTCTTCGTCAAGCTGGTGCTGGTGTTCGCGTTCTTCATCTGGGTGCGCGCCTCGCTGCCCCGCATCCGGTACGACCAGCTCATGGCGTTCGGCTGGAAGGTCCTCATCCCGCTCAACCTGGGATGGATCCTGCTCGTCGCGACCGTCCGCGCCACCCGGATCGCCGGTGAGCAGCGAAATCTTGTGCTGATCGTCGCGGCGATCGTCGTGGTCGGGATCCTCGCGATCTACTTCCGCTTCGACACGGTCAACCAGCGCCGCAGAGAGGCACGGGCCGCGGAGGTCGAGGCCGAGTTCGAGCAGCTTCGTGCCGAGCCCGCCGCCGGTGGGTTCCCGGTTCCGGCGCTGGACCTGCCGCACTACCACGGCGTCAACGGACGCAAGGAGGTCCCCAGTGGGACTAACTGATTTCCTGAACCCCGTAAAGGGTTTCGGCGTCACCTTCCACCACATGTTCAAGAAGCCGGTGACGGTCAGGTACCCCGAGGAGAAGCGGCCCACCGCACCTCGGTTCCACGGCCGCCACCAGCTGAACCGCTGGCCGGACGGCCTGGAGAAGTGCGTCGGGTGCGAGCTCTGCGCCTGGGCCTGCCCGGCGGACGCGATCTTCGTGGAAGGTGCCGACAACACCGACGAGGAGCGGTTCTCCCCGGGTGAGCGGTACGGCAGGATCTACCAGATCAACTATCTCCGTTGCATCCTGTGCGGCCTGTGCATCGAGGCGTGCCCGACACGCGCGCTCACGATGACCAACGAGTACGAGCTCGCGGACTCCAGTCGTGAGAGCCTCATCTACACCAAGGAGATGCTGCTCGCGCCGCTGGGTCCCGGCATGGAGACGCCGCCGCACCCCATGCGCCTCGGCGAGACCGAAGAGGACTACTACCGGTTGGGCCGTAGCAATGGGTGAAACCATCACGTTCTGGGTGCTGGCGGTCGTCTCGGTGACCGCGGCGTTCGGACTCGTCTTCAGCCGCAAGGCGGTGTACTCCGCGCTCATGCTGGGCGTGGTGATGCTGTCGCTGGCGGTGCTCTACGCCGTGCAGGACGCCCCGTTCCTCGCCGTGGTGCAGATCATCGTCTACACCGGCGCGGTCATGATGCTCTTCCTGTTCGTGCTGATGCTGGTCGGCGTCGACTCCTCCGACTCCCTGGTGGAGACGATCAGGGGTCAGCGCTTCTGGGCGGTCATCGCGGGCCTCGGCTTCGCCGTGCTCCTGGCCGCCGCCATCGGCAACGCCGTGATCGGCGACCCGGCCGGGCTCGCCTCGGCGGTCAAGGCGGACGGGGGCAACGTCCCCGCGCTGGCCAGGCTGATCTTCACGCGCTACGTCTTCGCGTTCGAGGTCACCTCCGCGTTGCTCATCACCGCCGCGCTCGGCGCGATGGTGCTGGCGCACCGCGAGCGCAGCACGCCGAAGGCGTCCCAGAAGGACCTGGCACGCGCCCGGTTCCTCGGCGACCACCCGGCCCCGCTCCCCGGACCCGGCACCTACGCCCGGCACAACGCGATCGACATGCCCGCGCTGCTGCCGGACGGCACGGTCTCCGAGCTCTCGGTCAACCGGTTCATCGCCCGGCACGACGTCGCCGACGGCCACCTTCCGGAGAACCCGCGGCTCGCCCAGGCCATCAGGAACGTCGCGTCGGGCCCCGCGGGCAGGCCGAAGGTCGTCCAGGCCGTCGCCGAGGAGCCCGAGGGCCCCGTCGAGGCGGAGGACAAGCCGAAGGTCTCGCAGACCACCGGCAGCCCCGTCGAGGAGGAAGGCAAGTGACCACCCACTACCTGGTGCTCTCCGCGCTGCTGTTCGCCATCGGTGCCGTCGGCGTGCTCGTGCGCCGCAACGCCATCGTCGTGTTCATGTGCGTAGAGCTCATGCTCAACGCCTGCAACCTGGCTTTCGTCACGTTCGCACGGCAGCACGGCAACCTTCAGGGCCAGATCATCGCGTTCTTCGTGATGATCGTGGCCGCCGCCGAGGTCGTCGTGGGTCTCGCGATCATCGTGACGATCTTCCGAACCCGCAGGTCCGCGTCGGTGGACGACGTCAACCTGCTGAAGTACTAAGAGGTGGCCGTGGAACCCGCTGAGATCGTCCAGCACTCCGGTGGAGTGATCGGCGTCTCCTGGCTGATGATCGTCCTGCCCTTGGTGGGCGCGGCGGTCCTGCTGCTGGGGGGTCGCCGTACCGACCGCTGGGGCCACTTCCTCGGCGTCGCCATGTCCCTGGCGTCGTTCGTGGTCGCCGTGCTCGTCTTCTTCGAGCTGCTCGGCCTCGGGGCCGACCAGCGCCGCCGGCTGGTGGAGCTGTACGACTTCCTGCCGGCCGGCACGCTCGACGTCAAGATGGGCCTCCTGCTGGACCCGTTGTCGATCTCGTTCGCCCTGCTGATCACCGGTGTCGGGTCTCTGATCCACATCTACTCGATCGGCTACATGGCGCACGACCCTGACCGGCGGCGGTTCTTCGCCTACCTGAACCTCTTCATCGCGGCGATGCTCCTGCTGGTGCTGGCCGACAACTACCTCGGCCTCTATGTCGGCTGGGAGGGCGTGGGTCTCGCGTCCTACCTGCTGATCGGCTTCTGGCAGCACAAGCCGTCGGCCGCCGCGGCGGCCAAGAAGGCCTTCATCGTCAACCGCGTCGGTGACATGGGCCTCGCGCTCGGCATCTTCGTGATCTTCACGACGTTCGGCACCGTGGCGTTCGGGCCGGTCTTCGCCCACGCCTCGCAGGCGTCGCAGGGCACGCTGACCCTGATCGGCCTCGCGCTCCTGCTCGGCGCGTGCGGCAAGTCGGCCCAGCTCCCGCTGCAGTCGTGGCTCCTGGACGCGATGGAAGGCCCGACCCCGGTTTCGGCCCTCATCCACGCGGCCACCATGGTCACGGCCGGCGTCTACCTCGTGGTCCGCTCCGGCGCGATCTTCGAGGGGGCGCCGACCGCGCAGCTGGTGGTGACGATCGTCGGCGTGGCCACCCTGCTCGCCGGTGCGATCATCGGTACCGCCAAGGACGACATCAAGAAGGCCCTGGCCGGTTCGACGATGTCCCAGATCGGCTACATGATGCTCGCCGCCGGCCTCGGCCCGGTGGGGTACGCCTTCGCCATCGCCCACCTGATCGCGCACGGCTTCTTCAAGGCCTCCATGTTCCTCGGTGCCGGCTCGGTCATGCACGCGATGAACGACGAGGTCGACATGCGCAAGTACGGCGGCCTGGCCTCCGTCATGAAGATCACGTGGATCACTTTCGGGCTCGGCTACCTGGCGATCATCGGCTTCCCGCTGCTGTCCGGTTACTGGACCAAGGACGGCATCATCGAGACCGCGATGCACCACAACCCGATCCTCGGCTGGCTGGCCGTGATCGGTGCCGGCATCACCGGCTTCTACATGTCGCGGCTGTTCTTCATGACCTTCCACGGCCGGCCGCGCTGGGACAAGGACGCCCACCCGCACGAGTCGCCCGCCGTGATGACCTGGCCGCTGATCATCCTGTCGGTCGGCTCGGTCTTCGGCGGCGCGTTCCTCATCACGGGCAACCGCTTCATGCTGTTCCTCTCGCCGGCCGTCGGCCGTCCCGCGGAGCTGCCGAGCTTCGCCCCGTTCAGCGTCACCGGTCTCGTCACCCTGGCGCTGGTCGCGGTCGGCGTCGTCTACGCCTGGCTGAGGTACGGCAGGTCCGAGGTCCCGGCGGTCGCGCCGCGCGGGTCGCTGCTCACCGTCTTCGCCCGTCGTGACCTGTACGGCGACGCGCTCAACGAGGCGCTGTTCATGCGTCCCGGCCAGTGGCTGACCCGGCTCGCGGTGTTCTTCGACAACCGCGGCGTCGACGGCCTGGTCAACGGGCTGGCCGCGCTGATCGGCGGCACGTCCGGCCGCCTGCGCCGAGTCCAGACCGGCTTCGTCCGGTCGTACGCCTTGTCGATATTCTTCGGTGCCGCCCTTCTGGTCGGCGCATGGTTCGTCGTAGGGAACCTGTGATGCCCTGGCTCTCAATCCTGATGGGCGTGCCCGTGGTGGGCGCGCTGGCGGTCTCGGCGGTGCCCAAGGGCAACGACAGGCTCGCCAAGCAGCTCACGCTCGCGGTCTCGCTCATCGTGCTGGCGCTCACGCTCGTCATGGCGTTCCAGTTCGACCCGTCGGGCCGTCGTGACCAGTTCAGCGAGATCTACAACTGGATCCCGTCGTTCGGCGTCCACTACGCGGTCGCCGTCGACGGCATCGCGCTCGTGCTGATCGCGCTGGCCGTGGTGCTCGTGCCGATCGTCGTGCTGGCCTCCTGGAACGACGCCGACCGGCCCGAGGCCAAGCGGTCGGTCAAGACGTACTTCGCGCTCATCCTGGTGCTCGAGGCGATGATGATCGGCGTTTTCGCGGCGACCGACATCTTCCTGTTCTACGTCTTCTTCGAAGCGATGCTGATCCCGATGTACTTCATGATCGGGTCGTACGGCGGAGCCCAGCGGTCCTACGCGGCCGTCAAGTTCCTGCTGTACTCGCTGTTCGGCGGCCTGCTCATGCTGGTGGCTGTGATCGCGCTCTACTCCATCGCCGGCAAGGGCACGTTCCTGCAGCCCGAGCTGATCGGCGTCATCAAGGACCCGACCACGCAGAAGTGGCTGTTCCTCGGCTTCTTCATCGCGTTCGCGGTCAAGGCGCCGCTCTGGCCGTTCCACACCTGGCTGCCCGACGCCGCCGCCCAGGCGCCCGCCGGCGCGGCCGTCCTGCTGGTCGGCGTGCTTGACAAGGTCGGCACGTACGGAATGCTCCGCTTCTGCCTGGAGCTCTTCCCGGATGCCGCCAAGTTCTTCACACCGCTGGTCATCGCGCTGAGCGTGATCGGCATCGTGTACGGCGCGGTCGTGGCCATCGGGCAGACAGACATGAAGCGGCTCATCGCCTACACGTCGATCTCGCACTTCGGCTTCATCACGATGGGCGTGTTCGCGATGACCGCCGACGCGGGCTCGGGCGCCACGCTCTACATGGTGAACCACGGCTTCTCGACCGGCGCGCTGTTCCTGCTCGCGGGCTTCCTGATCAACCGCCGCGGCTCGCAGTACATCGCGGACTACGGAGGCGTGCAGAAGGTCGCCCCCGTGCTGGCGGGCACCTTCCTGGTCGCGGGTCTGTCGTCCCTGTCGCTGCCGGGCCTGTCGACGTTCGTCAGCGAGTTCCTCGTCCTGATCGGCACGTACGAGCGGTACGTCGTCCCGAGCATCATCGCCCTGTCCGGCATGGTCCTCGCGGCCGTCTACATCCTGTGGATGTACCAGCGGATGATGACCGGCCCGACGCCCGAGAAGATCAAGACGATGCCCGACCTGAACCTCCGCGAGAAGATCGTGGTGGCACCCCTGCTCGCGCTGCTCATCGGCTTCGGGTTCTTCCCCAAGCCGCTGCTCGACGTGATCAACCCGGCGGTCCATCAGACCCTGACCAGTGTGCACGTGACGCCGTTCACCCCCGCCATACCCGCCACCGCTGAAAAGAAGGGGGCAGGCCAGTGAGCACGCTCGCCGCCGCCGTGATCGAAGCACCGAAGATCGAATACGGCGAGCTCGCGCCGATGCTCCTCATCTTCGGCGCGGCGACCGTCGGTGTCCTCGTCGAGGCGTTCACGCCGCGCTACCTGCGCAAGTCAATCCAGATGCCCATCACGGTGCTGTCGATGGTCGGCGCGTTCGCGCTGACCGTCTGGGAGGGCTTCAAGGGCGTGCGCTCCGCAGCCGCCATGGGTGCGGTCGCCGTGGACGGGCCGTCACTGTTCATCTGGGGCGCCATCCTCCTGCTGGCGATCGTCAGCGTGCTGCTGATCAACGACGACGAGCACTTCGTCGCGCAGGCCGCCGCCGTGCCCGGCAGCGCCGAAGAGGACCAGGCGATCTCCGAGGGCGGCGCCCACACCGAGATCTACCCGCTGGTGCTCTTCGCCGTCGGCGGCATGATGCTCTTCCCCGCCTCGAACGACCTGCTGATCATGTTCGTGGCCCTCGAGGTCATGTCGCTGCCGCTGTACCTCCTGTGCGGCCTCGCCCGCCGTCGCCGCCTGCTCTCGCAGGAGGCGGCGATGAAGTACTTCCTGCTCGGCGCCTTCTCCTCGGCCTTCTTCCTGTACGGTATGGCGCTGCTGTACGGCTTCGCCGGGTCGGTCGACCTCGCGGCCATCGAGAAGGCCATCCCCACCGTCGGCGGGCAGGACAGCCTGCTGTTCACGGGCGCCGCGATGCTGGGCGTCGGCCTGCTCTTCAAGATCGGTGCCGCTCCGTTCCAGGCGTGGAAGCCCGATGTCTACCAGGGCTCCCCGACCCCCATCACCGCGCTCATGGCCTCCGGCACGCTGATCGCCGCGTTCGGCGCGCTGCTGCGGGTCTTCTGGGTGGCGCTCGGCAACCTCGACCAGCAGTGGATCCCCGTGCTGTGGGCCGTGGCCATCCTCACGATGATCGTCGGCGCGATCCTCGCGATCACCCAGACCGACATCAAGCGCATGCTGGCCTACTCCTCGATCGCGCACACCGGCTTCCTGCTCACCGCTGTGGTCGCCACCGGCAAGGAGGCCCAGAACGTCGGCGCGCTCGCCGGCATCCTGTTCTACCTGGTGGCCTACGGCTTCGCCACGGTCGGCGCCTTCGCGGTCGTCACGATGGTGCGCGACGCCGGTGGCGAGGCCGGGCACCTGTCCCGCTGGGCGGGCCTCGGCAAGCGGTCGCCCGTTCTCGCGGGCGTCTTCGCGCTCTTCCTGCTCGCGTTCGCGGGCATCCCGCTCACGTCGGGCTTCTTCGGGAAGTACGCCGTGTTCTCCGCGGCGGTCTCCGGTGGGGCCACGGCGCTGGTCATCGTGGGTGTGGTCACGTCCGCGATGGCGGCGTTCTTCTACGTCCGCGTGATCGTCCTGATGTTCTTCAGCGACCCGGCGGCCGATGGCCCCACCATCGCCGTACCGACCATGGGAACGGCGGCTGTGGTAACGCTTTCGGCGGCGGCTACGGTAGTTCTCGGGGTCTTCCCGCAGCCGGTGCTCGACCTCGCGCACTCCGCTGCGCAGTCGCTGTTCGTCCGTTAGGAGTAGTAATTCATGGCCGCGCCGCCCGTAGTCGACCTGCCTTTCATCGACGAGGGGCTGGCGGCGGACATCGCCAGCGGCCTCGACGCCGTCGAGAAGCTGCTCCGCACGTCGGCCGACAGCGAGGACGCCTTCGTCGCGGAGGCGTCCAAGCACCTCATCGAGGCCGGGGGCAAGCGCTTCCGCGCGATGATCGTGCTGCTGGCGTCCCACTTCGGTGACCCGAGCGCCCCCGGCGTCGTACCAGGGGCGGTGGTCATCGAGCTCACCCACCTCGCGACGCTCTACCACGACGACGTCATGGATGAGGCCCGGGTGCGCAGGGGCTCACCGTCCGCCAACGCCCGGTGGGACAACACGGTGGCCATCCTCACGGGTGACTACCTCTTCGCCCAGGCGTCCGAGATCCTCGCCGACCTCGGCCCCGAGCTGGTCCGCATCCAGGCGCAGACGTTCTCCCGGCTGGTCCGTGGCCAGATCCGCGAGACCATCGGGCCGCGTCCCGGGGTCGACGCGGTCACCCACTACATCGAGGTGCTGGCCGACAAGACCGGTTCGCTGATCGCCACCTCGGGCCGGTTCGGCGCGATGCTCGCCGGAGCCCCCGTCGAGGTCGTCGGCCGTCTCACCAGCGCCTGCGAGGCCATCGGTGTGGCCTGGCAGCTCGGGGACGACCTGCTGGACGTCGCATCCTCTGCGGGCGAGAGCGGCAAGACCCCGGGCACCGACCTGCGTGAAGGCATCCGCACGCTCCCTGTCCTGTACGTGCTCGCGTCCACGGCCTCCGAGGACGCCCGGCTGCGGGAGCTGCTCTCGGGTCCGGTCCCGGATGAGGACGTCCAGGAGGCCGTGGAGCTGCTCCACGCCAACCACGCCATGGTGCGTGCCCGTGCCGAGCTGATGTCCTGGGTCGAACGTGCGCGTACCGATCTGGCTTCCCTGCCCGATATCCCGGCCCGCTCGGCACTGCTGGCCCTCTGCGACTACGTGGCCGAGCGCTCCGGCTGAGCGGCCTGTCCGGTCAGGTTCCCGCGAGCAGCTGCACGACGGGAGCCAGGTGGTCGGCGTACATCGCGTTCACCGTGATGTAGGAGATCTGGTGCGTGTCCCTGCGGCGGAGCAGCCGGTCGGCCATCTGCCGGGGTGATCCCTTCAGCACCGCGATGGAGTCCTCCGGGACGCCGCCGCCGAGTTGCTGGACCAGCCACGGGGGCACCTCGTCCCCGACCGCGTGGATGCCGGCGCTGAGCTCCAGGGTGTCGAAGTCGTCGCTCGCCTGCCGGATCAGGCGTACATGCTCCGCCAGGCCGTCCTCAGGGGTGGACGCGGGGAGCCCGAGGGCGACGGTGTCGGCGTTCCGCGCGGCGAAGCCCATCATCCGGGCGCCCGAGGCCGCGATCAGCAGGCGCGGAGCCGGCCCCGTACCCGGCCATTTCCTAGTGTGGCGGATCACCTCCTCGAGCTGCCTGATCCGCTGGTCGGCGGAGCCGTACGGCATGCCCAGCCTGGCCGCGTCCTCCCGAGCGTCCGGACGGCCGGCGCCGAGCCCGAGCTCGAACCGCCCGCCCGACAGGAAGCTGAGCCCGGCGACCTCCCAGGCGAGCTGCTCCGGCCGCCGGTACGGGGCCGCGAGGACGAACGTGCCCAGCCCGATGGAGGTCGTCGCGGCCGCCGCCGCACTCAGCGACATCAGCGGCGGAAGCGTGTTGAGCGTGTCCGGTGTCAGGAAGGTCGCGTAGCCGAGGTCCTCCGCGCGGCGGGCGAGCCCGGTCCAGTGACCGGAGTCCTCCGCCCTCCCGGCGACGACCCCGAAGCGAAACAGGCGATCTGCCATCTTTACCCCCTCGGTCCCGTCGATGCTCTCGTCTGCGGAGGCAGCCGTCGTCCCCCGTCCGGGGGGGTGCGCCGTACGGCCGAGGAGGTAGTGGCCGGCCGCCGGATACGTCCGGCGGCGTAGGTCAGACGGCCTCGAGGGCAGGGGCTCTGTTCGCCGCACGCCTGACCGTGTGGGCGTTGTGGAGTCCTTCCCAGCTGAAGACCACCAGGGCGAGCCAGATGATCGCGAAACCGGCCCAACGACTGGGGGGCATGGTCTCGTGGGCCACCAGCACGCCACAAAGGAACTGCAGGATGGGGGCGATGTACTGCAGAAGACCGATCACGGTGAGTGGGACGCGGATCGCGGCGGCGGTGAAGCACATCAGAGGGATCGCCGTCACCACGCCGGCGCCCGCGAGCAGTGCCGCGTGCCCGAGACCGTGGTCACCGAAGGTCGCCGCGCCCTGGACCTGGAGGAAGACAAGGTACGCCAGCGCCGGTATCAGGAGGACAAGGGTCTCCACGGTCAGGCTCTCGGCCGCGCCCACGTTGGCGGACTTCTTGATCAGGCCGTACGTGCCGAAGCTCGCCGCGAGCACGAAGGCGATCCACGGCGGCCGGCCGTAGTCCACGGTCAGCACGACGACGGCCAGGGCTCCGAGACCCACCGCAGCCCACTGCCACGGGCGCAGCCGCTCGTGGAAGATCAGTACTCCGAAGAGCACGCTGACCAGGGGATTGATGAAGTACCCGAGCGCGCTCTCGACCACGTGGCCTGCGTTGACGGCGTAGATGTAGACGCCCCAGTTGACCGAGACGACGACGGCGGCGAGGGCGAGCAGGATGAGCTTCCTTGGCTGCCTGGCCAGGTCACCGAACCACGACCAGTGGCGCCGTACGGCCAGCACCGCGATGACCGCGACGAGCGACCAGACCATGCGGTGGGCGAGGATCTCTACTGCCCCTGAGGGCTTGAGCAGGGGCCAGTAGAGTGGGAAGAGTCCCCACATGGCATAGGCGGCTATGCCGTACAGGACACCACGGCGCGAATCAGGCATGCAGCCTATTTTCGCTGCTGGCAGCCTTTATCACAAATAAGTAAGTCTTCGTCATTTATTAAGGGATGCTTACGTAAGGAACAAGACCCTCGGTCCGGTGGTTGGGCTGTCTGCAAGAGTGTCTGACGGAGGTGCGCGATGGGCTGGCTCTTCGGCAAGAACAAGACTTCGATGGTGACCCCCGAGGAAGCGCTCCCCGGGCGTACGGCGACGATGCCGGTGCCCGAGCGGCACGCGGTGCTGGACGCCCCCCTGGCCGGGCCGTACCCGGAGGGGACCGAGATAGCGGAGTTCGGCCTCGGCTGTTTCTGGGGCGCCGAGCGCAAGTTCTGGCAGACTCCGGGCGTCGTCTCCACGTCGGTCGGCTACCAAGGCGGTCACACCCCGAACCCGACATATGAGGAAGTGTGCAGCGGCCGCACGGGCCACACCGAGGTCGTGCGCGTCGTCTTCGATCCCCGCGGGGTGTCGTACGAGGAACTCCTCAAGATCTTCTGGGAGGAGCACGACCCGACACAGGGCATGCGCCAGGGCAACGACGTCGGCACGCAGTACCGCTCGGCGATCTACACCCACGGCGCCGCCCAGGAGAAGTCCGCCCTGGCCTCCCGCGACGCCTACCAGCAGGTCCTCACCACCGCCGGCTACGACCCCATCACCACGGAGATCACCCCCGCACCTGAGTACTTCTTCGCGGAGGACTATCACCAGCAATATCTGTACAAAGTGCCCAATGGCTACTGCGGCATCGGCGGCACCGGGGTCTCCTGTCCGGTAGGCATCGCGCCTGCTGATGAGTGAACTGACGACCATCAGGCGCCGGCAAGAGATTGAGTCGTGAGCGGCGGCGAAACGTCGGCTGTGGGCAAGTAGGCGTCTGCCCGCAGCGTTGCCTGGGAATCGTGCTCTTGGCCGATGTCGCGTCCAGTGGTTCCGTATCGGACGGAACCACTGGAAGACCTCTGCGGGCTGTCTGAGTTCTCTCTACTGGGTGATTAAGACCCGAACTCGAAGCCGGATGCGTTGAGGATGTGCTTTTCCGGATCGTATACAAGGGCGAAATATGCGTCCGCGTGGTCGTGTCCCCGGTAGCGCAGGATGTCCTGACGTAGCTCTCCAGAGCTTGCAGTACGGCTCATGCTCATCTTCTGGGCGTGAGCCGTATTCGCTTGCCCGATCTTGTCGCGGCGCCGTGGGCGATGGTGAAGTTCTGGCGCGTCATCGTGTTCGGTTGAAAGCGAGAGGTGACGAGACTTCCGCTTCGGTTGAAAGCGGGAGGTGACGAGACTTCCGCGCCCGGGTCGTCGGGCATGAGGTCACCGGCAAGGTGAACGTTGCCCGACGCGGTACTAGATCGCCTGGGTGAAGCGGGCGAGCAGGTCGCGGAGGGAGTCGCGTTCGTCCGGGGTGAAGGCGTCGGCGATCCTGCGCTCGATGACCACGGCCGCCGCGTCCGCGGTGCGCAGCGTGTCGCGTCCCGTGTCGGTGAGGTGGGTCTCCAGCATCGTGCGATGCCACTGATGCGGGCCGCGCTCGATCAGGCCGTGCTCCAGCAGGTTCTTCAGCACGACGGTCATCGCCTGCGGGGTGACGAGGCACTCCCTGGCCAGGGCGGCCGCGGAGATGCCCGGGTTGTCAGCTAGCACGAGTAAGGCGGCGTATTGTGGCACGGTCAGTCCCGCAGTCTTCACCGCCGCGTGCTTGGCTGCCATGAGCCGCTGTTCGGCACGTTTTACGGGCAGGCCGAGCCGCTCCTCCGCAGGCATGTCCATGAGCGGAGCTTACAAGTCATCACGAGTATAAGAAGATTGATAGATATCAAAGCTTTGATAGTGTGTCTTCATGACCGTGATTCCGGAAAGCCACCTCGACCTGCTGGCCCGCCCCCTGTACGCGCACCTGGCGACGCTGATGCCCGACGGCACCCCGCAGGTGACGCCGGTGTGGACCATCTGGGACGGCGAGTTCCTGCGCTTCACCACCACGACCGACCGGCAGAAGGGACGCAACGCGAGCGCTCGTCCTCACGTGGCCCTCTCGATCAACGATCCGGACCAGCCATACCGCTACCTGGAGGTCCGCGGCACTGTCGAACGGCTCGACCCCGATCCCGGGGGCGTCTTCTTCGACGTACTGGCCAAGCGCTACGGGCTGGAGTACGAAGCGCCGGTCGGTGACGCCGAGCGCAGGGTGGTTCTCGTCATGCGACCCACCCGCTTCACCAGCCAGTGACACCACGGACGGAATCCTTTCATCGACCTGATCGACGCCGGCATCGGCCATCGGCGCGATCGGTGAGCGCCGCCCCGGCTCACGACGCGCGCTGACGGCGGGGTCGACGGCCTCGCCGTACCCGATCTCATGGCAGAACGGGTTGGACCTTTCCGGCTGGAGAGGAAAACGAGTGTGGTCGCCGGACTCCGCTCCGGGTTGACCGGGCCGGAAACCCGCAGAGGGCATTCCTTTCGAGCTCTGTCCGAACCGACTCCGCAGGCCATGGTCCGTGCACAGGCGCGCGGCGGTGACCGGACCGCCGAGTGTTGAGAACCTCGATGATTACTACGGTCCGGACGGCACCAACGTCAAGCCAGGTGACCCGTCTTGACGAAAGATCAAAGTTTGACTCCCGGGTTTGGGCCTGAAACAGGGAGTAGCATGAGGGGGGAAGGAGAACCATCCTCATGGCTGATGTCAGGCCCCGGAAGCCTTCGGCGGGAGCCGCGAAGAAGCGAAAGCATCGGGCGCTCCCGCCGCAAAGCGATCCTGAGACGGGTGGCGCGGTACGGGCTCCTCGCAGGAAAGAGGTCGAGGAGCGGGCGGCGCTGGTCTTGTTCGAGCAGGCGCAGCGGCTGGACGGAGTGGCCGCCAGCACTCATGAGACCGGCACCCGTGACACGGTCCGGGAGGTCGTCCAGGATCTGCTCGCTCACGCCGAGCCGGTGCGGGCGACGATCGCATCGAAGATTCTCGACGTCGACGAGAAGACGGTTCGTGCATGGGCCAAGGAAGGGCTGCTCGTCCCGGTCAGGGGAAGACCCCGTCTGATGCTTGAAGCCGAGCGTCTGTACGCCGTGGCAACGCTCGTCCAGGATCTGCGCCGGGCCGGTCGCACCCGGAATCTGGTCGAGGCGGTCTGGCGGCGCCTGCAGGACCGGGAGCTTCTGGAGAACGATCAGCTGGCCGACGGTCTTCGGCAGATGGAACAGGGCGA
>JAOPYI010000139.1 GCA_025964675.1 Sphaerisporangium sp. | reverse complement strand
ACCGACGATGGCGACGGCATCGCCCCGGAGGACCGCGAACGCGTCTTCGAACCTTTCGTCCGCCTGGACGACGGACGACGCCGCGACCCCGGAGGCAGCGGCCTCGGCCTTGCCATCTCCCGAGCGATCACCGAGGCTCACCACGGAACCCTGCAAATCGAAGACTCGCCCCGAGGAGCCCGGTTCGTCCTTCGCGTGCCACTGATGGACGCGGCTTGGGCGCCCGCCGAGCAGTAAACCGTGCCGCCGACCGCCCCCGACGCACGACGCGGCCGGTCAGAGGAGGGTCAATGGCTCGGTAGGCATCGGCTCCGCGATCAGCAAGATACACCGGATCGAGTACGACCAGCCATGAGCGGGCTCCTTGTGAAATAGGTTTCAACCGGAGCACGCCACATGGCTGGTCGTTTTTCGAGCGCCTAACCCCAAGTGAGGTTCATGTCGAAGCGGTTATCGAAAGGACTAACCGCCCGTGATCACGAAGCTCGATCCTGGTTCTTTCACGATGTTTCCTGTGGCCGAGTTGGTTATGGTGACGTTTGTCAGCGTCGCGCTACCGCGGGCGCCGCCCATAGCCAGAATGCCGGCACCGTTGTTCGACTTGTCGATCCGCACATTGGTGATCACGACGCCGGGCATGTTGCCGCCACCGTTCTTGAACTGGATGCCGTCGTAGGTCGAGTCATAGATATCGGTGTCCCGGATTGTGACACCAGTGATGTCTTGACTCGCCGGGAAGATCGTAATGGCTCCGAACTTCTGAGCCTCGCCCCAGAAGACGCCACCGCCACGGTAGATCCCGTTGTTGGCTATCAGGGTCTGCCCCGAGAAGGGCAGGGGGTCGTGGTCGGTCGCCAGCATGATGGCCGGGTAGTTCATGGTGTCGTAGATCAGGTTGTTCTCGATCGTGTTGCCGTAGCCGCCGTAGATCGCGATTCCGTTCGCTCGCCAGGGAAGCTGGATGGTGTTGTTGACGAAGTGGTTGTCGTGCGCCATGTCCACCGCTGTGTCCTTCACGTACCGGCTGGCCCAGACCGCCAGGGAGTCGTCGCCGGTGGTGCGGAACGAGGAGTTGAACACCCGCGAGTTACGCGTGCCGTTGGTGAAGTTGATGCCGTCGGCGTAGGTGTCGCGGATGCGCATGCCGCTGAACTGCAGCCCATCGGCAGGCCCCCACAGGGCTGGGATGTTGTCGTAGTCACGACCGACCCAGACGCCCACGTTGGCGTGCTCGATCCACACATTGGTGATCTTGGTGTTCTGGCCGAACCGCCCGTTCAAGCCCACCCCGCCTTCGGCGTTGCCGTCACCACCGCGAATACGGCCCGAGCCGAAGATGGCGATATCGGAGATCTGGACGTTGCCGTCGATGTCGAAGCCGAAGTTGCCCTCGTGCGGGTGATTGATGCCACCCACCACCAGTTGCGGCTCGGTCACGGTGTACAGCTGAGAGTGCCACATCCCCGCTCCACGGATCGTGACGTTGCTGATGCCCACCTGGTTGTACTGACCCCGATTCAACGGATCATCGGTGAGGATCTTCTGCTCCTGCCGCCACTGCCCAGCTGGGATCCACACACAGCTGATGACACCGTTCTGGTCGTCCGTCACCGCCCGCTGGATGGCTGCCGTGTCGTCGATCCCGTCGTTGGGCACGGCACCGTAGGTCGTGATCGAGGTGCAACCGGCGGGCTGGCTCGCCGGTGGTGCCACCTGCTCCAGGTCGATCAAGTCGACGATGTAGAAGGAGGCCGTATCGGTCGCATCGCGCTGCAACCGGAACTTGGTGCCTGCCGGGTAAGTCGACGACAGCAGCGCATGCGACTCGTCGAACAGCCGCCGGGCGTCGGCTTGGGGGGTGTTCGTCAGTGCTTCGGGGCCATCAGTGTTCCCATACAGCCAGCTGTGGCGCGACGAGAGGGTCAGCTTCTGGGCGAAGGTGTCGTTGATGTACAAGCTGATGGTGGCATCGATGCCGCCACCGTTCGGCGCATCGGGGATGGAGTTGCGCACCACGATCGAGTTGGAGGGATTCGTCGAGGTGAACTCGACGAACTGCCCCGTGCTGGTCAGCCGCACCGACTTCCTGCCAGAGGACTCGGTGGCGAAGTTGGTGTGCCCGAAGGTGCGCAGCGCGTCGGTCTCAAGCAGGGTGCCCTGGTAGCGGGCGGCTTCGGCCTCGTACTCGGCCCACGGAACCGCCGCCCCGCGCCCGACCACGATCGCCTGCGAGAACGCGTTGTTGGTCTCGTTGGTCTCGGTGACGACGTTGGTCGCATCGGCGGTGGCGGTGATGGTGGCACCGCCGCTGGTAGCGGTCCAGCTGCCGCTGATGGCCACGTTGGCCGTCGCACCGGCGGCGATCGACGGGGTGTTGGTGTTGAGCGTGGTGCCGCCCACCTCCACACGAGTGACCGTGGTAGAGGCCACCGCGGTGGTCCCGCGGTTCTTCACCGCCACGTTGAACGTGACCGCCGCTCCGACGGCCGGATTCGGCGGGTTGGAGCTGATGCTGAGGACCTGCAGGTCAGGGCCGGGAGCCTGCGCGACCACCAGCGGTGACGTCGCGGTCAAGGTGTTGTTGTCCTCGTTCTGCTCGAAGACCGTGTTGTCCGCGTCCACCCTGGCGCTGACCGTGTAGCTCCCCTCGCCGCGGGTGCCGATGTTGTGGGTCACCGTGGCGGTGCCGTTGACGGGCAGGGCGGGGATCGCGGGGGTGCCGACCAGCGTGCCGCCGAGGTACAGGTTGACGCTGTCCGCTCCGGAGGCGGCGGTGCCCGAGTTCCTGACCGTGGCCGACAGCGTGATCGCGTTGGCCTCGGTCGGGGAGGCCGGCGTCCAGGAGAGGTTCGTGACCGTGAGGTCTGGATTCGGCGCCGGGACGCCGATGACCTGGAACTCGGCGACCTGTCCGCCGGGTGCGCCGCTGTTGCTGGCGAACTTCAGCTGGACGTCGGCGACGGTCGCGGAGAAGTCGATCTTCACCGAGTTGCCGCCGGAGGCCGGGTTGAAGGTGTAGGTGGCCGCCGACACCAGGTTCTGGTAGGTCGTGGCGCTCTGCTCACGGCCCAGGACCTGGATGTTCTGCGTACGAGTGCCCCACGAGGAGTCGGGGTTCAGCTTCACCACGACCGAGCTGACGCTGGCGTTGGCGCCGAGCTTGACGGTCAGCGTGTTCGGGAACGCGCCGGAGTTGGCCTCCCAGTAGGTGGCCAGGTTGTTGTCGTTCGCATTGGCGGCGACGAACGTGTGCACGTGGCCGGACTCGGCGATCTCCTTGCCGATCGCCAGGTTCGAGCCGGGGTCGCCGGTGCCGTTGCGGGTCACGGAGTTGCTGTTGGGCGACTGGTTGCCCGCCGCGTCCTTGGCCTTCACGTAGTAGGTCACGGTCGCCGTGGCCGGCTGGGTGTCGGTGTAGGTGGTGACGTTGCCGACGCTCGACCGCAGCTGGTTGTTGGCGTAGATGTCGTAGCCGGTGACGCCCACGTTGTCGGTCGAGGCGGTCCAGGTCAGCTGGATCTGGGTGCCCGACGGCTGGGTGTAGGCGAGGTTCGCCGGCGCGGTCGGTGCCTGGTTGTCGCCGCCGGCGCTGGGCCCGTACAGCTCGAACTCGGAGATCTGCGCGGCGGGCCAGCCGGTGTTGGCGGTGACGTTCACGCGCCAGTACCTGTGGGTCGCGGCGCCGAAGTTGATCGTGACCGTGTTGCCGGTCGCCGGGTTGAACGTGTAGTTCGCCGAGGCCACGACCGTGCTGTAGCTGGAGCCGTCGGCGCCGCCCTGGACCGAAAGCGTCTGGGTGCGGGTCTGCCAGGCGGTCGGCGCGGGAACCTTCAGGACGATCTGGTCGACGCTCGTGGCGGTGCCGAGGTCGATCCGCGCCCACTGCGGGAAGCTGTTGTTGGCGCTCTCCCAGTAGGTGGCCTGGTCGCCGTCGTTGACGGCCGACACCGCGTATCCGGCCGCGGAGCTGCTGGCTTGGGTCGCCTTTCCTGGCGACAGGTTGGGTCCGCCCGCGGCGGAGGCCGGGACGACCGACCCCACGACGAGCAGGCTGGCGGCGACCATGGTCGCCACCAGCCGTAACGGTCCGTGCGGCATTCTCATTCGCGTTCTTCTATCTCTCGTCATGCACGACAGGGTCGTGGCTTGAAGGCATGCGCCTTCACCGCACACGGATGGGGGGCAGGTGCACGGACGCAGTGCATTCCTGAAGTTGCGACGAACGGCGAGAAAATGAACATTGCTTTGCAAGATTTTTGCGTAGCGTTGGCCAAAGGTTACATACGCGCTACGGTCACGTCAACGGTCGGGAAACAGCTTCCTGGACTGGCTCGACGCCAGATGTGACAAGAGGTCAGGGCGGCCGTGAACGCAGGCCGTGGAGGCCACTGAGTTCGAAAGGGTGCCGTTCGACAGCTGGGACACGCATCTCGCGGGTGACCGCTCCTTCGTCGGGAGCCCCGCCTTGGTGACGATCCCCGTCTCGATCGGGGAGAGATGTGCCGTTTTGCGGAATTTCCTCGCCTCTTGGGGCGGGGGGTGTTCTCAATCAGAGCTATATGCGATAGAAGATCATTTGCATCTACTGTCTCCTCTTGAGGTATACGTGAAGAAGCTCCTTCGACGTCTTGCGGCCCCGTTGTTCGCCGCGACCTTCCTTCTCACCGCCTTCACCAGCCCCGTACGCGCAGATACCCCCGAGAGCGATGCCGAACTCGCCCTCCAGTGGCAGAACGCGTGGGACACCTACAAGTTCTACGACACCTCACCTCCCCGTCCGGACTCAGGGGTGAGCCGGGACAAGGCTCAGATCTCCATCGACATCAACGCCCCCGTGGGACACGTGTTCGCAGCGTATTCGAACATCAACAACCACATCGGCAGGCATTCGTTCCTGAAGCGACTCGTCACCCACAAGGACTGGAGCTGGGAGGACACGCGCTACGTCAACTTCACGGCCATCGAGGAGATCCCGTACCAGGGCGCGATCTTCACCAGCAAGACCCACGCGCAACAGCGTGTTCACCAGGATGATCTCTACTACGAGACGGACACCTGGTCGCTGCCCAACGTTGTCACGCACCAGAAAATCGTCTTCAAGAAACTGGACGACGGGAGCACTCGGGTCACCGAGCGCCTCACCTTCGACGCGGACACATCGCTGATCGATTTCGTCGTCACCAACGGCGTCGCCTCCCACCAGCAGACGCAGCTTGGGCTCAAGGAAGGGATCGAGATCGGCGAGCTCTGATCCGTAGGCCGGGCGGGCGCACGCTGCGGACAGCGCCCCGCCCGGTCCACCGCCGCGAAACGCGGCCGCCGATATGGACTCCCCGAGCACATGCTCGACCAGCGCCGTCAGCGCGGCGGGAGTCACTGCCGTAGCGCCAGTGCCCGGCGAAGGTCGTCTGGCACACTGTCGGGAATGAGATGCGGGAACTGCGGGGGAGAACGGTTACAACCCGGCTTCATCGAGGACGGCGGCGAATCATCCAGAGGCTATGGCCGCTGGGTCGAAGGAGCGCTCGAGCGGGGCCCTTCGGTGGCGCCAGACTCATGGGCCGGCCGCGATGGATCATCGACGCCTATCGCTGCGACCAGTGCTCCCATCTCGAACTGTTCGCCCGTCCTCCGGAGTGACCTCAGCCCGCCGCCGTCGCCGGCTCCGGTGAGGCGGAGGCGAGCGCGTCCTCCAAGCGGCCGAGGCCCATGTGGATGGCTCGCAGCCGGTCGCGGGCGTCGGCCTCGCCCTTGATGGCCTGGAGCCCGGCGAAGATAGCCCGAGCCGTCGTCAGGCCTTCGAGGCACTCGTCGTGGCGCCCGAGGTTGTGGTCCAGCTCGGCCAGGCCGCGGAGCATCACGGCCTCGCCGAGCCTGTTCCCCGTATGCCGGCAGGCCAGGAGGGCGGCACGATGGGTCTGTTCCAGCTCGTTCCAGTACCCCCGCAGGATGGCGGCGTTCAGGAGTGAGCCGGCCAGCTCCCACGCCAGCTCCTCATGTCCTATGGCGGCCGCCTGGGGAACGGAGGCGACCAGGCAGGCCCGCTCGCTCTCGAACCAGGCAAGGGGGGCCGCGAGCACGTCCTGGTGGATCGGCGCCGGGGAGGGCCATCGCGGAGCCCTGCCGCGGATCGGGGCGTGCAGGCAGGACGGCAGGTGGTCGTCGGCCTCCTGCGCCAGGGCGAGCAGGGTGGCGAGAGCGCGCGTGATCACCACACGGACGGTGGTGTGGCTCTCCTCCACCGCGGCCCGCTCACGGGCGTAGAGGCGGACCAGCTGGTGGAACCGGTAGCGCGTGTGGCCCGTGGCGTCCGTCCCCATGACCTCCAGGAGGCGTGCGTCGGTGAGCACGTCGAGGAGCTCCTCCGCCGACTCCACTGGGGTCTCCAGCATCGTGGCGGCCATCCAGGCGGCGAACGACGGGACGTCCAGCAGGCCGAGGAGGCGGAAGGCCTTCTGGGCCGCCTCATCGATCCTGTGGTAGCCGACCGCGAGACTTCCCCGCACGTCCAGGTCTCCGAGCGTGAGCTCGTCCAGCCCTCCCCGGGCGAACCGCTCCGTGAAGCGGGCGAGCGTCAGGTGCGGGCGGGCGCTGAGCCGGGTCGCCGCGGCCCGGATCGCCAGCGGCAGCCCGCCGCACAGCCGCACGACCTCGGCGGCGGCCTCGGGTTCGGCCGCGACGCGCTCGTCGCCGAGGATCGCCGTCAGCAGTCCTTCCGCGTCCGCCGGGTCCATCACGCCGAGGTCGACGGCGCGGGCCCCCGGCCAGCCTGACAGCCGTGAACGGCTAGTCACGATCACCGAGCAGGTCGGTGAGCCCGGCAGCAGCGGTCTGACCTGGGCCTGCCCGCCGGCGTTGTCCAGCACGACGAGGATCCGGCGCCCCGCGAGCTGGCTGCGGTACAGGTCCACGCGTTCCTCGAGGTCCTCGGGGATCGCCGAGCCGTGGATGCCGAGCGCACGCAGGAACCGGGTGAGCACCCGGGCGGGGTCGGTCGGCTGGGCGTCGGTGCCGAGCAGGTCGGCGTAAAGCTGGCCGTCGGGGAACGCCTCGCTCATCAGGTGCGCCACGTGGACGGCCACGGCGGTCTTGCCGACGCCGGCCTGTCCCGTGACGAGCGTCACCATGACGGGCCCGGGCTTGTGGGCGGCGAGCAGGCCGGACAGGTGATCGACCAGCTTCTGGTGCCCGGTGAAGTCGGCGATGTCGGCGGGCAGGAGCGACGGTCTCAGCGGTCCGGCCTGAGTCGGCGCCTCGTACGAGGGGGGGAGCATCGTCTCCTGCCTCAGCACCTGGAGGTGGGCCGCTCGCAGCTGGGGGCCTGGGTCGATGCCGAGTTCGTCGGCCAGCCTGGCGCGCGTCGACTCGTACTCCGCGAGCGCCTCGGCTTGGGCGCCGGACGTGGCGAGGGCGAGCACCAGCCAGGAGTGCACCGCCTCGTCAAGAGGCTCGGCCGAGGCGACGGAGCGCAGCTGCGGTATGACCTCGGCCGCCAGGCCCAGCTGGAGCGCGATCTTGGCGGATTCCAGAAGGACGTTGATGCGCTCTTGGTCGATCGCGCGTACCCAGGGGTGGCCCTTCAGGATGTGGTCGAGGTCGGACAGGCAGGGTCCCTGCCACAGCCGCAGCGCCTGGAGCAGCAGGTCCAGGGATTCCTTGGGGGAGGCCGTCTGCCGGGCCTCGGCGGCCTTCGCCCGGAAACGGAGCAGGTCCGCGTCGCAGTCTTCTAGCCGGACGGCGTAGGCGGAGCCGAGCCCGGCGAGCCAGGACGAGCCGGAGCGGGCGACATGTCCGGGGTCGACGCGGCGCCGCAGCCGTCCGACGTAGGTCTGCACGAGGTTGACGGCGGACTCCGGCGCGTCGTCACCCCAGACCGCGTCGATGATCTCCTGCCGGCGGACGGGTGCCCCCGCTCGGAGAAGCAACACGGCCAGCACGGCGCGTTGCTTGTACGAGCTGAGCTCGACCTCGGTTTCTCCTCGCCATACCCGTAACGGACCTAGCAGGTGAAACCGTAACTCTGCCATGTGTCTCCTGGAGAGAGCGCGTGGGTTATGCCGCAAATTTGGAGAATCATATGTTTTGACTAGCTGTAATGCGAGGCTGCCAAGTGTCCTATCGCGGCCATTCCCGGCCTCGCTGGAGGCTCGCCGTCGATCGGCTGGACGCGCCTCCTCCTCCCGGCATTGCTGGTCCAGCACGGTGCCGACAGCGGTCCAGCGCCGGCGGTCATTGTGATCGCAAGCCTTCGAAAAGCGGGGAGGAGGTACGAGATGAAGAAGATCAAGATTCGTAAGGTCGGTCCGGTCCGCCTGACCGCCGCGGCGTGCTCCATCTACAAGGCCGTCAACTAGTACCGGTTCCCGGCGAACGCGCCGGGTGCGGGGCACACGCTCGTACTCGGCGCTTCGTCCCCCGCGACCGAGCCGTACGGAGGGGTGTTCGTTGACTGACGTGGAAGCCGTGGACGACGGTCCGGCGATCCGGTACGACTCCGACCGGCCGCTCCCGCTCCACCCGCTGGTCTACCTGGCCGACGGCGAGGACGTGACGGTGGGCAGGCCGGACACCGACTCCTACGGCATCTTCCCCCCTGACGGCGCCGAACTGGTGCGCAGGCTGGAGGAGGGACTCTCCCCGCGTGACGCGGTCGCCTGGTACGCCGCCGAATACCACGAGAGCGTCGACATCGGCGACGTGATCGCGGCCCTGGACGAGCTGGGCTTCATCCGCTCGCCGGACGATCCGGGGACGGCGACCGCCGCCCCCGTTCGCTGGAGGCGCCTCGGCGCGGCCGTGTTCTCCACCCCCGCCTGGATCCTCTACGCGGCGCTGATCGGGTGGGCGCTGATCGCCATGGCGCTGCACCGGGACCTGGTGCCGAGCTACCGCAACGTCTTCTTCACCGAGTACTACACGGTCGTCCAGGCGACGCTGTTCGTCGTGGCCATCCCCCAGCTGCTGCTGCACGAAAGCTTCCACGCCCTCGCCGGGCGGCGCCTCGGCCTGCGCTCCCGGCTGAGCATCGGGCGCCGGCTCTACTTCATCGTGCTGGAGACGTCCCTGGACGGCCTGGTGGCCGTGCCGCGGCGCAAGAGGTACCTGCCGATCGTCGCCGGGATGCTGGCGGACGTGGTGGTCATGGCCGTGCTGACGATCGCGGCGGACCTCAGCAGGGTGGCGGGGGGCGCGTTCTCCCCGTGGGGCAAATTCTGCCTGGCGTTCGCCTTCGCCATCCTGCTCCGTATCCTCTGGCAGTTCTCGTTCTACCTGCGAACCGATCTCTACGTGCTCGTCTCCACCGCACTCGGCTGCGTCGACCTCCACACCACCGCCAAGCGCCTGCTCCGCAACCGGGTCAACCGGCTGCTCGGCCGCCGCGACCGGATCATCGACGAGTCGGACTGGCATCCCGTCGACCGGCGGGTCGCGCGGTGGTACTCCTGGCTGATCGTCGGCGGCTACACGCTGAGCCTCACGACGTTCGTCCTCGCGGTGGCCCCGATCGTGTACCAGATGGTCATCGGAGTCCTCGGCCGCTTCACCGACACCGGGGCCACCTGGGCCCAGCTGCTGGACTCGGCCGTCTTCACCGGCTTCATCCTGCTGCAGCTCATCGTCCTCGGATGGCTGGCGGTCCGGGACCGGTACCGCCGCCGCGAGAGGCGGCTTCACCACGTCATCGCCTGAAGGGACGCACCATGGGTGACCACTACTGGATCCGGGCCGCCCGGCGCCGTGACCGCGACCTCGTCAGGAGCCGGCTCGACCTGCCGCCGAGCCTGGCGGCGCTGGACGCGCACCGGCGCCTGCGCGGGCCGTACACCGCCACCGGCACGCTGCTGCGCTCGATCGCCGCCGACGCCCTGGAGCGCTGCCCGGAGCTCGGGCCCAGGCACAACATCGAGATCGTGACCTGCGCCCCCGAGCTGGCCGCCGCCGTGCCGCCCGCGTGGACCTCGCTGGAGTGGGCCGCAGGCAAGGGGGAGCGCACCCGTTTCTACTCGCGCCTGCACACGCTGAACATCGCCAACGGCCTGGCCGAGTTCCTGCGCGACTACCTGCGGGCGCTCGGCGGCGTGCCTCGGACGCTCGTCGTGGAGAACCTCCACGAGGCCGATCCGACCGACCAGGAGCTCGTCGCCGTCCTTCTCCGCCGAAGCGACCTCGGCCCGCTGACCGTCGTGGCCTGCACGGGCCTTGATCCGGTCGCCGATCCGCCAGGCGAGCCGGCGATCTCGCTGGCGCGGTTGCTGGAGAGCCACGCCCGGCGCGTCGACGGCCCGGCGACGGAGCCGCCGGACGGGCCCGCCCCCGAGGGCCGGGCGTACGTCGACAGCGACGGGACGAGCGACGACCCCCGGGTGCTCGACGCCTACGAGCGGCTCTCGCGCGAGGAGCGCGCACGGCTGCACGACGAGCGGGCGGCGGCGCTCGCGGGCAGGGGGGAGGCCTCGCTCCTGCTGGGGGCGGTGCCCTACCACGCCCAGCATGGCGGCGACCCCTCGGGCGCCGGCCTCGCCGCGCTGAAAGCGGCGATGGACCAATGCCGCGGCGTCGGCCTCTACCAGGCGGCGGCGGAGCTGGGGCTGCGTGGCAGGGCGATCGTGGACCGGTCGGCCCAGAAGGAGCTGTGGTGGGACTTCACCAACGCGACGAGCACCACGCTGGCGTCCCTCAGCCGTGCCGACGAGGCGGAGGCGATCTACGACGAGGCGCGGGCCGCCACCGCCGACCCCGTCGTCCACATGGACCTGGCCTACGGCACCGCGATGCTGTACGCCCGGCACTACCCGGAAGCGCGCCGGGACTACCAGCGCGCCAGGGCCTGGATGAACATGTCCATCGCCATCGCCTCGCTCGCGGAGGACCCGAAGAAACGCGCCTTCCACTCGGTCTTCGGCAACAACGGGCTGGCGCTGATCGAGGTGCGGCAGAAGAGCGCGGAGGAGGCGCTGCGGCTGCTGGAGGCGGGCATGGCCCGGCTGGACAGGGAGCTGGAGCCGGGTGAGCACGCCCTGCACCGTGCGGTGCTGCGCTACAACCGGGCGCAGGTCCTCGGCATGATGGGCCGGCTGGAGGAATCGCTTCAGGACTACACCGCAGTCGTGGAGATCGACCCCGACTTCCCTGAGCATCACTTCAACGTGGGCAACATCCTGCGGCGGCTGGGACGCGACGAGGAGGCCGTCGCGGCGTACCAGCGCGCGCTGAGCCTCTCGCCGCCGTTCCCCGAGGCGTACTACAACCTCGGTGACGCCCGGCTGGAGCTCGGTGACGTGGAAGGAGCGCTGGCGGACTTCGGTTACACGATCGAGCTGGACCCCGCCCACGTCGACGCGCGCGTGAACAGGGCCGGGCTCCTGTGTGAGCTGGGCGACGCGGACGCGGCCTGGGTGGATGTGACGGCGGGGCTGGAGCACGCTCCCGGGAACGCCCACCTGCTGTGCCTCAAGGGCAGGCTGCTCGCCGAGCGTGGCGAGTCGGCCGCCGCCCGCGAGGCCCTCTCGGCGGCGGTGGCACGCGACGGGCGGCTCGCCGAGGCGTGGGCACTGCGAGGAGAGCTGGCCTACGAGGCCGGCGACCTCGCCGACGCCGTCCACGATCTGGACCGTGCGGTCGAGCTGAGCGACGCACCCGCGATCCGGTTCAACAGGGCCGTCGCCTACCAGGACTCCGGCCGCCTCGCCGAAGCCGCAGCGGACTACGAGAAGGTGCTGGCCGCGGCCGAGGACCAGGACGCCAGGGAAAGGCTGGAGTCCTGCCTCGCGGAACTCACGACGCACTGACCCGAACCCGCCGCCCGGCCTGCGGACCCCGCGAACGGCCCGGGCGGGGCGTCAGCCGAAGTCGAGGAAGACCGTTTCCTCCTCGACGCCGTCGCCCTGGAGGCGGATGTCGAAGCGGTGGACCCGCCCGCCCTCCGGGACGGCCAGCAGCGTGGCCCGGCGCCGGGGCGGCAGCGAGGCCAGCAGCGGCTCGGTGGCGGGGTCGGTCAGCTCCGGCAGGTAGACACGGGTGAACAGGTGGTGCACGAGGCCGCGGGCGAACACGCAGACCGAGATGTACGGCGCGCCGCCCGGCGGCAGCGTGCGTATCGAGTAGTGGCCGTCGGCGTCGGTGGCGACGCGGCCGAAGCCGGTGAAGTCCAGGCCGGTACGGCCGATGACCGCGCCTGTGACGGGGTCGCGGCGCAGCGAGCCGGGTGCTCCGGCCCGGGACCCGCCGGGAGCGGGTTGCCAGAACTCCAGCAAGGCGTCCGGGATGGGGTCTCCGGCTCCGTCGTAGACCCGGCCGCGGACCGTGATGGCATCGGGGTGGCCGGCGGGGGCGATGTCGCCGCCTCCGGCGAAGGGCAGGGCGTACCCGTAGAAGGGGCCGACGGTCTGGGACGGTGTGGGCTGCGGTGTCATCGGCCCTCCTCGATCCAGGTCGCCGCCGGGCCGGACAGGACGATGTCCCAGCGGTAGCCGAGCGACCACTCGGGCGTGGACAGATCGTGGTCGTAGGCGGCGACGAGACGGCTGCGGGCGGCGTCGTCGGTGACCGACTGCATGATCGGGTCGTGGTCGAACAGCGGATCGCCCGGGAAGTACATCTGGGTCACCAGCCGCTGGGCGAAGGCGGTGCCGAAGAGCGAGAAGTGGATGTGCGCGGGCCGCCAGGCGTTGTCGTGGTTGCGCCAGGGGTAGGCCCCCGGCTTGATCGTCGTGAAGGCGTACCGGCCCTGGTCGTCGGTAAGGCAGCGGCCGACGCCGGTGAAGTTCGGGTCGAGCGGCGCCGGGTGCTGGTCGCGCTGGTGGGCGTACCGGCCCGAGGCGTTGGCCTGCCAGACCTCGACGAGCTGGCCGCGTACCGGCCGCCCGTCGCGGCCCAGCACCCGACCGGTGACCATGATGCGCTCGCCCAGGGGCTCCCCGAGGTGCTGCCTGGTGAGGTCGGCGTCGAGCGCGGTGACGTCGGTGACGCCGAAGACCGGGCCGCTCAGCTCGACCGCGTCCGGGTCGTCAAGGGCGACCAGCGGCTGCTCGGGGTGGCGCAGCACGCTGCTGCGGTAGGGCGCGTAGCCGCGGTCCGGATGGTCCCGGCGCGGCTCGCCGCCCTCGACGGCCTTGGCGTAGGCCTGGCGCGCCTGGGCGATCTCCGCGCTGATGATCTCCTGCGTGAGCGGAGTCTGAGGGGTCATGGTGCCGCTACCTTTCCAGAACGAGGGCGAGGCCCTGTCCGACGCCGATGCACAGGGCCGCGAGGCCGGTGCCGGAACCCGCCGCGGCGAGCTGGTGGGCCACCGCGCCGGCGAGGCGCGCTCCGGAGGCGCCGAGCGGGTGGCCGACGGCGATCGCGCCGCCGCGCGGGTTCACGATCGAGGGGTCGAGGTCGGGCCAGGCGGCGAGGCAGCCCAGGGCCTGGGCGGCGAACGCCTCGTTCAGCTCGAGAACGCTCAGATCGCCGAAGCCCTTCCCCGCCCGGTCCAGCGCCCGACGCACCGCCTCTACGGGGCCGAGGCCGTAGTACCGCGGGTCGATGCCGGTGACGGCCGAGGCCCTTATCCGGGCGAGCGGCTCGCGGCCGGCGGCACGCAGGCCCTCCTCGTCGCACAGCAGCAGGGCGGCGGCGCCGTCGTTGAGCGGAGAGGAGTTGCCCGCCGTGACGGTGCCGCCGTCGGTACGGAATGCCGGCTTGAGCCTGCCCAGGGACTCCATGGAGGTGTCGTCGCGGATCGCCTCGTCGCGCGGCAGGTCGGTTCCCTCGACGTTGACGATCTCGCCGTCGTAGGCCCCGTCCTTCCAGGCGCGGGCCGCCTTCTCGTGGCTCGCCAGGGCGAAGGCGTCCTGCCGCTCGCGCGAGATGTCGTCCCTGTCGGCGATCAGCTCGGCGCCCTCGCCGAGGGCGACCGTCCATTCGCCCGGCATGCGCGGGTTGACCATGCGCCAGCCGAGGGTGGTGGAGTACAGCTCCTGGTGGCCCGCGGGGAAGGCGCGCCCGGGTTTGGGCAGAACCCAGGGCGCGCGGGACATCGACTCGACGCCGCCCGCCACGGCTATGGACGCGTCGCCGCTGGCGATGGCACGGGCCGCCTGGATGACGGCCTCCATACCCGAGCCGCACAGGCGGTTCACCGTCGTGCCGGGCACGGTGACCGGGAGCCCCCCCAGCAGCACGGCCATACGGGCGACGTCGCGGTTCTCCTCCCCGGCGCCGTTGGCGTTGCCGAAGAAGACGTCGTCGATCCGTGCCGGATCCAGCAGCGGGGTTCGGGCGGCCAGCGCGCGCACGACGTGGGCGGCCAGGTCGTCGGGCCGTACGCCGGACAGCGCGCCGCCGTACTTGCCGAACGGGGTGCGGACGGCGTCGGCGATGTACACGTCTGTCATGTGTCGCTCTCCTTCAGGCGGCCATAAGCGCGGGGGGCGGCGCTCGTCAGCGGCCAGTGGTGCCCTCTCGTCGCCCTGTGTCTCCCTGGCGCTCTGTTCGCATAGCGAACATTAGTTCATTATAGTGGGACAGAGTCGTCATCCTCGGCCCGGCACTGCCGGCCCGATCGTCCGCTCCGGCACGGGAGCGGCCTTCCGGACGGCGACGGCCCCTGGATGTGACTTTCACGCCGCGCCCGGCTCCCGGAGCGAAAACGCTCCGACAATCGCCATGATGAGAAGTCAGTACGATTGTTTATAAGGGATTCAAACCGCATAGTCCCGCCGCGCGTGCGTCTTGTCGTGCCGACGGAATTTGTTTTCAGCGAGCCTCATGTGTTATGTCCCTAAACCGGAGTCCTTGGCCGGCAAAGGTAAACACAGTGCTAACCCTGGGTTGAGTGTCCCCTGACCGTCCTCCTCCTAGCGTGGCCGTATCCGGCCAGAGCCGGAAGGCGGATGGCGAAAGGGCAGGTCATGCAGCGGCTGATTACGGAGCGTCGTCCGCGGGTCTCGGCTGCGGTGCCGGTCGTGCTGGCGGCGTGCTTACTGACGGCCTGCGGAGGCGGACAGCCGGCGGCAGGCTCGGGAACCCCTACCGCGACGGCGAGCCAGGGGAGTCCGGCCACGCCTGACGCCTCGCCGAGCCCGGCCGTCACCGAGTCGAGCCCGCCTGGGGACATCTCCGACAACACGGCCTACGTCCCCTACCAGGGCAAGTCGCCGAAGTACGAGGTCAAGGTGCCCGAGGGCTGGGCGCGTACCGGCCTTTCCACGGGGGTCGGCTTCACCGACAAGCTGAACAGCGTACGCGTCGAGGTCGTCGCGGCGGCCTCGGCTCCGACGGAGGCCTCCGCCAAGACGGCCGACGTCGCGAAGCTCCAGGCCGCCGGGGGGAACTTCGCCCTCAAGAAGGTCGAGACGGTCACGCGCAAGGGTGGTAAGGCCATCCGCATCGTCTACCTCGTCGACAGCGCGCCGAACCCCGTCACCGGCAAGGTGATCAGGGACCTGGCCGAGCGCTACGAGTTCTTCTCCAAGGGCCAGGAGGCCGTCCTGACGCTGTCCGGGCCGACCGGCGCGGACAACGTGGACCCCTGGCGCATCGTTTCCGACTCCTTCCGCTGGCTTTGAGGCGATGACAAGGACCACTCAGCGGGCCGGCCGGCTGCTCGTCGCCGCGATCGTCCTCACCGTGTCCGCATGCTCCGGTGGCGGCGCGGCGTCCCGGGACGCCGCCATCCCGCCCATCCCTCCGACCTCTCCGGCCGGCGCCGCGCCGGCGCCGCATGGCGGGGTCAAGCAGGCACCGGTCGTCGACGTTTACGCCCACGACCGGCCCGGCCTGCTCAGCCCCGCCGTGGCGGGCTTTCCGTCGCTGGTCTACGTGCCGAACAGCGAGAGCGGCACCGTCAGCGTCATCGATCCCAGGACCTATAAGGTCATCCGGCACTTCAAGGTCGGAAGGCGACCGCAGCACGTGGTCCCCTCCTGGGACCTGAAGACGCTGTGGGTCAACAACAACGACGGCAACACGCTCACGCCGATCGACCCGGCGACCGGGAAGCCGGGCAAGGCCATCCCCGTCGAGGACCCCTACAACCTGTACTTCACACCGGACGGCACCACGGCTCTGGTGATGGCGGAACGCCTCAACCGGCTGGACTTCCGTGATCCCCAGACGTTCAAGCTGCGCGCCTCCATGGACATGCCGTGTCTTGGCGTCAACCACGCGGACTTCACCGTGGACGGTTCGACCTTCCTGGCCAGCTGCGAGTTCTCGGGTCGCCTGGTGGTCATCGACCTGGCCCGGCGGAAGGTCAGCGAGGTGGTCAACCTGCCGGCGCACCACAGCATGCCGCAGGACGTGAAGCTGTCTCCGGACGGCAGGACCTTCTACGTCGCCGACATGGCCAAGGGCGGGATCTGGCTGGTCGACGCCGAGCGCTTCAAGGTGGAGGGCTTCGTCAAGACCGGCGCCGGCGCCCACGGGCTCTACGTCAGCCGGGACTCCAAGGACCTGTACGTGTCCAACCGGGGCGCGGGGTCGGTGTCGGTCGTGTCGTTCGCCAAGCGCAGACCGGTCGAGACCTGGCACATCCCCGGTGGCGGTTCGCCAGACATGGGCGGCGTGTCCGCCGACGGCCGCCTCCTGTGGCTCGCCGGGCGCTACAACAGCGTGGTCTACGTGTTCGACACCCGCAACGGCCACCTCGTACGGAAGATCCCGGTCGACGCGGGGCCGCACGGCCTCGCCGTGTATCCGCAGCCCGGACTTCACTCGCTCGGTCACACAGGGGTGTTCCGGTGAGATCGCGCCTGGCCACCGGGGGACGGTACGCCTGCTCAGCCCCGCATGAGACGGAAAGTAAGCATCGCGCTGACCTGGCTTTAAGCATCCGCTGACCGTCCTGTTCCTAGCGTGGCCGTTAGCCGGCCGCATCGAAGGGACGGGCCGGTGCCGTCCGGAACCGAGATCGGAACATCGCCTGTGATCAGAAGAACACTCGACGTGCTGGGGCTTCCCATCCTGCTGCTCGCCCTGGCGGGGGCCCTCGGCCTCGCCACGAGGACGAGCGGCCTGACGAGCGTCGATCTACACCTGGACCAGGCGGTGCAGGCCATGCGCACGGGCTGGCTGACGGCGGTGGCCCAGGTGCTGAACGTCGGCTTCGGCCCGCCCGCCGGGCTGACGATCGTCGTGGCGCTCACGGCCGCGCTCTTCCTGGCCGGCCGGTCCCGCACGGCGGTCACCACGTTCCTGGTGATCGCCGTGGGGTGGACCTTCAGCTCGGTGTTCAAGGCGCTCATCGCCCGGCCGAGGCCACCGGTGTCCCACCAGCTCATCTCCGAGCTGGGAAACGACAGCTTCCCGAGCGGTCATGTGGCGCTGACGATGTCGCTGGCGGTCGCCGTGGCCTTCCTCGCCCACCGCACCCGGTACTTCAGGCCGGTGGTCGTGGTGGGCGTCGTGTTCGTGGTCGCGCAGGCGATGGCGCGCCTGTACCTCGGTGTCCACTACCCGTCGGACGTGGTCGGCTCGATCCTGGTGAGCACAGCGGGAACCGGCGCCGTCCTGAGGCTGAGCGCCCTCTCCGGCACCTGGACTCCACGTCGTCTCGGCCGGCCCGGCGTGGACGGCGGCTCGTACACCGGGTCCGACTCCGGCGACGTGAACACGGTCGCCGCGATCACGCGGCGTCCCGTCCTGCGTCTCGGTGCGGTGCTCGGAGCCGCCGCCGCCGCGGGCACGGTGTCCGCCTGCGCGGGGGAGCCCGCCGTCAGGGCGACCGGCGAGAACAGAACCCCGGCGGGCGAGGCCAGCCCGTCGACCGGCGGGACGGCGACGGCGTCCCCCCGGCGGGCGCCCTCGCCCTCGCCCTCGAGGAGCAGGCACCTGCCTCCGGAGGTGGAGCACGGGCCCCGTGACAGGCCGCTGGTGGCGCTGACCTTCCATGGCGCGGGACCGGTCAAGCTGGCCGAGAGCGTCCTCGCGACCGCCGAGCGGGCCGGCGCCCACGTGACCGTCCTGGCCGTCGGTACCTGGCTGGACCTGTATCCCCAGATGGCCCGCCGCGTGCTGTCCGGAGGGCACGACCTCGGCAACCACACCCAGCGCCACCTGGACATCTCTTCGATGAACGAGGCGGCGGCCCACGCGGAGATCGCCCAGTGCGCCGCCCGGCTGAAGTCGCTCACCGGGTCGGTCGGCTCGTGGTTCCGGCCCTCGGCGAGCCGGCACGCGACCCCGCTGGTACGCGGGCTGGCGGCGCGGGCGGGGTACCGCACCTGCCTGTCCTACGACCTGGACTCCCTCGACTACACCGACCCCGGCCCGGCCGCAGTGGCCGGGAACGTGCTGCGTGACGTGCGAGGCGGGTCCATCGTGAGCCTGCACCTCGGCCACCCGGGCACGCTCGCCGCGCTGCCGAGGATCCTCGACGGCCTGTCCCACCGGGGGCTGCGCGCCGTCACGGTCACCGAGCTCCTCGCAGCCTGACCGGTGCCGGCCACCACGGCCGGGAACCGCATGATCTTCTCCCGCCACCTGAAGTTCTCCGCATCGCGTAGTACCGCATCAGGCTGGGCCACGGAACCTGAACACCACCTGAGCGCGGCTCTCGAGCGCGTCCGGCCAGGTCGGCGCATCGCCGATACTTGGCGGGTGACAGACCAAAGGCTCCTCGTCGTGGAAGACGACGCGGGACTGCGGGAGCTCCTCGCCCGCGGGCTCCGCGAGGAAGGTTTCATCGTGGACACCGCCCGAGACGCCGGGGGCGCCCTCCTGCTCGCCGAGCGCGGATGCGACGCGGTCATCATCGACGTGGGGCTGCCGGACGCCGACGGCCGCGACCTGTGCCAGGCGCTGAGGGTGCGCGGGCTGGACGGCCCCGTGCTGTTCCTCACCGCCCGTGACCAGGTGGGGGACCGCCTCGCGGGGTTCGCGGCCGGCGGGGACGACTACCTGACCAAGCCCTTCCACTTCGCCGAGCTTCTCGCGCGGCTGCGGGCACTGCTCAAGCGTTCCGGCGCCCCGCGGGCCGGCGCCGTCGCCGACGTGCGGCTCGATCCCGCCAGCCACGCGCTCACCACGCCGACCGCCTCGGTGGCGCTGACCCCCACCGAGTTCAAGCTGCTCGCGGCCCTGGTCGCCTCTCCAGGCACGGTCCTGCGGCGGCGCGAGCTCGTACGGGCCGGCTGGAGCGGCGGCGGCATGGTCCACGACAACACGCTCGACCAGTACATCGCCCGCTTGCGGCGCAAGCTGCGCGACGTCCAGGCGTCAGGCACCATCTGGACGGCACGCGGGCTGGGCTACCGGTTCGAGTGAAAGTCCCTCCGATGAGGCTGGCCGGGCCAGGAAGGCCCGGCAGGCGGCGGGGGAGCCTGCGGGGCCGGCTCGCGCTGGTCGGCCTGGTGGTGACCGCCACATGGGTGGTGTTCCTCACCGTGGGGTTCAACCTCGTCCTCGGCGACCGGCTGCGCGCCCAGGCCGACGACGTCCTGCGCGCCCGGGCCGCCGCGGCGGCGAGCACGGTGGAGGTACTGCCCGGTGGGCGGCTGCGCATCCGCGACCCGCAGGACGACGAGGCCATCGACGCCGGCATCTGGATCTACCAGGGCGACACGGCGGTCGAGCGTGCCCCGGCCTCGCCCGCGCTCAGGCGCGACATCGACAGCGTCGCCTCCGCCACCGCGGCCATAGGGGCGCACTTCGCGCAGACCCCCGAGCCCAACGCCGTCCGCCTGTACGCGCAGCCCTTACGCCAGGGGGACAGGCAGGTCGGCACGGTGGTCGCCGGGCTCGGGCTGGACGCCTACCGGCGGACCGCGAACCTCGCCCTGCTGGCCTCCTCCGGCCTTGCGGCGCTGCTTCTCCCGGGCGTCTACCTGCTCACGCGCGCGACGGTGGCGCGGGCACTGCGCCCGGTGGCGGCCATGACGCGGCAGGCCGCCGAGTGGAGCGCCCACGACGTCGAGCGCCGCTTCGGCAGCACCAGGCGGCCCGAGGAGCTGCACGCCCTGGCCGACACCCTGGACGGGCTGCTCGACCGGCTCGCGGCGGTCCTGCGGCACGAGAAGCAGCTGTCCGCCGAGCTGTCCCACGAGCTCCGCACACCGCTGACGCGCATCGTCGGGGAGGTCTACCTGCTGAGGAGCCGGCCGAGAAGCCCAGAGGAGCTGGACGCCGCCCACGACGCCATCGCGGCGGCGGCCGAGCAGATGAGCCACATCCTCGAGACGCTGCTCGCCGCGGCGCGGTCGGAGTCCGGCAGCCTGCCCGGCCGCTGCGAGGTGCTGCCCGCCCTGCGCCGGGCGGTCGCGACCGTGGCGGCGGTGGCGCCCTCGCCGGGGCTGACCATGGAGGTGCGCTGCGCGGACACCGCGCTCGCGGCCGGCGTCGAGGGGGACATCCTGGACCGCATCCTGGCGCCGCTGCTCGACAACGCCCGCCGCCACGCCGGGAGTGCCGTCGTCCTTGCGGCGTTCGAGGGCCCGCTGGGCCCGGAGATCGCTGTCACCGACGACGGGCCGGGGGTGCCCGCCGGGCTCGCGGACGCGATCTTCACGCCGGGCCGCCGGGCCGACCCCGGCGACGGCCACCCCGGCGCGGGGCTGGGCCTGGCGCTGGCCAGGCGTCTCGCGCGGGCCAGCGGCGGTGACCTGAGCCTCCGGCCGACCGCCCAGGGTGCCGTGTTCGTCGTCTCGCTGCCTCCCGCCTGAGCGGTAAGCGTGCGCGGCACGCGGTTCCCGTATGGAATGGGACGTAGGTTTCCGCGGGGGAGGCGCCACCCACCGATCGAGCCAGGAGGAGCCGCAGTGGACGAGATCTGCTTGAAGATCGACGCGTCCCCCAGAAAGGTGTGGGATCTGGTGACCGACGTCACCCGCTACGGCGAGTGGAGCCCCGAGAGCACCGGGGGACGCTGGCTCGCGGGCGTGGGCGGCCGGGTCGGAGCCTCGTTCCGGGGACGCAACAGGCGCGGCCCGTTCCGCTGGTCGACCACCTGCACGGTGGTCGAGTGGGAGCGGCCCCGCCGGTTCACCTTCGAGGTGGAGGTGTCGCGGATGCGCTGGGGCTACCGCCTGGTGCCCGACGGCGACGGGACACTCCTTTGCGAGTGGCGCGAGCACATCGGGTCGCCCTCCGCGCCGGTGCGCGCGCTGGTCTCCCTCGGCCTCCTCGGCAGGGACCGTGAGGCCCGCATGGTCGAGGGCATGCGCAGCACCCTGCGGAGGATCAAGGCGGCGGCCGAACGGCCCTGATCAGGCGACGCCGGGGTCCTCCTCCTGCCGCGCCGCGGCCGCCAGCGACGCCGCCACATCCGGGTCGACGGTGAAGGCGGCGTCCAGGCGGGTCACCGTGAACAAGCGCTGCAGGAAGCCGTTCACCCCGGCGAGCCTGAGCCATCCGCCGGACCGCTCCGCCTGGCGGTGCACCTCGAGCAGGACCCAGAGGCCGCCGGAGTCGCAGAACCCGAGATCGGTCACGTCCAGGACGATCCGGTGGCGGCCCTCGGCCAGGAGGCCGCGCAGCCGCTCGCGGACCGCCGGGCTGGTGGTCGCGTCCAGCTCGCCGGTGATCGCCACCAGCGTGCAGTCGGGGTCATGGTGACTGGTGACCGCCAGTTTCAGGGCCATCCGGCCGCTCCCTCTGCCGAACGTCAAAGACGGAGGCGTCAACGCAGTTGATCATTGCTCGTCAATGGTCGCACCGCGTTAGAGCACTGATCCTACTTTCACTCCGTATGTACTTCGATCGAGATCTGCTGCCGGTTCACCGCCTCGCGCCTCCGCCGCGCCCGAGACGAGCCGCCTGCCCGTCCCGCCGCCCGCGAAGGCCGATCCGGTCGTCGCGGCCGGCGGCGTCTCGGGCGCCGCGCGCTGCCACTGACCTCCTGAATGGTGCATATGTGTGTAATGCTGGCGATATGCACTCGGAGCCCTCGGAAGTTCTCTATCCACAGGCGGCGGCCGATTCGAGTGAGCTGCTCGACCGCACGCCCGGCCTGTGGGTCGATGCCAGCGACGACGACGACCCCATCCTGCTGTACCCCGACGGGCGCGTGGTGGACACCTGGCGAGAGCACTATCCCTACACCGAGCGGATGTCGCGCTCCGAGTACGAGCAGACCAAGCGGCTGCTCCAGATCGAGCTGCTGAAGCTCCAGTACTGGATCAAGGACGCCGGCGGCCGGATGGTGATCCTTTTCGAGGGGCGCGACGCCGCGGGCAAGGGCGGAACGATCAAGCGGTTCATGGAGCACCTCAACCCTCGCGGGGCGAGCGTCGTGGCGCTGGAGAAGCCGAGCGAGCGCGAGCGCACGCAGTGGTACTTCCAGCGGTACGTCGCCCATCTCCCGTCCGCCGGGGAGATCGCCATGTTCGACCGGTCGTGGTACAACCGCGCCGGAGTGGAGTGGGTCATGGGCTTCTGCACCCCGGAGGAGTACCGCGAGTTCATGCTGCAGACGCCTCTGTTCGAGAAGATGCTCGTCCGCGACGGCATCCACCTGATCAAGCTGTGGTTCTCGGTCTCCCACCGCGAGCAGCGCACCCGGTTCATCATCCGCCAGGTCGACCCGGTCCGGCAGTGGAAGCTGTCGCCGATGGACCTCGCCTCCCTGGACAAGTGGAGCCAGTACACCAGGGCCAAGGAGGACATGTTCCTCAACACCGACACCGACGACGCGCCCTGGACCGTCATCAAGAGCAACGACAAGAAGCGCGGCCGGATCGAGGCCATGCGCCACGTCCTCAGCCAGTTCGAGTACACGAACAAGGACCACGAAGTGGTGGGCACCCCCGACCCGCTGATCGTCCGCTCGGCCTCCGACATCGTCGACGAGGACAACCCGGGCCCGCCCGTCCGGGCCGTCTCCGACGCGCCGTGACGCTTGTTTCCGGAGTGACGCAGAAGGCGAATTGAGCCTCTACCAGGTCAGATAGGGCCACCAGGTTCCTACCTTTTGGCGACATCTCTACGGAGGACCCCGGCGTCCTTAACAGGGTGCGAGCAGATGACGAACCGGGGGGTCGCATGACTTCATCAGGGTACGGCCGGGCGGAATCGGACAGTGATCGGGTTCTGCGCCTCGCCGGCGATCCTGACGCGGTAGCCCGGGCCCGGAGGCTGGTGTCGTCCGCGCTCGGGACCAGGCATCCGCTCCATGACGACTGCGTCCTTCTGACCAGCGAGATCGCCACCAACGCGGTGGTGCACTCCGACTCCGGCGACGGCGGCGCGTTCATGCTCAGCGTGTCCCACTCCGCCGAATGGGTGCGGATAGCCGTACAGGACGCGGGGTCCGTCGACCCCCCTTTCGGGTGGCGCCCCTCCTCCCCGCTCGATACGGGAGGCAGGGGCCTGCTCCTGCTGGAGGCGCTCGCCCACCGCTGGGGCTTCATCCGGGAGGCGGGGACGAACAACGTCTGGTTCGAGATGCGCATCGAGCCGCTCGCCTCCCCGGGAGGGCTCAGGGTCGCCCGCTGAGTCCCCGGCGAGTCAGGGAAGGTCGAGGCGGCACAGGCCCTCGGCCATCACCTTGGTGGTCAGGCGGGTGCGGCTGTCGCAGCCGAGCTTGGCGAAGATGTGCTCCAGGTGGGTGGTGACCGTGCGGACGCTGAGCACCAGCACCGCCGCGATCTGCGGGTTGGAGTCGCCCATGGCCACCCTGGTGAGCACCTCGATCTCCCTCGCGGTCAGCTCGTAGGGCAGGGCGCACGGCCGCTCGGCGATCACGGCGCCCTGGATGGCGCCGTGGAAGCCGACGCCCGCCCTGTGGACGCGGACCTCCCGCCACTGGCCCCTGGAGTCGAGCCACAGCCCCCGCCGCGACAGCTCGCGGGAGTCGATGAAGTCCCTGGCCAGGTCGGCCATCATGGGCTCACGGTCGACGGCCTCGGACGCGGGCCACCCGGCCACCGCCCGGCGCCGCCCGCCGCGCTCGAACGCGACGGCGTGGAAACCTGGAGGAAGCCCCATCGGGTCGATCACGCATCGCGTCACGTCGGTGACGTGGGCCAGGGTGCTGGAGACGGCGCTGATCACCGTGGTGGCCTCGGGGGGCAGCGCCTCCCGTGAGTTCACATGCAGCAGGCCGGTGTACCGGCCCTCGGTCACGAACAGCGGCGCGGTCAGCCCCGAGCGCCAGCCGTACGGCTCCAGGTGCCTGCGGTAGTACAGCTCGGTGCCCGGGGAGCCCATGGGCAGTGGCACCCTCGCGGCCATGGCGCGCCGGTAGGGGTCCAGCCCGGCGTACTCCTCGGCGGCGTCCTCGTCCACCCGCGCGTATCCGGAGGACACCAGGCTGCGGTGGCGGCCCGTCGCCGGGTCGAAGGCGACGAACTCGTACGCCTCGACCGGGATGATCTTTCGCAGCGCCGTCATGGCGCCGTGTGCCCCCGACCCGCCGGCCACCTGGAACCCGACTTCGGTGAAGGCATGGAGGTGGCGTGCGCTCAGGGTGATCTGATCCATCAGTCCTCCACGCTCAGCTTGCCCGACACCGATCATCGCAGGGAATACGTAAACCTTCCGATGCAGACCCCTGCCCCGCTATTTAGCCTCTCCGGCATCACGCCGGAGCGACGGAGAGGCAGAGGAACAGTGACGGTCATGAAAAAGGCGCGAGGTGCCGCCGTCCTCCTCGCGGCGGCGCTCACGCTGGGCGCCTGCGGCGGCTCCAGCGGGAACACCGGCGGCGACCAGGCGAAACAGGGCGCGGGGCAGTTCTCCGTCGCGCTCAACGAGCCAGATCACCTGACGCCCGGCAACACCTCCAGCAGTTACTCCATCACGGTGCTGCAGGCCCTCTTCGACACGCTCGTGGTGATCGACTCCAAGGGCCAGACGCAGATGCGGGCCGCCGAGTCGGTGACGAGCCAGGACCAGAAGACCTGGACCATCAAGATTAAACCGGGGCAGAAGTTCCACAACGGGGAGCCGGTCACCGCCGAGAGCTTCGCCGACGCGTGGAACGCCGCCGCGTACGGCCCGAACGCGTGGACCAACAACTACTACTTCGCCAACATCGAGGGCTACGACAAGCTCAACCCCGAGGCCGAGGGCGCCAAGCCCGCCACCGACAAGCTGGGCGGCCTCAAGGTCGTCGACACCACCACCCTCGAGGTGCGCCTGACCGCGCCGTTCAGCCAGTTCCCGATCACCCTGGCCTACACCGGCTTCGCCCCGATGCCCAAGGCGGCCTTCGCCGACCTCAAGGCCTACGACCAGAAGCCGATCGGCAACGGCCCGTTCGGCCTCGACGGCGACTGGGCGCACAACAAGCAGATCAAGCTGAAGAAGTTCGCGGGCTACGCCGGAGTGCGCCCCGCCAGGTCCGACGCGGTCCTGTTCAAGCTCTACGCCAGCCGCGACACCGCGTACACCGACCTGCGGGCGAACAAGGTAGACCTGCTCCAGACCATCCCGCCGGCGAGCGCCGGCGAGGCCAGGAAGCTGCTCGGTGACCGGTTCGTGCCCACGGCCAGCGGCACCATGGACTACCTCGGCTTCCCGGTGTTCGACAAGCGCTTCCAGAACGCCGACCTTCGCAAGGCGATCTCGATGGCGATCGACCGGCAGGGCATCGTCGACGCGGTCTACAACGGCACCTTCAAGCCGATGGCCTCGCTGCTGGCGCCACTGGTGCCGGGATATCGCGAGAACGCCTGCGGTGAGGCCTGCGTGTACGACAAGGTGAAGGCCAAGGCGCTGTTCGACAAGGCGGGCGGCCTGACGGGCACGCTCAACCTGTACTTCTCCAACGCCGACCCGAGCTACGAGCAGTGGATGCAGGCGGTCGCCAACCAGCTCAAGGAGAACCTCGGCATCACCGACATCCAGTTCCGCAAGATCCCGGCGGCCGACTACCTGTCCACGCTCCGCGCGAAGAAGGAAGACGGCCCCTACCGCAACAACTGGGTCATGGACTACCCGAGCCCCCAGAACTACCTGGAGTCGATGTGGGGCGCGGGTAACCGTATGGGCTGGGACAACAAGCAGTTCAACGACCTCATCACCAAGGCGAACGCGGCGCCCAGCATGGACGCCAGCGTCCCGCTCTACCAGCAGGCCGAGGACGTCGCGCTCGCCGAGATGCCGATGATCCCGCTGTGGAACTGGCAGGACCAGGCGGGCTACTCCAACAAGATCACGGGCGTCCAGATCGACCCGTACAGCCCCAATCTCGACACCATCACGGTCAAGTAGGGATGCTCGCGACAGGGACTCCGCGCAGGGCCCCCGGCCGGCCGGGGTCCCTGCCGTGAGGTACGCCGTCCACCGCCTGCTCCAGGCCGTCCCCGTCTTCGTGGCCACCACCTTTCTGATCTACGCGATGGTGTGGTCCCTGCCGGGCGACCCGATCCTGGCGCTCGCCGGGGACAAGCCGCTCCCCGACAACGTCCTGCAGGCACTGCGCGACCACTACCACCTGAACGACCCGCTCATCGTGCAGTACGGCCTGTACATGGCGGGGGTGTTCCTCCACGGCGACCTCGGGGAGACCTTCACGGGCCAGCCGGTCAGCGAGCTGCTCCAGGACCGCTGGGCGGTGACGGCGCAGCTCGCCGTCACCGCGTGGGTCTTCGAGCTGGTCGTCGGCATCGGCCTCGGCGTGATCGCGGGGCTGCGCCGGGGCAGGCTCGCGGACACGGCGGTCCTGGCCGGGACGACGTTCGTGATCGCGGTCCCCGTCTTCGTCGTCGGGTACACCGCGCAGATCCTCCTCGGGCTGGACCTCGGCCTGTTCCCCACCGCGGGCACCGACGACGGCTGGCCGGTGAGCTACCTCCTGCCCGGCATGGTGCTGGGCTCGTTCGGCCTCGCGTACGTCGCCCGGCTCACCCGCACCAGCGTGGTGGAGAACCTCCGGGCCGACTACGTGCGCACGGCCACCGCGAAGGGGATGCCGCGCTCACGGATCATCGGCAGGCACACGCTCCGCAACTCGCTGATCCCGGTCGTGACCTACCTCGGCGTCGACTTCGGCAACCTCATGGCGGGTGCCGTGGTGACCGAGGGCATCTTCAACCTGCCGGGCATCGGCCAGCAGGTCTTCCAGTCCATCCAGCTCCAGGAGGGCCCCGTCGTCGTCGGCGTCACGACCCTCCTGGTGATGATCTTCATCGTGGCCAACCTGCTCGTCGACCTGCTTTACGGCGTGCTCGACCCGAGGATCCGCCGTGGTTGACCTGTCCGCCGAGGCCGCGGGCCCGCGTCCCGCGAGCAACGTCCGGGGCTCCCTCTGGAATGACGCCTGGCTGGAGCTGCGCGGCAGGGTGATCTTCTGGTTGTCGATGGCCATCATGGTCGTGGCCTGCGGCATGGCGGCCTTTCCCTCGGTGTTCGCCAGGCTCGGACCGAACGAGCGGTGCGACCTGCGGATGTCCAAGAAGGGGCCCGGCGGCGGAGCGATCTTCGGGTACGACCTCCAGGGCTGCGACTACTGGTCGCAGATCGTGCACGGCACCCGCGCCTCGGTGCTCATCGGCATCGCGGTGACGGTCTTCGCCCTGCTGATCGCGATCGTGCTCGGCCTGGTCGCCGGCTACTACGGCGGCGTGGTGGACGCGATCGTCTCCCGGATGACCGACGTGTTCTTCGGCATCCCGTTCGTCCTCGGGTCCACCGTCGTCCTGATCGCCTTCCCCCGGCACGGCATCTGGGCCATGACCCTCGTGCTGGTCATCCTCGGCTGGACGACCATGACCCGGCTGATGCGCGGCCAGGTGCTCGCGATCCGCGACACCGACTACGTGCAGGCCGCCAGAGCCCTCGGGGCCGGTGACCGGCGCATCATGCTGAAGCACATCCTGCCGAACGCGATCTCCCCGGTGTTCGTGGTCGCGATGCTGAACGTCGGCAACGTCATCTCCGGGGAGGCCACCCTCGACTACCTGGGCGTCGGCCTGCAGTACCCCGACGTGTCCTGGGGGCTCCAGCTCAACGTGGCGCAGACGTTCTTCGCGGAGTACCCGCACCTGCTCGTCTTCCCCGCGCTGTTCCTCACCGCGACCGTGCTGAGCTTCCTGATGCTCGGCGACGTCGTCCGCGACGCCCTGGACCCCAAACTCCGCTGACACCACCGCCCCGGTCGCCGGGGCGCCGGGGGACCCCAGGTCTACATTGGAAAGATGGAGAAGGTCCACCTCACCAAGGAGAAGGAGACCCTCCTCGCCACCCTGTACGGCAGGGCGGCGCACAGCCGGACGGAGAACCCCGTACTGCGGGACCCGCTCGCCGAGCAGGCCGTCGATCGCATCGACTACGACTTCGGCAAGCTCAGGATGCGCGCCACCGACGCGCTGAGCGTCGCCATCCGCGTCAAGACCTTGGACAACCTCACCGCGGGGCATCTCGCCCGCGTGCCGGACGCCACGGTCGTCCACCTCGGCTGCGGCCTCGACACGCGGGTCTACCGCGTCGACCCGCCCGAGACCGTGCGATGGTTCGACGTCGACTTCCCCGATGTCATCTCGCTGCGCGAGCGTCTCTTCCCGCCCCGCCCCGGCTACACGATGATCGGGCTGCCCGCCACGGACCCCGGATGGCTGGAACTGGTCCCCGCCGACCGCCCGGTGCTCGTGGTCGCCGAGGGCCTGCTGATGTACCTCACCACCGAGGAGGTCCACGACCTCCTGCGCCGCGTCACCGGCCGGTTCCCCTCCGGCGAGATCATATTCGACGCGCTCAGCCGCCTCGCCGTCAAGCTGAGCCGCTTCCAGCCGGCGATCCGCGCCACCGGCGCCACCCTGCGCTGGGGCCTGGACGATCCCGCCGAACTGACCGCCGCCGTCCCCCGTCTCCGGCTCGCCTCCGAGCTGTTCTTCTCCGACGTCCCCGAGGTCGAACGCTTCCCCGCCGGCTACCGCGCGGCCCTGGCGGTCATGAACCGCATCTACTTCCTGCGCCGAGTCGGCCGCATCCTGCGCTACCGATTCTGATCGACATGGTGGACGTTTTGTCGCTTGTGGTCCTGCTCATGGGTGGCGACGGCGGGTGCTCGGCGATAATGAGAGGGTCGCCGTGTGCGGGGCCGTGACGAGACCACCCGGCGCACGGTCGCCTTGATCGGGTGGGGGCCGAGGCTCGGAGGATGGCTGTTCCGGGGGTTCGGCGGTGAGCGGTCTGCCGGTGGGTGTTTCCCGGGCCGTCGCCAGGTACTCAGTCGTGGTCGCTGGCCCAGTGACCGTCTCTTCAAAAGAGCGCAAAAGGGGACAGACATATGAACACTCGTCTACTCACCCTTCCCGTTGTAGCGGCCCTGTCGTTCACGGCCGTCTACAGCACCGCAGCCGGCGCCGCCACGGTGACGCCGGGGACCCTCCGCACGCCCACACCCACGCCCTCCTCGTCTCCGATCGGGCCGGGCTGCAAGTCCCTGCCGCAGTCGGGGCCGGGCAGCCCATCGGAGATCGCCAACGAGCCGCTGGCCACCGCCGCCTCGCACATCCCGGACCTGTCCACCTTCGTCGACGCCGCCAAGAAGGCGGGCCTGTTGGACACGCTGAACTCCGCCAGGGACATCACCGTCTTCGCGCCCACCAACGACGCGTTCAACAAGGTTCCCAAGGCCCAGCTCAACAGGCTCATGGGTAACAAGAACGAGCTCACCAAGCTGCTCGCCTACCACGTCGTCCAGGGGCGCAAGACCCTCTCCGACCTGGAGAAGGGCAACGTCACCACCCTGGCGGGCGGCAGGCTCAGCGTCCACCGCTCCGGTGACACCATCAAGGTCGGCAACGCCCAGGTGGTGTGCGGCGATCTCCAGACCCGCAACGCCACGGTCTACATCATCGACTCCGTCCTCAAGCCCTGACGGTAGGAGACCCACGATCGTGCCGGCGGCGTGACCCCGCCGGTACGGGGGATGCGGCCCGCCTCCCCTTGGCCGGAACCGCTCAGGTCTGTGACTGGCACAAAGGCAGGGTCTTGTCGGCCGGTGCGCACAGAGTGATCCCGAACGGTACGCGAAGCCTCCCCTCGGACGCCCCGCTGGTGTAGGAGATGACGAACCCCGAGCTCGACGCGCTGACGGCACCCGGGCGCGAGGTCTGCAGGACCAGCTCGGTGAACTCCACGCGTGACGAGTCGTCCGGCTGGCACACCTGCGTGACGGTGCGAAGCGCGGTCGGGACGCCACGCTGCTTCAGGCTCTTCGGCTCGCCCCAGCCCACCCCGTCGTCGCCGAAAGCCCTGTAGAAGGGCCTCAGGGCGAAGGCCTGCACCCTGAGGTCGCCTGTCGCGTCCTCGAACTCGACGCCGGTAACGCTCACGACGCCCGATCGGTTCAGGCAGACGGAGAAGCCGCCGAACAGGTAGGGCATGCCCCGCGTCGTCAACCGGAGCCCGAACGACTGCCGCCCCGTGTCGCCGGGCTCCACGAGCTTGGGCGCCGGTCGCAGGGGGCTTTCACCCGCGCAACCGGCCGCCGCGAGCACGGACAGGAGAACCAGCGTGGTGGGGGCTTTTCCGATTCTCAGGATGACCGGTCCCGGTGTGCCTCGACGATGGAGGAAAGGCGTACTCCCACGCTCTTGTCACCGCAGAGCCGCGTGGGTTTCTTCGGCCTGAACGACAGCTTCGACCGGGCGTCGTAGCCGCTCTGGGCCGATGCGCTGAACCCCGCCACGCTGACGCCTGCGCCTATTTTGACGTTACGCGCCTGATCCTTCTCCCAGACGGAGGAGTTCGCGTAAAGGGTTATGCACTGTGCCTTCAAGGAGGGGTGATAGGCGCGGGCGAAACGCTTGATGGGATCGCCGAGGCTCAACGGCACGAGATCGCGCCTGCCGTTGCAGCTGTTCGCGAGGATCCCGTAGTTCACCGTGCCGATCGCCCAGGCGTCGGCGACCCGTGACACGGTGTGGCTGTTGCTGGTCCTCACCGACAGCGTCAGCGAGCCGTTGGAGAACCACCTGCCGCGGCCGCCCTCGGCGCCGGCGCTGAGCGTGTGATCGGCGCCGTCCGCCTGTGTCACCGTCGCCAGGGCGCCGGACCAGGCGTAGACCCCCATGTACGTCTCCTCGCGCCCGTTGTACCTCTTGACGATCCGCGTGACGCATGGTCCCGGGGCCTTGCCCGCCGAGGCGGTGGTCCCGGCTGAGATCTGCGCCGCCGTGAGGGAGCCGTCCCGAACCGCCGCGGCCATCGAGGTGAAAGCGGGTGTACGGGGCATCGCCTCCACCTGCTTCGCCCCAGCGGCCGCGAGGGCGCCGATGGGCGCGGACGGCGCGGGAGGCGAGGTGGTGGGAGGAGACCACCCCGCCCCGTCCGGTACCGGAGTGACCTCCTCGCCCGAGGGGGCGGTGACCCAGGCGGCGGGGTCGTCGTTGGCGTCCGTGATCGTGGGCCGGGCGCCGAGGTCCACGACGAGCTGCTGTGGCACCGACGCTCCGAGGGCCTCCGTGGAAGCGGTGGACCAGATCGGGGTCACCGGCCGCCCGCCCGCCGTGCCGACCACGACCGCCAGCCGCTCCGACCCCGAGGCTCCCGGAACGATGTAGACGGGGTCGCCTGGATCGCAGCCGTGGGTGACGTCCGGGCCGCAGAGCTCGCCGGTGCCGCCGATCGGCGTGGCGTGGGACGACCGGACGGCGGTCGTCGTCCAGCGGACCTCGCGATCATCGTCCGAGACCGCGATCTGCAGGTTGACCCGCCCCCTGTCGTCGACGTACCGGGCTGGCAGCGCCGAGGGGTCGACGTCGACGGAGAAGCGCCCGAGCGAGTTGGTGCTCGCGGCGCCGACGACCAGAGTGCTGAGTTCGGTGCCCGCCGGCACGTCGAGGGCGTCCCCCGCGGGATAGGCGATGACCAGCACGTCGGCTCCCCGCACGACCACGCCATCCCGCGCGACCACTCCGCTGGCGATCGATCTCTCGGTCATTCCCGAATAGGGGAAGACGACGTCGTCCGTGTGCGCCGGCAAGGTCGTGGCCTGGACGCCCGCCGCGAGCACGGTCGCCGCGGAGAGCGGCGTCCACCTGCGCAGGAACGGTCTCAAGTGGTTCCCCCTTCGATGACGCGATCAACGATCCGTCCCAGCATGAGGCAGAGCAGTGAGGCTAGGCGGCCTACTTCAGACGACGGAAGGATGAGAGCCGCGTCTGCCGGTGCGGGAGGTCAGGAGCTGGTCCAGGACGCGGACGCCGAATTCCAGGCCGGCCACCGGCACGCGTTCGTCCACGCCGTGGAACATGCCGAAGTAGTCGAGGCCCGGGTCCAGCAGCAGCGGTGCGAAGCCGTAGCCCCGGATGCCCAGCCTGGCGAAGGACTTGGCGTCGGTGCCCCCGGTCATGACGTACGGCACGGGGCGCCCGGCCGGGTCCTCGGCGAGCAGCGCGGCGCACAGGTCGTCGTAGAGGCCGGCCGTGGGTGAGGCGACGGCGTCCTGGAAGCTGACGAACTCCCGGCTGATCTTCGGGCCGAGCAGCCGGTCGACGGTCTCCAGGAACTCCTCGCCGAACCCGGGCAGGAACCTGCCGTCCACCTGAGCCTGTGCCGTGCCCGGGATGACGTTGACCTTGTAGCCGGCCTCGAGCATGGTCGGGTTGGCCGAGTTGCGGATGACCCCCCTGAACAGCGCGCCCGCCTTGCCGAGGCGCTCGACCTCCTCGTCCAGGCGGTCCAGGTCGATCGTCGTCCCGAGGGCCCTGCCGAGGTTCTCGATGAGCGAGCTCACGGCGGGCGTGAGGCGTACGGGCCAGCGGTGGTCCGCGAGGCGGGCGAGCGCGCGGCACAGCTCCGCCACCGGGTTGTCCACCGGCGGCTTGGAGCCGTGGCCGGGCACGCCCTGCGCGGTGACCTTCATCCAGGCCGTGCCACGCTCGCCCACCGCCACCGGATACACGCGCAGATGGTCCGGCCGCGAGGGTTCCGCGGGGGCTCGGCGGGGGACGGTCACGCTGAAGCCGCCCGACTCGCTGATGGCCTCGGTGCAGCCCTCGAACAGCTCGCGGTGCCGGGTGACGGCGTAGCCCGCGCCGTAATCTCCGGTGGCCTCCTCGTCGGCGAGGAACGCCAGCACGATGTCGCGCTTCGGACGCAGGCCCTGCCGGGCCCACTCGCGGGCCAGCGTCAGCGTCATGGAGAGCGTGCCCTTCATGTCCACCGCGCCGCGCCCGTTCACGCACCCGTCCGCGATCTCGCCGGAGAAAGGGTGGAGCTTCCACTCCGCCGGGTCGGCCGGGACGACGTCCAGGTGGCCGTGGATGAGCAGCGCCTCGGGGCTGTCTCCGGGGATGCGCGCCACCACGCTCGTACGGCGGGGAGCCGGCTCGAAGAGCACGGGCTCGATGCCCGCGTCGGCGAGCAGCCCCGCGACGTGTTCGGCGGCCAGCCGCTCTCCCGAGCCGTCCGACGTGCCGTCGTTGGTCGTGTCGATCTTCAGCAGGTCCGAGCAGATGCTTGCGACCTCGGTCACGTTCTTCCTTTCAGCGTCAGCGGCGGCACTTCGGGAGTGGGGAAGCCGAAGATGAGCCCGTAGAACGCGAGCTCGGCCTCGAGTGCCGCGACGATCGTTTCCTCTCTTCTCCAGCCATGCTGTTCCCCGGGAAAGGTGAGGTAGGCCCACCGGCCGCCGCTCTCGTCAAGCGCGGCGACGAACCGCTCGGCCTGGCCGGGGTCGACGATGGCGTCCTCCAGGCCGTGCATGAGCAGGGCCGGGCCGGACGCCCGCGCGGCGTGCAGGGTGGGGGAGCGGTCGAGGTAGCGCTGGCGCGTCTCGGGCAGCGGGCCGATGAGACCGTCCAGGTACCGGGACTCGAAGTCGTGGGTCTCGCTCGCCCAGCCCTCCGGATCGGTGATCGCGTAGTGCGCGACAGCCCCGCGGAAGACGTCGCTGTGCACGAGCGCGGCCACGGAGGTCCAGCCGCCCGCGCTGCCGCCCCGGATGGCGATCCGCCCGAGGTCGGCGAGCCCGGCGCGGGCCAGGCCGCGGGCGACGGTCTCGCTGTCACGCACGTCCACGATGCCCCAGTTGTGGCGGAGCCGCTCGCGGTACTCCCTGCCGTACCCGGTGGAGCCTCCGTAGTTCACGTCGGCGACGCCGATGCCCCTGCTGGTGAAGTAGGCGATGTCGAGGTTGAACACCATCGGGCTGGAGCCGGTCGGGCCTCCGTGTACGAATATCACGTACGGGGCCGGGCCGTCCTCGGCGCCGGCCGGCCGGTACACGTGGGCGTGCACGCCGTCGAAGACCATCGCCTCGGGGGTCGGCAGCACCGAGGGGTCGGGGAGCTGCCCGGCGACGGAGAGCACCTCGTGGGCGCCGGTGGCGAGGTCGATCCGCACGACCTCGAACGGCTTGTGCGGGGAGCCCCCCACCGCGACGACGCTCGAGCCGTCGGAGGAGGCGGAGATCGTCGGCGCCCAGTAGGTGTACGGCCCGCCGATGTCGGTGATCTCCCCGGTGGCGGGGTCGAGCACGCCCAGCCGCCTGCCGTCGGCCGTGCCGTGCATCGTGACGATCCGGTCGCCCGCGAGCGCGAAGTACTGGTAGCCGAGCTTCCAGGCCGCGTCGCCGAACTCCTCCGGCACCGGGGTGAGGTCTCGCGGGGCAGTGCCGTCGAGCGGCACCAGGTGGATGTTCCACCAGCCGGTCGGGTCGGTCACGGCGTACAGCGCGCCGTCGTCGCGCCACTCGGCCTGGGTCACCGCCTCCGCCGGCCCGCCCGCCACCACGCGGTACGGCCCGGCGGTGCCGTCGTCCCGCAGCGGCGCCACGCAGAGGGAGGTGCCGTCCCAGGGCATGTCGGGGTGGTCCCATCCGATCCAGGCCACCTGGCCGCCGTCGGGGGAGACGCGCGGGTTCATGATGAAGTGCTGGGCCCTTGCCACCACGCGGGCCGGTCCGCCGTGGAGCGGCACCGCGACGAGATCGCGATCATCGCCGGTCTCGCGCACGCACCACACCTCCTCGCCGTGCACGACCAGGTCGGCGTAGCGGGACGGCCCCGGCGGGGTGAGCGGCACGGGGTCGCCTCCCGGCGGGCAGCGGTAGAGCCGCTGGTCCTCCCAGTTGGTGAACACCAGCCCGCCGCCGGGAAGCGGCCGCCAGGAGCGCCCCCCATACTCGATCACCCGGTTGCGGGCGTTCCAGCCCGGCGGCAGCACGTCCTCGACGTCTCCGCCCGGCGCGCGCCGCACGACGCAGCGCCGCCCGCCCTCGCTTGGGCGCGGCACGTCCCACCACACCTCCTCACCCGCGGGAGTGGGCACGATCTCCACCCAGAACGGGCGGTCGTCCGCGCGTGCGACGTCGGCGGCAGTGATAGGAGACTCGATCACCAGTTGCCCTCGGAAGGTGGGAGTTGGATGTCGTGCGGGTGGATGACATGAACGATTCCCCCGCTGCTGGTGGTGCGTAACCAGACGTTCTCGAATGCGGCCCGTGGATAGATTCTTTTGACCGTCTCGTCGGACGGGGCGGCCGGATCGTTGGCGATCACGTCGCCGTCGCGGGTGAACCCGGAGACGACCATGATGTGGCCGCGCGTGGAGTATCCCGAGCCCGGCAGCTCGTGTTCCTTGAACGACTGCGAGGTGATCACCGGGATCCCGGCGCGAATGAAGCGTTCCATCTCGGTGAGTGAGCGTAGCCGGGTGACGAAGCCGTCCAGCCCGTACCTGCCCGCGTAGGCGACCCCGAACGGCCAGTTGCCGGTGCCCTGGTAGCTGTGGTCGTACATGTCGCGTGCCGCGTGGTCGACGGCGGGGCACGGGTCGGCGGGGTCGACGAAGGCCAGCTCGGCCGGACCGGGCCCGTGGCCCCAGTACTGGAGGACCATCGTGACCGAGGCCGGGCTGCACCAGGAGTCGCCGCCGCCGCCCCACTCGGGATGGTGGCCGGCGTGGGTCTTCTGCGAGCGCGGCGGCACGTCCAGCTCGGCGCCGGGCCCCTCGCCGGGGGCGCCGGCCGGCACGCTGGCGCGCGGGGGCACAGCCGAGGCCATCACCGCGACCGCGCCCACGGCGGCTCCCGCGCCGTGCAGCGTGACGCGCAGCCGGTACGCCGAGACGGGCCGGGTGGCGACGAAGGTGTCGACCGCGACGTCGCCGTCCTCGTCGCCCTGGCCGGGCAGCGAGGTGCGGTGGATGTCGCCGCCGCCCTCCGCCCAGCGGCCCATGTCGTACCACTTGGTCAGGCCGCCCGTGACCGTGCGCGCCTGCAGCTCGAACCGCAGCCAGGCGCCCTTGGGGGCGCGGGCGGTCCAGGACGGGACCAGCTCGGTGGCGGGGAAGCCGATGTCGCGCTCTTCGGAGGTCCAGCGGGTGTAGGGCCAGGGCGTGGCCTCGCTGCCGAACGGGTCGAGGTAGCAGGTCACGCCGCTCTCCGAGGGGACCACGGTGGTCCATCGGTGGAGGACGACACGGCTCTGATCGGCGGGCGATGGGATGACCACCTTGCCGATTCTGGTTTTTGGGCTTTGCGCGGCACATCGGATGGTTTACGTATCCGTGACCGGCCCGCGTGCCGTGATATCGGCCAGGGCGGGGTTCTGGCATCGACCCAGGTCACGATGGGTATTGTCAGACTCATGCACGATCTCGCAGACGTGCGGGTGTTCGTCTACCGGCGGTTCGCCGAGCGGGGAGACCCGCCGCGCCCCGAGGAGGTGGCCGCCCGGTTCGGGATCGAACCCGGCGAGGCGCTCGACGCGCTGGGGGCGCTGCACGACGCGCACTTCCTCGTCCTCGACGACGGCAGGCAGCGGATCGTCATGGCCCACCCGTGGTCGGCGGTCCCGCTCGGCTTCGTCGTCGCCGGCGAGAAGGTGAAGTGGTGGGGCGGCTGCGCCTGGGACTCGTTCGCGATCCCCGCGCTGGTCGGCGAGACATGCATGGTCGCGACCCACTGTCCCGGCTGCGGCAGGGCGCTGGCGCTGGACGTGTGCCCTGACGAGCCCCCGACGGCCGACCTGGTAGCCCACTTCCTGGTGCCCATACCGCGCATGTGGGACGACGTGATGTTCGCCTGCGGGCACCAGTCGCTGTTCTGCTCCGAGGAGCACGTCGGCCGGTGGCTGCGGGAGACGCACAGCCCCCGGGGCGTCCTGCTCGACATGCGCACGCTGTGGCTGCTCGCCACCCGGTGGTACGCCGGGCGGCTCACCAGGGAGTACCGCCGGCGCACCCCCGACGAGGCCCGGGCGCTGTTCCAGGACCTCGGCCTGGCCGGCCCGTTCTGGGGGAACGAGCGCCCGCCGGCCGGCGACGACGTGGCGCCGCCGGCGCAGCGGGGACTCTCACGCACCGAGCCCGCCCTGCTGGCACGTTCCGACCCCGCGATCATGGCCCGGGGGCAGGGTCACAGGTAGAGGCCCGCGGCCTCGTCGGACGCGGCCGGGAAGGCGGGCACCCGCCCGGAGCGCATGGCGAACAGCTCGGACATACATTCATGATTCAGGTCGATAGTGTGCCAGTCCAAGGATTTTCCGCTAAGCGTCACCAAATCAAACGGCAGAACCACTGGAAATCCTCCAAATCGCCCATCTGTTGATGTAATCCATGGTTAGGGTTGGTTATGCGGATCGGCCCACTGGGAACCGCAAAGGGGTCGGTTTGCGGGCCCCTCGGGAGGACAGTGGTCCATCAGTGTCCGGAATGCTCGTTCCCCCCTGGAGAAGTTCGTGGCCATCGACCTCGTGTCGCGCAAAGACTGGGGCGCCCGCGCGCCGCGCGGCTCCTATACGACGCTGACCTCCACAAGGGGCGTCAAGGTGCACTACACCGGAGGCCGGGTCGACCCGGCGATCGTGAACGACCACGCCAAGTGCGTCGCCATGGTGAAATCCATCCAGAACTTCCACATGGACGGGAACGGCTGGCTCGACATCGCCTACAGCATGGTGGCCTGCCCGCACCGCAAGGTCTTCGTCGGCCGCGGCCCCGGCCATCTGCCCGCCGCCAACGGCCCCGGCCTGAACTCCGCCCACTACGCCGTGCTCGGCCTCGTCGGCAACTCCGGCCTCATCGAGCCATCGGACGAGATGCTCCACGGCATCCTCGACGCCATCGAGTACCTGCGCGACAAGGGCGGCGCGGGCACGGAGATCAAGGGCCATCGTGACGGCTACTCCACCGACTGCCCCGGCGACGCGCTGTACGCGTGGGTGAAGAAGGGCGCCCCGCGACCCGGCGGCCAGACCGGCCCCCCCGACCCAGGCCCCATCGAGCACCCGAAGTTCCCCGGCAGGCCGCTGAAGTACCCGCCGGTCCTGCGGGGGGACGACGTGCGCACCTGGCAGGCCCAGATGGCGAAGCGCGGCTTCACCCTCGACGTGGACGGCGCGTACGGGGCCGGGTCGCGGGACGTCTGCAAGGAGTTCCAGAGGGAGCAGCGTCTCGACGCCGACGGCGTGGTCGGGAAGATCACCTGGGACGCCGCCTGGGAGGCCCCGCTCGCCTGAGCCCCCTCGGCCAGGCGACACGCCGCCCCAGGGGCGCCGCGATCGGGAACGCCTGCCAGGCCGCGCCAGGGCACCCCGGTGCCCGGCAGGGGGTCCCCGAAGTGTTCTTCTGGAACGGTAGCGCCTACGATCCGGGACATGACGGTGCAGCCAGAGGAACTCCATCCGGCCGCCGGGTTCCCGCCGGGCACGCGGGACGAGTGGCGGCGACTTGCCGTGGGCGTGCTGCGCGGATCCGGCGCCGAGGTGGGCTCTCCCGAGGAGGCGCTCGCCTTCACGACCTACGACGGTGTCACCATCGCGCCGCTGTACGACGCCGCCGACCTGCCGGGAGACCCCGGCGTGCCCGGCTTCGCGCCGTACACCCGTGGGTCCCGCGCGGCGGGCGGCGCGCTGTCCGGGTGGGACGTGCGCCAGCGTCACGCCCATCCCGACCCGGCCGTGACCCGCGAGGCCGTGCTGGCCGACCTGGAGAACGGCGTCACCTCCCTCTGGCTCGTCCTCGGCGACGGCGGGCTCGACCCCGCCGCGCTGCCCCGCGTGCTGGACGGGGTCTACCTCGACCTCGCCCCCGTCGTGCTCGACGCCGGAGCCCGCACGGCCGAGGCAGCGGACGCGTTCCTGCGGCTCGCGGCCGGGCGCGGCATCGCCCCGGCGGGCGGTAACCTCGGCGCCGACCCCATCGGCCTGCGGGCGAGGACGGGCACGCCGGTCCCGGCGTCAGGAGCCGTCGAGCTCGCCAGGCGGGCACGGGAGATCCCCTCGCTGCGGGCGATCACCGTCGACGCCACGCCCTACCACGACGCGGGCGGGAGCGACGCCGAGGAGCTCGGCTGTTCGATCGCGACCGGGGTCGCCTACCTGCGCGCCCTGATCGACGGCGGCCTGCCGGTCGAGGAGGCGTTCGGGCAGATCGAGTTCCGGTACGCCGCCACGGCCGACCAGTTCCTCACGATCGCGAAGTTCCGCGCCGCGCGGCTGCTCTGGGCGCGTGTGGCCGAGGTCTGCGGCGTCCCAGGCCACGGGGGCCAGGTGCAGCACGCGGTCACCTCGTCGGCGATGATGACCGGCCGCGATCCGTGGGTCAACATGATCCGCACGACGCTGGCCTGCTTCGGCGCGGGCGTCGGCGGCGCGGACGCCGTCACCGTGCAGCCCTTCGACGCGCGCCTCGGCCTGCCCGACGCCTTCGCCCGGCGGATCGCGCGCAACACCCAGTCGCTGCTGGTCGAGGAGGCCGGCGTGGCCAGGGTGGTCGACCCGGCGGGCGGCTCCTGGTACGCCGAGCGGCTCACCGCCGACCTCGCGGGCAGGGCCTGGGAGTGGTTCCAGGAGATCGAGCGCGCGGGCGGCGCCGAGGCGGCCCTCGAACGGCTGATTCCGGAGCGGCTCGCCGCCACCTGGGCACGCCGCTCGAGTAACATCGCCCGCCGGAGGGACCCGATCACCGGCGTGAGCGAGTTCCCGAACCTCACCGAGCGGCGGCCCGCCCGGGAGCCGGCGCCCGAGCCCGCCGTGGGCGGGCTGCCGCGGGTGCACTACGCCCAGGGCTTCGAGGACCTGCGGGACCGCGCGGACCGCGAGGCCGCAAGGCCCGAGGTGTTCCTCGCGACGATCGGCCCGGTGGCGGCGTACACCGCGCGGGCGTCCTTCGCGGCGAACCTCTTCCAGTCGGGCGGCATCGCCACCGTCGTGAGCGGTCCCGGGACCGATCCGGCCGAGATCGCCGAGGCGTTCCGGCGCAGCGGCGCCACCGTGGCCTGTCTGTGCTCCAGCGACAAGCTGTACGCCGAGCACGCGGCCCCGGTCGCGGCCGAGCTGAGGCGGGCGGGCGCGAGAAAGGTCTGGCTGGCGGGGAAGGGTGACCATGACGGCGTGGACGCCGGCCTCCACGCGGGGTGCGACGTGCTCGACGTGCTGCGCACCACGTTCGACGATCTTGGAGTGACCCCATGATTCCCGACTTCTCAGGAATCCCCCTGAACCCCGGGACGGGGGACGTCGAGCCGGACGGCCTCGGCCGCTGGGCGCGCGCCGTCCGGGACCAGGTCGGCAAGGGCCCCTCCGACCTGGTGTGGGACACACCCGAGGGCATCGCCGTCAAGCCGCTCTACACCTCGGCGGACCTCGAGGGCCTCGACTTCCTGTCGACCTACCCGGGCCTCGCGCCCTTCCTGCGCGGCCCCTACCCGACGATGTACGTCAACCAGCCGTGGACCATCCGGCAGTACGCCGGGTTCTCGACGGCCGAGCAGTCGAACGCCTTCTACCGGCGCAACCTGGCCGCCGGGCAGAAGGGCCTGTCGGTGGCGTTCGACCTGGCCACCCACCGGGGCTACGACTCAGACCACCCGCGCGTGGCCGGCGACGTCGGCATGGCCGGCGTGGCGATCGACTCGATCTACGACATGCGGCAGCTCTTCGACGGCATCCCGCTCGACCGCATGAGCGTGTCGAGGACCATGAACGGCGCGGTGCTCCCGGTGCTCGCGCTCTACATCGTGGCGGCCGAGGAGCAGGGGGTGGCCCCGGAGCAGCTGGCGGGGACCATCCAGAACGACATCCTCAAGGAGTTCATGGTCCGCAACACCTACATCTACCCGCCCGGGCCGTCGATGCGGATCATCTCGGACATCTTCGCCTTCACCTCGCAGCGGATGCCGAAGTTCAACTCCATCTCGATCTCCGGGTACCACATCCAGGAGGCCGGGGCCACGTGTGACCTCGAGCTGGCCTACACCCTGGCCGACGGCGTGGAGTACCTCCGGGCGGGCGTCGGCGCGGGGCTCGGCGTCGACGCGTTCGCGCCGCGCCTGTCGTTCTTCTGGTGCATCGGCATGAACTTCTTCATGGAGGTCGCCAAGCTGCGGGCCGCCCGCCTGCTGTGGGCCAAGCTGGTCAAGGGCTTCGGCGCCGAGAACCCCAAGTCGCTGTCGCTGCGCACGCACTCCCAGACCTCGGGCTGGTCGCTGACCGCGCAGGACGTATTCAACAACGTCGTCCGCACCTGCGTGGAGGCGATGGCGGCCACGCAGGGTCACACCCAGTCACTGCACACCAACGCCCTGGATGAGGCGCTGGCCCTGCCCACCGACTTCTCCGCGCGCATCGCACGCAACACCCAGCTTCTGCTCCAGCAGGAGTCGGGCACCTGCCGGGTGATCGACCCCTGGGGCGGCAGCTCGTACGTCGAGCGGCTGACCTACGAGCTGGCGCGCCGCGCCTGGGGGCACATCGAGGAGGTCGAGCGGGCGGGCGGCATGGCCAAGGCCATCGAGGACGGCCTGCCCAAGCTGCGCATCGAGGAGGCCGCCGCGCGCACGCAGGCGCGCATCGACTCGGGCAGGCAGCCGGTGATCGGCGTTAACAAGTACCGCGCCGGGTCCGACGAGGACATCGAGGTGCTCAGGGTCGACAACACCTCCGTGCGCGCCCAGCAGATCGAGAAGCTGCGCCGGCTGCGGGAGGAGCGCGACGAGCAGGCCTGCGGGTACGCGCTCGCGGCCCTCACCCGGGGCGCCGCCGGAGACGGCAACCTCCTCGCACTCGCCGTCGACGCCGCCAGGGCCAAGGCCACGGTGGGCGAGATCTCCGACGCCCTGGAGGAGGTCTTCGGGCGGCACACCGGGCAGATCCGTACCATCTCCGGGGTGTATCGCGACGAGGCCGGCGACGCCGCCAACATCGAGAAGGTCCGGTCGGCCTGCGCCGGGTTCGAGCGCGAGGAGGGCCGCAGGCCCCGCATCCTGGTCGCCAAGATCGGCCAGGACGGGCACGACCGGGGCCAGAAGGTGATCGCCACGGCCTTCGCCGACCTGGGGTTCGACGTGGACGTGGGCCCGCTGTTCCAGACGCCGGCCGAGGTGGCCCGCCAGGCCGTCGAGGCCGATGTGCACGTGGTCGGCGTCTCCTCGCTGGCGGCCGGGCACCTCTCGCTCGTCCCGGAACTTCGGGAGCGGCTCGCCGCGCTGGGCCGGGACGACATCATGATCGTCGTGGGCGGGGTGATCCCCCAGGACGACTTCCAGGCGCTGCGCGACGCCGGAGCCACCGCGATCTTCCCGCCCGGCACGGTCATCGCCGACGCGGCCCTCGACCTGCTGCGCGACCTGTCCGGCCGGCTGGGTCATGCCACGGCTTGAGGACTACGTCCAAGGCGTCCGGGAGGGCTCCGTCGGGTGGATCGCGCGGGCGATCACGCTGGTCGAGTCGACGCGGGCCGACCACCGTGAGCTGGCCCAGCGGCTCCTCGTCGAGCTGACACCGCTTTCGGGCAAGGCCAGGAGGGTCGGCGTGACCGGCGTGCCCGGGGTCGGGAAGTCCACCTTCATCGACGCGCTCGGCGTCCACCTGACGGGGGAGGGCCACCGGGTGGCCGTGCTCGCGGTGGACCCCTCCTCTACGCGGACCGGCGGCAGCATCCTCGGGGACAAGACCCGCATGGCCCGGCTGTCGGCCGACCCGGACGCCTACATCCGCCCGTCCCCCACCTCCGGCACGCTGGGCGGGGTCACCAAGGCCACCCGTGAGGCCATGGTGGTCGTCGAGGCGGCGGGGTTCGACACCGTCCTGGTCGAGACCGTCGGTGTCGGGCAGTCCGAGACCGCCGTCGCCGAGATGGTCGACACATTCCTGCTGCTCACGCTGGCGAGGACGGGCGACCAGCTCCAGGGCATCAAGAAGGGCGTGCTGGAGCTGGCCGACGTCATCGCGGTCAACAAGGCCGACGGTTCCCACGAGATGGAGGCGCACAAGGCCGCCCGGGAGCTGGCGGGCGCGCTGAGGCTGCTGCGGGCGGGCGGCGGGTCGTGGAGCACCCCTGTGCTGACCTGCAGCGGGCAGGAGGGCACGGGCCTTTCCGAGCTGTGGCGGCAGATCGTCCGCCACCAGGACCTGCTGGAGGCCTCGGGCGAGCTGGCGGCCAAGCGCCGCCGCCAGCAGGTCGGCTGGACCTGGACCCTGGTGCGCGACCGGCTGCTCGCGAGGCTCAAGGACGACCCCGAGGTGGCGGCGATCACCGCCGAGGTGGAGCGCGAGGTGCTGGACGGCACCCTGACCCCAGCCCTCGCCGCCGACCGCCTCCTCACCGCCTTCGACCGCACCCTCGGATAGGCGCCCGGACCACTGATGGGGGCCGCGCCCTCGAACGTGTAGCGGTCCCGGGCGGCCGTCGTGGCTGTGCATCCTGGCGACTTACTCCCTCTGCGTACAGGGGTGAGCCGGGGTGGAACAAACCTCGCCCCGCTCCGAGAGCTTTCATCGGGAAGCCGTCCCGTCGGCGTGACCATAGGCCATATATCCGATTACCGGAGGTCCGCATGAGCGACGATCCGATGCTTCCCGATGCCGTGGCCGGAGCGCTCGAAGAGTACCGAAGGGCGCTGGCCGAGCACGGCGTGAACTGGGGGGAGCCCCTGAGCCGGTACGTCAGGCTGATGAGCCTGTCGCGGTTCGCCGATGAGGACACGTTCTTCGGCGCCGCCTTCGGCCGGATACGGGCCGCGCACCCGGAGGCCATCCACGCCGAGCACGAGACCCTCGTGTCCGGGCTGGACTTCGACGAGGTGCTCAGGGACGTGCTCGACGGCGACCCGCCCGACGGGCTGGCCGTGCTGCGGCTCACGCCCGAGGGCCACCGGCTGGACGGCCGCCCGCGCGCCGTTCTCGACACGAGACCCGTGCCGCTGACCCTGCTGCTCGACAACGGCCGCGCGTCGCCAGTGGAGGTCTGCGTCGGCGCCCGGCCGTACCGCCTCGCCCCGGGCGGGGCCCGCCTGGTCGACCTGGACACCGCGACCGAGGTGACCATCGCCGAGGCCACCGGTGCGGAGCGGGTGGACATGTCTGCCATGACCCGCCTCGCGGCCACGGCGCGGCTGCGGGTGCGGGCCGGGTTCCCCTGCCGGTGGAGCGTGTGGAGCGGCGGCGGCCAGGGCTGGTACCCGGAGGGGATCCCCGCCAGGCGGGACTACCACGGCACCCCGTACTTCCATGGCGACGACATCGTGCTGGACGTGCCGGCCGAGCCGTTGACGGTCCGGGTGACGCGGGGGATGGAGTATGGCTTCGCCGAGAGGTCCGTCACCCCCTCGGGCGAGATCCTGGTCGAGCTGACCCCGGCACGGCTGTACGACGCGGCGGCCAGGGGGTGGTACGGGGGAGACCTGCACGTGCACCTCAACTTCACCGGGGACGTCGTGGCCACCCCCGCCATGGCGGCGGCCACGCAGCACGGTGAGGACCTGCACGTGCTCAACCTGCTCGCCGCGAACGTCGCGGGCCCGCGCGTCTTCGACCGGGAGGCGCTGGAGCACTGGGCGGGCCGGGACCTGCCGTGGTCGGACGAGACCCACCTCGCCCGCATGGGCGCCGAGTACCGCAACGACCTGCTCGGGCACCTCCACGCCTTCGGCCTGACCGCCGCGCCGAGCCGCTACCACAGCGGGTTCGCCGGCGGTCCCGACTGGCCGCCCAACGCCGCGGTGTGCCAGGAGCTGCGCGACCTGGGCGCCGTCGTCGGCTACGCCCACGCCTTCCACTCGCCCGTCGAGACGCCGGGGGACGTCATCGGCACCGGACGCCCACAGTGCACCGCGCGGATGGCGGTCGTCGACGCCGCGCTCGGCCTGGTCGACAGCATGGAGATCCTGCACTTCTCTTCGGCAGCCGGGTCCTCGGCGGTGTACCGCAGGCTGCTCGGCGCGGGAAACCGGCTGGCGGCCGTCGCGGGCACCGACTCGATGCTGTCGTTCACCCGCCAGCGGATGGAGATGGTGGCGAGCCCCCCCGGCTGGGAGCGCACCTACGCCAGGGTGGACGGGCCGCTGACCGCCGCCTCCTACGCCGAGGCCGTACGCCTCGGGCGGACGTTCGCCACGACCGGGCCGTTCCTGGAGCTCGCCGTGGAGGGTCACGGACCGGGTGACACCGTCGACCTCGAGCCGGGCGGCCGGGTGACGGTCACCGCGCGGGTGGCCGGCCCGGAGGTGGAGCGGCTGTCGATCCTCACCGCCGACGGCGTGCTGGCCGAGGGCCCGCCCGGCGAGATCACGGCCGAGCTCGTGGTCGGCGCGCCCACCTACGTCGTCGCCCTCGCCGAGGGCGGCCCGCACCCGCGCTCACTGTTCACCGGCGTGTTCGCGCACACCAGCCCGGTCTACGTGGACGTGCGCGGCCGGCGGGCCGTCAGGGCCGAGGACCTCCACTGGTGCCTCGAATGGCTGGACAGGTTGGAACGGCTCGTACGCGAGAGGGCGCGGCTGGACACCAAGGAGCAGCTCGGCGACCACCTCGACCTGATCGACGAGGCCAGGCGGGTCTACCTCTCGCGCCTGCTCGGCTGACCGCCCGCCGCGGCATCACGACTTGTCGCCTGTATGCCTGGGGCCCCACGCGGTGGAAGAAATCTCTTCCTCGCGGGGGCATCCGGCTTCCAAGGCGACTCATCGATGTCACCATAGCGACACACTCGGTTACGGGAGGTGCGGTGTGAGCAGTGATCCCATGCTTTCGGAGGTCGCGGCCGGAGCGCTCAGGGAGCACCGCACGCCACCCGCCGAGCGCCATCGGGGCCTGTGCGAGCCACCCCTTCTGTACTCCAGGGTGATCGAAATATGCCGGCTGGTGGGGGAGGAGAGGTTCTTCCGGGCGGTCTTCAGCCGGGCACGGGCCGACCAGGCGGGCGGCACGGGCCCGGAAGGAGTCCGGTTGAGCCGCACGGACGCCCCATACGAGACCTGGGTGCTGGAGCTCGATGTCGACGAGGTGCTCCACGACGCGCTCGGAGGCGACGTGCCTGGCCCGCTCGCCGGGGAAGCCCATGAAGCGGTGACTGGCCCGGCCGTCAGTGGGCACTAACGAAGGCATGCGAAAGGCCACGAGCAGCGGTACGCGGATGAGGAAACAGCTCGGCGCGCTTGACCGGCGTCTGTTCAAGACGGTGGCCGACGCGCATCTGCCCGGGTTCGACCACGTGTTGCCCCGCCTGTCGCGGGCCGCGGACAATTCCCTGCTCTGGGCCGCCGTCGCGGGCACCCTGGCCCTGACCGGGCGCAGGCGGATGCGCCGCGCCGCCACGCGAGGCCTCCTCGCGATCAGCCTGGCGAGCCCGGTGGTCAACCTGCTCGGCAAGCAGGCGTTCGCGCGGGCCCGGCCGTCCATCGTCGACTTTCCGCTGGCGCGTCTCGGCAAGATCCCCTCCTCGCACTCGTTCCCGTCGGGTCACTCCGCCTCCGCGGCGGCGTTCGCCACGGCCGTGGCGATGGAGGCCCCGGCGCGGCTCGCCGTGCCGATCGCCGTGACGGCCGGGGCGGTCTGCTTCTCCCGCGTCTACACGGGCGTCCACTATCCCGGTGACGTGCTCGCCGGCATGGCGCTCGGGGTGACGGCGGCCCTGGTCACCAAGCGCCTGTGGCCGGACCAGACCGTCATCGGCGAGGCGCGTGTCGCCGCCACCGCGCCGCTCCACGACCTCGACCCGGAGGGCGAGGGGGTGGTCGCCGTGGTCAACAACGCGGCCGGACGCGACCCGAGCACCGCCGCCGCCGTGCGCAAGGCGCTGCCCAAGGCGGAGATCGTCGAGGCCGACCCCGGCGACGACCTGATGAAGCGCCTGCAGGACGCCGCGGGGCGCGCCCGGGTGCTGGCCGTCGCGGGCGGCGACGGCACGATGAACTGCGCGGCGCAGGCCGCGATCGAGCACGGCGTCCCGCTGCTGCCCATCCCGGCGGGCACGCTTGACCACTTCGCCCGCACGCTCGGCCTGGAGACCATCGACGAGGCGGCCTCCGCCTACCGTTCCGGGCACGTTGTGGCCGTGGACGTCGGCGAGGTCGCCGGGCGGGTCTTCCTCAACACCGCGAGCCTCGGCATCTACCCCCTCGTCGTCGACCGCCGCGAGGACTGGGAAGGGAAGATCGGGAAGTGGCCGGCGCTGGTGCTGGCCATGGCCGACGTGCTCATGCACAACCGGCGCCCCGAGGAGATGGTCGTCGACGGTGTGCGGCGCAGGGTCTGGCTGCTGTTCGCGGGCAACTGCGCGTACGAGTCCCGCGGAGTCGCCCCGACGCGCAGGAACAGGCTGGAGGACGGCGTGCTCGACATCCGCATGCTGACCGCGGCCTCCCGGCTGCCTCGCCTGCGGGCCATGGCCAGCACGATCCTCGGTGGTGTGGGGCTGTCGCGCCACTACCTCCAGTGGCGCGCGGACACCGTGCGGGTCGCCGCCCCGGCGGGTCGCGAGACGGAGGTACGGCTGGCGCGGGACGGGGAGACGTTCACCGCCCCGGGACCGGTCGTGTTCGGCAAGCGCCCGCGCACGCTGCTCGTCTTCCGTCCCATGGGGTGAGGCACACCAGTGGTCACAGGTCCAGGCCCGAGCCGCCGAAGCGGTCCTGGAGGAACCTGCCCTGGTCGCGCAGCGCCTGCTCGTCGCCCCGGTAGACCGACTCGGCGACCTTGCGCAGCTGGGTGTCCAGCAGGTCGAGCTGGGCGAGCAGCTCCTCGTGGGCGCTGCGCTGCCGCTCGCCGCGCCGCGTGAGCGCGTACGAGCGTGGCAGGTTGGCGTAGGTCTCCAGGCTGGACGGCAGATAGTCCCTGATCGTCTGCGACACGATGTGCAGGTGGTCGGGCGAGGAGGTCAGCGCGTCCGCGCGGCGCAGGATGTCGCGCACCACCTCGGCGAGCGCGTCGACCTTGGCCACGACGTCTTCGGGGAACCGGTTCCGGTCCACCTTGGCGAGCAGGGTCTCCAGGTCGGCTCGCAACCGGCGGCTCTCCACCTCGGCGTGCGAGATCGTGAGGCTCACCCGGTCCGCCGGGGCCAGCAGCGCCCCGACGCCGTACAACCCGGCGACCACGATGGGCCAGAACGCCCCGGCGACGCCGAAGAAGACCAGGACCACCCCGGCCAGCGCCAGGGCGCACCCGACGATGTTCCTGGTCGACGCGGCGTAGGCGAGGACGCGGCCGCTCGTGCTACTGGTATCCACGGATCTCCTTGAACGCCGCCGCCAGTGCTCCTGACCGGGCGTCGAAGGTGGCCCCGCCGGTGAGCTGGGCGATCTTTCCCATCTCGTTGACGTTACTGTCGCCGAAGATCACGACGAAGGTGCGGAACTTCACCGGCAGCGACCTGTAGTAGGAGGCGAAGTCCTCGTACGAGCTGCCGTCTGTGTTGTCACCGTCCGTCATCAGCACGATCGAGGTGAAGTCCCCCGATCCCGCCGACGACCTCGCCTGCTCGTAGCCGGCACGCAGGCTGTCGAAGATGGCCGTACCGCCGCGCGCCTCCAGCGCCTCGCCGTACGAGCGGATCCGCTGGAGCGTCGGCCCGGGGTCCCGCTCCGGCAGGGTGAAGGTCTGCGGCGTGCCGGGGGCCGAGTTGAACGGGATCATCGTGACCGTCTCGCGGTCGCGGAAGCGCGAGAAGGACCCGCTCACGGAGGTGTCGGCGCCGGACAGGGCGGTCAGCGCCTGCTTGAGCGCGTCGATCCGGTCGCCCTCCATCGATCCGGAGGTGTCCAGCACGAACAGCGTGCGCGACGGCCTGCGCACCTGGTTGAGGTACACGCCGATCAGCTCGTCGGCGGCGCTGCGCCGGTTCGGGAACGGCAGCTCCACCAGCGAGGCCGATCCGAAACGCCGGTCCGGTCTGACCTCCGGGACGATCGGCCGCCGGTAGGTCGTGGTCATGATCTCGCGCTGGACCTCTGGCCCGCGCAGCCAGGCCGCGAGCTTCCCGTACAGCTCCTTCTTGTCCGGTGTGGCCGAGCTCAGGAGCGTGAGCGGGTAGTCGGCCGTCACCACCCCATCGCCGGGGTAGATCAGCGTGAGCGGTTCGGCGAGCCTGCCGGAGGCGTTCAGGCCCAGCAGCACGGACTCGTAGTTGACGAGCCCGTCCACCGTTCCCTGCTTGGCGTAGGCGTCCGCGAGCCACCCGGAGGACCCGGCCGTGAGCGTCTGCGCCGAGAAGAACTGCTTCAGCTTGGGCGTCGCCGCCTCGATCTGGGGCTTGTCCACGGCCTCCCCGGCGTCGGACAGCGCCGCGGTCACGCCGACCAGCGCCGAGAAGCCGGAGTTGGACGCCGCGGGGCTGGTCATGCCGAACGTGAACTTGCGGGCGCTGGCGGCCGCGGCGATGTCGTTCCAGGTCACGGGCTTGCCGTCCCAGCCGAGCTCGCGCGCCTTGGACGCCTTCAGCCCGAGCAGCACCGGTGACACCATGATCTTGGTCTGGGTCGAGAGCCGCGCGGTGGCCCCGTCGATCAGCGACAGGTAGCGGTTGGAGGAGAACCAGGTCGCGTCGTACTTCCCGTCGGCCCCGCCGCTCGCCACCCGGTCCGCCCCGTCCAGCGTTCCGGCGTACGAGAGCACGACCCGCACGCCGGCGGCGTCCTCCGCCCGCTTGAGCAGTGGCTCCAGGTCCTTGATCTCGCTTCCCGCGAGGATGCGGAGCACCTTCGGGCCGTCCGCGGGGGCTGCGGTCGGCGAGCCGGTGTCCGTGGAGGCGCCCGCCCCGCACGCGGCCGTCGCCGCCAGCAGCGCCAGCACGGAGAGCATCCGCCTGACACGGAGAGCGTGTGATCGTGTCCGGCCCGCTCGTGCCGCCTGCACGTCGCCGCTCATCGGGGGAGGGCCTGCTCGTCGCCGCGCTGCGAGCGCTCCAGGTACGTGCGCGCGTGGTCGAGTTCTACGGTGAGGCTGTCCACGGTGATCGCCATGTTCTCCACGGCCTTGGCCTTGAACGTGTCGATCATGTCCATGGTGGTGTAGATGTTGTCGAACGCCTTGCGCAGAGCGTCCATGTCGACCGTGGTGGAGGCCGCCTGGGTCTGGATGTCGGCCGCCTGGGTTCGCAGCATCTCGCTGGTCGCCACGATCAGGTCCGAGGTCGTGGCGTTCAGGGCGGTGATCTGGTCGAGCACAAGCTTCTGGTTGGCCAGTGCCTGCGCCACGATCACGGCCGTGCGCAGCGCCGCGATCGTCGTCGTGGTCGCCCGGTCCACGCCCTTGATCAGCTCGAGGTTGTTCTTGCGGATGAGGTCCAGCGCGAGGTATCCCTGGGCCGACACCGCGAGCTGGGTCAGCAGGTCCTGGTGCTTCTGCCGGATGCCGAACAGCGCGTCGGAGCGCAGGGCGGTGGCCTTCTCCGGGTCGGCCGGCTCGACCTTCATGATCGTCTCTTCGACGGCGGAGTCGAGGGCGGCGGCGAGCAGGGCGTACTCCTGCAGCCGCTTCATCGACTCCCAGAGGTTGGTCTTCTCGCCCTCGATGGCGGCGTTGTCCTTGAGCAGCTCGTCCTGTCCGGACTTCAGCGCGTGGATGATGTCGTCGATGTGCCGCTGCGCCGACTGGTATTTCGCGAAGTAGTCGCGGAGCTTGTCGCCGAACGGGATCAGTCCCAGTAGCTTCCTGGCCGGGCTCGACGCCTGCTTTGGGTCGAGGTCCACGATGGTGCGGCGCAGCGCGACCAGTTGCCCCGCGACCGCGGCCTGCGCGTCCTTGCCCTCGCCCTTGGCGGACGCGAGCGCGGCCACCGGGCGCTTCAGCATGCGGTTGGCCACCTGGGACGACGCCCGGATCTCCGAGTCGCCCATGGAGGTGATGTCGTGCACCTTGCGGGTGAACTCGGGCGACCGCGGGTCGAGGCCGCTCAGCTCCTCGGCGAAGCCCCTGGCCTTCTCGGCCAGCTCGGCGCTCCTCCCGTCCGGGACCGGCAGCATGGTCGCCGCCTTCTCCGCGGGCACCTTGGCCACGGGTTCGGGCGGGCTCAGCACGAGATCGCTCACGGTTGTCTCTCCTCGAAACGGTCGAAAGGTCAGGGGGTGGAGGAGGGGGCCGCGCCGGACCGGTAGAGCCGGTCGATCGCGGTGATCATGCCTTCCAGCCGGTCGTAGTCGGGGGGCTCCACCACGTCGATCACGCTGGCCGGCAGGGGAGCCTTGACCTTCGCCACCAGGTCGTCGAACGCCTTGGCGCTCGCGGTGCGGAAGCCGTACAGCGCGGCCAGGCGCCCGAGCTCCGGGTCCTCCTGCAGGAGGCGGCCGACCTCGGCGCCCTGCGGGCTCAACGGCACGAGCGTGTGCTTGCTCAGCACCGTGGGCGAGGGGTAGAGCAGCCGCATGTCGGGGCGGATGGAGCCGTCCCCGGCGAACAGCCGCGAGGCGTACTGCGCCTCGTACACCATCAGCATCGGCGTCTTGCCCATTCCGAGGGACAGGTAGTCCTCGAACGGCGCCTCGGTGGAGGTCTCGGAGTACCCCTGGTCGAGGAACAGGGGGGCCACGGCCTGGGCCACCTTGGCGCCCTGCGCGGTGGAGGTCACCACGTCGTCGCCGTTGGCCACGTAGCCGGCGATCGAGAGGTACATCGCCGCGGAGTTCGACGTGCGGACGTCGGTGGTGGTGAGCAGCACGCGCTTGCGCGCCGGGTAGGCGGTGTTGCCCGGGAGCTTGTCCCACCGGGTCCCCTTGGCCACCAAGTCGAGATACTTGCGCATGTCGAGCACCTGGTATCCCTGGCCGGAGTCCCGCACGACGCCCGCCTTGGCGAGCACGTCGACGATCGGCTTGAACGTGGCGATGGCCATGGGGGAGGAGAAGGGCGCGAACGTGCGCCCGGCGCCCTGGTCGCGTTTGATCTTCTCGGCGGCGGGGGCGCTGGAGGGGAACGCGAAGCCGTACTTCTTCAGGTCGACCGAGGACGCGATCTGGCGCGATCCGGCGGTGTCGACCTCCACCCGCAGACCGTGGCCGGCGAAGACGGCCCGCACTCTCTGGTCGTCGAAGAAGGGCTTCTTCTCCGATCCGATCACCCCGCGGACCAGGGTGAGCTCCCGCGGCTTCGTGCCGCCGCCACGGTTGCCCACCACGAGCGCCACCACCACGGCGCCCCCCAGGAGCAGCGCCAGCCCGACGCCGATCCAACGCTTCATTCGATTCCTCGGAAACTCGCCCCGTATCGCCGCATACCGGCGTTTATAACCGCATTATCTGAGATACCGCGAAGCTTCTGAGCGCGCCGGACGTAACAGATCAACAATTAAGCCGGCGTTCACCGTAAGGACATAAACGGAAAGGTACGAATCCCCCCTTTAAGCCCTCAAATACGGATAAAAGGGGAAATTTCGTGCGAGATAAAAAGCGCGTTGACAGGCTCGCGGAGAGATTGCCCACCTGACCGCCCCGGGGTGCCGACCGGCCGGCCGGCACCCCGGGGGCATGGGGCTCCTAACTGGAGAACAGCATGCCCACCCAGCTCCGCTGCTGGTGGTGACCGCGTTGGCCGTGGTGAGGCGCGCCCCAGGCCGGTCCGCCGTGCTGTGAGGGCGGCGAGGTGTACTGCTGCTGGGCCCACTGGCTCTCGACCCTGGACAGGGTCTCGAGCTCTCCGTAGTCCAGGAAGATGCCGCGGCAGTTCTCGCACTGCTCAATGTGGACGCCGTTGCGGTCGTAGGTCCGCATGGAACCGCTGCACTTTGGGCAACGCATCGAGTCGATCTCCTTCAGACTGGCCTGACGCGACCCCGCTGCGGGGCGGTGCGGATGATCCTCCCGCAGGAGGAGACGAGAGCCTGCTCCACATCGTCCAGGGGACGGCCCTCCGCACCCGCCGCCGCCACCGCCGTGGCCGCCAACTGGACCGTCAACGCGCGGGCCGGCACGTCGAGTTCCCGCCACGGATCGCCGTGTGGCACGGCAGATCCGCCCGCGCCCAGGTAGGCCGCCAGAAACCGCTCCCACAGATCGGGGGACAGGAACCCGGTGGCGAACCACGCGGCGGGGCGGGCCAGGTCCCACGCGGGAGTACCGGCGCCCAGGTCGTCGACGTCGATCAGGAGCCACTCGCCGTCGTACCTGACGATCTGGCCGAGGTGCCAGTCGCCATGCGTCAGCCGCCCGGCGCCGGGTCCTGTGACGGTCGCGCCAGGGGGCAGGCTGTGGAACGCCTCGCGGATGACGCCCGCCGGGGCGGCGTACGCGCCGTCCAGGCCGTCCAGCAGGGCGACCGCGCGCGCCGGTCTCGCCGGTCCTCCGGCAGGGGGGAGGGCCAGACCGCCGGTGGGCACGTCGTGCAGCCGGGCGAGCAGCACGGCCGCGGCCTCCCAGGGGGCGGCGTACGGATCGGAGGGGTCCACCGGCTCGCCCGCCGGCCACAGCGTGACCAGGCGGCCGGCGACCCGCTGCGCCCGGACGGCCAGCGGCGGCAGCAGCACCCCGGGAAGCTCGGCCGCCGCGCGGAGACGGGCGGTCAGGGCCGCCTCGTCCGTGTCCTCGGGATGTGCCTTCACCACGACGTCGCCGGCACGCACCACCGTCACGCGGGTGTCCTTCAGCACGGTCACCGGCCCGGCTCCGGCCACATGGGCCAGCCGCTCGGCCAGGCCCGTCGTCGACGCTTCTCCACCCCGGACGGTCACCGGTCCAATCTACGGGCGTGGTCATAGGGTGGACGCATGAAGATTGGCTTCGGGGTACCCGTCTCGGGATCGTGGGCGACGCCCGCCAACATGCTGAGGATCGCGCGGCGCGCGGAGGAGCTCGGCTACGACTCGCTGTGGACCTTCCAGCGGCTGCTCTACCCGGTCGGCCATCCGATGGGGCCGGTCTACCGCAGCGTGCGGGACCCCATCGTGACGCTGGCGTACCTCGCGGGGGTGACCAGCCGGGTCCGGCTCGGCGTCGCCGTGGTCAACATGCCGTTCATCTCCCCGGCACTGCTCGCCAAGCAGCTCGCCACCCTGCAGGACGTCTCCGGCGGGCGCCTGGACGCCGGGCTGGGCCTCGGCTGGCTCCCGGAGGAGTTCGTCGCCTCGGGCGTGCCCATGGAGAGCAGGGGGCGCCGCGCGGTGGAGTACCTCCAGGTCCTGCGGCGGCTCTGGAGCGAGGAGATCATCTCCCACAAGGGCGAGTTCTACGAGATCCCGCCGTCCTACCAGGACCCCAAGCCGAGCCCCGCGCCGCCGGTGCTGCTCGGCGGCACCGCCGAGGTGGCGCTGCGGCGCGCCGGTGAGCTCGCCGACGGGTGGATCAGCTCCAGCCGCGCCGACCTGGCCGGCATCGACGACCAGATCTACATTGTAAAGGAGGCCGCTCGCAAAGCCGGGAGGGACCCCGGCGCGCTCCGGTTCATCTGCCGTGGGGTCACCAAGGTGCGGGAGGCGGGCCTGCCCGACCGTGGGCCGCTGACCGGATCCCTCGAGGAGATCCGGGCCGACGTCGAGGCGTTGTCGGCCACAGGCGTGACCGAGCTGTTCCACGACCTCAACTTCGACCCCGAGATCGGCTCCCCGGACGCCGACCCGGCCGTTTCCATGCGCCGCGCGGAGGAGGCCCTGGAGGCACTGGCCCCTCAGGGGTAGGACGTCGCGGGCACCTGTCATCCTTGGGGGCGTAAGCCAAGGGCGTCGAACGCGGGGTAACGGTGAACGAACGTAAGCCGATCGAGTGCTGGCTGTCGGACATGGACGGGGTCCTCGTCCACGAGGGAAGCCCCGTGCCCGGGGCCGACGAGTTCATCCGCAGGCTGCGTGACTCGGGCAAGCGGTTCCTGGTGCTGACCAACAACTCCATCTACACCCCGCGCGATCTTTCCGTGCGGCTGCGCGGGGCCGGTCTGGAGGTGCCCCCTGAGGCGATCTGGACCTCGGCGCTGGCCACGGCGAGGTTCCTGGACGACCAGCGGCCGGGCGGCTCGGCGTACGTCATCGGCGAGGCGGGCCTGACCACGGCCCTGCACGAGTCGGGATACATCCTGACCGATACCAATCCCGACTACGTCGTGCTGGGTGAGACCCGCACCTACAGCTTCACGGCGATAACCCGGGCGATCCGGCTCATCGACGCCGGCAGCCGGTTCATCGCGACCAACCCCGACGCCGTCGGCCCCTCCAACGAGGGCTCCCTGCCGGCTTGCGGCGCGGTCGCCGCGATGATCACCAAGGCCACGGGCGTCGAGCCGTACTTCGTCGGCAAGCCGAACCCCATGATGATGCGCAGCGCGCTGAACGCCATCGACGGCCACAGCGAGAGCACCGCGATGATCGGCGACCGCATGGACACCGACATCGTCTCCGGCATGGAGGCCGGCCTGCACACGATCCTGGTGCTCACCGGGGTGACCTCCAAGGAGCAGATCGACCGCTACCCGTTCCGCCCCTCCAGCGTGGTGCAGTCGGTGGCAGACCTCATCGACCTGATCGAGTAGCTGCCGAGTCCTGTCAGGTTTCGGGGGGAGGATGGCGCTATGACGGACGTCTACCTTGAAATCGGCCCGAAGAAGGTCTTCGCCTGCGCGTACGACTGGCCGGGGTGGTGCCGCGTCGGCAAGGGGGACGAGGGCGCCCTCGAGGCCTTGGCCCGGTACGTGCCCCGTTACGGGGTGATCGCCCAGCGGGCGGGGCTGCCGTTCGTGCCCGACGCGTTCACCGTGGTGGAGCGGGCGCCCGGCGACACGACCACCGACTTCGGCGCCCCCTCAGCGATCCCGGCCATCGACGCGCACCCGGTCGACGCGGCGGTCGCGGAACGCGACACCGCGCTGGTCCGGGCCTCATGGGAGGTCTTCGACGAAGTCGCCGCCGGTTCGCCCGAGGAGCTCCGCAAGGGCCCGCGCGGCGGCGGCAGGGACCGCGACAAGATGGTCTCGCACGTGGTGGAGGCCGAGCGGTCGTACGCCCGCAAGATCGGGGTGCGGCACCGGCCGTTCTCCCTCGCCGACCACGCGGCGCGGGCCGCGATGCGCGACGAGATCGCCGAGGTGCTGAGCAAGCCGTCGGACGGTTCGCCGCTCGCGCCCGGCGGATGGCCCGCCCGGTACGCCGCCCGGCGCATCGCCTGGCACGTCATCGACCACATCTGGGAGATGGAGGATCGCCGCGTCTGACCCTTCGGGTGGTCAGCTCTCGTCGGGGCGGCGCAGGCGCTTGATGCCGGAGCGGTGCTTCTTGGCCGTGAGGCGCCGCTCGACGGCCCCGCGTGACGGCTTGGTCGCCCGGCGTTTCTTGGGCGGGGGAGCGATGGCCTGGTCGATCAGGTGGGTCAGGCGGAGCCTCGCGGCGTCGCGGTTGCGCAGCTGGGAGCGGTACTCCGAGGCGGTGATCGTGATGACCCCGTCGACGAGGCGCGGGCCCAGCCGCTCAAGCGCACGGGCCTTGAGCGGCTCAGGCAGCGCGCTGGTGGCCTGGAGGTCGAAGCTCAGCTCGACACGGCTGTCGGTGGTGTTGACGCCCTGGCCGCCCGGCCCCGAGGAACGCGAGAAACGCCAGGTGAGCTCGGCCTCCGGGATGGCGACCGAGCCGCGGACGTGGAGCGGACCAGGCATGCCACCAGGGTAACCGCAAGGCCCCGCCATCGATCAACCGGTTTGTTCGCTTATCGGTTGTCCTGGCCGCGCGGTAAACGACGGGGCCGCCCGTCGCGTCTTCCCAGCGGGAGACTTTCGCGCGCTGCCTTGTGGTGATCGTCAGGCTCGGGCAAAGTCAGCGGAGCCGGGTACGTCAGCAACTCTGGGAGGCCATGCGGTGGCGAGGATCGTGGGGGTTCACGGCATCGGCAAGTACCGCTATTTCCTGGCAGCGGGTTCGGCCCAGGGCGCGGCGGAGGCCATGCGGGCCAAGTGGGACCGCTATCTGCACGCCGGTCTCGGAGGCGGCACCCCCTACACCGGGCAGTCGTACGTCAGCGAGGTGGCGTACTACGCCCACCTGCTCCGCAAGGAGACGCCCCCGGCCACCAGGCGCGACCTGCGCAAGATGGACCCGGCGTCACAGCTCGTGCTGGCCGACTGGATGAAGCAGATGGGCGGGGCCGGAACGGTCGCGGGCGAGACGCTGACCGGGCTGATCCACCGGTTCGCGGAGTGGCTCCTTGTGAGGCTCGGACCGCACGCCAAGGACTTCGCCGAGGACTTCTGCCCCGAGGTCGCGGCCTACTTCGCGAGCGGTGACGCCGCCGCCAGGGTGCGGTCGCGGGACGCCGTCGCGGACGCCATCCGCCGCAACCGGCCGCAGGTGGTCATCGCGCACTCGCTGGGCAGCGTGGTGACGTACGAGGCGTTGTGGGCGCATCCCGACCTGTCGGTCGACCTGCTCATCACGCTCGGCAGCCCGCTGGCGATGCCGGGGGTCGTCTTCGAGCGGCTCCAGCCGCTGCCGCAGGCGGGGCGCGGCAGGTGCCCCCATGGCGTGCGCCGCTGGGTGAACATCGCCGATAAGGACGACATCGCGGCCATCCCGGGGGCGCTGAAGAGCCACTTCGACGGGGTCACCTGCGACGAGAAGGTCAACATCGACTGGGCGGACTTCCACACCGTGCGCAACTACCTGGGATGCGGAGCCGTGAACGAGTACGTCGAGCCGTTCCTCAAGGTCTGATCTTCGGTAGTATCACGATCATGAAATGGGTGCTCTTCGACTACGGGGAAGTGCTGTGCCACGCCCAGCCGGAATCCGATCGCGGACGGCTGGTGGAGGCTTCCGGCATCGGCCCGGACCGCTTCTGGCAGGGCTACTGGGAACACCGGCTGGAGTTCGACCGGGGCACCCTGACGCCCGGCGCCTACTGGTCGGAGGTGCTGGACCGCCGGGCGCGCGACCACGAGGTGGAGCGTCTGGTCGCGCTCGACGTCGAGAGCTGGACCCATCCGAACCACGACGCCGTGGCGCTCCTGGAGGAGCTCAGGTCCTCCGGGCAGCGGGTGGCGCTGCTGTCCAACGCCCCCGTGTGCGTGGCCGACGGCGTCGAGCGGCTTCCCTGGATCCAGACCATGAACGCCCGCTTCTACAGCGGTCACCTCGGGCTGGTGAAGCCCGACGCCGAGATCTATCTCCAGGTCGCGGCGGGCCTTCGCGCGCGGCCGGGAGACTTCGTTTTCGTCGACGACCGCCTGGTGAACGTCAACGGCGCCGAGTCGGCCGGCATGAGCGCGATCCACTTCCGTGACGCCGAGACGCTGCGGTCCGACCTGAAGACGGCGCTGAGCGCGCCGGACGGGCCGTCCTGACGTGCGATTCCTCTGACCCGCGCCGACGCATCGATCGCCCCGCCCGTGGGAATACGGATAACAACCGGATAACGGAGGCGTGAAGATGCATGTCACCGGCATAATCAGCGCGATCATCGTCGGTCTGGTGATCGGTGTGATTGCGCGGCTGCTCATTCCCGGGCGCCAGAACATCCCGATCTGGCTGACCATCGTGATCGGTATCGTCGCGGCCCTCATCGGCACGGCCATCGCCGGCGGTCTCGGGGTCGCCAACACCAGGGGAATCGACTGGATCGAGCTGATACTCCAGATCGTCCTCGCAATCATCGGGGTCCTGCTCGCGACCGCCCTCTACAGCAGAAGCAAGGTGTCCTGAGTCCCGCCGGGTCCCCCCGCCCGGAGACTTCGCCTGGCATGCCGGAACAGGCCGCCTCCAACGGTCAGGTGGTCCTCCTCCCGTCAGCTCGTGGTCATATCCGGCGTGATCAGCTCCAGGGAGGGGAAGTACGCGCGGTAGCGCAGGGCGTCGCGGGTCAGCAGCCGGTACGACCGCACGGCCGCGTGGGCGCCGATGTAGAAGTCGGGGGGAGGCGAACCCATCAGGCCGCCCCGCGCGCGGTAGGCGCCGAAGGCCTTGCCCGCGAGGAAGGCGGCCTCATAGGGAAGCTCCTCCCTGGCCAGCTCGGTGCAGGGCAGGGCGTCGTCGAGGTCCTCGGCCGCGTCGAAGGTGACCGAGACCTCGGTGTACACGATCGGGTTGATGACGACCCTTCCCGCCTCGAAGGCGTCGGCGAGCGCGTCCTCCGACCAGATCGCCCACATCGGGTCGTCCATGACGATGTCCAGCAGGACGCTCGTGTCCACCAGCGTGGTCGGCTCGTCGGGAACGAGCTGCAGGCGGCGGCTACTCCCCACGCAGCAGCCCCATCAGCTCGTCGGTGCTCATCCTCACTGAGGCCCGCCCGCGCATCCGGCCGGTCAGCCGCCTGCCCCGGCTCTCGGAGCCCTCACGGCGGACGATCTGCAGGGCGTTGCCGGCCTCGATGACGTCGACCTCGTCGCCCTCGTGCAGCCGGAATTTCTCGCGAAGCTCGGCGGGGATGGTGACCTGACCCTCGCTGTTGATCCGTATCCCCTCATCACCTGACTCACTGCTCACCTATTACAGCTACCACGTTCGACTAATCACCAGCTCAGGGCTCCACCGGCTGGAGCGCCAGGTCTCGGTGGCCCGGAGGCGGGGCCGTCAGCGCGCAATGGGGAAGCTGTCAGGCCTCGAGGTGGCCCACGCGGTGGTGGTCGTCGGCGATGAGGCGTCAGCCTCCCCCACCGCACGAGGGGGCGGGAAGGGCGAAGGCGACGGCCTTGCCGGCCGTGCCGCCCACGGACATCGTGGTGGGGTACGCGTAGCAGCGGCCGCCGGAGAGCCTGTGGGCAAGGAACAGCCCGCGCCCGCTCTCGGCGAACGGCCTCAGGTCGATCTCCTCGGCCGTGTGCAGGTAGGCCAGCATGGCGGGGATCTCGCCCAGCTCGTGCCCGCCGTCCACCATCTCGCACCACATCGGGATGCCGCTCAGGCAGTGGATGCGAAGCTCGTACGGCCCGCAGGCGTGCTTCTCCGCGTTGGCGGCCAGCTCCGCCACGATGATCTCGGTGTCGCCGATCCCATCCGCGGTGACCCCCGCCCTCGACAGCGCTTCCCGTACCGCCGCACGGGCGCGGCGTGAGGCGGACCCCGCCCGCAGCCTTGTGACCAGCACGCGGAAGGTGTCCTGGCAGGGGACGCGCGGCTCGCCCCCTGGCCGACGATCTTCCGCAAGGACCCCGGTGTGGTGGAGAGCCTCCTTTGGGACGGGCTGCTCGGCGCGCATGAGCTGATCACTCCTTGTGCTTCTCGACCGATGATCAATTCGGAGGAAGCGCGCGGTGATCCCCCCGGGGTGTGGATTCCAGGGTGAGGGAACTTTGCGCCGGGTGGTAAGACGTGCCACCGATACCCATCTCCGGTCTACTGGCGATTGGCCAAACCGATCTGCCCGGGTGATAGGTGCGACCGTTATTCCCTCGGGGGCCCCCTGGGACCTGGGTTAATTGACAGGTCAGCGGATTTGACGGTCGGAAGGTCAGCATGAACGTCACGCATGTGAGCGAGCAGGCGATCAGCTTCGCCATCTGGGAGCGACCCCAGATGCGCCAGGCTCTGGCCGCGCGCGACATCGCCACGGTGTACCTGCTCCTCCAGCGCGTCGGGGTGTCCCAGCGCAGGATCGCGGCGCTGACGGGCCAGTCCCAGTCCGAGATCTCCGAGATCCTCAACGGGCGCCAGGTCATGGCGTACGACGTGCTCGTGCGCATCGCCGACGGCCTCGGGGTCCCGCGCGGGTACATGGGACTCGCCTTCGACGACGCGTCGCAGGGCATGGCCGGCTCGCCGGCCGGCTATCAGGACGACGCCGACGAGGACGAGCAGGTCCGCCGGCTGCTGGCCCACGCCGCCCAGGTCACCATCGGCGCCGCGGTGGCGACGGTGGAAGAGTGGCGCCAGCCGCTCGCGCGTGCCGACACGCCCGTTCCGGCCAACATCGGTGACGCGGAGGTCGAGCAGGTCGAGACCGTCACCCAGTCGCTCCGCGCGCTCGACTACCGCTACGGCGGCGGCGTCTGCCGGGACGCGGTGGTGGCCCAGCTGGCCTGGTCCCAGCACCTCCTGCAGGCGACGTGCACGGACAAGGTCGGGCGCCGCCTCCACCGTGCGCTCGCCGACCAGCACAACCTGGCGGGCTGGACCTCCTTCGACGTCGGCCTCTACGGCGCCGCTCGCCGGCATCTCGCTCGCGCTCTCGAACAGGCGAAACACGCCAAGGACCCGTCGCTGGCGGCCAACATCCTCTACCGGATGGGGCGTGTCCACCTGCACCTCGATCGCGTAGAGGACGCGTTGCGGTTCTTCCAGCTCGGCCAGATCTGCGCGCAGGACGCGAGCTGCGAGCTGACCGTCGCCATGTTGTGCGCGAACGAGGCCTGGGCGTACGCCCTGCTGGGGGACGAGCGGCTCGCCATGAAGTCCATCAGCCGGGCTGGCGACGAGTACGCCCGGGCGGACCACGAGGCGGCGCCCGCCTGGGTGCGGTTCTTCGGCGACGCCGACCTCGAGGCGGCGAGCGGCATGACGCACGCGAGCCTCTCACGCACCCACCCTGGCCACCTGACGAAGGCGGCCGGGCTTCTTTCCAACAGCGTACGGAACCGAGATCAGAACATGGCACGAAGCAAGGTGTTCGAGTTGATAGGACTGGCGACGGTGCAGCTCCGGCTGGGCGAGGTGCAGGACGGTCTGGAGAACGGGCATGAGGCCGTCAGGCTGGTGGCCCAGATCCGGTCGGTAAGGACCATCGACCGCCTGGACCCGCTGAAGGACGCGGCGGCGGAGCGGCCGCATGACTCAGGCGCGCGGGAGCTATGCCGGCGGATCAAGGACTTGCAGATCGTATGAGCATCGCGACGGTAGATCCATCAGGCGGGCTGACCCGCGACAACCTCCGCTCACTTCTCGCCGCGGTCTGCGCCGAGACGGGACTTGATCCCACCCGGGCCGAGCTGATCAAGTTCACCAACAACGCCGTGTTCCGGCTGCGTACGGCTCCGGTGGTCGTGCGCATCGCCGGCTCCACCGCCGCTCGCGAGCGGGCGGAGACCGTGGTGCGCGTCGCCCGGTGGCTGGCAGGCCACGGCTTCCCGGCGGTGCGGCTCCTTCCAGGGGTGGAGCAGCCCATCCGGCTGTACGGGCAGATGATCACGCTGTGGGAGCACATTCCCGAGACGGGGATCCGGCCGGACGGCGCCGATCTCGCCATCCTGCTCAAGCGCCTGCACAGGCTCCCCGGGCCGCCGGCCGACCTGCCGCGATGGCATCCGATGGACGAGGTCCGCCAGCGCCTGGCCGAGCCCGAGGACCTGGGCGCCGATGACCACGCGTTCCTGCTGGAGGAGTGCGATCAGGTCGAGGAGCAGTTCGCGCGGCTCCGCTTCCCGCTGCCCCCGGGCGTCATCCACGGGGACGCGTTCATCGGCAACCTCATCGCGGGCCCGCGCGGCCCGGTGCTGTGCGACTTCGACAGCACCAGCGTCGGCCCACGCGAATGGGATCTGGCTCCCGTCGCGGTCGGCCGGCTCCGCCTCGACTACGCGACCGACGACCACGCCATCCTGGCGAAGCGCTACGGCGTCGACATCACCGAGTGGGACGGCTTCCCCGTGCTGCGCCGCCTGCGCGAGTTGAAGCTGGTCACCAGCGTCCTGCCCATCCTGCGCAGCAATCCCGGCATCCGGGCCCAGTGGGAACACCGCATGTCGACCTTCAAAGCCCGCGACCTGACCACCAGGTGGCAGCCCTACCGCTGACCCCGGGCGGGGACGGTAAAGGCCGTGCCAGGATGAGACCGTGACAACGGCCATGGAGACGGGCATCGATCTGGCGGACCTGGCGTTCTGGCGCAGGCCGCCGCACGAGCGCGACCGCGACTTCGCGCGGCTCAGGAGGCTCGGCCATCCGGTCTTCTTCGCCGAGCGCCGCGTGCCGCTGCTCCGCTCCGGCAAGGGGTTCCACGCCCTGGTGCGGCACGCCGACGTGGTGGAGGCCAGCCGCAACGCCAAGGTGTTCTCCAGCGAGCCGGCCGTGACCAACCCCGAGCCGCCCGGCTGGGTGAAACACGTGTTCGGCGACTCGATGGTCAACCTCGACGACCCCCGCCACGCCCGCCTCCGCAGGATCGTGTCCCGCGCGTTCTCGCCCAAGATGCTGGGCAAGCTCGACGACGACATCGTGAAGGCCGCCGAGCGCATCGTCGACGACGTGGTGAAGGAGGGGCCTCGTGACTTCGTCGCGCAGGTCGCCGCCCGGCTGCCCATCCACGTCATCTGCGACATGGTGGGCGTCCCCGACGACATCCGCGCCAAGGTGCACGAGCACGTCGACGTCTCCACGGCCTACACCGGGGTGCGCATGAGCCTCCCCCGCACGGTGGCGATGGCGGGCCGCAACATGGCGGCGCTGTTCGCCCTGCAACGCCTGGTGATCGACCTCGGCCGCGAGCGGGAGAAGAACCCCTCGGACGACCTGGTCTCCGCGCTGGTCAACGCCAACGTCGACGGGGAGCGGCTGAGCCCGAAGGAGCTGGGATCGTTCTTCACCCTGCTGCTGGTCGCGGGCAACGAGACCGCACGCAACACCATGGCCCACGGGCTCAAGCTGCTCACCGACAACCCCGGCGAGCGCGAGCGGCTCGCCGGCGACTTCGAGGGCCACATCGGCGGCGCCATCGAGGAGACCGTGCGGTATGTCTCGCCGATCATGCAGTTCCGGCGGACCGTCACCGAGGAGTACGAGATCCGAGGGGTACGGCTCGCGCCCGGTGACAAGGTGGTGCTGTTCTACGGTTCGGCCAACCGTGACGAGGATGTCTTCGCAGACCCCGACCGGTTCGACATCACCCGCAAGCCCAACCCGCATGTCGGCTTCGGCGGCCCCGGCCCGCATTTCTGCCTCGGTGCCAACCTGGCCCGCCAGGAAATCAAGATCATGTACCGCGAGCTGTTCACCCGCCTCCCCGGCATCCGCACCATAGGGGACCCCGAGCTGCTGCTGTCCAACTTCGACAACAGCGTCCAGACCCAGGGCTTCACCTTCTAGTGTCGTACGGGGTCCGAGGATGACGGACGTGACGCCCGGCCTCTGCCGCACCCACGCCAGGGCCACGGCCGTTTGGTCAGGTGGGCTCGAGGCTGGCCGTGGTACCAGCCCCAGCTGGGATCAGGCGATTGTGACCTGTCCGTCGACGACCTTTACGGGGATCTTGATCAGCGGCGTGTTCGCCGGCCCTCGGGTCACCTGGCCGCTCTGGTCATAGGTGGAGCCGTGACAAGGGCAATGAAAACCGGGCTTGACGTAGGAGACCGGGCAGCCCTGGTGGGTGCAGGTGGCGTTGAACGCTATGAAGGTGTCCGTCGTCGGGTGCAGCAGGTAGGCGGGGGCGCCGTTCGGCGCGGTGAAACTCT
>JAOPYI010000129.1 GCA_025964675.1 Sphaerisporangium sp. | reverse complement strand
CGTGCTCGCCCTGTGCTACCCGCGGTTCCTGCCGTGGCTGGCGCCCGTGACCATGGGGCTTTGCGCCGTGGCCCTGGTCCTCCTGGGCGCCGCCAGGCTGGCCCGGGCAGCCCGGCCCGCAATGGCGATCGGCATGGCGACCGGTGTGGCCTCGGTTCTCGTCGGGCCCGGCGCGTGGTCGGTCTCAGCCCTGGACCCGCGCTACAGCGAGGCCGGGGGGATGGGCAGGGTCGGCCCGACCAGCCACCAGGGTTACATCGGACGGAATCCAGGGCTCACCCCGCACCAGCGCACTATGCTGGCATACGTGAGAGCGCACCGGGCGGGCGCGAAGTATCTGTTCGCCGTGGCACGCTGGAAGGACGCCTCGCCGTACATCCTTTACGCCGGCGTCCCGATCCTTCCGATGGGCGGCTTCACCGGCCAGGTCCCCTTTCCCACGCTGTCGCAGTTCTCCCGGCTCGTCACGGCCGGGCAGCTGCACTACGTCTTGTCGCGCGCCGACCGGCACGCGCGAGGCTCGTCGGCATCGACCACCGCGCAGGTCATGTCCTGGGTCCGTTCCAGTTGTACGCTCGTCCCGGACTCCGCCTACGGCGGACCGCTGTTCCCAGTCACGCGAGCCGGCGCGGTCGGCGGGCCGCACACCGCGGCGAGTCCGAAGTGGGAGCTCCGCCGATGCGGCTGAGGGAACGTCGGCACCCTCACAACGGCAGGGTGCCGACGTCCCGCCACCGGTTTCGCGTCGTGAGCCTGCCGCCTCAGCCCTGTGCGGTCAGCCGGTAGGACTGCGCGGCCGTGCCGTTGCACGTGTACTGGACCAGTTGGACGCTGTCGGCGGTCGACGCGCCGGGGACGTCGAGGCACCTGCCGCTGTTGCGGTTGACGAAGTGGTAGTAGCCGCCGCCCTCGGACACCGGCTGCCACTGCTGGTTGTTGCCGCCGCCGTACGTCCAAATCTGGATCGGGGCGTTGTCGGCGGTCGACACGTTCGTCACGTCGAGCACCTGGGCGCTGTTGCCGCGGTTGTTGACGCGAACGAAACTCCCGCTCGTCGGCACGAACTGGTACTGCTGCGCGTTGGTCGCGTTGCAGGTGGACTGCTGGATCGCGGTTCCGTTGGCCGTGCCGGCCGCGCGGGCGTCGACGCACTTGCCGCTGCCCTTGTTGACGACCGAGTACCACGTCGTCGGGGAGATCGGCCCCGTCGTGGGAGGCGGCGTGGTGGGAGGCGTGGTGGCGCCTGCGTTGGCCAGCCAGAGCAGGCCATTGATCAGCCACTGGTTCTGCTGGGCGCTCGCGAAGGTCGACGACGTACGCGTGTTCGTGGAGTAGTTCATGTCGTTGTGGCCGAAGTTGGCGTACAGCATCTTGTAAGTCTTGTTGGTCCACATGATCGGGTAGAAGCCGCTGCGCCACTGCTGGTTCGGGTCGCTGCCGACAGGGAAGCTGGAGGCGTCGATCGACGCCAGGATGTCGATGTCGGGGTTCTGCCGCAGGTCGCGGCTCCACGAGTACCACTCGCTCACCGAGGACTGGATGGTCGCCGGCAGTCCCGCCGTGGACGGGTGGGCGCGATCCTCGATCTTCAGGGTCTCGGCGGTCGGCCCCCAGGTGTTCGTCTGGAACGCGCCCGAGCCGAGGAGGGTGTTGTAGTACCAGCTCCACGAGTTGGCGTCGGTGGTGAACGCGCTGACGTGGAAGCCCATCCACGCCCCGCCGTTCTGCATGTAGGTCTGGAACGCGGCACGCTGGCTCGCGGGCGGGACGTCGTCCAGGAACATGATGACCTTGTACTGCGACAGGCCGCTGGCGCTGAGGCGGCTCCAGTCGGTCGTCGCCTCCCAGGTGAAGCCGTACTGGGCGCCGGCCGTGGGGAACCACTCCCTGGCTTCTTTGTCGAAGTCGATGTGGGCGGCGTCCCAGGTGCCGTTGTAGAAGGCGAGCACCTTGAAGGGGGTGGCGGCGGCCTGCCTGGTGACAGCGCTGCTGGCGGGGCTGACGGCGAAGCCGATGGAGGCCGCGACGGTGATGCCGAAGATCGCGGCGAGGGCGCGTTTCACGAATTTCCTGGGCACAGGGATCCTTCAGCGCTGGGGGGTGGCTGGTGTGCGGGCTCAGCGTGCGAGAAGGCCCGGCCGGAATTACGCCGTGCCACGATGAGACCTTTCCCTTAAGAAAGTTTACTAACAGTCGTGCGCTGAGGCTACGATCGGCCGGGCCCCGCTGTCAATGGCGGCGTCAGAAAGGGCGTCAGAGTGGCGTCGGAACGGAAGGACGGCCTCGAGGGTCGTGCCGCCGGCCGGGGACGGGCCGGTGCACAGGTGCCCCGGGCTCGGCGGCGCGGCGTCCGCGACGGAAGCTCCGCCGGTCAGGGGCGCGGAGCGGCGGCGTTTCGACGTCGCGTAGCTGCATCGTGCCCCCATTTCCCCAGATGCCGACCACGAGCGAGCTCGACCACTTTCGCCGCCACCGACAGAAGTTTCGGGGTTCTTGGTAGAACTATCTTCACAATCAGTCCAAAGAGGCTTACCTTCGGGACAATCACCGCGTCTGCGGAGGAACTGTGAAGCGAATGCCCATCCCACGGGGGAACGTCCACCGTCCCCCCCTGCGCCGCCTGTCGCGAGACGGCAGCGGTCGCGTGCCGAGGTCGCCGATGCTGTCACGCTCGCCCGGCCGAAACCGAACCCGCGGCTCGGCCCCCTCTTCCGGATGAGCATGGCCGAGCAGGCGTCACGTACCGCGGGCGGACTCCGGGTCAGGCCGGCTTCCGCGAGGGCAGCCCGACACCCCCGCCGACCGTGACCCCGCCGGGACCGGCGCCCGGCGGACCCGCGGCTCGTCGCATTCCGCCCGGCCTGCCCCGGGCCGTACCGCACCAATTGAAAGGAAGCTCCGCCATGCCCCCCAGGCGGCCGACCGCTCGCATCAGAAGATGGATCGCGCAGACCTGCACCTTAGTCCTATCCCTCACATGCCTGACCGTGCTGACCGTGGCCAGCCCCGCCCAGGCGCACACGGCGGCCCTCAACCCCGCCGATTACCAGCGCGTGGAGATGGCCAGGGGGGTCGCCGACATGGGCGAGCCGATGACCATGACCGTCCTGCCCGACCTGTCGGTGCTGCACACCTCGCGCGAAGGGATCCTGCGGCGCACCGACGCGCACGGCGACACCGCCGTGGTGGGCAGCCTGAACGTCTACACCCACGACGAGGAGGGGCTCCAGGGAGTCGCCGCCGATCCGGGCTTCGCGACCAACCGGTTCGTCTACCTCTACTACGCGCCTCGCCTCAACACCCCCGGTGGCGACGCTCCGGCCACCGCTTCCGACTTCTCCGCCTGGAAGGGGGTGAACCGGCTGTCCAGGTTCACGGTCAAGCCCGACTGGACGCTGGACATGGCGAGCGAGGTCAAGGTGCTCGACGTGCCGGTCGACCGGGGCATCTGCTGTCACGTGGGCGGCGACATGGACTTCGACGCCGCGGGCAACCTCTACCTGAGCACGGGCGACGACTCCAACCCCTTCGACTCGTCGGGCTACTCCCCGCTTGACGAGCGGACCGACCGCAACCCCGCCTACGACGCCCAGCGCAGCGCCGGGAACACCAATGACCTGCGCGGCAAGATCCTGCGGATCAAGGTCAAGCCGGACGGGACCTACGACATCCCCGACGGTAACCTGTTCACAGCGGGGACCGCGAACACCAGGCCGGAAATCTACGCCATGGGCTTCCGTAACCCGTTCCGGCTGACCGTCGACAAGTCCACCGGCATCGTCTACGTGGGGGATTACGGCCCCGACGCGGGCACCAGCGACCCCAACCGAGGGCCGAGCGGCCAGGTCGAGTTGGACCGGGTCACCGGCCCGGGCAACTACGGCTGGCCGTACTGCACGGGCACCAACACCCTGGCCGAGACCTACAACCAGTTCACCTTCCCCTCTGGTCCTTCCGGGCAGAAGTACGACTGCGCCACCGGCGGGCCGAACAACGACTCCTTCCGCAACACCGGCCTGCGCAAGTTGCCGCCCGCCCAGCCCGCCTGGATCAGGTACGGCGGTGACGCGGGCTCGCCGCCGGAGTTCGGCGGCGGCTCCGAGTCCCCGATGGGCGGCCCGGTCTACCATTACGACGCCAACCTGAAGTCCGAGGTCAAGTTCCCTCAGGACCTGGACGGCCATTTCTTCGCCGGTGAGTTCGGCCGACGCTGGATCAAGGCGATCGACGTCAACGGCGACGGGACCCCCGGCGGCATCGCGGACTTCCCGTGGACCGGCACCCAGGTGATGGATCTGGAGTTCGGCCCGGACGGCGCGCTCTACGTGCTGGACTACGGCGCGGGCTTCTTCGGCGGCGACGAGAACTCCGGTTTGTACCGTTTCGAGTACATCAAGGGTCGCGACCGGTCACCGATCGCCGCGGTCAAGGCCGACAAGACCTCGGGCAAGACCCCGCTGACCGTGACGTTCTCCTCGGCCGGCTCCAGCGATCCGGAGGGCGCCGCGCTGACCTACGCCTGGGACTTCGGGGACGGCACCACCTCCACCGATCCGAACCCGGTCAAGACGTACACGACCGACGGCGAGTACAGCGCGAAGCTGACGGTGAGCGACCCCGCCGGCAATACCGGCACCGCGAGCGTACTAATCACGGTGGGCAACACCGCGCCCACGGTCACCCTGGAACTGCCAGACGACGGCCAACTGTTCCAGTGGGGCGACACCGTCCCCTTCAAGATCAAGGTGACCGACCCGGAGGACACCCAGATCGACTGCACGAAGGTCAAGATGACCTACGTGCTCGGCCACGACAGCCACGGTCACCAGATCACCTCGAAGGACGGCTGCTCGGGCGAGCTGACCATCCCGGTCGACGGCGAGCACGACGACGCGGCGAACATCTTCGCGGTGTTCGACGCCGAGTACACCGACTCGGGCGGGCTGACCACGCACACCCAGCACATCCTGCAGCCTCGGCACCGGCAGGCCGAGCACTACACGGCCTCGCAGGGAATCAACCCCATCAGCAAGACGCCGGCGCACGGCGGCAAGACGGTGGGTGACATCAACAACGGCGACTGGATCGCGTTCAAGCCGTACGAGCTGACCGGCGCCAAGGGAATCACCGCCCGCGTCTCCTCCGGCGGGAAGGGCGGCACCATCGAAGTGCGCGCCGGATCGCCTACCGGCACCCTGCTGGGCAAGGTGAGCGTGCCGGTGACCGGCGGCTGGGAGACCTTCGTCGACGTCTCCGCGCCACTGTCGAACGCACCGGCCGGAACGACACAGCTCTACCTGTTCTTCAAGGGCAATGACGGCGCGCTCTTCGACGTGGACGACTTCACGCTGACGGCCGAGCCGCCGGGGGGAGGCCCGATCATCGGTCCCATCACCAGCGTCGGCGGCCAGTGCCTCGACGTCGCCGGCGCCAACTCGGGCAACGGCACCAACGTGCAACTCTGGGAGTGCAACGACACCGGGGCTCAGGTCTGGACCGTCAGCGGATCCACGATCCGGACACTCGGCAAGTGCCTGGACGTCTCGGGCGGCGGCACCGCCGACGGCACCAGGGTTCAGATATGGGACTGCGCCGGCGTCGGCGCGCAGAACTGGACCATCGGGTCGGACGGCACGCTGAAGAACCCGCAGTCCGGCAAGTGCCTCGACGGCTCCAATGCCGGGCAGATGGTCATCAAGACCTGTGACGGCAGCGACGCCCAGAAGTGGAAGATGCCAGCCGGCGGCGGTGACGGCGGCAACGGCGACCTCCTGGTCTTCTCACGTACGGCTGGATTCCGGCACGACTCGATCCCGGCCGGCATCCAGGCGATCAAGGACCTGGGCTTCAAGGTCACCGAGACCGAGGACCCGGGTGCCTTCACCGCCGACAACCTCGCCAAGTACAAGGCGGTGGTCTTCCTCAGCACCACCGGCGACGTGCTCAACGACGCCCAGCAGGCCGCCTTCGAGTCCTACATCCACGCGGGCGGCGGCTACGTCGGCGTGCACGCCGCGGCCGACACCGAGTACGACTGGCCGTTCTACGGTGGCCTGGTCGGGGCGTGGTTCGCGTCCCACCCGGCGATCCAGCCGGCCACCGTCAAGGTGGAGGACCGGGCCCACGCGGCCACCGCCCACCTCGGCCCGACGTGGAACCGCACCGACGAGTGGTACAACTACCGCTCCAACGCCCGTACCACCGCCCACGTGCTGGCCTCTCTCGACGAGTCCTCCTACTCCGGCGGCGGCATGGGCGACGACCACCCGATCACCTGGTGCAAGGAGTACCAGGGCGGACGATCGTTCTACACCGGCGGCGGGCACACCTCGGCCTCCTTCTCCGAGCCGGAGTTCCGCCGGCACCTGCTCGGCGGCATCAACTACGCGATGGGCGACGCCAAGGCGGACTGCCGTCCCGAGATCGGCTACACCACGATCTACAACGGCAGCACGACCGGCTGGTCGCAGGCCGGGCCGGGCGGCTTCACCAACGCCGACGGCACCCTCACCTCGCAGGGCGGCCTCGGCATGCTCTGGTACAAGGCGAAGGAGTACCACTCCTACTCGCTGAAGCTGGACTGGAGGATGCGCGGCGACGACAACTCCGGCGTCTTCGTCGGCTTCCCCGCCTCCGACGACCCGTGGTCGGCGGTGAACAACGGCTACGAGATCCAGATCGACGCCACGGACGCGCCGGAGAAGACCACCGGCTCGATCTACAGCTTCAAGTCCGCGGATCTCGCGGCCCGCGACGCCGCGCTGAACCCGCCGGGGCAGTGGAACACCTACGAGATCCGGGTCGAAGGTGAGCACCTGCAGATCTTCCTCAACGGCGTGAAGATCAACGACTTCACGAACACCGACCCTGCCCGCTCGCTCCAGCAGGGGTACGTCGGCATCCAGAACCACGGCAACGGGGACGAGGTGGCGTTCCGGAACATCCGGATCAAGGAGCTCGGCCCGGCGACCGGTGACGTCACCGTTCAGGCCGAGAACTGGACGGACGCGAACGGCGTGGAGCCCTACCCGCACGTCCCGGCGCACGGCGGCAGCGTGCTCGGCTTCGTCAACCCCGGCGACTGGGCAGCCTACGCCGATGTGGACCTCACCGGCGTCACCGGCTTCACGGCCCGGGTGGCCTCACCCGCCCCGTCCGGCGGCTTCGAGATCCGCACCGGTTCACCGACCGGGCCCGTGCTCGGCAGCGTCACCGTTCCGAACACCGGCGGCTGGGAGTCCTACGCCGACGTCTCCACGCCGCTCACGAACGTTCCTTCCGCAAGCACCAAGCTCTACCTGGTGTTCACCGGAGTGAACTTCGACGTGGACGACTTCACGCTTGTCCGCGGCCCGAAGGACACCAAGGCGCCGGTGACCAAGGCCGCCCTGGACCCGGCGGAGCAGCCCACCGGCTGGTACACCGCGCCGGTGACGGTCACACTCACGGCCACCGACGAGGGTTCCGGGGTCGAGAAGACCGAGTACAAGGTGGACGACGGCGCGTGGGCCGCCTACACCGGCCCGTTCAAGGTTGAGAGCGACGGCACCCACAAGGTGTCCTTCCGCTCGAAGGACAAGGCGGGAAACCAGGAGGAGGCCAAGGACGTCACGCTGAAGCTGGACGCCACCAAGCCGGCGCTGACCATCGGCGGGCTGAACGCCGACGGGAGCTACGGCGACAGCGCCCAGATCACCGTCACCGCCGAGGGCAAGGACGAAGGCTCCGGGGTCGACACCGTGACCGCCACGCTCGACGACAAGGAACTTCAGCTCGGCAAGGCTCTCGACCTGACGGCCGTCACGCTCGGCACGCACACCGTCAAGGTGACGGCCAAGGACAAGGCCGGCAACACGGCCGAGCAGGTCAGGACCCTGACGGTGACCACGTCGTTCGGCGATCTCACGACCCTGCTGGACAGGTTCGCAGTCAAGGGCTCGCTCGGAAGCCAGCTTGGCAACTTCCTGAAGTCGGCGAGCACGAGCTACGACAAGGGCAACACTGACCAGGCGCTCCACCACCTGGGCAAGTTCAGGGACAGAGCCACCACCGTGGCCGACCAGGCGTCCCGAGCGGTGCTGGTCCGTGACGCGGACGCTCTGATCGTCCACCTGGGCGGCCAGGCGTCCGCCGAGGGGATCGCCGCCAACGGCGGACGTCTCCTCCCGGACATGGCCAGGTGACCAGCCTGACGTAGTGGGCCGGTGGCCCGTCACCCGATCGGACGACCAGGTGACGGGTCCGGCGATGAGATCGAGTACGTGGGGGCGGCAGGCGTCCGTCGGCCGCCCCCACGAACTCGACATCCTTCGCCGGCGCCGCCGGTGCACCACGCTGGTAGCCGATCTGGATCGGCACCTCATGGCCGTGACACCCCGCCATGTAGATCGTGCACTCTTCCTGACGCGAACACCTGTCGGTTGGCCGGCAGCGCCGAACTCCACGTTAGCTTGGCTCTGCTGTGTGGTCGTGAATGTGTGCGATCACGGCGTCCAGGGCGGCTTCGAGAGCGTCGGTGGTGTGCTGGGCTTGGGCGAGCAGAAGTCCGCCCTGCACAGCTGCCAGCAACGCCAGGGCGAGCGCATTGGGGTCGGTCTCGTGCCGGAGTGTGCCCTTGTCGATCATGGCGACCAGGCCGGTGCGAATCGCCTCGGACCAGTCGGTGAAGCTGGCGGCCAGGGCGTCGCGGGCCCACGGGTGGTCGTCGGACAGTTCACTGGACAGGCTTCCCAGCGGACAGCCGCCGGCGCCGTGCTGTTGCCGGGCCGCATCGACCACAACGTCGCGCCATGAACGGAGGGCGTCGAGGGTGTCGAGCTTGGCCAGCAACGGCTTCTGGTGGGACAGGATGGCCTCGGACTGGAATGCGATGACCGCCCGGGTGAGGTCGTCCTTGTCGGCGAAGTAGTGGTAGATCTGCGACGAGCTGACCCCGGCGGCATCGCGGACCGCCGGGGTGCTGGTGCCGGCCACTCCGTGGCGGTACATGAGATCCGCTGCGGCCGCGACGATCCGGTCTCGTGTCGCTCGCCCCTTGGTGGTGCTCGGTGCGTCTTGCTGTGCCGTGCGTGGCGTCATCTGCTCACCTGCCTAGGACTGGACTTGACTATCCAATCTTAGCGGAGCTAGATTGGATAGGTCGATCCAATCATGAAGAAGAGCGTAGATGGGCGTCAAGTCGACGACGGTGTTGATCACCGGCGGGACCTCGGGCATCGGTCGAGCGACACTGCCGCACTGGCTCCGCCGATGGCCGCGCGCGGCCGCGGAGCGATCGTGAACGAGGTCGCCCGCGTCATCGCCTACCTCGCCGGTGAGGACGCCCGACCGGTCACCGGAACCGTCCTCGCCGTCGACGCGGGCCGCGTCGCCCCCCTCTGAGTACCCGTACTCGACTGACTCGAAGGAGAACACGTTGATTCTGGTCACCGGCGCGACCGGCAAGGTCGGGTCAGAAGCCGTCCGACTACTCGCCGCGCAGCACCACCCCACACGCGCGCTGGTCCGTGACCCGTCCCGCGCACCGCACGGCGACGTCGAGATCGTCACTGGCGACTTCGATCGTCCGGACACGCTCGACGCCGCCATGCGCGGCATCGACACGGTCCTGCTCGTCAGCCCGGCCGTGCCGGCTCAGGAGATCGCGGTCATCGACAGCGCCGTCCACCACGGTGTCACGCACATCGTCAAGATCACCAGCAAAGCGTCGGCCGACTCCCCGGTCGACCGGCGATGGGGTCAGGCACAGATCGAAGCACACCTGGACGCCACCGGTCTGGCGTACACGCTGCTCCGGTCGAACGCCTACATGCAGAACCTTCTCGCCCTGGCACCGATGATCAAGCGGACGCAGGGCTTCCTGATGTCGGCCGGTGATGGTCAAGTCGGGATGATCGACGCCCATGACGTCGCCGCCACCGCAGCCGCGGTTTCCATCTCGCCGAGGGAGCACGCGGGCCGAAGCTACTGGTTGACCGGGCCCGACCTGATCACCTACACCGACGTCGCGAAGGAACTGTCCGACACGCTGGGACACGCGGTGGAATACCGCCAGATTCCTCCCGACGAGCACCGGGCTGCGATGATCCGAGCTGGCGTCCCCGAGGCCGTCGCGACCTCCAACGCCCAGGCATTCGGCCTGATCGCCGAAGGCGACGCAGCGTGGCTGTCCGACGACGTGGAATCGATCACCGGCACCCCGCCGCACAGCTTGCACACCTTCATCGCCGATCACGTCAAAGCCTTCATATAAGTCCGTGAACCCGTCATCGGCGATCGTGTCGCACCAAGCTCGATGCAGGTCCACGGTTGAGCGGGCGTCGCCCAAGCCCCCTCCAACCGGGCCGCGCCGTGCTTGCCGGCCAGGCCGAGGACGCCTTGCGCGGCGCGCAGCGTTGACCTCGAGCAGCGCGGCGATCAACGTGACACAGGACGGGCCGATATCGGCGGCCTGGCTGCGGCACCAGGTCGGGGTCCGCATCTTGAACGCGATCTTCTCCGGCGGGTAGTGCGACAGATCGGTGGACTTCCCGGCCGGGCGGCCACCGTGGGTGGCGATGAGCTCGCCGTTGTAAAAGATCTGCACCACCGTCGGTGTCTCTCGCGTGTCGACTCGGCGGCCCATATGCCGCCACGGCACCGAGTACAACGACTTGCCCACCCCAACATGGATGTCTGGCCCGATCGTGCCGGTCGACCACGTGGCGAGCACGAACCGCTTGCGGGGCAACGGTGTCAGCTCACCGGCTTCGACCGCGTCGAACACCGACATCGGTGCCGCGCCGCCCAGCGGGCGGCATTGCCGACGCCCGGCGACGTCCTTGCACCAGAGTGCGGCTTGTTCCTGCATGTGTTGCAGAGACACGAATTCCCGGCCCCGCCAGTAGGAGTCCCGGACATAGGGCATGGGGCGTTCCACCCGCGGCTTGTCTTTGGGCTTCAGCGCCCGAGCCGGATCCACGAGGGTGCCGTAGTGCTCGGCGAGTTCGGCATAGGAACGGTTGATCTTCGGGTCGTAGAGGTCCGGCTTGTCCACCCCGGTCTTGAGGTCGTCCGGCACCAACCGCGCCGGGACCCCTCTAATATGCGGGTCTCGATGTCAAGCCTGGGACGGCATGAGGGGCAATACCGCCGCCGGATGCTAGCCGCGACGTGTGGCTCGGCCTGAGTCGTGATGGGGCAGAGTTGGGGCATGGAGGTTCTGCGTGAGGCGGTTTGGCGGCAGGCTGCTGGGCTTGTCTATCCCGAAGAGCTGCCGACTATCGCCGCGGAAGCGCTAGCTCGGGGTGTCGATTCGCCTGCTCTGCGCGAGCTGGCGGGTTTGGGCAGAGGTTCGGATACGACTGAGATCCGCGATCTCTATTTGGCTGCGCTGGAAGAGCTGGGCATTTCAGCGCCCAGTACCGAGGTAGCGGTCCGGCGCTGGCTGCGTGATCTGGCCGATGCTCTGGTCTCAGGGCGGATGTCTGCGACGGAGGCCGCTGGGAAGCTCGTCCTTCCTGGGGAGGCGTGGATGACTGAGAAAGAGTTCGGGTTCGCGCATCTGGGTTACTACCAGGAGGAGTTCGCCGACTTCGCGTCGGCAGAACAGGTATCTGAGTATGAGAATGACCTTCGCGAAGCTGCTCAGGCCGTCGTCGACGAGGCGGAGGCGGTGTGAGG
>JAOPYI010000126.1 GCA_025964675.1 Sphaerisporangium sp. | reverse complement strand
TAGTACTACAGTCATGTTTTGTGATCTATAGCTGGATCTTGTTGTGGCGGAGCCAGCGTTTCCAGTAGTGGCTGCTGCGGGCGCGGGCTTGGTGTGCGCGGCGGTGGTGTGACCAGGTGAGGGCCCGTTGAAGGATCTGGTCGATTGGGTGGGTGACGACGCTGGTCAGATGTGCCAGGAGACGGCGGATCTCGGCTGGGGTGAGGGGGACCAGGCCCCGTGTGCTTTTGGGGCGTTGGCGGCGGTGACGGCGAGGTCGGCGTGGGCGAGCATGGCCAAGGTGATATGGCGGTGCCATCCGCTGTAGCGGCGTACCTGGTACTGGTCCAGGCCGACTTCGTTCTTGGCCGATTGGAAGCATTCCTCGATCGCCCAGCGGGCGCCGGCGATGCGAACGAGCTGGTCCAGGGCGGTTCCTGCGGGTCCGAAGCACAGATAGAAGGCCATTTCCAGCTCGCCTTGGTGGTTGGGCGTGAGGCTGCGGCGGACCAGCAGCCACCGCTGGAAGCCGCCGGGTCCGCCGAGATGGTCCTCCGAGTGGGGCGCCAAGGTCGCCATCGCCCAGTCATACAACCTCGGCCCCTTGGCCCCGTCGCCCGCCGACAAGCGTTTCCATGCCTGCTCAGGCGCATCCGCGGTCACCGCATCAGCCCGTGAGCCGGTGTTGCCGTAACCGACGCCGGTGCCGACCGACTGGCTCCTGGGTACGGCGACCACATACCCGACCTTGCGTTTCTCCAGGTAGAGGCGGAACTTGTGATCCTGGCCGTACGCCTCATCGGCGGTCACCCATGAGGCGGGCACTCCGCCCTCCAGCGCCCGGCCCAGCATCGCTGTTGCCAGCGCCGGCTTGGTGGCGAACCCCACTTCCTGGGGGACACCGGCCTGCTCACAGCGATCCCGGTCGGCCAGCCAGGACTTGGGCAGGTACAACTCGGCATCCATCAACGCCCGTCCGCGTGGGGTCGCGTACGCGAGAAACACCCCGAGCTGGCAGTTCTCCACCCGGCCCGCCGTCCCTGAATACTGCCGCTGCACCCCAGCCGACCGGGTGCCCTTCTTGACGAACCCCGTTTCATCCACGATCAGCACCCCACCGGGATCCCCGAGCTGCTCCACCACGTAATCACGCAGGTCAACACGGACATCCCGAGGATCCCACCGCACGTTGTTCAGCAATCGCTGCATCCGATGAGGCTGGGAATCACCCGCGGCCTCCGCCAGTTGCCAGCCGTTCTTACGCTCCACCGGAGCCAGCAGCCCGACCAGATACGCCCGCGCCTGCCGACGCGGCTCTACCCTCCCGAATCGGCCCGCGACCCGTGCGAACAATCCATCCAGCCCTGCCGCCCACGACTGAAGATCCTCAGACGTCACCACATCCGACACACGCCATACTATAGATCACAAAACATGACTGTAGTACTAGTACTCCAGCTGTAGATCGTGATCCGAGAGAGGCGCGTCGGCGAGGGACGGCCGTTATTCCAGCCACATTCCGTCGCGCATGATGACTCTCTCGCGTAGTTCCGGCTCGCCGCGCCAAGCGCGCATAGTCCTCGGGGCCACGCGTACATACAGAAAGGAACCCTCTTCCACGCGCGGATCCCACCCGAACTTGTCGGCGAACGCCTCCGCTGCGCCTCCGGGCACCTCCTGGTCCGGGAAGCACTCCGCCTCACCCTGGAGAAGCACCACGTCGAAGGCGTCCGGGAGCGCCAGGCGCACGCGCGGCTCTTTGCGAACGTTCCGCGCAGTCACGGAAGTGGCGCTGGTGCACATCCACACCGCTCGCCCATCCCACAAGAACCACAGCGGCACCTGGTGCGGCCCGTGATCAGGGTGAGCCGTCGACACCCATACATCCCGCTCGGTAACGAGCCGCTCCAGAGCGTCGCGCATACGCTCCGCCGTCTGGCGACGAACGATTCCCGTGGTCTCCATGAAAACCGACCCTAGCCAAACAGGCGCGAAACGCGCCTGAGGCGCAGGACCTACTCCCAGCGACCGATGAACCCCTCAGCCTTTGGCTTAGGGGCGACCGACTTCGGTGCTCAGAGTGGCCAGCGGAAGTGCTCAGTCACACTTGTCTCCGGTAATGGCTGGCTCGTGATCGCGCCTGGTGGCTGCGTCGCCAGGCGGACCAGCTGAGCCGGTGGGCCGGGCCGTGAACGGGCCGGACAACAACACTGATGAACAGGTGCTGGATCTCGTTACAGGTCAGCGGGATCAGGTTGTCCGGCGTGGGGCGGTGTGCGTGTTCGTCAGCGCGGACGACGGCGAGGAAGGCATGGGCCAGCATCGCGAGGGTGACCCAGCGGGCCCAGGAGGGGTAGCGGCGGACCTGGTGCTCATCCAGTCCGGCCAGCCCCTTCTCACTTTGGAAGGTTTCCTCCACCCGCCATCTGGAACCTGCGACCTTGACCAGGGTGGCCAGGGATGCCGACGTGGTGAAGTGACAGCGGTAATAGGCGAGTTCACCGGTGGTGCGGTTGCGACGGAACAGGAGCTGGTGGTGGCCCGATGCCGCCTCGGCGAGGTCGATGACGGCCCAGTCGTAGAACCGCTGCCCCTTCGCGCCGCGTCCGGCCGAGAGCTTCTGCCACGCCCGCTTCGGCACCTTCTTCACCAGCGCATCAGCGCGGAACGTGCCTGCGGCGGTGGTCATTTCAGCTGTGCAAGCCACTGCGAGGACGTAGCCGATGCCGCGTTTTTCCAGCGCGGATCGCAGTTTCGGGTTGCCGCCGTAGACCTCGTCACCCGTGACCCAGCCGACGCGGTGTCCAGTGTCCAGGAACCGTTCGATCATCACCCGGGCCAGTTCCGGCTTGGTCGCGAAGACGGTGTCCTCGCCGAGCCCCGCTGCCCGGCAGCGGTCCGGATCGCAGGTCCAGGAGCGCGGGATGTACAGCTCTCGGTCCACCGCCGCGTGCCCGCGCTCGCCGGCGTAGACGAGGTAGACAGCGACCTGGGAGTTCTCGATCCGCCCGGCAGTGCCGGTGTACTGGCGCTGGACCCCGACGGTGTGGGTGCCCTTCTTCACGTCGCCGGTCTCGTCGACGACCAGCACAGCGGCCTCGTCGTGGAGGTGCTCGACGACGTACTCGCGCACGTCGTCACGGACGGCCTCGGCATCCCAGGCGGCCCTGCACAGCAGGTGCTGCATGCCGTGCGGGGTGGCCTCCCCGGCCCACTCTGCGATCGTCCAGCAGTTCTTGCGCGGCAGATCCGACAGCAGACCCAGCACCAAGCGCTTGGCCCGGAGGCGCGGTTCGACCCGCGCGAACCGACCAGCGATCCGGTCCATGGCCGCCTCGAACGCCTCCCGCCAACGGGCAGGGTCTATGCTGTGACCTGCGGCCACCACGTGATCGTTTGTCTTCACACACCGATGATCAATGGTGGCCGCACCCGTCTCCACAGCGCGTCAGGGTCGCGCAGCGTCTGCCTGCCGTCCTGTGTCAGGAGGACATGTGCAACGTGGCGAAGTCTGGTGGGTCGAGTTCGACGAGCGGCGGCCGGTCGTACTGCTGTCGGAAGGCGACGCGTCCGGGATCCGGGTGATGCAGGTCGTGGCTCCGGCGGGCGTCGACATCAGCGGTCTGGGCGTCGAAGTGGCAGTAGGCGCCATGGAAGGACTGCCCTTTGAAGGCGTGCTGCGGTTCGCGTTCCCGTGTCCGGGCTTTACCCCTTGCACGTGGCTGACTACCGTGTCCCGGGACGACCTGATCGAGCGGGCGGGCGCCCTGCCCTACGCGAAACTCAACGAGATTGAGGATGCCCTCCGACTCGCTGGACAGGCGAAGGAGCGGACCCCGGCGACGACCGCGAAGCTCAGCGAGATAAGGGACGCCCTCCGTCTCGGTGGACTCGAGTAGTCGGGTAGGTGGAGAAGGAACGGACACCCCCGGTGGCGTGGTCGATCTCGTCCAGATGATCGACGCTGACCACCTGTCTCCTCGGCGCCCCTCACCATCGAGATCACGATCTACGGCTGGAGTACTAGTACTACAGTCATGTTTTGTGATCTATAGCTGGATCTTGTTGTGGCGGAGCCAGCGTTTCCAGTAGTGGCTGCTGCGGGCGCGGGCCTGGTGGGCGCGGCGAAGGTGGGACCAGGCAAGGGCGT
>JAOPYI010000116.1 GCA_025964675.1 Sphaerisporangium sp. | reverse complement strand
CCTTGGCGCCGGCCGGGGGGGGGCGCCGCCGACGCGGGCGGCGCCACCCCCGGGTCTCGCACCAGAGAGGAGGTGGGCACGTGCTCGACCGGCTCAGGTTCGTCCCGGCCCGGCTGCTGCAGTCGGTCCCGGTGATCATCGGGGTCACCATCGTCGTGTTCTTCATGGTCCACCTGCTGCCCGGCAACCCCGCGGTGGCGATCCTGGGCCAGACCGCCACTCCCGAGCGGGTGGCCGCACTGAGCAGCCAGCTCGGTCTCGACAAGCCGCTGTGGGATCAGTACCTGATCTTCGTCGGGCACCTGCTCCAGGGGAACCTCGGCGAGAGCCTCACCTACCAGCGGCCGGTGTCGGAACTGGTGCTCGACGCCATCCCGATCACACTGTCGCTGCTGCTGTTCGCGCTGGTCCTCTCCCTGGTGATCAGCGTCCCGCTGGCCGCGCTCGCCGCCTCGGCGCCCGGCCGGCTGCGCGACCTCGGCGTGCGGGCCTTCACCCTGCTCGGCCAGGGCATGCCCCAGTTCTGGGTCGGCATCATGCTCATCCTGCTGCTCGGGGTGAAGCTGCGGGCCTTCCCGGTCGGCGGCTACGGCATGACCCTCGGCGAGCACCCGTACTACCTGTTCCTGCCGGCTCTCACGCTGGCCATCGCCATGTCGCCGACCACGATCCGCAGCCTGCGCGCGTCGACGATCAACGTGCTCGCCTCGGACTACGTCGGTACGGCACGGTCCAAGGGCGCCGCCGGGGTGTCGCTCTTCCGGGGGCACGTGCTGCGCAACGCGGCGATCCCGACGGTCTCCATCGTCGGGGTCAACCTGGGCTACCTGGTGGGCGGCTCCCTGGTGATCGAGAAGGTCTTCGCGATCCCCGGGCTGGGCTCACTGATGATCAACGCCATCTTCGCCCGCGACTTCCCGACCATCCAGGCCGTGGCGCTGTTCGTCGCCCTGTTCGTGATCGTCGTCGGCATCCTCACCGACGTCGTCTACACCGCCATCGACCCACGGGTGGATCTGTCCAGCAAGGAGCGCGCATGACCACGGCGGTGGCGACCGCGGCCCGGGCCATGCGCCGGCCGGTCCGGTCGCGGTCCCTCAAGGCCTGGTACCGCAACGGCACGCTGGTCGCCGGGCTGGTGATCGTCGGGCTGCTCGTGCTGGCCGCGGTCTTCGCCCCGCTGCTGACCCCCTACGACCCCATCAAGCAGGACCTGCAGCAGGCGCTGCTGTCACCCAGCGGGTCGCACTGGCTGGGTACCGACAAGTACGGCCGCGACGTGCTGACCCGGCTGCTCTGGGGTGCCCGGGTGGACCTGCGGATCGGCTTCCTCGCCGTCCTCATCCCGTTCGTGATCGGCTCGGTGCTCGGCGCGCTGGCCGGCTACTTCGGCGGGTGGTTCGACGCGATCGTCATGCGCGTCGTCGACGTCTTCTTCGCCTTTCCCTTCTATGTGCTGGTGATCGTGCTGGTCTTCGTGCTCGGCGCAGGGGAGAGCAGCATCTACCTGGCCATCGCCGCGGTCTCGTGGGTCTCCTACGCCAAGATCATGCGGGGCGAACTGCTGGTGGCGAAGAAGCAGGACTACGTGGTCGCTGCCCGGCTGGGCGGCATGTCCCACGGCCGGGTGCTGCTGCGGCACATCGGCCCGAACGTGCTGTCCCAGGCGTTGATCTACGCGATGAGCGACATCGTCATGGACATCATGGCGATCGTGACCCTGGGCTACCTGGGCCTGGGCATCGCCCCGCCCACGGCCGAGTGGGGCTCCATGATCCTGGACGGCCAGGAGTTCATCACCACCCACTGGCTGCAGGCCACGATCCCGGGCCTGGCCGTCGTCGTGACCAGCCTCGGCCTGTCCCTGCTGGGGGACGGCCTGTCCGACCTCCTCTCCCCGGAGCGGAGGAAGTGACCATGGCGCAGGGACCCGGCGGGTCCACCGAGCTGATCTCCTCGACGGACCTGGACCGGTCGCAGGAGCCGGCGTCCACCCAGGAGCTCAGCCGGGCCGGCGTGCCCCTCCTGAGCGTGCAGGACCTCAGCATCGGGGTACGCGTGTCCGGCCGCCGCACCGTGTCGATCGTCGAGGGCGTCTCCTTCGACGTCGACCCCGGTCAGCGGATGGGCATCGTCGGCGAGTCCGGGTCGGGCAAGTCGCTGACCCTGCGGGCCATCGCCGGGCTGCTGCCCAAGCCGGTCGAGGTGCTGTCCGGCCGCATCGAGTACGGCGGCACCGACCTGCTCACGATGCCGGCCAAACGGCGGCGCGCACTGATGGGCCCGGAGATCGCGATGATCTTCCAGGAGCCGATGAGCGCGCTCAACCCGGTGATGCGGGTGGGCGACCAGATCGCCGAGGGCCCCCGCCGGCACCTCGGGCTGTCGGCGAAGGAGGCCGGTGAGCTGGCCGTGTCGATGATGGCCCGGACCGGCATCCCCGACCCGGTGCGGCGTGCGCGGGCCTATCCGCACGAGCTCTCCGGCGGCCTCCGCCAGCGGATCATGATCGCGATGGCCGTCTCCTGCGGCCCCCGGCTGCTGCTGTGCGACGAGCCCACCAACGCCCTCGACGTCACCGTGCAGCTGAAGGTGCTGAGGTTGCTGGAACGGCTGTGAGCAGACACCGGCACCTCGCTGGTCTTCGTCACCCACGACCTCGCCGTGGTCAACCAGACCTGCTCGGAGCTGGCCGTCATGTACGCCGGGCACATCGTGGAGTCCGGCCGGGTGAAGGAGGTCTTCCGCCAGCCGCGGCACCCCTACACCCGGGGACTGCTGGAGTCCGCGCCGGACTTCGACCGGCCCGAGCGGGAACTCGTGCCGATCCCCGGGTTCCCGCCCAACGTCGCCGATCGGCCCGAGGGCTGCCCGTTCGCGCCGCGGTGCGGCTATGTGCGCGATCACTGCACCCAGAGCATGCCGCCGCTGGCCGAGGTCGCCCCCGGCCGGCTGGCCGCCTGCTTCGAGAGCCACCGGCTGACCGAGGTGCTGGCATGACCGGGACCGACACCGGGACCGACACCGCGATGCTGCGGGTGGCCGGGCTGACCAAGACCTACAGCCTGGGGACGTCGTGGCTGTCCCGGCTGACCTCCAGCGGCTCGGGCACGCTGAAGGCACTGGACGGCGTGGACCTGGACCTGCGTCCGGGCGAGGTCCTGGCCCTGGTGGGGGAGTCCGGCTCGGGCAAGTCGACGCTGGCCAAGATCCTGGTCGGCAGCACGCCGGCCAGCAGCGGGGTGGTGGAGCACCGCGGGGAGGTCGCGCCGGCACGGCGGGACAAGGAGTCCTCCCGCCGGGTGCAGATGGTCTTCCAGGACCCCTACTCCTCGCTCAACCCACGGTTGACCGTCGGCGCGATGCTCGCCGAGCTGCTCCTGCTGCACCGGGTGGTGCCCCGCCGCGAGGTGCGGGCGGAGAGCGTGCGACTGCTGAACCTGGTGGGCATGGAGGAGGACGTGCTGGGGGCCTACCCCAGTCAGTTCTCCGGCGGCCAGCGGCAGCGGCTGGCCATCGCCCGGGCACTGGCCGTCCGGCCCGACGTGGTCATCGCCGACGAGCCGGTCTCGGCGCTGGACGTGTCGGTGCAGGCCACCATCCTGGAGCTGTTCGCCGCACTGCGGGCCGAGCTGGGGCTGAGCATCCTGTTCATCGCCCACAACCTCGCCGTGGTGCAGCACCTGGCCGATCGGGTCGCGGTCATGTACCTGGGCCGGATCGTCGAGGTGGCCCCCACCGCGCAGCTGTTCGCCGCGCCGCGCCACCCCTACACCCGGGCGCTGATCGACTCCATCCCGCGGATGACCGAGGCCAGTGTCAACGACGCCTTCGAGCTCGACGGCGAGCCGCCGAGCCCCTATGACGTTCCGGCCGGCTGCCGGTTCCACCCGCGCTGTCCACTGGCCAGCGAGATCTGCCGGACCACCGACCCGCCGCTGCTCTCCGTCGGGCCCGCGCACGAGAGCGCGTGCCTCAAGGCCGACGAGCTGGCGCTCATCCCCCTCCCCGAGACCACGCAGGAGCACGCATGAAGATCTGGATCTCCTTCGACATGGAGGGCGTCGCCGGCATCGTCGACTGGGACCAGTGCCGCCCCAGCGGCGGCGCCCGTTACGAGGTGGGCTGCCAGCTGATGCTCGCCGAGGTCAACGCCGCCATCGAGGGCGCGCTGGCCGGCGGGGCCACCGAGGTCGTGCTCAACGACTCCCACGGGACGATGGCCAACCTGGACCCGCGGGCCATCGCCGGCAACGCCACCTACGTGGCCGGCCGGCACAAGCCGCGCTACATGATGCAGGGGCTGGACGAGACCTTCGACGCGGCGTTCCTGGTCGGCTACCACGGCTCGATCTCCGGCCGCCCCTCCACGCTGTCACACACCTACAACCCCGAGGTGTTCGCCGCGGCCCGCGTGAACGGCGAGCTGGTCGGCGAGAGCGGCATCAATGCCCTGGTCGCCGACCACTACGGCGTCCCGATCGCGTTCGTCTCCGGCGACGCGGTGACCTGGGCGGAGACCGAGCGGTTCGCCCCCGGCGCGGTGCACGTGACCACCAAGGAGTCGATCACCCGGTTCAGCGCGGTCAACCTGCACCCGACCGAGTCCTGCCGCCTGATCCGGGAAGGCGCGGAGCAGGCCGTGCGCCGGGTGGCGGACGGTGGCGTCGCCACCCCCGGCATCGCCCGGCCGGCCACGCTGGACCTGGACCTGCAGACCGGGGACATGGCCGAGGTCGCCACCTGGGCCCGCGGCACGGAACGGACCGGCGAGCGTTCGGTGCGCATCGCCGGCGACGACCTGCTGGAGATGTTCACCTCCTTCGTCGCGGTCAACTACATCACCCGTCAGGCCGGTGGCCGTTGAGCCGCCCGGCTGCCCCTCCGGACCTCGATCGCCACGCGGGAGACCCCACGCACATGCACCTGTTCCAGGCCGCCCCAGCGGCGAGTGGCTGGGCCCTGGTCCTGCACGGCGGGGCCGGCGGGCGCGTCGAGGAGCTCTCGCTGGAGGAGCACGGCTCCTACCGGGAGGGCCTGACCGCGGCCTACCTCGCCGGCGCCGCGGTGCTCTCCGCCGGCGGCTCGGCGCTGGACGCGGTGTGCGCCACCGTCGCGCGGCTGGAGGACGACCCGCTGTTCAACGCCGGCCGGGGTGCGGCGCTCACCGCCGTCGGCACGGCGGAGCTGGACGCTTGCGTGATGACCGGCGACGGCCGGGCCGGGGCGGTCGCCGCCTGCCGGCACGCCCGCAACCCGGTCCACGCCGCCCGCAAGGTGATGGAGGAGACGCCCGCGGTGCTGCTCATCGCCCCGGACGAGGACCGGCTCACGGGCTGGGACCTCGAGACGGTGCCCCCGGAGTACTTCCTCACCCCGGCGCGCCAACAGCAGTTGCGCAACGTGCAGGAGCGGACGCTGGAGGGCTCCCGGCACGGCACGGTCGGCGCCGTCGCTATCGACCTGCAGGGGCGGGTCGCGGCGGCCACCTCGACCGGGGGCATGGTCAACCAGAGCGAGGGCCGGGTCGGGGACACCCCGATCGTCGGCGCGGGCACCTACGCCCGGGACGGCGTCGGGGCCATCTCCTGCACCGGCGAGGGGGAGGCGTTCATCCAGGGCGTCGTCGCCCACGACGTGGCCGCCCGGGTCCGGTATCTGGGGACGCCGATGGCCCAGGCCCTCGAGGCGACCGTGCAGGCCGAACTCGAGTCCCGCGGCGCCTACGGGGGCCTGATCGCCGTGGCCGCCGACGGGTCGGTCGTCCTCGCCCACAACTCGCCGATGATGTTCGCCGCCTACCACGACGGCGACCGTCTCGTGACCCACACCTGAGCCGGCTGCATGACGCAGATCAGGGACGCAATCTTCGCCCGGATGGATGAGCTGACCCCGGCGGAGAAGAAGGTGGCCCGTTCGTTGCTGGCCAATTACCCCAGCGCCGGGCTGGCCAGCGCGGCGACCCTGGCCAAGGCGGCCGGCACCTCGACGCCCACGGTGCTGCGGCTGGTCTCCCGCATCGGCATCGGCAGCTACCCGGAGTTCCAGGAGCGGCTGCGCGAGGAGATCACCCAGCGGATGAACTCCCCGGTCAGCCGGGCCGCGCACCGACTGCGCCAGGACGGCGACGCGACGCTGTTCCAGCGCTCCACCGCCCAGCGGCTGGAGCTGGTGGAGCGGCTGACGTCGACCGTGCCGCCCAGCGAGTTCGACGCCGCCGTCCGCCTGCTGGCCGCCCCCGCGCGCCGGGTGGTGCTCAACGGCGGCTACTTCTCCCGGCACGTCGCCCGCATCCTGGCCATGCAGCTGGACCAGCTCGTGCCCGGGGTGAGCTACGCCGACGAGCCGCTGGGCCGCGACATCGGGACCTACCTGGACCTGGGCAAGGACTCGGTGGCGATCGTGTTCGACCTGCGCCGCTACGAGCTGCCGGCCAAGCGGGTGGCGGCGCTGGCCCGGCAACGCGGCGCCGCGGTCATCGTGATCACCGACGAGGGGCTGTCCCCGGCGGCCGACGACGCCGACGTCGTGCTGCCGATCGCCGTCGAGGGCACCCCGTTCGACTCCTTCGCAGGGCTGATCGTGCTGGTCGAGAGCCTGGTCGAGGCGGTCTTCCAGCGGGTCGGCAGCGCCGGGCTGGACAGGATGCGGCAGTGGGAGGAGTCGGTGCTCATCCACCGTGCCTTCCGCGCCGGTGCCGAACCGGTCGACAGCGGCGAGGACGACGACAGTCAGGACCCCGACGGCGATCCCGAGGACGCCGACGACGACACCGATCCCGACGGGGAGGACTGATCCATGGCCGAGCTCGACGGCATGGTCGCCGTCGTCACCGGGACCGCGCAGGGCATCGGGCAGGAGATCGCGCGCACCCTCGCCGACGCGGGAGCCATCGTGCACGAGGTCGACAAGAAGGACGTCGACCTGTCCGTGAGCCCCGCGGTCGAGGAGTTCTTCGCCCGCGTGGGCGACGTCGACGTCCTGGTCAACAATGCCGGAGGCGTGGTCGGCCAGACCCACGTGCCCATCGACGACCTCACCGACGCCGCGTGGGACGCGGTCGTGGACGCCAACCTACGGACGACGCTGAACTGCACCCGGGCCGCGGCCCGGACGATGAAACGTCGTCGCTACGGGCGGATCGTGACGATCTCCTCCGGGGCCGGGCGCAGCGTGAGCCTCACCGGCATCCAGGCCTACGCCTCGGCCAAGGCCGCGCAGATCGGTTTCACCCGGCAGCTGGCCCACGAGCTCGGCCCGTTCGGGATCACGGTCAACGGCATCGCCCCCGGCTTCGTGCTGTCCAACCCGACCACCCAGCGGCAGTGGGACGGCTACGGCGACGAGGGCCAGCAGGCCCTGCTCGAGCGGATCGCCGTGCGGGCCACGGGGAAGCCGGCGGACATCGCCCGGGGGGTGCTGTTCTTCGCCGTCCCCTCGGCCGGCTGGGTCAGCGGCCAGACGCTGTCCATCGACGGCGGTCACTCGCTCTTCTGACCCCCTCCTCCCGAAGGCAGGACCCATGTCCCACCCCGTCACCCCGGACGCGTCGACGACGCTCGCCGAGCTCGGCGAGCGGTACTTCCGCACCCAGCACAGCTACGACCCCTACAACGCCACGCTGCTGGGCATCACCGAGTTCGACCACCTGGCCGGTGACCCCGGCCGGGCGGCCGGCGAGCAGGCCGCCGCCGACTTCGCCGCCATCGACGCCGAGCTCGCTGCCCTGGACACCACGGCCCTGGACCCGGCCGGACTGGTGGACCACAGCGTCCTGACCGTGCTCTCCCGCGGCGCCGGGCGCGACGCCCACCATGCGCTGTGGGCGGCCAACGCCTCCGCGAAGGGCTACGTCAGCCGGCAGGGCCTGGTCTTCCAGGCCGTGCCCGCGATGACCGTCACCGACGCCGACGGTGCCGAGCGGTACGAGCACCGGCTGGCCGGCCTCGGGTCGTTCCTGCAGGCGCTGGGAGAGCGGTACCGCGAGGAGGCCGCCCGGGGCCGGACGTCGACGAGGCTGGGGGTGACCCACGCGATCAGCCAGCTGGAGGGGCACCTGGCCCTGGATCTGGACGCCGACGCGCTGCTCGGGCCGGCCACCCGGTCCGGTGACCCGGCACTGCGCGAGCGGGCCCGGGAGACGGTCGCCTCCTCCGTCCGCCCGGGGATGGCCGCCCTCGCCGACCTGCTGCGCACCGAGTTGCTGCCGGGTGCGCGGCCCGACGACCGGGTCGGTATCGCGCAGGTGCCCGGCGGGGAGGAGGGCTACGCCGACGCGGTGGCCCGGCACACCACCACCGGGCTGAGCCCGGGGGAGATCCACCAGATCGGCCTGGACACTCTCGCCGAGCTGCAGCCACGGTGGTCCGAGATCGGCCGCCGGGCGCTGGGGGAGAGCGACTTCCCGGCGATCGCCGCGCGACTGCGCACCGATCCGGCCCTGCGGTTCCGCACCCGCGAGGAGATCGTCGACGTCGCCGAGCGGGCCCTGCAGCGCGCCCAGCAGGCACAGGACGCGTGGTTCCCCCGCTACGACATCCCGCCGTGCGTCATCGAGGAGATCAACCCGATCGACGCCGAGGGCTCCGCGCTGGCCTACTACCGGCCGCCGGCCGTGGACGGCAGCCGGCCGGGCGCGCACTGCCTGCTGTCCACCCACCCGCAGGAGCGCTTCCGCTTCGAGTACGAGACCCTCGCCTTCCACGAGTCGGTGCCCGGCCACCACCTGCAGCTGGCCACCGCGCAGACCCTGGACCTGCCGCGCTACCGCCAGCACCTGGACGTCGAGGCGTGCAGCTTCAACGAGGGCTGGGGGCTGTACGCCGAGCGGCTGGCCGAGGAGATGGGCCTCTACAGCGACGACGTCGCGCTGCTGGGCATGCTGTCCTTCTCCGCGCTGCGGGCCTGCCGGCTGGTCGTCGACACCGGCGTCCACCACCTCGGTTGGTCGCGCGGGCAGGCCGTGGAGTTCATGTGGCAGCACACCGCGACCACCCGCGAGCACATCACGAGCGAGGTGGACCGCTACATCTGCTGGCCGGGCCAGGCGCTGGCCTACACGATCGGCCAGCGGGAGATCGTCCGGCTGCGCGACCGGGCCCAGGCCGCCCTGGGGCCGGCGTTCGACCTCGTCGGCTTCCACGGCGCCGTGCTCGGCAGCGGTGCGCTGCCGCTGCCGGTGCTGGACCAGACCATCGCCCGCTGGACCGCGGGCCTCGCGGACACCGCTACCGGGACCCCGGCTCCCGCCGGGGCTCCCGTCGAGGGAGGGACGTCGACATGGACGTGACGATCAACGGCTGCCGGCTCAACGTGGAGGTGCTGGGGCCCGAGGACGGCCCGGTGCTCATCGCCCACCACGGGGGCGGAGGGATCGGCTCGCTGGCCGAGCCGAAGGCGACCTTCGGGACGCTGGCCGACCGGTTCCGGGTCGTGGTGTTCGACGCGCGGGGGTGCGGCCTGAGCGAGGGCATCCCGCCCTACTCCCACGAGCAGTGGGCGGCCGACGTCGACGGTCTGCGGCAATGGGCCGGCGCCGAGCGTGTCGTGGTCGCCGGTGGCTCCTACGGCGGGTTCATCGCCCTGGAGTACGCCGTCCGGTATCCCGAGCACGTGTCGGCGATCGTGCTGCGCGACACCTCGGCCGACGGCAGCAACCTGGAGCTGGCGTTCGAGAACGCCCGCACCCAGGACCGCGTCGAGATCAACTGGGACAACTTCAACCGCTACTGGAGCGGCGAGATCCGGGACGACGCCGACCTGAAGGCGCGCTGGGCCGAGCTGATCCCGCTCTACGACTACGAGTACGACCCGGTGAAGGCGAACGCCCGGGTCGAGGAGGGCTACTACCGGCACGAGGCCCACAACTGGTGCTTCAAGTACAACGACCCGGTCTACGACGTGAAGCCGGAGCTGCCGAACGTCACCTGCCCGACCCTGGTCACCGTCGGCCGGCTCGACTGGGTCACCCCGGTCTCCTCCGCCGAGACCATCGCCTCGCTCATCCCGAACTCCAAGCTCGTCATCTTCGAGAAGTCGGGGCACTCGCCGCAGATCGAGGAGTTCGATCTCTTCCAGAAGGTCATGCGCGACTTTCTGGACGAGGTCCTGCCGGAACTGAAGACAGCCCACTGAAGATCCACCGTATTCGATCTACCGAGAAATCCGGATCACCGGCCAACCGAAATATGACCGTAACATCCAGATATTTTTCCCGGCACATGACGTTCATAGTATCGCTCTGTTCGGCGGCAAGGCCGACCCTTAACCGCGCATTTCGGCACTGAATAACCACTTACCCCTGGGGGTCATACCATGCCTACTTCCGATCAGAATGCGGACCGGCTTTCCGGTCCCGTCTACGCCGAGATATCCCGCCACCTGATGAGCCGTCGCGCCGCGCTCGGCGTGTTCGGCGCGGTCGGCGCCACCGGCCTGCTCGCCGCCTGTGGCGGTGGCGGCTCCACTACCACTGCCGGCGGTTCCAACGGTGGTGGCACCAAGCGCGCCGGCGGGGATCTGAAGATCGTCCGGGCCCAGGACTCGGTGTCCATGGACAAGACCATGGTGTTCAGCAATGCGTCGATCTGGGTTTACCAGCAGATTTACGAGACCCTTCTCATGAACGCCCAGGACGGAAAGAGCGTCAAGCCGTGGCTTGCCGAGAGTTACACCACCTCGGCCGACAAGCTCACCTGGACATTCAAGCTGCGTTCCAGCGTGAAGTTCAGCAACGGCCAGCCGATGACCTCCGCCGACGTCAAATTCTCCCTCGACAAGGCGAGCTCCACGAAGGGCGGCTGGGAGTTCATCAACAGCGCCATCAAAGAGGTGAAGGCGCCGGACCCGCTGACCGTCGTCATCACCACGAAATACCCGTGGGCGCCACTGCTGGCCGACCTCGCATGCCCGAGCAACGGCATTATCCCGAACAACTACGGCGGTAAGACCGCCCAGGAGTTCTACGCCGCGCCGATCGGCACCGGGCCTTTCGTCTGGGACACCTGGACCAAGGGCAGCTCGATCACCCTGAAGAAGAACACCACCTACTGGCAGCCGGGCAAGCCGGCGCTGGACAGTGTGACCTGGCAGGTCGTCGCGGATGACAACGCCCGCTCCCTGATGGTGCAGGGTGGGCAGGCGCACATCAACGAGAACCCGCCGTTCTCCACCCTCGACCAGTTGCGCGCCGCGAGCGGCGTCAAGGTCGATGTGTTCCCCTCCACCCGCACCGACTACGTGCTGATGAACCAGACCAAGAAGCCGTACGACGACGTACACGTCCGCCGCGCGATCAGCTACGCGATCGACCGCCAGTCGCTGCTCAAGAGCGTGCTGTACAACAACGGCAAAGCGGCCAACTCGGTCTTCATGCCGACCGTCCCCTACTACGACGCGAGCACCCCCGGGCTGCAGTACGACATGGCCAAGGCCAAGGCGGAGATGGCCCAGTCGAGCGTGCCGAAGGGCTTCAGCACCACCTACCTCGCGTCCTCCGGCGACTCGACGGACGCGGCCATCGCCCAGATCCTTCAGGCGTCCCTGAAGGAACTCGGCATCACGATGAACATCCAGAACGGCGACCCCAGCGCCGTGCACGACCTGCAGAACAAGCTGGACTACGAGATCAGCCACAGCTACTGGACCATGGACATCGCCGACCCCGACGAGCTGGCCCAGTTCGCGCTGGACCCGACGACCGGCGGGCACTCGTTCAACACGGGACACAACAACAAGCAACTCATCGACCTGGTCCACCAGGCCCAGAGGACATTCGACACCGCGCAGCGGCAGAAGCTCTACAGCCAGATCCAGACCATGGCCGCCAACGACGCCTTCCTCGGCTTCCTCTACTACCAGCCGATGCCGTACGCCAGGCAGGCGTCGGTGGAGGGCTTCCAGGTGCTGCCGTCGGGCAGCTACCACATCGAGGACGTCTACCTCACGGCCTGAGCCTCGACCTCGCGATCGAAAGAAGCAGAGATGGAATATGTCCTCTACATAGGGCGCCGTCTGCTTGCCGCCATCCCAGTGCTGCTCGGTACCACGGTGATCGTGTTCTTCATGATCCACCTGGTGCCGGGCGACCCGGCGGTGACGCTCCTCGGCACCCACGCCACCCCGGCCACCGTAGCCGCGCTGCACCAGCAGCTCGGCCTGGACCAGCCGCTCTGGCGCCAGTACCTGGACTTTCTGGGGCGCCTGCTGCGGGGCGACCTCGGCCACTCGTTCTTCTACCAGGTCAGCGTGACGAGCCTGGTCCTCGGCCGGCTCAGTGCAACGCTTTGGCTGATCATCGTGGGAGCCCTCTTCTCAGTCGTGATCAGCGTGCCGCTCGCCGCGTGGGCGGCGAGCCGCCGTAACAGCGTCGCCGATCATGTGATCAGGGCGGTGCCGCTGCTCGGCCTGGGCATGCCGGCGTTCTGGCTGGGCATCATGCTCATCCTGGTCTTCGCGCTCAAGCTCGGACTCTTCCCGGTCTCCGGGTACGGCACCAGCTTCGCCGAGCACGTGCAGGGCATCATCCTGCCGGCGCTGACCGTGGCGCTGGCGCTCACACCGATCCTGATACGCAGTCTGCGTACCAGCATGATCAACGTGCTGGGCAGCGACTACATCACCACCGCTCGAGCCAAGGGGATCGGCACGGGCCGGGTGATCGTCGGGCACGCGCTGCGCAACGCGGCGGTCTCCTCGGTGACGGTGCTCGGCGTCAACATCGCCTACCTGGTCGGTTCGACCCTGGTGGTGGAACGGGTCTTCTCCTTGCCCGGCATCGGCACTCAGATGATCGATGCGATCTTCAACCGGGACTTCCCGGTCGTCCAGGGGGTGACGATGTTCTTCGCGGTCATGGTGGTCGCGGTCAACCTGCTCACCGACGTCGCGCACGCCAGCCTCGACCCGCGGGTGAGGCTGTCATGACGTCGGTGCCCTTCCCCGGGCGGTCGTTGAAGCCCGGCACGGCGACGAAGCCGCGCCGGCGCGCCCGCCGTTTCAACGGGCCGCTCATCATCGGCCTCACCCTGTTCGGGCTGCTGATCCTCGCGGCGGTCTTCGCACCACTGATCACCAGCGCGGACCCTGTCGCGCAGAACCTCCCGCAGTCGCTGCTCCCGCCGGGATCCCCCGGGCATCTTCTCGGCACTGACCGGTTCGGCCGCGACGTGCTGGCCCGGCTGCTCTACGGAGCCCGCATCGACCTGCGCGTGGGCGTGCTCGCCGTGGTCTCACCACTGATCATCGGGACCATTCTCGGCCTGATCAGCGGCTGGTTCGGCGGCTGGTTCGACACGGTGCTGATGCGGATCGTCGACATGGTCGTCGCGTTCCCGTTCTTCGTCCTGGTCATCGGGCTCGTCTTCGCGCTCGGCCCCGGCACGGGCAGCATCTACGTCGCGATCACGATGGTCGGCTGGGTCGCCTACGCCCGCATCGTCCGCGGTGAGGTGCTCATCGCCAAGAACCAGGAGTACGCGCTGGCCGCCCGCGCGAGCGGCCTGCCCACCTGGCGGATCCTGCTGCGGCACCTGCTGCCGAACGTGGTGCTCCAGGCGGTCGTGTTCTCGATGAGCGACATCGTCCTCACGATCCTCGCCATCGTGACCTTGGGCTATCTCGGCCTGGGCGTGCCGCCGCCCACGCCGGACTGGGGATCGATGATCCAGGAAGGGCAGCAGTTCATGCTGACCCAGTGGTACCTCGCCGCACTCCCCGGCTTCGCCGTCGTGATCACCGGGCTGGCGCTCGCGCTGATCGCCGACGGCCTGGTGGAACGGATGAACCGACGATGAGCCCACTCCTCGAGGTCGAGGACCTCCACGTGGAGATCCCGCTGCCGCACGCCACACTGCACGCGGTGCGCGGAGTCTCGCTGACGGCCGACGCGGGCGAGGCGGTCGGGCTCGTCGGGGAGTCGGGGTCGGGCAAGAGCCTGACCCTGCGCGCCCTGCTGGGCCTGCTCCCGCAGCCGGCACGGGTCACCTCCGGCCGCATCGTGCTCGACGGCGTCGACGTCACCGCCCTCCCGGAGCGCGAACGCCGACGCCGGCTCACCAGCGCGATGGGCATGGTCTTCCAGGACTCCCTCACCGCGCTCAACCCGGTGATGCGGGTCGGCGAGCAGATCGCCGAGACGCCCCGTCGCAAGCTGGGCATGTCCGGCGCGAAGTCGAAGGCACGGGCCATCGAGTTGATGGACCGGGTCGGCATCCCGGAGCCGGAGCGCCGCTACCGGGCCTACCCGCACGAACTTTCGGGCGGTATGCGGCAGCGGATCTGCATCGCGATCGCTCTCTCCGGGCAGCCCCGGCTGATCCTCGCCGACGAGCCGACCACCGCCCTGGACGTCACCATCCAGGCCCAGGTGCTCAGCGTCATCGAGAGCCTGCGCGTGGAGGAGGGTGTCGGGCTGATCCTGGTCAGCCACGACCTCGCGGTGGTGAGCGAGACCTGCCGGCGGATCTATGTGATGTACGCGGGACGCGTTGTCGAGAACGGCCCGATCCTCGACGTGCTCGGCGCGCCCCGGCATCCGTACAGCTTCGCGCTGCTGCGTTCGGTGCCCGACCCGGACGTGCCGGTGCACCGGCTGCTGACCATCCCCGGCCAGCCGCCGGACCTGATGGACGAGGTGGCGGGGTGCTCGTTCGCGGACCGCTGCCGCTTCGTGAGCGACGCCTGTTACGAACAGACCCCGCCGCTGGTACAGCTGACGCCCGACCGGGCCACCGCGTGCCTGCGCTACGAGGAGGCGGAACGGTGGAGCGACATGGTGGCCGAGGCCCCGGTCCAGGAGGAGGTGCGATGACCAGCGGTGCTGAGGTGCTCGCGGTCGAGGGCCTCGTGCAGCAGTTCGAGGGCCGGCACGGGCTGGCCGACCGGATCGCCCGGCGTCCTCCGCATGTGGTGCGCGCCGTCGACGGTGTCGACCTCGTGCTGCGTGAGGGGGAGACGCTCGGCCTGGTGGGAGAGTCCGGCTGCGGCAAGTCGACGCTGAGCCGTTGCGTCGTCGGGCTCTACCAGCCGACCGCCGGCGTCATCCGGCTCGCCGGCTCGCCGGTCGCCGGGTCCCCGACCCGGGCGCAGCGGCGGTTCGTGCAGATAGTCTTCCAGGATCCGTACAGCTCGCTGAACCCCCGGATGACCGTCGGGCAGACCCTCGGTGAGCTGCTGCGATACCACCGGATCGTCCCACGCGACCAGGTGGAGCGGCGTAGCAAGGAGTTGCTGGACCTGGTCGGACTGCCGCACCGGGCGCTGGGCCAAACCCCCCGCCAGTTCTCCGGTGGCCAGCGGCAGCGCATCGGGATCGCCCGCGCGCTCGCGCTGGAGCCGAAGGTTCTCATCGCCGACGAACCGGTGTCCGCGCTGGACGTGTCGGTCCAGGCGAACATCATCAACCTGCTGCTCGACCTCAAGCAGTCGCTCGGACTGTCGATGATCTTCGTGTCCCACAACATGGCCGTGGTACGCCAGGTCAGCGACCGGACCGCGGTCATGTACCTGGGCCGCATCATCGAGACCGGACCCACCGAGCAGGTGTTCCACGCGCCTGCCCACCCCTACACCCGGCTCCTGCTGGGCTCCGTGCCGCGCCTGGCCACCCATGTCGCGGCGCGGAACGGCGGGGCCACGATCTCACCGATCCCCGCCGAGCCGGTACCGGTGGCGGCGGCGTCCATCGACGAGGCGACCGGCCCCGAGGGAGCCGCCGGCGGCTGCCGTTACCGGCCCCGCTGCCCGGTCGCGGTGGCCGCCTGCGCCACCGAACCAGGCCTGCGGTTGGTCAGCGGCGAAGCGGACGGGCGGCACCGGGCCGCCTGCCAGCACGTGACGGGAGCTGAGTGAGAACATGCACAACACGGCCGGCTCGCGCTACACCGGCTACCGCTCCTACACCTACCTGCGGCCGGACGAGGACTTCCCGTCCTTCGAGTTCGACCCGGAGTACGACCGTGTCCCCGCCTACGAGCTCGGGCTCTCCGGCGAGGAGGCCGAAAGGGCGCGCCGGCTGCTCGACGACAGCGTCGTGATCAGCCTGCACGACCATCCCGTGCTGTTCCCCAGGCAGATCGAGCAGACCCCGGACTACAACCGGACCGCTCGCCAGCACACCGCCTTCGCGGGGCTGGCCCGGTCCGGGATGACCGCGGTCTTCGACAACCTCATGGACGGCACCGCCTGCGTCACCGGAAACTCGCCCTGGAAGTGGCACGACGTCATCGCCGACCTGGGCATGCGCCAGGCCGACATCGCCCACCAGGACTTCGTGGTCATCGCCCGGACCGTCCAGGACATCCTGGACGCGCACGAGACCGGCAGGCTGGCGCTGGTCCTCGGCCTGGAGGCGGCGACCCCGATCGAGAACGAGCTGGACCGGCTGGACATCCTGTACGGGCTCGGCGTGCGGCAGATCGGCATCGCGTACTCGGACGCGAACGGCCTCGGCTCGGGTCTGCGGGAGCCGAGGGACGGCGGGCTGACCGTCTTCGGACGGAAGGCCGTCGAGCGGATGAACCGGCTCGGCATGGCGATCGACGTTTCGCACTCCTCCGACCGCACCGGGCTGGACGTGTGCGAGGTGAGCGAGAAGCCGGTCCTGATCACGCACGCCGGCGCACGGGCCGTGTGGGACACCTCCCGCATGAAGCCGGACGAACTGCTGCGCGCGGTGGCCGACACCGGGGGGGTCTTCGGCATCTCCGCGGCACCGCACACGACGCTCTCCGCGGACCACCCGGCGCACAGCCTCGAATCGGTGATGGACCACTTCGTGCACTGCGTCGAGGTGATGGGCATCGAGCACGTCGCGTTCGGCCCCGACACCCTCTACGGCGACCACGTCGGCCTGCACCGCGTGTTCTCCAAGCTGCTCGGCCTCGGCACGGGCGGCATGGCGGGCCCGGCGTTCGAACCGGTCCCGTACGTGGCGGGCCTGGAGAGCCCCACGGAGAACTTCACGAACATCGTCGGCTGGCTGGTCAAGCACGGCTACTCCGACGACGACATCCGCGCGGTGGTCGGTGGCAACATCATCCGCGCACTCCGCGAGATCTGGGTGGGCTGAACCTGCTTCTCAGCCGCCGCATATATCGGCAGCCGCTACTTGAGGGCCCCGGTGATCAGGTCGATGCGCCAGTAGCGTTGCAGGGAGAGGAAGAGCGCGATGACGGGGATCACCGAGAGCAGGGTGCCGGTGATGACCAGCGAGTACAGCGAGGCTTCGTCGGCGCCGTGCCTGAGCATGCTGTACAGGCCCACGGTCAGGGGGAACTTGTCGTCGCTGTTCACCATCACGAAGGGCAGCAGGAAGTTGTTCCAGATGACGATGAACTGCAGCAGGAACACGGTGATGAGCCCCGGGCCCATCAGGCGGAGTCCCACCGAGCGGAAGAGCTGGAACTCGGTCGCACCGTCCATGCGTCCTGCTTCCAGCACCGAGTCGGGCACGGACGCCGCGGCGTAGATTCGGCAGAGATAGATGCCGTACGGGTTGAAGAGCTGAGGCAGCACGATCGCGAAGTAGCTGTCGGTGAGGCCGGCCTTCGACAGCAGCAGGTACTGCGGGATCGCGAGGACGATCTGGGGAAGCAGCACTCCGGCCAGGATGGTGTTGAAGATGAGCCGGCGACCGTGGAACTCGTACTTCGCGAGCGCGTATCCCGCCGCCGCCGAGATCGCCGAGGCGGCCATGCCGCCAAGGGTGGCGTAGAGGAAGCTGTTCAGCATCCAGTGCCAGAAGACGCCGCCGCCGTAGGCCGACAGATCATGGATGTTGTCGACGATCCCCCTTCCTATCGACGGAAGGTAGGTGGCGGTGGAGAACAGGTCGGCCGGGGACTTGGTGGCCGCGATGAGGATCCACAGCGTCGGGACGACGCAGTACAGAGCGCCCAGGATCAGCGCCACGGTGGGGAGCAGCGCGACGCCCCCGCGCCGAGGCTTGGGGTCCGCGGGGACGCGTCCGGATCGGAGCTCCGCTCGCGCGTCGGCCGTCGTGGCGGTCATCGCTTGCCTTTCTCTGCCGGGGAGACACGCGCCTGTACGATCCGTCCGGCCGCGAACGAGACGACCAGGACGCCGAGGGCGAAGACGATCGACGTGGCGGCGGCGCGGTAGATGTCGGCGTTGACGAACGCGTCGGTGTAGATCTTCATCAACGGCACCCAGTCCGAGGAGATCGCGTTCGACAGCGGTTTGAGCGTGTTGGGCTCGTTGAACAGTTGAAGCGCGCCGAGCACGGTGAACAGCGTGCACATGACGACCGCCGGGAGGACCAGAGGAACTTTGATCTTGAGCGCGATCTGCGTCTCCGAGCCTCCGTCGATCCGGGCGGCCTCGTAGATCTCCGGCGGCAGCGCGCGCAGGGCGGTGTAGATGACCACCATGTTGAAGCCCACCGCGCCCCACACGGCGATGTTCGCCACGGCGAAGAAGACCTGGGTGGAGCCGAAGAAGTCGATGTACCTGCCCCCGATCGGGCTGGTGGCCGGGAGGTACATGAATCCCCACAGCAGCGTGGCGATCACGCCCGGGATCGCGTACGGAAGGAAGATCGCCAGGCGGGAGAACCTGGTGAGGCGGGCCCGGGGCGTGTCGAGCAGCAACGCGAAGAGCAGGGCCAGGCCCACGGTGACCGGGACGACGATCACACCGACCGCCACCATGCGCAGGGTGCTGCCCCACAGCGCGGCGTCACCGAGCGCGCTGCGGTAGTTGCTCGTGCCGGCGAACACGACCGTACTGGTGGATCCCAGCAGCCCTCCGGTCACCTTACGGGTCTGGAAGCTGAGGATCAGGGCGTAGGCGCCCGGCGCCAGCACGAACAGTAAGAAGAGCAGCACAGCCGGCAGGACCAGCAGATACGGCAGCCGTGGCCGCCTGAGCCCGGAATTCGACACGGTAGTCGCCATTTGTTGTCTTCGCCTTAGGGGACCGAAAGGAAAGGAACCGGGGCGGCTTTCAGTTGAGATTGAATCCCAGCTTCTTCATGTCGGCGGTGCTGGCGTCCTGCATGGTGTCCAGGGCCTTGCCGAACGTGCCGCCGGACTGCAGGGCGGCGCCGAACGAGTCGGTGTAGCCGCTGAAGGCCACGGTGACGTCCGGGCCCCACATCGAGAAGCCGCGAGCGGAGGGTGCCACCTGCTTCACGACATCGTAGAAGGCGGGCTGGTTGGGGAAGAACGGCGGTGCCGACTTCAGGATCGGCAGCGACCGGCCGGAGGTAGCCGCGGGGTAGATGTTGATGTGCTGGATCTGCGCGGTGATCGCGGCGGCGTCGGTGTTGAGCCACGAGGCGAACTTCGCCGCCTCAGCGGGATGCTTGGAGTCCGAGGTGACCGTCGTGGCCGAGCCGCCCCAGATGCCCGTGGTGGCGTCGCCCGCCGTCCACGCGGGGAGCGGGGCGACGGTCCACTTCCCCTTGGTGGCCGGCGCGATGCCGCCGAGCTGGGCGGGGGCCCAGGCGCCGGAGATCCAGGTGGCGAGGGTGCCGTCGTTCATCTGCTTGTTCCACTGCGGGGAGAAGGACGGGTTCTTCTCGATGACGCCGCTCCTGACCAGCTTCTCCCAGTAGTCCGCGACCTTCTTGGACTGGGGTCCGTTGATGGCCACGTGCCAGGACGTGCCGCTGGTCGTCCACCAGTCGGCTCCGGCCTGCTGCACCAGGCCGGTGAACCAGCCGGGGTCCCCGGCGTCGAAGTTGGTCATGGAGACCTTCGGCGCCTTCTTGTGGAGATCGGCGGCCTCCTGGGCGTACTGGTCCCATGTCGTCGGGACGCTGAGCCCGTACTTCTTGAACACGTCGGCGCGGTAGAACAGCATGAGAGGCGCGACGTCCTGGGGAATGCCGTACACCTTGCCCTCGAACCTCGTCGCCTTCATGGTGGCGTCGTCGAAGCTCGGGACGGCGTCCTTGGTCAGGTCGGTGATGTCCCGCACAACTCCGCCGGACACGAGCGCGGGCAACGACTGGTACTCCACCTTGGCGATGTCCGGGCCGTTCTTGGCCTGGTGCGCGGTGATCATCTTGCTGACGAGCTGGTCGCCGCCGGCGGGGTTGGAGAGCGTCACGTGGATGTCCGGATGTGAGCTGTTCCAGAGGGCCACGACCTTGTCGATGTTGGGGTCCCAGTCCCAGAAGGTGAGGTCGAGCTTACCGCCGCCGGAGACACCGGTGCCGGCGCTCTTCGCCGCGCCGCCGCCACCGCCGCTGCCGCAGCCCGCGATGAGCAGGACGCCCGCCAGCGCCACGCCACCCAACCGCACATGGCTTTTGTTCATTGCCGTTCCTCAAATTCTGCTCTGCCGCCGAGGATCTGGACCCATCGGGCATGGAGGCGATCCGGGAAAGCTCGCCGAGCAAGCCGCCGACCAGCTCGGGACACTTAATACACGACTTAAGGTAAGTTGCTAGAGACGGGGCGTCAACCAGTTGGAAACATGAATTAGGTACCGTTTCTCAAGCTGTTACCGGCAGCGCCGCCAGATCCACGGCATGGCGCAGCGGCTCGCCGGCGATGACCCGGAGCACTTCGTCCAGGGCCTGGGACCCAAGCCGGGCAAGCTCGTTGCCCAGTGAGCCGGCGACATGTGGCGTGAGTACGACGTTCGGAAGGTCCCATAAGGGCGAGTCGGCCGGGGTGATCTCGGGCTCCGTGACGTCCAGCACGGCTGAGATGCGTCCCTGGAGCAGCTCGGCGATGAGCCCGTCCTGGTCGACGAGCGACCCCCGGGCGGTGTTGATCAAGGTGGCTCCGGTGCGCATGGCGGCCAGACGCCGGGCGCCGACCATGCCCTTGGTCTCCTCGATCGCGGGCGCGTGCAACGACACGATGTCGCAGGCCGGGAAGAGGTCGTCCAGTTCGACCCTCCGCACGCCGAGCGACGCGGCCCCCACGTCGTCGAGATACGGATCGCTGACCAGCACCTCGACATCGAACGGCCTGAGCAGCTCGGCCACGCGGCGGCCGATCCTCGACGCCCCCACCAGGCCCACCGTCTTGCCGTGGTTGCCGATGTCGGGGTACTCCGCGATCAGGTCGATGGCCTCGGGGCGCGCCCGGTACTCCCTGGCGAGGGTCGGCACCGCCTTGTTGGCGAGCAGGATCATCGCCAGGGTGTACTCGGCCACCGGCACCGCGTTCGCGTCCGCGGCCGAGCTCACCTGGACACCCCGCGCGAACACCGCCGGGGTGACGTGGCTCTTGACGGTCCCGGCCGCGTGGACGACGGCCTGGAGACGGGGGGCGTGCGCTAGCGCGTTCGCGTCGATGACCGGGCTGCCCCAGCCGGTCAGCAGGACACGGGCCCTTCCAAGCCGCTCCAGCTCGGTGTCGGAGGTGAAGCCGGTCAGGGGTGGTCCCCAGTCGTCGCCGACCAGGGCGCGCAGCCGCTTCGCGGACTCGCCCCGGAAGAGCCTGCCGGGCAGGCTCGCGGGCATGGCGAGGACCACCCCGTGATCGGCGGTGGTCATCGGGCGGCCCAGACGAGGCCGCGCTGGGTGAGGGTGCGTACCGTCGGATCCTCCAGGTCGGCGAGCCGGTGGCCGACAGCCGAGAAGAAGATCTTGCCGCTCCCCCACCTCCGCGTCCACACGACCGGCATGTCGACGGGCTCCCCTTCATGACCGCCCTCCGGCGGCATGATGGTCGTGCTGGCGAGCACCGTGCTCAGGGCGTCGGTGAGCATCCAGTACTGCTCGGTGTCCACGTCGAAGTCGGTCAGGCCCGCGACGATCGGATGCCCGGCCTGGCGGGGGTCGAGGGTGACCCGGTACCGAAGGAAGTCCGGCGGGTGGAACAGGAACAGGCCGCCCACCATCCGCAGGTAGTCGAGGCTGAGGCCGAAGGTGCCGACCACCCCGCCGTGCCATCCGGCGAAGCCCGTGCCCGCGTGGACGGCGGACACCAGACCGGCGCTCTGCTCCTTGGTCAGCGTGCCCATCGACCAGCACTGCACGACCAGGTCGGTCGCCGCCATCAACTCGGGGTCGGCGTAGACGTCCAGGTCGTCGCTGACGGTCACGTCGAACCCGGCCTCGGCCAGCCCCGGCAGGAACAGCTCCGTCGTCTCGACCGGGACATGACCATCCCAGCCACCGCGGACGATCAACGCGCGGCGCGCCTGGCCGCTCATCGACGGCCCGCCGGGTCGGCGGTCCAGGACGGAAGGTCGAGAGGGGTGCGCTGCACGCCGATCCACTGACGCCGGGTGAAGCCGGGCATCTGGTTCTCGGCGCCGTGCCGGGCGTGCGCGTCGTTGACGTGCACCTCGCCGGCCTGCAGTCGCTCGGCGACGCCCATGCCACGCATGAGGTCGGCGGTGAAGACGGAGTTCATCAGCATCGGGTATCCGTTGGTGAGCGCGACGGCCTCCTCCTCGGTGTCCACGACCGTCACCGGGATGACCGGGCCGAAGATCTCCTCGGTGAACGCGGGCATGCCGGGCGTGACCTCGGCCAGCACCGTCGGCCGGTAGAACAGGCCCTCGTAGGTGCCGCCGGTGACAAGCCTGGCCCCCATGGCCAAGGAGGGCTCGACGATCGTGCGGTGCACCCTGTCGCGCTGCCCGGTGCTGATCAGCGGCCCCAGCTCGACCTGGCCGGTCAGCGGGTCGCCGACGCGCAGGGCCTCGGCCCGCCTCGCCACCGCGGCGATGTACTGATCGGCCACCTCGCGTACGACGATGTGACGGCTCGAGCTGATGCACGTCTGCCCCTGGAACTCCAGCGAGGCGATCATCGCGCAGGACGCGGCCAGCTCCACATCCGCATCATGCAGGACGACGAAGGCGTTGTCACCGCCGAGTTCCAGGCGGACGGGCCGCAGATCGGTGGCGGCCGAGGCGGCGATGGCGAGGCCCACCTCGCGCGAGCCGGTGAAGTCGAGCAGGTCAAGGCCGCGATGCTCGGCCAGCGGCCACCCCGCGCCGGTGCCGTCACCGGTCACCACGTTGAAAACCCCCGCCGGCAGCCCCGCGTGGTGTGCCGCCTCGGCGAGAACCCGTCCGCCGATCATGGGCGTCAGCTCAGCCGGCTTGAGCACGATCGTGTTGCCGAAGGCCAGGGCGGGCGCCACCGCGCGCATGGCGAGGTTCATCGGGTAGTTCCAGGGGGTGATGACACCGATCACGCCGAGGGGGACGACCCGTGACAGGGAAAGCTTGCCCGCCTTGTAGGGCGGCAGGATGTCCCCGGCGTTCTCCGTGGCCTGCACGGCCGAGATGCCGAGCTGGCGGATGCTCGTGGACACCTCGTCCTCGGCCTTGGCGCGCACTCCCCCCGTCTCGCGCATGCTCAGGGTGACGAGCTCCTCGTAGTGGTCCTGCAGGTAGCCGGCCATCCGGCGCAGGTAGCCGGCACGGTCGGAGGCGGCGAGGGCGGCCCAGGCGGGTTGCGCCGTACGGGCCGCGGCCACGGCCGCGTCCACGTCGCGCGCGTCTCCCAGGGCGTAGCAGCCGATCCGCGCACCGGTGGCCTTCTCCTCGACGACGCCGACCTGGCCGGACGCGGATGGGCGCCAGGCTCCGTCGATGTAAACATGGCTGTCGGCAGGGCGAGACGTCATTCGGGCTCCGATGGATCTTTCGGTGGCGCACAGCACCACACGGTTCACTTAGTCCATGACTTAAGTTAAGTCCCATCGGGGTGTAGGTCAATCGCCTCTAGCTGGGCTTGGACCCTCCGGCCGCCAGCACCCGGATCACTGGAAGGGTCGCGGCGCCCAGGGCCACCGCCTCGGGGCCGAGCTCGCCGAGCTCGATGCGCACCTGGCCGTACATGTAGGGAAGGGCGTGGCGCCTCACCGTGTCGCGCACGGCCGGCAGGATCGCCGGGCCCATGGTCGCCCCGGCCCAGCCCGACAGGACCACGCGATCAGGGCTGAGGAGGTTGATGAGGTTGGAGATGCCGATGCCGAGATACTCCGCGGTCTTGTCGAGGACCTGGGCCGCCGCGCCCGGGGCCTTCGCCCGGGCGACCAGCTCGGCGAGACGGGCCTCGGTGCCTTCCTGCGCGAAAGGCGTGGCATCGCGGAGGCGGAGATAGTCGTCCAGGACCGCCTCGGCGCCGACGTAGGCCTCCAGACAGCCCTTCGACCCGCACCTGCACGGCCTGCCGTCCACGTTGATGACGGTGTGGCCCCACTCGCTCGTCGTGCTGGTGGTGCTCATCATGTCGCGGAAGGACTCCGGCGCCGTCGCGACCGCGGCCCCCACCCCGACGCCGAGCAGCGCGACGATCACCCGCCTGGCTCCGCGGCCGGCGCCCCGCCACATCTCGGCCTGCCCCAGCGTGCGGGCGCAGTTGTCGAGATAGACGGGCACGGAGAGCTCGCGCCGCAGCATGTCGGCCAGCGGCACCGCCGACCAGCCGAGGGTCGGCGCGTGGACCAGCTCGTGCGCGCCCGCCTGCACGGCGCCCGGGACGCCGACACCGATCCCGAGCAGGTCGCCCGCGTGGACGCCGACCTTGGAGACGACCTCGTCGACGCCGGCGACCACCAGGCTCACCACGGAATCGGGCTCCAGCCTCGTGGCCGCCACAGAGTAGGTGGCGGTGGCCATCGTCTTCAGCGTGTAGTCGAAGAGCCCGATCTGGACGTGGGTCTCCCCGATGTCGACCCCGACGACGTACCCGAACTCGCCCCGGACCTGCAGGAGCGTGCGGGGACGCCCGCCGTCGGAGTCGACCAGCCCTGCCTCCGCGACGACGCCGTCGTTGATCAGGTCGGAGACGACGTTGCTCACCGTGGCCGAGCTGAGCCCGGAGGTCATCGTCAGGTCCTGCCGGCTGGTCGGACCCTGGAGGTACAGCCGGGAGAGCAGCGCCGAACGATTGTGGCGACGCAGGTCACGTGTCGTCTGCTGCACCGCGCGTTTCACACTGTGGATTCTGCCAGAGCACCAGGCGTGTCAGAGATACGGGCGACCTCCGGCGGGCACGTCACCGGAGCAGCAGCAGCCACGGCCTATCGCGGCCGCCGTGTTGTCCTGCGTAATGCCTGCGGGCTCGATGCCCGGTCGTGGGTTCAGGGTTGTGTCAGCAGGTCTGGGGTCAGGTCTGCCGGGCGGGCGGCGCCTGTCAGTGCCATCGCGATTTCGAGTTCGGCCAGCAGGGAACGGATCACGTGCCGCACCCCGGCCTCACCGGCCAGGGCGAGGCCGTAGGCGTACGGGCGGGCCAGGAGGACGGCCTTGGCTCCCAGGGACAGTGCTTTGATCACGTCTGCGCCGGTGCGGATGCCGCTGTCGAAGAGAATCGTCGTCTGGTCGCCGACGGCGTCGACCACGGCGGGCAGCGCGTCGAGCGACCCGATCGCGCCGTCGACCTGGCGGCCGCCGTGGTTGGAGACAACGACGCCGTCCATGCCCGCGTCCACGGCCCGGCGGGCGTCGTCGGGGTGCTGGATGCCCTTGAGGACGACGGGCCCGTCCCAGTGCTCTCTCAGGAAGGCCAGGTCGTCCCAGGTGAGAGAGGGGTCGCCGAAGGTCGTCGCCCACTGCAGGATCGCGGCGTTCCGGTTCGAGTCGTCGATCGGGCCGCCGACCGCCTTCTGGAACGCGGGGTCGGTGAAGTAGTTGGCGACCCCGATGGCGCGGAGGAACGGCAGGTAACCCTTGTCCAGGTCGCGTGGCCGCCAGCCCAGCGTGTGGGTGTCCAGCGTGACGACCAGCGCCGTGTAACCGGCCGCCTTGGCACGCCGGAGGAAGCTGCCCACGACCTCCCGGTCTTTGGACCAGTAGAGCTGGAACCACCGGGGTCCGCCGGCGTTCGCCTCCGCTACCTGCTCCATGGAGTGGGAGGCGGCGGTGCTGAGCACCATCGGCACTCCCTGTGCCGCGGCGGCGCGAGCTACGGCCAGCTCCCCCTCGGGGTGCACGATCGTCAGGACGCCGATCGGGCCGAGCAGCACCGGAGCGGGCGAAGTACGCCCGAAGAGCTCCACCGACAGATCCCGTACGGCCACGTCACGCAGCATCCTCGGCACGATCCGCCGGCGCTCGAAAGCTTCGCGGTTGGCTCGGGCGGTCGATTCGGTCCCGGCCGACCCGGCGACGTAGCCGAACGCCTCTGGGGTGAGCCGTTCCTGGGCGAGCCTTTCCAGCGCGCTGAGGTCGGTGGGAAGCTCCGGCAGCACGTCGCCTAGCCCGTTCAGGTAGATCTCGTTCTGGAAGTCCGCGAGCGAACCCATGATCACCCCTCGCCCTGGTGGTACCAATCCACTGATACCAGACGATTATTCCAGGGGAACCAGGGGGCTGGGCCCCGGGGTGACGATGCGCAGAACGGCGGGGCCGGGCGCCCGTGTGACGTTCAGGCTGCCGGGACGACAGCTCTTGGGCGCCGTCCCGGGAGCCCGGCCTACGGCTATCCGGCGGACTCTCTGGTGATGCGGACGTACCCGTCGGCGACGATCTGCTTGGCGAAGGGCTGGTAGTCCTCCTGGGTGGGCAGCGCGATCGTCGCCAGGCCGTCGACGTACCTGTTGTACATGCAGAACGCGGCGGCGATCAGCACCGTGTCGTGGATCTCGACATCGGTGGCGCCCGCCTCGCGCGCGGCGGCGACCGCTTCCGCGGTGACGGCTCGCCCGCTCTCCCTGACCAGCGCGGCGATGGCGAGCAGCGCGCGCATCTTGGGCGGCACCTCGGCGGCGTTCGGGTCGGCACAGGCCTGAGTGACCTGTGCCAGGCCGCCGGGGAGCTGCTCCGCCGCGACGGCCCCGTGCATCGAGCCGCAGAAATCGCAGTCGTTGAGCCGTGACACGTACGAGGCGATCAGCTCGCGCTCGCCCGGCGACAGGGTGCCGGGCGAACGCAGGAGCACGTCGGCCAGTTCGTTCAGGGGACCGGCCGTCTCTGGACGGTAAATCATCAGGCCGACAATGCCCGGAATGTCATTGTTCAGGGAAATATGAGGCATGATCTCGATCATTAGGTCACGAGTTCACCATGTCAACAGCGACGGAAATCATCGTGGAAACTCCACAAAGGCCCGGCTGAATCACATGAACGAGCGCCGAGAACGCCCGTCCTCAGGGGCTGACATAGACCGGCAGGTTCGCCTTGACAACGTGCTGGTGGAAGGTGAACACCTGCGGGTCGCTCGGGTCGATGACGGCGCTCACCCAGTGGCTCTGGCCGCTGCCGAAGGTCTGCACCCGCGTGACGTTCTGGATCGTCTGGTCCTTCGCGTCGGTGAGCGGCTTGTCGACCCGCAGGACGTGGCTGTCGCCGTTCACCAGCAGGACCTGGCCCGGGAAACCGATGGAGAGCTGGGCCAGCTTGCGCTTGGTGTCGGCGAAGTGCGCGGTGGGCTCGGTGGTCCACATGTCCGCCTGGAGAACGATGACGATCGCCTTGGACCCGGCCGAACGGGCGGCGGCGAAGCCCTGGTCCAGCCAGTCGAGGTTGGCCTTGTTGCGCGCGGTGTACTCGGCGAGGTCGCCGTCGATCTGCTTGCCCGCGGCGTCGAACTGCGGCGCGTTGTTGTCGCTGCCGGGGACGTTGAGGCCGAGGTAGGTCGCCGTGCCGTACTTCCACCGCACGTTCTCGGGGTACGCGGCGGACTGACGCTGGAGCGGGAGCTTGCGCGCGCCCAGCGACTCCGGGGTGGAGGCGAACATGCGGCGCACCAGGGACAGGCGCTCGTTGGGGTCGTAAGCACCGGCGCTGGCCCGGTCGCAGTCGGTCCACTCGTTGTCGCCCGGCACGTACACCACGGGGCTACGGAAGGAGCCGAAGCTCTTCGCCGCCAGGTCGTACAGCGGCTGGTCGCATCGCTCGCTGCCGTTCTTGATGTCGCCGTCGAAAACGGTGAACGCGAGGTGCCGGTCGGCGTTGATCTCGTCGATCACGCGCGGGTACTGGGCCCTCCCCGTGTCGCCGTACGGCATGTCGCCGATGAGCGCGATCTCGTATGCCTGGTCCGGCTGCCCGTGGCTCTGCCGGTCGGAACCGCTGCCGGCGTACGCGGCCACCGTCCCGCCGAACATCACCAGGGCACCGGCGGCTGCCATCAACAAGGTTCTGCGCATTGTCGTCCTCCGAAGGGCCAAGCGGCTAGGTCCCCGAATCCCAGACCCTCCGCATGACGCATGGACGACATATCGCAGTATTTCGGATGAAACACTGAGGAATGTCAGTGCGCCATACCTACGCGAACACGTAGCACTCCACCTCGGCACGTCTGCGGGACAGGCCGTCCTGCGCCAAGTGCTTGACACATAGGCGTTCCCTCCTGCTCAGCTTCAGCGTTCCGCATACGGTTATGCCGGAATATGTGCGGCAATCCAGGTTGGGATTCCATCTGCCGACGCGGTAGTGCTTTCTCACCGCCATCCGGCACTGCCTGCGCAGCGTGCGGCTGTCGGCGTACCGGCACTGGCGGATCATGATGTTGTACTGTGTCCTGCTCACCGTGGTCTTCGCCGCCGCCTGAGCCGCGCCCCCTGTGACGACGAATCCGGCCGCGGTGACCGCGAGCAGCACAGCCATGGCAAATGTTCGCTTCATAACGCTCTCCCCCTGAGCCCAACGATAACCCGCGGCACCTCACGGCCCCGCTGCCGGAGGCATCGGAAGGGGTCAGACGGCGGAGATCGCCTCGAGGACCGAGCCGGCGATGAGCTGGTGTCCCGTGGCATCGGGGTGGTCACCGTCGGAGGCCAGGAGCGGCGTGTCGTCCCGCGTGCCGTCGCCTCCCTTGAACGGCGCGTACAGGTCGACGTACCGCACGCCCGCGGCGTCGGCCGAGGCCGCGATGGTCTCGTTGACGGCAAGCGTGAGCCTGTCGCTGACGGTGACGTATGTCTGCCCCTGGGCACGTCCGGTGGCGCCGTCCATGAAGACGTTCCAGTAGCCGGTGACGATGATCCGGCTTCCGTCACGCGTCTCCAGCGAGCGCACCTTGCTGAGGATGGCGTCCATGTTGGTACGCAGCCGCGCCAGATCGTCCTTGTAGCAGGCGAGATCCGCGCTCGGGCCGCAGCTGTCGTCCTCGATGGCTCCGCTGTCGAAGTCGTTCGCGCCGATGGTGATGATCGTCAGGTCGGCGCCCACCACGGTGGACTGCGCCGTGTCATCCGCGAGCTGCTCCAGCAGTCCCTCGGTGGTGAGCCCGGGGGCGGCGAGGTTCCTGCTGACGACCCGCGTTCCCTGCCTCGCCGCCAGAGTCTCGCCGACCAGCGAGACGTACGTCTGGCAACCGCACGCGGAGCCGGCGGGCACCGAGTCGCCCAGCCCGACGACGGTGCCGACCGCGGAGGCGCGGGACTTGCCCGCCGTCGTGCCGGACTCTGCGGGCGGCTCGGCGATCGTGACACCTTCATTTCCCGGCGCGCGCAGAACCCCGGCGGCCGAGACGGCGTCGAGTGTGACGCCCAGGATGGCCACCACGGCGAGCAGCGTCACGCCCACCCTGAACCGCATGCGCCGCGCGGCCCTGGCGGCCCGCCTGACATGTCGGCTATGAGGACTAATGTCGCCCATGGGTGGAGATGACATGAATCTATGGTGCCCCACCCCGCTGGGTGCGTGGTTAACATGCCCTGAAGACATGCTGAGAGAAGCTACTCCTCCGGGCGCCTCCGCTCAGCGTTTGCCGGTGATTCTGGCGACACTTTTGCCCGAGACACAGGTTTGGCCAGAGTGAGAAGACCTCTACGGGCGGGGCGTACGGCGTGGCGAGGAGCCCACACCGCCGGGCGCCGACCCCCGGAGCACGACCTCAGGGCCCCTGCCCAGGTCCACGAACATGCGAACGTCATCGAAGCGCTCGTCACCGATCTCGATGACGTTGGGCAACCGCCCCCATACACGGAAGCCCAGTTCCTCGTACAGCCCGATCGCACCATGGTTGTTGCCACGGGTGCCCAGGGTCAGCGTCTCGACGCCCGCCGCCCGGGCGTTCTCGATGAGGGCGCCGACGATCAGGCGGCCGAGCCCGAGACCGCGTGCCGACGGATGCGCCATGACCTTCCCGACCTCGGCCGAGTGCTCGAAGAGCTGTGAGCTCGCCCGCCTCCACAGACCCATGGCCTCGACCGCGCCGTCCACCCGTGCCAGTGCCAGCGCCGCGCGACCGCGGCGAACGTCGGCGAGGACGCCGTCCAGGAAGGGGTCGGTCTCGTCCCTGCCAGGCGGTTTCACGTAGCCGACCGCGCCGCCGAGCTCGACCACAGCATGCACGACCCGCTGGACCTCGTCGCGCAGGGCGTCATCGGCCCCGGTGGGCCACATCAGTTCGATCGCGGGAGACATGAGTGTGGATTATGCATGCTCACCGTCCCGCGGACTCCAGCGCCCCCGGATCCCGAGGGTTCGTACACGGGGGATGTCACACATCCGGAGCCGGAGCCGTCCTTGTCGTGAACGCCCCCCGGGTCAGCAGGTACCTCGCCGTACCGTCGGCCTTCCTCGGAGCCCGGCCCGCACGCCGCACCCGTGCGGCCACCCGTTGACGACCCGCCAGGCGGTCAGGCGCCCTGGGGGCGGGCCTCCAGGGCGCTGTCGAGCCGGTCGCCGAAGGCCGCGAGCAGCAGGCGCGCCTCGTCGGCGTCGAGGTGGCGTTCGAGCATCACCACGGCGGTCTTAACCTGGTGTCCCGCGGCCTCCAGGGCGAGGCGGGCGACGGAGATGTCGGCGCCGGTGATGTCGCCGACGATGCGGGCGGCCCGGTCGACCAGCTTGGTGTTGCTCGCGGAAACCTCGATCATGTAGTTCCCGAAGGTCCGGCCGCACTTGATCATCGAGATCGTCGAGATCATGTTGAGGACCAGCTTCTGCGCGGTCCCGGCCTTCAACCGTGTCGAACCGGTCACCACCTCGGGCCCGACGATGACCTCGATGGGATGGTCGGCGACCTCGGACAGCGGCACGCGGGTGTTGCAGGACAGACCGGCCGTCAGCGCGCCGAGACGGCGGGCCTCGGCCACCGCGGCGAGCACGAACGGGGCCCGGCCGCTCGCAGAGATCCCCACCACCGAGTCCAGCGGTCCCACGCCCTGCTCCCGGATGGCGGCTGCGCCCGCCTCGGCGTCGTCCTCCGCCCCCTCGACGGACCGGGTCAGCGCCTCCACTCCCCCGGCGATGATGCCGCGCACCACCTCAGGATCGGTGCCGAAGGTCGGCGGGCACTCCGAGGCGTCCAGCACGGCGAGCCGTCCGGACGTGCCGGCACCCACGTAGAACAGCCGCCCGCCGTCCTGCATCCGGGCGGCGATCCCGTCGATCGCGGCAGAGATCCGCGGGACCGCCCTGGCCACCGCCGCCGGCACCGTGGAATCGGCCGCGTTCATGAGCCGCGCGATCTCGTCGGTCGGCAGCCTGTCGATCCGGCGGTAACGCGGATCACTCTGTTCCGTCGTGGCCAGAGCGGCACCTGGTCGGTTCATGACTCCTCAATCTTCCGGGCGGATCGTCGAAATGGTTCGCCGGCCGTGTGGCCGCCGACCGTGGGAGGCCGGCGGCGGGAGAACGGTCAGGCGAGGGTGCGGCGGTAGAGCCAGAAGACGCGTTCCACGCGCGCGCCGACGGCTCTGGCGTAGAAGCGCACCGGCCCCACCCAGCCGATCTGGGCGCTGCGCTGCCCGGCCAACGCCTGCTCCTCCAGGCATCGCCGCAGCAGGACCCCGCCGACCCCGAGCCCACGAGCGGCCTCGGCCGTGCCCATCGGCCCGAACCAGCCTGGCCGGGCTCCCCAGGCGGCGAAGCCCAGGATCTCCCCGTGCCGGGTCGCGTAGTGGCAGCCGCTCGCCTGCGCCACCTCCCAGGCCCACGCGTCGTTCCAGTGCTCCCTGGCGAACTCCATCACCGCCGAGCGCTCGCCGGCGGGCGCCGAATGGAGGGCGACCCCGGCCGAGGCGAGCCGGGCGAGCTCCTCGCCCGACGGCCGGTCCGCGCCGCCCGGCACGTATCCCGAGAGGTCGGCTGTCATGTTCCAGGCGGTGCGGTACCGCTCATAGCCGAGGCTCTCGGCCAGGCAGCTCGCCGGGGTGTAGCGCACGTCGACGCCCGGCCAGGCGTAGCAGGGAGGGTTGCCGGCCAGGCGCACCTCGCGCACCCCTTGCTCGCGCAGCCAGCCCTCGGCCGCCCCGACCAGGGTCCTGCCGACGCCCCGGCCCTGAGCGGACGGGTGTACGGCGAGCAGGTCCACATGGCCCACGCCCTCGGTGGAGGACGTGGACGCGAACACGACGCCGTGCAGATCCGGCGTCACCAGGGCCGTCCACTGGCGTCCCTCGGGCGGAGCCGATAGCCGCGAGACGATCTGAGGCGCCTCCGAGGCGTCCAGAGTGAGCGCGGCCCGAGCGAGCTCGCCGACGGCGGGCAGCTCGGCGGGCACGGCGGGACGGATGCCCGTCACCGGCGTCGCGGGACGGTCGTCAGGGCTGAGGCCGCTCACGCGACCGCCTCGACGGGGATCACGCTCCGGCGCTGCGGGTGGAAGCACGCGCGCTCGTGCGCCACCTCCACGCCCCGCACCAGCGCCGGCCGCTCCTTCTCGCAACGCTCGGTGCGGAAGGGACACCTGCGGGCGAACAGGCATCCCTCGTCCGCGTGGCGCTCGTCGAGGGCCTCGGTCGGCACGACCCGCTCGGGTCCGGGCTGCTCCAGCCCGTGCAGGACGGGAATGGCCGACAGCAGCGACTGGGTGTACGGATGCACGGGGCCCGTGATGATGCTCTCGGTGAGCCCGCGTTCCACGACCTGCCCCCGGTAGAGCACATACAGCTCGCCCTCGGCGCCGATGTACCTGGCGGTGGCGATGTCGTGGGTGATGAACAGCACGCTCACCCCGAGCCGCTCGCGAAGATCCTTGAGCAGGGCGAGGATGCTCAGCCGCATGGACACGTCGATCATCGAGACCGACTCGTCGGCGACGAGCATCTCGGGGTCAACGGTCAGCGCGCGGGCGATGACCACGCGCTGGCGCATGCCGCCTGAGAGCTGGTGCGGGTACCGGCCGAGGACGTACCCGGGGTCGATGCCCACCAGGGAGAGCAGTTCCTCGGCGCGCTCGCCGATCCACGACTTCGGGCGGCCGGCCTGGCGCGCGCGCAGGGCGAGCGGCGCCTGGAGGGTCTGGTAGATCGTCCGGGTCGGGTTGAGGGCGGAGTACGGGTCCTGGTGGATGAGCTGGATCTTGCGGAAGTACGGCTGCCGGCGCCTCGGACGGAGCGAGGACATCGGCGTGCCGTCGATCACGATCTCGCCGGAGTCCCAGCTCTCCAGCCCGGCGATGATCCGCCCGAGCGTGGTCTTGCCGCATCCGGACTCGCCGATGAACGAGACGGCCCCGCCCTTCTCGATGGCGAAGTCGATCCCGCGCAGGGCCCGCACGTCGCGGCCGCCGAGGACGTCGCCGCGCTGCTTGAAGGTCTTGGTGATGCCGGTGCCTGTGATCACGCGTATTCCTCCTGCTCCGCCGTGGAGTGCGACCGCTCCACCGCGTGGCACGCGACGGTCCTTCGGTCATGGGTCAGCGGGCGCGGGTCCACCGTCTCGCAGATGTCCATGCGGAGCGGGCAGCGCTCCCTGAACACGCATCCCGCCGTGGGCAGGGTGCCGAGCGTGGGCGGCCGTCCTGGCAGCGCCTGGGCCTCGGCGATGTCGCCGGACAGGCGCGGGATCGCCCGGATCAGGCCCCGGGTGTACGGGTGGCTGGGCGCGCCGAGCACCTCCATGGTGGGACCGTGCTCCACCACGCGACCGCCGTACATCACGGCGAGGCGGTCGGTGACCTCCGCCGCCACGCCGATGTCGTGGGTCACCATCAGGGTCGTGAGCCCGCGCTCCTTGTGGACCTCTCGGACGATCCGCAGGATGGTGGCCTGCGTGATCATGTCGAGCGCCGTGGTCGGCTCGTCGAGGATGACGAGCTGGGCGTTGAGCACGAGGGCGAGCATGATGCCGACGCGCTGGCGCATCCCGCCGGACAGCTCGTGCTGGTGGGAGTCGAGCACGCGGGCTCCGTCGAGGCCCATCCGCTCCAGCAGGTCCTTGGCGTCCCGTACGAGCGCGCGCAGGTCGTCGACGCCGTGGGAGCGGCCGAGGTCGAGTAGTTGCTTGCCGACCGTCTTGAGCGGGTTGAGGGAGTTCTGCGCGGCCTGGAAGACGTACCCGAGGTGCCGTCCGCGCGCCTGGCGCAGCTCGTCGCCGCCGAGCTTCACGACGTCTCCGAGGCCGTCGATCTCGACGCTGCCGCCCTTGATGCGGCCGGGCGGCTGGACGGCGTTCAGCAACGAGAGCGCCAGCGTGGACTTGCCGGAGCCGGACTCCCCCACGATGCCGGTGATGGTGCCCGGCTCGATCGTGAGGCTGACGCCGCCCACGGCGGGCAGCTCGCCCAGCGGGGTCCTGTAGACGACGGTGAGATCCTTGACGCGCACGCCGGGCGCCGTGGCGTGGCCGGGCGCCGCGACCAGGGGAGACACGGCGGCGGACTCGGCCTGGGGAAAGTTGGTGGTCACCGGGTTACTCCTCACGCAGCCGAGGGTTGAAGATCTCGTCCATCGCGTCGACGATCAGCACGATGCCCAGCGTGAGCAGGAGGATGGCGAGCAGCGGCGCCAGCAGGTACGGCAGCGCGGCCGTGCTGGTCAGGGCCCCGCCGCCGAAGACGGCGAGGTTCAGCATCACGCCCCAGTTGTTGGAGTCGAACGGCAGGACTCCAAGGAAGAACAGGCCCACCTGGGCGTAGATCGCCCCCGTCACGGCGATGAGCACGTTCATCGCGATGTAGGGCGCCATGCTCGGCAGCAGCTCGCGGCCGACGATGTGCCTGGTGGACAGTCCGAGTCCCCTGGCGGCCTCGATGAAGCCTCGCTCACGCAGCGACAGGGTCTGCGACCGCACGGCCCGCGCCACGCCGCCCCAGCCGAGCAGCCCGAGTACCAGGCCCATCTCGAGCGGCCCCTGGAACTTCCAGATGGTCGACAGCACCAGCAGCAGCGGCAGGCCCGGAATGGTGAGCTGCATGTCGGTGATCCGCATGAGCACGGTGTCCCAGCGCCCCCGGTGGAAGCCGGCGAGCAGCCCGAGCGCCGTGCCCAGCGCGACCGTGATGACCGCGGTGGCGAGGCCGGTGAGGATGACGTACCGCGAGCCGGTGACCACCAGCGCGAGCACGTCTGTGCCCTCGAAGTCGGTGCCGAACGGATGTGCCAGGCTCGGCGCCGCGTACAGGGCGTTGTTGTCACGTGGCAGGTGGGCGGGGTAGAGCATCGGCCCGAACAGTGCCATGGCGCCGAACAGGGCCACGATGCCCACGCCGGCGATCCGGCTGGGCTTGCGGCGCAGCACTCGCCCGACGCCCCGCCAGAAGTTGCGCCGCAGGGTCGCGCCGGTGTTCCCCGGGCTTCCCGGGAGGATCGTCGTCACCGTCATGCCGCGCCTCCTGTACGCACTCGGGGGTCGATCACGGCGTAGAACAGGTCGGCCGCGATGTTGGCGACGATGATGGCCATCGTGGTCACCAGGAAGGTGCCGCCCATCAGGGCGTAGTCGCGGGTGCCGATGCTGTTGACGAGCAGCAGCCCGAGCCCCGGGTAGTTGAAGATCCGCTCGATGAAGATGGCGCCGCCGAAGAGCATGCCGAGCGACAGCGCCAGGATCGTGAAGAGCGGCAGGATCGCGTTGCGCGCCACGTACCTGAACAGGACGCCCCGCGAGAGCCCGCGCAGCTCGGCGGCCAGGATGAAGTCGTCGCCGAGCACGGTGGCCACGCTCGACTTCATCGCGAGCACCCAGCCGCCGTAGCTGGCCAGCGCGTACGTCAGCACCGGCAGCGTGGCGTGCTGGACCAGCGAGGCGAGGTAGCCGGCGTTGAGGCCGGGCACGAACTCGACATCGACGGGACCACCCGCGGGGAAGATCGGCCACAGCGTCGTGAAGATCGCGAGGACGAGGAGCCCGATGACGTACTGCGGCACGCCGTGCAACAGCGAGCCGGAGATCGAGAGCAGGTCGCCGAGCTTGCCCGAGCGCTTGATGCCCGCGTAGACCCCGAGCGTGACGCCGAGCACGAAGCTCAGCAGCGTGCCCCCGAGCACCGGCAGCACGGTCCACTTGGTGGCCGAGCCGATCAGCGTGACGACCTCGGTGCCCGGCGTGCTGAGCGACTGCCCGAGATCCAGGTGGAGCAGGGCCTTCATGTAGCCGGTGTACTGCTCCCACAGGGTGCCGGTAGGCAGGAAGCCGTAGAGCGCCGCCGTCGCGCGCTCCGCGGCGTCCGGGGACATGCCACGCTCGATCAGCGTCTCGTACTGCCCGAGGACGGGGTTGCCCGGGATGTTACGGATGATCACGAAGCTGATCGTGGTGACCACCCAGATCATGACGAGGCCGCGGGCCAGATGACCCGCGAGCCGTCGTGTCATTGGGTTCACCCGGAGACCACCCCGGGCCGCGAAAGGCTTCATAGGCTAGTTTTCCTGATCATTCCGAGTTGCATCCACACGCCCGCGGGCAGCCGCAGGGCCTCGCTGTCCGCCGCCGGCCAGCCGGTGTAGCGGGTGTCGTTGACGAACTGGGTGTTGACGTAGTCGTAGATCTGGATGACGGGCAGCTGCTCGTTCGTCAGCTTGGCCAGCGTGCCGACGATCCGCTTCTGCTCGGCCGGCGAGGCCAGGTTGAGCCTGCTGGTGAGCTCGCCGGGGTTCACCCCGCCGATCGTCTCTGGACCGCCCATCCAGTTGCCGTTCTTGCCCGGCGGCGAGTGCCTGAGCTGCCCGGCCAGAAGCTGCCATCCGTTGGCCGAGCCGTACACGCGCTGGTAGATGTTGTACGGCGAGGGGCCGAGTGCCATCAGCCAGAACCCGATGTCGTACTTCCCTCTCGCCAGCTCGTCGAGGTAGAGGATGTAGTCCGCGGAGGTGACCACGCTGGCCTCGATGCCGTGGTCGTTGAGCTGGCTCGTGACCGACTTCGCCGCAGCGACCCAGTCGGAGAACGACGCGGGCACGTGGAGTTCCACCTTCCAGGGCTTGCCGTCCGGCATCGCCCACGTGCCGCCCTTTTTGACCATGCCCGCGGCCTTCAGCTCCTGGTCCGCCTTGGCGGGGTCGAGCTTGTACGGCTCGAGGGTGCCCAGCCCGTCGCCCAGCCAGGCCTTGGCGGAGCTGCCGTGGATGCCGGTCGTGGTGACCGACGGTGTCCCGGCCTCGGGGGAGGCGATCTTCGTGACCTGGCTCCTGTCGATCAGGTAGGCCAGCGCCCTGCGCACGTGCACGTTGTCGTACGGCTTGCGCGCCTGGTTGAACGCCAAGGACGCCGCCACCGGAGAGAAGCCCTTGCGGATGCCGTTGCCCTGGGTCTCCTTGATCCGCTTCATGACCGCGGCCGGCACGGCCGTGAAGGGCGCGCTGTCCAGCTTCCCGGAGACCAGGTAGTTCCAGATCTGCTCGTTGCCGGTGTAGTTGAGGACCTTCACCTTGTCCGGCACGATCTTGGCGGCGTCGTAGAAGTACTCGTTCTTCTTCAGCAGCGCCGCGCCGGGGTTGATCCGCTCGAGCACGAACGGGCCCGCGGAGACGTCCTTCGGCGGGGCGAAGGTGATGACCTTCTGCGACAGCCCGGTGATCTCCGTCTTGGCCTGCTCGGCTGCGGGACCGGTCCCCCTGGCGGCCTTCAGCTTCGTCCAGAAGCCGGCGGGCAGCAGCGAGCCGTAGACATGGGCGGGGACGACCACCGTGGACAGGACGTTCCGGAGGAACACGTTGCTGCGGTTGGCCCCTTGGACCACCTTGACGGTCTTGCCGTCCAGGATCTGGATGTCGGCGGCGGCGCCGGCCGCACCTGCGTCGACGGTGTACGCGCTGCCGCCCTGGGTGTACGCGAGGCCGATGGACGTGCGGATGTCCTCGCTGGTGACCGGCTTGCCGTCGGACCACCGGGCGTTCGGCTGGAGGTGCACGACGACCTCGCCCTGGTCGGGCGTGGCGGTCCAGCTCTTGGCGATGCCGGGGTAGAACTGGTTCGGATCCATGAGGTCGTTCTTGGGCCAGGCCAGCGACATCGCGTCATAGCCGACGAACGTGCTGCCCTGCGGGTTGAACGGGTTGATCGGCGCGGTCGCGTCGATCTGCTTCGCGCCGTCGATCGTGGTGTAGATACCGCCCGGACCGGCGGTGCCGGTGGCCTCGGTGGTGCCGCAGGCGGTGGCTGTAATGATCACCGCCAGTGCCGTGATCGCTGCGAGTCGCTTCATGAAGTGCTCCAGGTCCCCGATTGCCAGGACCATACGGGCGCCAGGGCAGGGTGGTCAATTTTTTTCTTCCACACACCCTATCATGAAGCTATTCTTTACCCGGCCCGTCTACCTGCGGATACATGCCGAAGACCCCCGGCGCGCGCATGTGTGAAACGCGGACGAGGGTCTGCGGAGATGGTGAGAAGCGGGTCAGGACACCCGGGCGACGCCGCCGACGGCTCCCGCTTCGCCGGACCTGACGATCGACAGGTGCGTCTCGGGCCGCCAGCGCTGCAGGGGGACGACTCCGGGGTGCACCAGGTCGAGCCCGTCGAAGAACGCCAGCACCTGCTCGACGGACCGGGAGGTCACCCCGGGCGCGGAGGTGCGGCTGAACACCTGCGCCCCCTCACGCTTCTCGTCCTCGCTGAGCTCTCCAATGGAGCCGTGGGAGACGACCAGGTAGCCGCCCGGCCCCAGTATGGACCTGAGCGTCGTAACGATCTTCATGGCCTCGTCGTCGTCCGGTATGAAGTGGAGGACGCCCAGCAGGAGGACCGCCACGGGCTGGGAGAGGTCGAGGTGTGAGCGGACGTCCGGGTGGTCGAGGAGCGCCTGCGTGCCACGCATGTCGGCGCCGACGACCATCACGCGCTCGTTCTGGGCGAGGAGCGCCCGGGCGTGGGTGAGCACGATGGGATCGTTGTCGACGTAGACGACCCGGGCCTCCGGCGCCAGCTCCTGGGCGACCTGGTGGACGTTCCGCTGGGTCGGCAGCCCCGCGCCGACGTCGAGGAACTGGCGGACGCCCTGCCCGCTGAGGTAGGTCACCGTGCGGATCAGGAAATCGCGGTTCTCGCGCGCGACGTCACGGACGTTCGGAAGGATCTCGATGATCTTCTCGGCGGCCTCGCGGTCGGCGGCGAAGTTGTCCTTGCCCCCCAGGTAATAGTCGTACATCCGCGCGACGCTCGGCGTGAACGGATCCACTCCTGAAGGTGCGTCGAACTCGGTCACGCCGCTCCTCACCCCACTCACTCGTACTTCAAAATCGTAGGGGATGTCTGAGCCTTTACCGATCACATCGGCTTTTTCACGTAAACGGACATGGCGAAGGCCACCACCATGTGGTGGCCTTCGTTCACACCGAGCTCAGGCGCCGAGCAGCTTGCGTACGCGGTCGGCGCCGGCCGCGAGCAGCAGCGTCGGCAGGCGCGGGCCGGTGTCGCGGCCGACCAGCAACCTGTACAGCAGCGCGAAGAACCCGCGCTGAGCGACCTTGAGCTCCGGAGTGGGCTTGGCGTCGGGCGCCAGACCCGCCTGGACCTTCGGCACGCCGTACACCAGCGCCGTCAGCCCGTCGAGTGACCAGTGGTCGTCCAACCCGTCGAGCAGCAGCCGGAGCGACTCGCGCTCGCCGTGCCCGAGGGAGCCGAGCAACTCGGTGTCCGGCTCGTCTCGCACGCGGGTGCGCTGCTCGGCCGGGACCTGGGTGGTGACCCACCGCTCCGCGCGGTCGAGCCGCGGCCGGGTCTCCTCCAGGGACGTGATCGGGCGCTCGGGGTCGAGGTCGCGCAGGATGCGCAGGGTCTGCTCGGCGTGGCCGGTGGTGATGTCGACGATCGAGGCCAGCGTGCGGTAGGGCAGCGGCCTCGGCGTCTCCGGCAGCGGGCCGGCGGCGGTGCCGATCGCCCGGCTGTACGCGGCGACGTCGGCGGGCAGGGCCGTACCGTCGTCGATCTTCCGCTCCAGGGCGTCCCACTCGTCGTACAGCCGCTGGATCTCCTGATCGAAGGCGATCTTGAAGGACTGGTTCGGCTTGCGCCGCGCGTACAGCCAGCGGAGCAGCGGGGCCTCCATGATCTCCAGGGCGTCGGCCGGGGTCGGCACGCCGCCCTTGGAGCTGCTCATCTTGGCCATGCCGCTGATGCCGACGAAGGCGTACATCGGCCCGATCGGCTGCTCGGCGCCGAAGATCTCCTTGACGATCTGCCCGCCGACGACGAACGACGACCCCGGCGAGCTGTGGTCGACGCCGGAGGGCTCGAAGACGACGCCTTCGTAGGCCCAGCGCATCGGCCAGTCGACCTTCCACACCAGCTTGCCCTGATCATGCTCCGACAGCAGCACGGTCTCCGAGTGGCCGCAGGCGCAGGTGTAGGAAAGCTCGGTGGTCTCGTCGTCGTAGGCGATGACCGTGGTCAGGTCGCGCTCGCAGACCGAACAGTACGGCTTGTACGGGAAGTAGCCCGCGTCGGCCGTGCCGTCGTCCTCGGAGGCCGCGCCCGAACCCTCCGCCGCGGCCTCGGCGGCCGCGGCGTCGGCCTCGTCCAGCTTCTGCTGCGGCTTCCTGGCCGCGGCCGGCTTGTCCTTGGTGCGGTAGCGGTCGAGGATCGCGTCGATGCGCTCGCGCTCGCGCATGGCGAACAGGACCTGCTCGCGGTAGACGCCGGAGGTGTACCGCGCGGTCTGGCTGATGCCGTGGTACTCGACGCCCATCTCGGCCAGCGCCGCGATCATCGGCGCCTTGAAGTGCTCGGCCCAGTTGGCATACTCACTGCCGGGTGGCGCGGGCACGGAGGTCAGCGGCTTGCCGATGTGCTCGGACCACGACGAGTCGATGCCCGCGGGGACCTTGCGGAACCGGTCGTAGTCGTCCCAGGAGATGATGTGGACGACATCGTGACCCCGCCGCCGGATCTCGTCGGCGACCAAGTGGGGCGTCATGACCTCGCGGAGGTTGCCGAGGTGGATCGGGCCCGAGGGGCTGAGGCCCGAGGCGCAGACGATCGGTTTGCCGGGGGCGCGACGCTCCGCCTCGGCAATGACCTCATCCGCGAACCGTGAGACCCAGTCGGCCTCGGCGCTCGTAGCCACGATCGGTACACATCCTTCCTGGAAAGCCTGACGCCTCCATTGTCCCGGACGGCCGCAGTGGCCCGTGCAGGCGTCTCCGGTGCGGCGCCCGGATCCCCCCGGAGGATCCTCGGCGTCTCCGCTCCGCCGCGGGGAAGTGCCCGCGCTCTGGTCACGCCGGGATGACGCCCGGGGCGAACGAGACGCCGGTGAGGCGCTCGGCGGCCTGCCAGAGCGCGGCGGCCAGGCCGTCGTCCAGCGCCTGCTTCGGCATCCTGGTCGTCTCGGGCATGCCGACCAGACCGAAACGGCCGCCGGGGCCGTAGTAGGCGCCGCCGGCCACGTCGGGACCGGTGGCGGCGTAGATGGTGGCCAGGGCGCCCTGCTCGGGCTCCATGACGACCCCCATGAGCGCCGCGAGCCGTGTCTGGAACTCGCCGCGGTCGGTGTCGCGTCCCATGCTGCGGCCGGTCTTCAGCAGGTTCGTACGGGTGAACCCGGGGTGGGAGGCGACGCTGAGCACCCCCCAGCCCTCTCGCAGGCTCAGCCGCTGCATCTCGCGGGCGAACAACAGGTTCCCGAGCTTGGACTCCGCGTACGCGCCCCAAGGGCTGTATTTGCGCTCGCTCTGGAGGTCCCCGAGGTCGATGTATCCCCTCCGGGCCATTCTGCTGCTGACGTGGACCACCCGGGCGGACCCGGTCCCCACCAGCAGCGGCAGCAGCCGGCCGGTCAGGGCGAAGTGCCCCAGGTAGTTGGTGCCGATCTGAAGCTCGAAGCCGTCGGCCGTGGTGTGCCGCGTCGGCACGGCCATGATGCCCGCGTTGTTGACAAGGATGTCGATCGGCCGGCCGCGAGCGGCCATCGTCTCGGCGAAGGACCTGATCGAATCCAGGCTGGACAGGTCCAGCGGCTCGGTGGAGAGGGCACCCTTCGGCCCCGCGGCGCCGATCCTCGCCATGGCCTGGTCGCCCTTGGCCTGGTCGCGTACCGCCAGCACAACGTCCGCCCCGGCGAGGGCGAGGCGGCGGGCGGTCTCGAACCCGATGCCGCTGTTGGCCCCGGTGACCACGGCGAGCTTGCCGGTCTGGTCAGGGATGTCGATGTCCTGCGTCACGTTGCTCATGTTGCCCCTTGTTGAGGACCAAAAGACCGTTCCTTACCATCTTGCACAACTTTATTGGACCAGTGATCTATTACAAAAGAGCCAGAGGTCCGTTAAACCGCGACAGTCATCACTCCACTCGACGAAAAGGCCCATGTCAGCGATCCTTGCATCACGGGAAGCCCGTGACGGTAGGGGCAGCGGAGTCAGACATGCTGTGATATTTCGGGAAAAATAAAGTGTTGTGGTAGCCCATGAAAGCAGATTCTGTCAGTCACGACTGGGAAGATCATGTTGCCTTGAATTGAAATGTCGAAAGGACGCGCTTGATGAGCAGCGGGACGGCGGCCGACTACGCCTGGTTCGACGAGAAGTACGGCGACAGCTTATGCGTCTCGGGCTTCTGCCTCACCTTCGTACGCGACCTGTCCCCCGAAGAGGCGTTCCGTCGGCTCGGGGTGACGGCCGAGCAGGTCGACGATCCCGATGAGCCCTTCACCGACCACCAGATCTCCGCGCACCCCGCGTTCGGCGGCACCGTCCTGCTCGAGGAGAACGGCTACGCCGGAACGATGACGGAGGTGACGCGGCGGCTGTCGCCGGGCACGGCCATGGCCGCGGTGTACCTCAACGTGAACGCCCACCAGCAGTTCGTGTACGCCGCGGACGGGCACCTGATCACCGGTTTCGAGCCCGACGGCCCCGACGCCCGGTGGGGCGCCGACCCCGACCGGCTCCTTGGCTTCATGCGCGACCTCGGCATGCCCACCGACGAGGCCGACCTCGACGAAGACGACGACGATCCCATCCTCACGGCCTTCGCCCTGGCCGAGCGGGCCACCGGCGTACGGGTGACAGCCGACCACCTGCTCCGACCGGCACTCGTGGGCTCCGCCGGGCACCTGTACTGAGCGGCTAGGGCATCTCGGCTATCTGGAGCCGCGCGATGTCGGCGAAGGCGGCCTCCAGGCAGACGTCGAACAGGCGACCGGACACGGCCAGCAGGTCGGCGACGAGCAATGGGGCGTGCCGGGCGACCTGCAGCCCGTCGAGCGGGAACGCCACCCCGTCGGGCTGGTACACGCCGAGGGCCCCGGCCACCAGCATCACCAGGACGTCCGGGTCGAGATCGGGAGACCAGCCGGCCGCCGACCGCGCGCAACGCGCGACCAGCGCGTGCACGTCGTCGGCGGCCGGCCCGTCGGGGTGCATGCCTTCCAGTAGCGACCTCACCACGGCGCCGAGCACCAGGCCGACCTGCTCGGAGTCGAGCGCGGCGAGTCGCACGGCCGCCGACCGCGACGCCTCCAGATCACGTGAGCGCGCAGCCGCCACCGCGTCGGAGGCGGCCTCGGCGATGGCCCGCGCGGGCTTGGGCAGGTGACGCCAGGACAAGGTCATCGGCTCCTTCTCGGGATCGGCACGGCAGAAGGGGTGCACGACAGCATGTCACGTCGAGGCCGCCCGTGAACGTCTGGTGTTCCGTGAAGCCGAGGTCACGGGCGGCTCGTCACAGGCGCCCCGTTCGACGACAGCCGCTCGTCTCTCGCCATCAGCTGTCGAGCGACACAGTGCCGGCCCGCCTTGCCGGCTCAGCCCTTGCCGGCAAGGCGGGCCGCCGGAGCCTCGGTGCGGGCTTCGCTCTGCCCGGCGTAGGGGAGGGCTTTCCGCCTGCCCCACGTGGTCCGGGTCCTGACGGCCCCGATGCCGCGGCACACCAAGTAGATCGTGAACGAGATGGTCGTGACGTACGGGCTGATGGGGATGCTGCTGCCCAGGGCCAGCATGGTGCCGCCGACGACGGAGACAGTGGCGAAGAGCGTGCTCAGCAGCGGTGCCTTCACCGGCGAAGCGGTAACCCTCATCGCGGCGGCTGCCGGCGTGCACAGCAGGGTGAGCACGAGCAAGGCGCCGACGATCTGAATCGAGATCGCCACCGCCAGGCCCAGCACGATGGTGAAGAGCGGCGCCAGCGCACGGACCGGGACCCCGCGCGCGGAGGCGACCTCGGGATCGACGCTCGCAAAGGTGAGCGGCCGCCACAGGATGACGAGCAAGATCAGGATGACCGCCGCCGTTCCGGCGAGCCAGGACAGCTGGACGGTGTCCACCGCCACGATCTGGCCGGTGAGCAGTCCGAACTTGTTGGCGGCCCGGCCCTTGTAAAGAGCTAGGAACAACACTCCCAAGCCGAGACCGAACGGCATGAGCACACCGATGATGGAGTTGCGGTCCCGTGCTCTGATGCCCAGCGCACCGATGGCGCAGGCGGCCAGCAACGAGCCGACGAGGGATCCCGCCACCACGTTGGTCCCAAGCAGGAGCGCGCCCGAGGCGCCGGCGAAGGACAGCTCGCTGATGCCGTGCACGGCGAAGGGCAGATCGCGCATCACCACGAAGGTGCCGACCAGGCCACCGACGAGACCCAGTATCGCTCCGGCGACGAGAGAGTTCTTCACCAGGCCCAGCAGGGCACCGTAGTCAGAGAAGTTGAAGATCTGATGCCACAGATCGTTCACGTGCCGGCCTCCTTGGCGGAGCCGCTGTGGTGCGACGAACCGGAGGCGTCCGCGGCTCCGGCGACCACGATGCGACCTCCGGTTCTGATGACATCAACGGTGGTGCCGTACAGCTCCGACAAGGTCTGCGAGGTCATGACCTCGGAAACCGTGCCCACGCTGAACCGGCCCCCGGCCAGATAGAGCACCCGGTCCACCATCGCCAGGATGGGATTGATCTCGTGCGTGACGAACACCACCGTCGTGTCGCGGGTGCGACGGCGCCGGTCGAGCAGCTCGGTGATCGCTCGCTGATGGTTCAGGTCCAGCGACAGCAGCGGCTCGTCGCACAGCAGGATGCGCGGGTCGGTGGCCAGGGCCTGGGCGACCCGCACGCGCTGCTGTTCACCTCCCGAAAGCATCCCGACCGGAACGTCGGCGTAGGGCGCCGCGCCCACGTCGGCCAGCAGTTCCTCCACTCGCCTGCGGATCGCGGGGCCACCCCGCCCGATCCCCCAACGGTGGCCGTCGATGCCGAGTCGCACCAGGTCACGGGAGCGCAGCGGGGTGTTCGGTGCGAGAGACTTCTGCTGAGGGATGTAACCGACGATTGCGCTCCCGCGCCTCGGTGGCCGCCCGTCGATCGTCAGCGTCCCGGCCGAGAGAGGCACCTGGCCGAGCAGGGCACGCAGCAGGCTCGTCTTGCCGGAACCGTTCGGGCCGAGCACGGCCAGGAACTCTCCCCGTCCGACCTCAAGGGTGAGGTCCCGCCACAGGACTCGCTCGCCGTAGGAGAGCGCCGCGTCGCGCAGGCTGATCATCGTGAGACGGCGGTGCGGAGCGCGGAGAGATTACCGCTCATCCACCCGATGTAGTCCTTGCCCTGGGGCAGGGTCTCGGTGACCGGCACGACCGCGACGCCACTGTCCTGGGCCGCCTGCTTGAGCTTCTCCGTCTCCGGACCTGCGGTCTGCGAGTTGTAGGCCAAGGCCACGACGTTCTTGCCGGTCAGCAACGCCAGCGTCTCCTGCAGCAGGCGTGGCGACACGTCGCTGCCCTGTTCGATGGCCTCGCTGAACTTCTCGGGAGTCCGATTGACCAGCCCGCACGCCTCGAGCATGTACAGCGGAACCGGTTCGGTGATCAGGACGCCCTCTCCCTTGGCGGCCGCGGCTATCTCGGACTCCTGCTTCTGCAGGGTCTGCAGCTTGTCCTTGAACGCCGTGGCGTTGGCGGTGAACAGCGAGGCGTCGGCGGAGTCTGCCTTGCTCAGCGCGCCCGCGATCTCGTCGGTGAGCTTGCCGACGCTCGGGAAGTCGTACCAGATGTGCTCGTTGAGCACGCCTCCCACCGGGGTCTTGCCGGAGACCGTGACGGCATTGAGCACCTCGGCGCTCGAATTGGCGGCTTTGAGCATGGTGTCGACGAAGTCGTCGTAGCCGCCACCGTTCTCGATGATGACCTTCGCCTTGCTCAACCGCAGTTGCGTCTGCGTGTTGGCCTCGAAGGAGTGGGGGTCTTGAGAGGGGTCGCTGATGATCGAAACGACCTCGACTTTGTCACCGCCGATCTGCTTGACGATGTCGCCGTAGACGTTCGTGGATGCCACCACCGTGACACCGGCGGAGGCCGCGGCTGTCGGTGAGGCGCTCGAAACGGTGCCCGCAGGGGATCCGCAGGCGGTCAGAAGAACGGTGGCCATGCCGGCCACGACGCTTATGAGCGGCACGCGCGGGAGGGTACGCACACCAGACCTTTCAGATAACGATAATGATATTCAGTTACAACATAGCATTGTGTGAATGTTCTGGTCGAGCCGATCAACGGCGGGGCATCACCTGGTCAGACCTGCCATAGGCGCTGGGCTGGGGCATCGCCGGACCCGGCATCCCGGTGCCGCTCCGCCGTCCGGCGAGCGCCCGTCGCGCCGTCACGGCGCCGAACGACAGTGCGAAGGCGACTCCGGTGGCGAGGGTGATGGCACCGCCTGCCGCGACGTCGTAGCGAACGGAGGCGAGGACTCCCGCGACGCCGCTGGCGCTGCCCACCGCCACGGCGATCACGGTCATCACCGGGAGCCGGCGGGTCCACAACCCTGCCGTGGCGGCGGGGGCGACCAGGATGGCGACGGCCAGGATGGTGCCCACGGCGGGGACGGCAACCACGATCACGGCTTCCACGGCGAGAAGCAGCACGATGTCGAGGGCGGCGGCGCGGTAGCCCGCGGCGGCGAAGCCGCCCGGATCGAAGGCCCGGAAGGTGAGTTCCTTCCCCGCGACGGCCAGCAGGAGGAGCACCATGATGCCCGCGACGGCCACGGCGACCAGGTCGCCGTCGCTCACGGTGAGGATCTGACCGACGGTGTAGGCGGCCAGGTCCTTGGAGAAGCCATCTCTGGCCGACATCAGCACGACGCCGAGGGCGAACCCGGCCGACAGCATGATGCCGATGGCGGAGCCGGTCTCCTGTCCCGGGCGGCGGGACAGCATGACGACGCCGAGCACGACCAAGACGCCGAACAGGCCGCCGCCGAGGTAGAGATCGGCGCCGGTGAGCGCGGCCAGCACCACCCCCGGAAAGGTGGCGTGTGTCATCGCCATCGTGAAGAACGGCAGCCGCCGTACCACGATTTGCACGCTGATCAGGCCGCCCACGGCGCCGAGCAGCACGGCCTCAGCCATGGCCCGCTGGACGAGCGTCATGGCGCGACCGCCGGCCGCACGGGGACCATCGCCGTACAGCGTCGATGCCTTCTCGCCGTACCGGCCGCCAGGCAGGCGAGGTGGAACGCGACCAGGGCGAGCACGACGGTGCCTCCCGAGGCGAGCCGGAGCCCGTGGTTGATCGACGCTTCGTAGCTGGTCGCAAGGCCGGCCCAGCCTCCGAGCGCGCCGATCAGGGCGGCGAGGGGGACGATGACGACGAGCCGGTCCGACACAGCCCGGGCCGCGGCGGCGGGCACGATCAGCAACGCGATCACCAGAACGGTGCCCACGGCTCGGACGGATGCCACGACGACCAGCGCCACGACGACGTTGATCGCGAGGTCGAGCAGGCCGATACGGTAGCCGACTGCCCGCGCGCCCTCGGGGTCGAAGGTACGGGCCAGCAGCGGGCGGCGCAGCACCGCGAGGAGGGCGACGACCAGCGCGGCGACCACCGCGCTCTGGAGCAACTGCGCCTCGGTGACGGTGAGGATGCGGCCGAACAGGAACGCGGTCAGGTCGGCGGTGTACCCGGTCTGCCGCGACACCATGACGACGCCGACGGCGAAGAAGCTGGTGAGCATCACGGCCAGGGCGGTGTCCTCGGCGACCTCCCGTCGGCGGGTCAGCGTCGTGAGCAGGATCGCGGTCAGCAGCCCGGCGGCGAGCGCGCCCCAGAAGATTCCGGAGTCTCCGCTCAGCAGGTGGCCGACGACCACGCCGGGGAAGACGGTGTGGGTGAGAGCGTCGGTCATGAAGGCCAGGCGGCGCAGCAGGATGACCACTCCCACCGTGCCGGCGAGGGTGCCGCAGATCAGCAACTCGGCCAGGGCACGGGCCATGAAGGGGTAGGTGAACGGCTCGACGAACAGGCGGTGAAGCATCGGCTCTCTCGGGTGTCCTAGGAGTGGGCCACGATGACCCGGTCACCGCGCAGTTCGAGGGCGTTCCCGCCGTAAGTGGCGCGCAGCCGTTCGGGCGTCAGCGTGGCGGCGGCGGGGCCGAAGCCGTACTGGCAGCAGTTGAGCAGGCACACCCCCTCGCAGGCCAGGTGGGCCAGCGCGAGGTCATGCGTGGAGATGACCACCGCCGTCCCGCCGGACTTGAGCCCGGTGATGGCGTCCAGCAGTGCCTGCTCGCTGACCGCGTCGACTCCGTTGAACGGTTCGTCGAGCAGCAGGAGCCGCGGCTCGGCGGCGATGGCCCTGGCCAGCAGCACCCGCTGCCGCTGGCCACCCGAGAGAGTGCCGAACCGGTCCCGCGCACGCTCGGCGAGACCGACCTGTTCCAGTGCCCGCGACGCGGCTGTACGGTCGGCCCTCTTGGGGCGCCGGAGCCAGCCGATCCGCCGGTAGCGGCCCATGAGCACGACCTCGCCCACCGAGATGGGGAAGTCCGGGTCCAATGTGTCGGCCTGCGGGACGTAGGCCATGTGGTGGCGGGCCTGGTCTGGCGAAACACCGAGGACGGTGATCCGTCCGCTGGCCACGGGCACCAGGCCGAGGATCGCCTTGATCAACGTCGACTTGCCGGCGCCGTTCGGGCCGATCAGGGCGACCGCCTCACCGGCATGGACGGTGCCGTCGATGCTGTCCAAAGCGCGGGCGGACCCATAGGAGACGCCGACCTGATCCAGCGTGAGCGTGATCATCCTGAACCCCGCAGCGCGGTGACGATCGTGGTGGTGTTGTGCTTCTCCATGTCCACGTACGTGGCGCCCGCGGAGCCCGCCGGGCCGAGGGTGTCACCGTAGAGGGCGTCCTCGCCCGCTTCCACCCTCACCCCGGCCTCGGCGCCGATGGCCTCCGCGGTCTTGGGAGGCAGTGACGACTCGGAGAACAGCGCCTTTACCCCAGTGGACTTGATCTTCGCGACGATGCTGGTCAGTTGCTGGGCGGACAGCTCGGCGGAGGGGTCGAAGCTCGGGATGATCGAGCCGACGAAGGTCAAGTGGTAGCGGTCGACGTAGTAACCGAAGGCGTCATGGTTGGTGACCAGCTTGCGCCGGCCGGCGGGCACGGAGTCGATCTGCTGCGCGATCCACGTGTCCAACTGGTTCAGCGTGGCCGTGTAGGTGCGCAGGTTGCCGTCGAAGTACGCCTTGTCGGCGGCTGCCATGCTGCCGAAGGCGTCGGCGATGTTGCGGCTCATGATCACGACGTTCTGGGGGTTGTGCCAGATGTGCGGGTCACCCGCCCCTCCTTCCTTCGAGCCGTCGCCCTCGCGGATCGTGACCCCCTTGCTGGCGTCGACCCGCGTGCCGTGGAACCCCGAGGACGCGATGGTCTGGGCGAGCCACCTCTCCAGCCCCAAGCCGTTCTCCACCACCACGTCGGCTTCGCTGATCGCCTGAATGTCCAGGGGGGACGGCTCGTAATCGTGCGGGTCCACGTTCGGCTTCAGGATCTGGGTCAGCTGGATCCTGTCGCCGCCGATGTTGCGGGCGAAGTCGGCCACCTGCGTCGTGGTGGCGATCACTTTCAGTGTCGTCGCGGGCGCGCCTGTCGTAGCGCCGGTGTCGTGGGCTGTGTTCGTCGAGCTCGAACCGCAGGCCGTCACCGCGGCCAGCACGGCCCCCAGCAGGGGAACGACCAGGCGGAGGTTTCGGATGGGCAACGCGTCTCCAAGCGAGTGGATAATGAAATTCAATCTCAATAGGGGCCACTCGGTATCGTGCTCTGATAGATAATGGTTGTCAATGTCAGATTTGTCTCGTAGCGTCTGATCATGACGTCCGCCTGCGACACGTGGACCGGAAAGAAGGCGAAGGCCGGCTGGAGCGCATGGCCAGGGAGGCCGACTTCCAACCGGACTCGCCGAAGACCGAGGTGCACGGCATGTGCGGCACGTGCCGTCGCGGAGCAAGGGGACGGGTCACGCCGGTTGGTAGCCTTCATAGCGACGGTGAAAGCCGTGCACAGGCTTACCAAGGTGGGTGGGAGGGGCTCAGCATGACGCCGCAATCAGTCGAACCGTCGCGACAGCTCGATCGGCCCTCCACCCGGGGCACCCGGGTCAGGGGCACCCGGCAGGCCGAGGCGCTGGTGTCGGTGCTGGGCAAGCTGCCCGGGTTCCACAGCGCCCAGGAGATCCACGCCGAGCTGCGCCGCCTGGGCGAGCGCGTCGGCCTGACCACCGTCTACCGCCACCTCCAGGTGCTCAGCGAGGACGAGGCCGTCGACGCCATCCGCGACGAGAGCGGCGAGACGCTCTACCGCCGATGCGCGACCGGCGGTCACCACCACCACATGACGTGCCGCTCGTGCGGGCGCAGCATCGAGGTCGAGGGCAGGGCCGTCGAGCGGTGGGCCGAGGGCGTCGCCGCCGAGGCGGGGTTCGTCGACGTCGACCACACCGTGGAGATCTTCGGCGTCTGCCCCGGCTGCGCCTCCGCCACGGCCTGACGGGTGTCCCGGCGCCGCGCGTACGAGCGCCGCGCCGCCGAGGGGTTCGGGTGAGCCCGGCCCCCCGCGCCCGGAACTTTGTCGGTTCCACGGCTTAGGCTTCTGGGGACCCAGAACAAGGGAGGTAGCCGTGGATCTCGATCTCGACAACCCAGTCGTCCGCCTGTGCGCCGACGGCATGCGCGCCGAGTCCGAGGGCAAGCCGGAGGACGCGCGCCGGCTGTTCGACCAGGCGTGGGCCGAGCGGGGCGACGACTTCGACGCCTGCGTGGCCGCCCACTACGTCGCCCGCCAGCAGGACTCCGCGGAGGAGACCCTGCTGTGGAACGCCGTCTCGCTGCACCACGCGAACGCCACGGAAGACGAGCGCGTCCTTGAGTTCTATCCCTCGCTCTACCTCAACATGGGCGCGTCGCACGAGCTGATGGGAGATCCGGCCGAGGCCGCGCGCTACTTCCGCCTCGCGGCCGACCACGCCGGTGATCTCCCGGCCGGGCCCTACGGAGACATGCTCCGGCGCGGCATCGCCGATGGCCTCGACCGCGTGAGCCGCTGACTGGCGCCGGGAGGTGCGAGCCGATGCGGCTGGTGAGGGGCCTCATCTCCCGCTCCTCACCTGGGTCGCCAGGCTTCCGGCCACGGCGGGCACGCCCGTCACACGTTGATCCGCACCTGGTATCTCTCCAGCCAGGCGTTGAACTGCAGGAGCCCCTCCAGCGCCGCCCGTACGTCGTGGCGGCTGACCGTGCCCTGCGGCTGGTCCAGCATGGCGCGGATCTTGGAGAGGTCGACGAAGGGTGCCGCCGCGAGATTTCCGCTGCTGAGCAGGCGGGCCGCCTCATCCCTGAGGGCCTTCTCGTACCCCGGGTCCTGCGTCGAGGGGTACGGGCTCTTGCGGCGCTCCAGCACCGACTGCGGGAGCAGGTCGGCCACGGCCGCGCGGAGCAGGCTTTTCTCGCGCCCGTCGTAGGTCTTCATCGACCACGGCGCGTTGAAGACGTACTCCACGAGCCGGTGGTCGCAGAACGGCACGCGGACCTCCAGCCCGACGGCCATGCTCATGCGGTCCTTGCGGTCGAGCAGGATCTGCACGAACCGTGACAGGTGGAGGTAGCTGATCTCCCGCATCCGCGACTGCAGCCCGCTCTCCCCCGGCAGGCGCGGCACCTCGTCCAGTGCCTGGCGGTAGCGCTGGGCGCGGTAGCCCGTGATGTCCAGCTTGCGCAGCAGATCCTGGTCGAGCACCTCCTCTAGCGCCGTGAAGCGGACGCCTCCCTGGGCGGCCAGCCACGGGAACGTCCCGGCGTTCACCGCCTCCGGGTCGTGGAACCAGCGGTAGCCGCCGAAGACCTCGTCGGCCGACTCTCCGGACAGCGCGACCGTGGAGTATGCCCGGATCGCCTTGAACAGCAGGTAGAGCGACGTGTCCATGTCGCCGATGCCCATCGGCAGATCACGTGCCCTCAGCACGGCCATCCGTACCTGGGGGTTCATGAGGTCGCCGGAGTCCAGCACGATGTCGGTGTGCTCGACGCCGAGGTCCTCGAGATGCCGGACGAGGTCGTGGACGTACGGCGTGTCGGGAGTGTCGCGCATCTCGTCGGGGCTGAAGTTCTCGGTGTAGCCGACGAAGTCGACGGAGAACGAGCGGAGCTTGCCCTGGCCGTGCTCGCGCAGGGCCTTGGCGGCGAGCGCGGTCACGGCGCTGGAGTCGAGGCCACCGGACAGCAGCGTGCACAGCGGCACGTCGGAGATGAGCTGGCGTTCGATGATGTCGTCCAGCAGCCCGCGAATCGTGCGGATGGTGGTCGGCAGGTCGTCGGTGTGCTCGCGGGCCTGGAGCTGCCAGTAGCGGTGCTTGGCCAGGCCGTGCCGGTTGACCCTGACGACACCGCCCGGCCGCACTTCGTACATCCCCCGGTAGACCGCGCATTCCGGGGTCTTGACGAACGAGAGCAGCTCTCGCAGCCCTTCGGCCTCCACCACGGGGGGCAGGGAAAGAGGGTTGGCGAGGATGGCCTTGGGCTCCGAGCCGAACAGCACGCCGGCCGGGGTCGGGTAGTAGTAGAGCGGCTTGATGCCCAGCCGGTCGCGTACGAGCACGAGCTCCTCGGTGCGGGGGTCCCAGATCCCGAAGGCGTACATGCCGTTGAAATGGACGCCCAGATCGGCGCCCCATTCGAGGTAGGCGCGCAGGACGACCTCGGTGTCACTGCGGGTGCGGAACTGGTGACCTCGCGCGGCCAGCTCGACGCGCAGCTCCTGGAAGTTGTACACCTCGCCGCTGTAGGTCAGGACGGCGAGCACCTCGCCGTCCTCCTCCGCGACCATGGGCTGGCGACCGCCCTGGAGGTCGATGATCGCGAGCCGCCGGTGCCCCAGCGCGCCGTGCGGGGACAGCCACATCCCCTCGTCGTCCGGTCCACGGCAGGCCATGGTCTCGGTCATGTCCCGCAGCGTGTCCCGTGACTCCCGTAGATCCCTGTCGAAGTCCACCCACCCAGTGATTCCGCACATCTCGACGACCCCACGTCTCGTCGGAAGCAGGAAGTTGTTCCACCTGGTCAAACGGCCATCAGGCCCCCTGTATGCCCGGCCGGGCACCCGGGCAACCCCGCCCGTCCGGTGGCAAAGGATGGTCTCCGGTCGCCTGGCCGGTGTTCGACCCCGTCCGTTTCCCGCGCGGATGGCTCAGCCGGCGAACGGCAGGAGGCGTCAGAACCCGGCCACGACGGCCGGGTGCCGTGGGTCGTCGGCGCGGACGACCACATCCGCGGTGTCCAGCGGCCCGGCCTCCTCCTCGTACCTCGCGTAGGCGGGCAGGGTCCACCGCTGGTCCTCGGCGGTACGCCGCGCCAGCGCGCCGGGCGAGAGCCACAGGTGCACGGTCACGTCGAAGGGCAGCCAGCGGCCCAGCAGCAGCGCCCCGTCCATCAGCAGCACCCCGCCCCGAGGCATGGTCACGTACGGCGCGCGGGTGGCGCGATCGATGGTGCTGTCCCACAGCGTGGGGAGGACCTTTCCCGATCCAGTGGGCTCCAGAGGGTTGAGAACCTCCCGGGACAGCGCGCCGTAGTCCAGCCAGTCGTCGTAGAACGCGTCAGGGTCGGTACGGCCGTACTCGAAGCGGAGCGAAGCCGGGCGCAGGAAGTCGGCCGCCGAGACGCGAAGGACCTCGCGGCCGCGAACGCGCAACGGCCCGGCGAGTGCGTCGGCCAGGTCCCCTGGCCGCGCCGCCGGAGCGCCGTCCAGGGCGACCCGCACCCAGGATCCCCCGGGCGCCCCGGCTATCCGATCGGCGAGCTCCTCGACCAGGGCCGAGGGAGTAACAGGGCGTACGTCCACATCCCCATCCTGACCGATCTCCCAAGGCGGCCACCACCAAGTGGACCCTGCCGAGCGGTACGACGATCAACAGCCTGCGGAACGGCACGTACACCGTCAGCACTCCAAGGTGAACACCTGATGAAAGCGTGGTGGATTCGCTGCCCCACGCGGGGCGGTCGTGTTCCCTGTGATCATGACTCCGACCGTCCCCCCGGGCCATGGCCGCGCGCGATCCTGGCCGGACGCCGACATCGTCGGAGCGGCGGTCGGCGACCCGGTCATCGTCTACCGGGCGGTGGAGAGCGACTCGCAGGGCGAGCTGGCGCACGAGGGTAACCGCGTGCCCGACATCGTCGCCCTCGACGCCCGGCGCGTGGTGGTCGGCTGGCGGTCGGGGGCACGGGACGGCCGCGACCCCACCCCGACCGACCAGGGCTCCATCCTGTACGCCCGCTCCGGCGACGGCGGAGCGACCTGGACGACCGGCACGCTCGCCGCCGCGACCTCGACCTATCGCTACCACTACGTGATCTTCCTGAATGACGCGGGCACCCTGTACGCCCTGCTCGGCCGGATCACGACCGCCACCGACCGGGACGGGCAGGGGAACGTCGACGGCTTCCCCGTGGCGATGGTGGCGAAGAGGAGCACCGACGGCGGCCGTACCTGGACCGACTTCCCCATCAACGTCGCCGTGGCCGGCAACAGCAGGGGCGTCGTGGTGGCGGGCAAGCCGGTGAAGTATGACGGGACCTGGCTGATCCCCTACTGGCAGGAGTCCAGGGGCGCCACGCGGGCGGGCGTGCTGCGGTCGGCGGACCTGGTCACCTGGACGCCTGGGGCGCTCGCCGCGAACCCTCCGGGCATCGGCGTCGAGGAGCCCCAGCTCGTCGTGTCGCACGACGCGCCGGGCACGCTGCTCATGGTGACGCGCACGCTGGACCACACGGGAGGCACGTCGGCGGCCGGCAAGGACGCCTTCTACCGCACCCATGCCGCCTACGCCGCGACCGCCACCAGCACGGACGGCGGGCTGACCTGGTCCCCGATGACCTTAGACCCCAATATCCCGAATTATTACGTCAAAGGGTTCTTCGCGAAGGACACGAACGACCAGTACCTCACGATCTACAACACCCTCGCCGGCCCGTTCACCGGCGCGGGCGCGAGCAAGCCCGACCAGTACCGCGAGGTCCTCTGCTACAAGATCAAGCGCCCGCACGCCCCCTGGGGCCCGGGACGGCTCTTCGCGGACGGCACGCGGCTGACCAAGGGCGCGGCCCGAGGCTGGGACGTGTACGCGAGCGCGGCCGAGTACGAGCCGGGCCGCTTCCTCGTCGTCTGGGAGCACAACCAGACCAACATCAAGGTGGCGAAGCTCGACATCTCCAAGGCCTTCACCGGGATCGGCCCGAAGTGGGACGAGCTGTCCGGCTGGACCGTGACGACCGGCGGCGGCGCCGTCGAGCTCGACACGTCCGGTCGCCTGCGCCTGGCCGACGCGACGGCGGGCTTCTCGGGCGTCACCCAGCGGTACGGCCCCTCCAGCGGGTTCGTCGCGACGATGAAGGCGCGGATGACCTCGTACTCCGTGCTGGACCCGGGCACCGGAGCTGGCGCCGGCCTCGCGCTGAAGGTCGCCACCGGAGCCCGGAGACTGATGCTGGCACTCCAGCCCGACGGCGTGTACTCGTTCGTCCAGGGCACGGGCGGGTGGAGCCGCGTCCACGCGACGCCCGGCGACACGGCGGGCTCTCACGTGTGGCAGGTGGTCGTCGACGCCGGGGGCAACGCCACCCTCTTCCATGACGGGGCCGAGACGGGGGCCGGGTGGGTGGTCGCCTCTTCCCGTGAGGCTCCGCAGGTGTCGGTGTGGTGCTCGGGCACCGCCGCCGCTCCCGCGGAGGCCCTGGTGGACCTGGTGGAGGTCGTCGACGACGTCGCGAGCAGCACCTGGGACACGTTCGGCGACTGGGCTCTCGACCGCTCGGGAGGCGTGGCCGAGGTGACCGGAGGCCACCTGCGGCTCCGCAGCACCACCCAGAAGGTGTCGAAGGCGTCGATCGGTCTCGACGTCACCAAGGGCTGCGACTTCACGCTGGAGTTCCGGGGGCAGGTCGATGACGACAGCGCCCTGGACCCCGCCACGGGCGAGGGCGTCACCCTCGGCACCAGGGTCACCAACGGCTACGTGCGTCTGATGCTGACGGTCCAGAAGAGCGGCGTCTGGACGATGAAGAAGGGCTCGAGCGTGTGGGAGAAGGTCTACTCCTCGGCCACGGCGCCCGCTCCGTCGACCTGGAAGGTCACGGTCGACAGTGCCGGGGTGGCCCACCTCCATCGCGACGGGGCCGACACCGGGGCCACCTGGGTGGTGCAGAACAGCCGGGAGAACCCGCAGGTCATGCACTGGGTGACAGGGACCGCGCACGGCAACTCCGCCGAGGCCCGCATCGAGTGGACCCGCGTGACCGCGACCTCCCCCGCGGGGTGACCCGACCGGCGGAGGAGATGGGGGCATCCAGTAGGTGCCGTCGGGGTTCCTGGCGATCGACTCGACGTCTAAGCCGGCGCCCGTGAGCTTGCGGTGGGGGCGGGTCAGCGATCTCCCTGCCCCATAGCGTGACCAGCACCTTTGCCAAACAGGAGATGTACGGAACACGACTCTTCGACTACTATCAGTAGTCAACTGCACGCTATAGGTAGTGGGGCGATGCGTTGACGGAGCGACGATCTGCGGTGCGGGCGGCTCTTCGCACCTTCGTGACCGTGGCCGCCGTCATCCTGCTTTTCCACGGCATCATCCCCCATGACGGTCATTTGAGCTTCTTTCCGGTCGCGTATGCGGCCCCGGTCGTCCCCTCCGCCGAGACGCCGCCCGCGACCTCCCCCATGCCGGTTCCCGAGGACATCGACCACGACGGCTGTCCGAAGCCATCGGAGCACCCGTGCGCCGCCGGATGGGTCAAGCCTCCACCACCGTCGTCACGTCACGGCGGGCACCCATCGCGTAAGCCCAGAGCCGTCGGGAAGGCGGCCTCTCCGGCGGAGAAGTCCGGAGTGGGCTTCCCCGCCCTGCGATGGGCGCGGCCGACAGGGCCGCGGCTACCGATCTTTCGCTGCTGATCAGAGGATCTCCCGCGCTTGGCGCGGGGATCGGGCGCCCGCCGCGTCCGACCGGTCTTCCATGCCTGTCATCAGCACGAAGGAGTCCACTTCCATGCAGTCGTTGATCGACCATGCCCGCACATTCCACCAGAGGATGAGCGGAGGCCGAGAACGGGCAGCCACCCTCAGCGAGGACGTCTCGCCCCAGGCGATGTTCATCACCTGCTCCGACGCGCAGGTCATCCCCTCCCTGATCACCGGAGCCCGGCCCGGCCAGCTGTTCGAGCTGCGCACCGCGGGGAACGTCATCCCGCCCTACCGCCTCGGCCGGCTCACCGCCGAGGCCGCCACCATCGAGTACGCCGTGAACATCCTCGGCGTGCGCGATGTGATCGTCTGCGGCCACACCCACTGCGGCGCCGTCCAGGGCCGGGTCCGTTCGTGGACGCTGCGCTCGGCTCCCACCACCCGCTGGTGGCTGCTCCAGACCCACCGCTGGCGGGAGGCCCGGGCGACCGGGGACGAGGAGCCCGGCCCGGCCCATCTCGTCGCCCAGCTCGACAAGCTGCGCCGCTATCCCCAGGTGGCCCGGCGCCTCGCCGGCGGCCGGCTGCGCCTGCACGGCTGGTTCTACGAGGTGGACACGGGCGTCGTGTCCAACTACCAGCGAGAGACCGGGGCCTTCACGCCCCTGTGATCCCGGTTGACAACCGAACCTCAGGGCTGTGCCGTACCGTCCGGTGCGGCACAGCCCCTGGAGTCGACAGCGGCGAGCCGCACTTCATACACTTCAATGTATGAAGCATCGTTCAAGCGTTGTAGTGGTGGACGTGGACGCCTGCTCGGTGCCGGTGGTCGACGCGGAGCGGGTGTCGTCGGTCCGCCAGGCTCTGCCCTCCGAGGAGACGGTGGAGGATCTCGCCCAGGTGTTCGGCCTGCTCGCCGATCCCGGCCGGCTGCGGATGATGGCGGCGCTGCTCGAGGGCGGCGAGATGTGCGTGTGCGACCTCGCCGCGGCGACCGGCCAGAGCATGTCCGGCGCCTCCCACGCTCTGCGGCTGCTCCGGATGCGCCGGGTCGTCAAGGTGCGGCGGTCCGGGCGCATGGCCTACTACCAGCTTGCCGACTCCCACGTGCGCATGCTCTTCGACCTGGCCATCACCCATGCCAGGCACACGGAGGGGGAGCTCGGCGATGGCTGAGCCCGGCCGCGACAAGGGGCACGGACACGGGCACGGCGTCAGCGCCGAGGCCGACAGGCGCTACCTGACCGGAGCGCTCGCGCTGATCTTGGGCTTCATGGCCGTCGAGGTGGTCGTCGGCATCGTCGCGGGCTCCCTCGCTCTGATCTCCGACGCGGGCCACATGCTGACCGACGCCATCGCGATCGTCTTCGCGCTGATCGCGATGCGGATCGCCCAGCGCCCTCCGCAAGGAGGCTTCACCTACGGGCTCAAACGCGCCGAGATCATATCCGCGCAGATCAACGGCATCACCCTGCTCCTACTGAGCGCCTATTTCGTGTACCAGGGCATCGGCCGCCTCGTCACGCCGCCCGCGGTCCAAGGAGCGTACGTCGTCGCCACCGGGCTGACCGGGATCGTCGTCAACGTCGCCGCGACCTGGATGCTCAGCAGGGCGAACAGGACCAGCCTCAACGTCGAGGGCGCCTTCCAGCACATCCTGAGCGACCTCTACGCGTTCGTGGCCACCACGATCGCCGGGCTGGTGATCTGGCTGACCGGCTGGAGCCGGGCCGACGCCATCGCCGCGCTGGTGGTCGCCGCCCTGATGCTCAAGGCCGGCTGGGGTCTGGTCCGCGACTCCGGCAGGGTCTTCATGGAGGCCGCGCCCGCGGGGATGAACCCCGCCGAGATCGGCAGGAAGGCGGCCGCGCTCGAGCACGTCGTGGAGGTGCATGACCTGCACATCTGGGAGGTCACCTCCGGCTACGCCGCGCTGTCCGCGCACATCCTGGTGACCCCGGGCGCCGACTGCCATGCCATACGGGTCGCCGCCGAGCGCATGGTCCACGATCAGTACGGCATCGGCCACACCACCCTGCAGGTCGACCACGCGAGGTCCGATCTGCTCACGTTCGGCTACGCCGACCCCCACTGCGCCGATCCGCACGGCCCCACGCACAGGAGCGACGGGTCCGTCCCTCCGCCTTCGAAGCGGCCCTGACGCGGTCACCGAGACGGCGGCAGGTTGCGGCCCGATCGGCGCCATGTTCCAAGACCGCCGAATTTACAAACGATATTGTGGACATTTGCCGTTAAGTCCCGTCAAGCTAAGGCCGCTCGGTTCCTTTACATCGCGAGGGAAGGCGACCATGACCGACGCACATCACGCGCTCGAAGCGGAAGAGCGGGCCTTCTATCTCCACCACAGCGTCTTCAGCGACCCCGGGGACCTGAGCAGGCTGGACGGCCTTCCCACCGATCCAGGCCAGCTCTCCTTGATCGTCAGGAACCTCCTCATCCACCGCGAGGAGACCCACCTCTTCGGCTTCACGCTGCCGGAACACCGCAGGAACGAGGCCGAGACGCGCTACGTCTCCGCCATCCTTCGCATCGTCACCGAAATGGACGGCATGCCGCTGACGGTCGCGCGCCCGCCCGCCAGGCGGTTCGCCGGGACCTGCCGCGACTTCGCGCTCGTGCTGTGCTCCCTGCTGCGGAGCACGGGCACGCCCGCCCGCATCCGCTGCGGCTTCGCCTCGTACTTCGTCCCCGGCCACCATGAGGATCACTGGGTCGCGGAGTACCGGCATCCGGAGCGCGGATGGACGCTGATCGACGCCCAGCTCCCCGCCCCCGAGCTGATGGAAGCCTTCAAAATCCCGTTCGACCCGATGGACGTGCCGAGGGACCGGTTCCTCGTGGCGGGCGACGCCTGGCGGGCGTGCCGCGCCGGGCTGGCCGACCCGGCGAGCTTCGGCGTGTCCTCCATCAACCTGTCCGGAATGGACTTCGTCCAGAGCAACGTCGTACGGGACCTCGCGGCCCTCAACAAGGCCGAGGTGCTGCCGTGGGACGGCTGGGACCTCGCGGAGAGGTTCCACAAGGACCTCCAGGACGCCGAGATCAGGCTGCTGGACACGGTCGCCGAGGCCGAGAGCGACGGCGCCCCGTTCTCCCGATTGCGGAACCTGTTCCTCGCGAACCCCGCTCTGCGCACCCCGCCGGCCATCGTCTCCCACACCACCTACGCGGGCACCAACACCGTCACCCTGCGCTCCTGACCGCCCTGCCCCTCGGCAAGGGCGTCCTGCGCGTCTCAGCCCGACTGCCCGGCGTCCTCTCCCTTGGCGCGGCGTTCCCGCCTGCCCCGCACCAGCTCGGTGCCCAGCGCGTCAAGGCGCATGCTCCAGAACCTCCGGAAGTTCTCCAGCCACAGGTCCACCTCGCGCAGGGGCGCGGGATCGACGGCGTACAGGCGCCGGGTGCCCTCCGCGCGTACGGTCGTGAACCCGTTGTCACGCAGCACCCGCAGGTGCTGCGACACGCCGGGCTGCGAGATGCCGAACTCGCCCTGCACGACGGTGCCGATCTCGCCGGCGGAGCGCTCACCGTCGGCGAGCAGCTCCAGGATCCGCCGCCGGACCGGATCGCCGAGGACGTCGAACGCGTGCATGGAACCTCACTCTAGGGTGCTCTGGCGCGGGCACGGCGCGCTCTCTCAGGCGGGGCCGGCCGTGCCTCCTTCGATGTCACCCTCGACCTTGAGGTAGACCTCCTGGAGGTCGTTGAGGATGTCAGGATCCGGGTGCTGCCACATGCCCCGGCCTGCCGCCTCCAGGAGGCGCTCGGCCATGCCGTGCAGAGCCCACGGGTTCGACTCCGCGAGGAACCGCTGGTTCTCGGGGTCCAGCACGTACGTCGCCGCGAGCCTGTCGTACATCCAGTCGGCCACGACCCCTGTGGTGGCGTCGTACCCGAACAGGTAGTCGACGGTCGCCGCCAGCTCGAACGCCCCCTTGTACCCGTGGCGCCGCATCGCCGCCACCCACCGCGGGTTCACCACCCGGGCACGGAAGACGCGCGCCGTCTCCTCCGAGAGCGTGCGGGTGCGTACCGCGTCCGGGCGGGTGCTGTCGCCGATGTAGGCGGCGGGCGCCTTGCCGGTCAGAGCGCGCACGGTCGCGATCATGCCGCCGTGGTACTGGAAGTAGTCGTCGGAGTCGGCGATGTCGTGCTCGCGGGTGTCGACGTTCTTGGCGGCCACGGCGATGCGCCGGTAGGCGGACTCCATGTCCTCGCGCGCGGGCGTGCCGTCCATGTCCCTGCCGTACGCGAAGCCTCCCCACACCGCGTACACCTCGGCGAGGTCGGCGTCGTCGCGCCAGTTGCGGCTGTCGATGAGCGGCAGCAGCCCGGCGCCGTACGCCCCCGGCCGGGACCCGAAGATCCGGGTGGTGGCCCGCCGCTCGTCCCCATGGGCCGTGCGGTCGGCCACCACGTGCGCCCGCACGTAGTTGACGTCCTCCGGCTCGTCCAGCCCGGCGACCAGCCGCACCGCGTCGTCCAGCATCACGACCACGTGGGGGAACGCGTCGCGGAAGAAGCCGCTGATCCGCACGGTGACATCCACGCGGGGACGGCCCAGTTCCCCTGCCGGGATCGGCGCCAGGCCGGTGACCCTCCGGGACGCCTCGTCCCACACCGGCCGTACGCCGAGCAGCGCGAGCACCTCGGCCACGTCGTCGCCGGAGGTGCGCATGGCGCTGGTCCCCCAGATCGACAACCCCACCGAGCGGGGCCAGTCGCCCGTGTCGGCGCGGTAGCGCGCGAGCAGCGAGTCGGCCATCGCCTGCCCGGTCTCCCAGGCCAGGCGGCTCGGCACGGCCTTCGGGTCCACGGAGTAGAAGTTGCGGCCGGTGGGCAGCACGTTGATCAGCCCGCGCAGCGGCGACCCGCTGGGCCCCGCCGGCACGTAGCCGCCGTCGAGCGCGTGCAGCACCGCGTCGATCTCGTCGGTCGTCCGCGCCAGCCGAGGAACGATCTCGGTCGCCGCGAACTCAAGGATCCTCCTGACCAGAGGCGCTACGGCCACGGGTGCGCCCGCGTCCGCCCCGGCCCGTCCCAGCACGTCCTCGCAGACCTCGCCCACCGCGTGGGGATCCCAGCCCCGGGCCTCCATGCCCTCGACCAGCGCCGCCGCGAGCGTCTCGGCCTCGTCGGTCTGCGCCCGCCCCGCGCTGCCGTCCTCGGCGAGCCCGAGCGCCTCCCGCAGGCCGGGCAGCGCCTCGTTTCCCGCCCACATCTGCCGGGCGCGCAGCATCGCGAGCACCAGGTCCCTGCGGGGCCGGCCCACGGGCGCCTCGCCGAGCACGTGCAGGCCGTCACGGATCTGCACGTCCTTGACTTCGCACAGCCAGCCGTCGACGTGCAGGAGGAAGTCGTCGAACTCCGCGTCGTGCGGCCGGTCGTCAAGCCCGAGATCGTGGTCCAGCCTGGCCGCCTGGATCAGCGTCCAGATCTGGGCGCGGATCGCGGGCAGCTTGGCCGGGTCCATCGCGGCGATGGAGGCGTGCTCGTCGAGGAGCTGCTCCAGCCGCGCCATGTCACCGTAGGTGTCGGCGCGGGCCATGGGCGGCACCAGGTGGTCGACCAGGGTGGCGTGGGCGCGGCGCTTGGCCTGGGTGCCCTCCCCCGGGTCGTTCACCAGAAACGGGTAGATCAGCGGGAGGTCGCCCAGCGCGGCGTCCGGCCCGCAGGAGGCGGACATCCCGGCGGACTTGCCGGGGAGCCACTCCAGGTTGCCGTGCTTGCCGACGTGCACCACCGCGTGCGCGCCGAAACCGTCCTGGAGCCAGCGGTAGGCGGCCAGGTAGTGGTGACTGGGCGGCAGGTCGGGATCGTGGTAGATCGCGATGGGGTTCTCGCCGAAGCCCCTCGGCGGCTGCACCATCACCACGACATTGCCGGCTCGCAGCGCCGCCAGCACGATCTCCCCATCGGGGTCGCGGGAACGGTCGACGAACAGCTCGCCGGGCGGCGGCCCCCAGTGCCGTTCCATCCGGGTACGGAGATCCTCCGGGAGCGTGGCGTACCAGGCCCGGTAGCGCGCGGCCGAGATGCGCACCGGATTGCCGGAGAGCTGCTCCTCGGTGAGCCAGTCCTGGTCCTGGCCGCCGGCGGCGATCAGCGCGTGGATGAGCGCGTCGCCGTCCTGCTCGGCCACTCCCGGAAGGCCGCCGTCGGGCCCGATGTCGTACCCGCTCGCGCGGAAGGCGGCCAGCAGGCGGACCACGCTGGCGGGCGTGTCGAGGCCGACCGCGTTGCCGATCCGCGCGTGCTTGGTCGGATAGGCCGACAGCATCACCGCGATTCGCTTATCGCGCGGAGGCACGTGCCGGAGCGTGGCGTGCCGTACGGCGATGCCGGCTACCCGGGCGGCACGTTCCGGGTCCGCCACGTAGACCGTCAGGCCGTCGGCGTCGACCTCCTTGAACGAGAACGGCACGGTGATGATCCGCCCGTCGAACTCCGGGATGGCCACCTGCGAGGCGGCGTCCAGCGGTGACAGGCCCTCGTCGCTGGCGGCCCAGGTCTCCCTGTCGCCCGTCAGGCACAGTCCTTGCAGGATCGGCACATCGAGCCGGGCCAGGGCGCCCACGTCCCACGCCTCATCGTCACCGCCCGCCGAGGCGGTCGCCGGACGGGTGCCTCCCGCCGCGAGCACGGTGACGACCAGCGCGTCCACGCGGCCGAGCACTTCCATGAGCTCAGGCTCGGCGGTACGCAACGAGGCGCAGTAGACGGGCAGCGCCCGGCCCCCGGCGTTCTCGATCGCGACACACAACGCCTCGACGAAGCCGGTGTTCCCCGCGACGTGGTGAGCCCGGTAGTACAGGACGCCCACAACGGGAACGTCATTCTCCCCGCCCGGCACGCTCTCGACATCCGTCGCGTCCCCGGCCCTCGTGCCGGCGTCCATGGTTCGGTCGGTGTCTGTGGTGCGGTCCAGGAGTCCCCAGGTCGGCGTGGGCGCGGGGGCGGCGAAGCCGTGGCCGGTGAGCAGCACGGTGTCGGACACGAATCTGTGCAGCTCGGCGAGGTTGGCCGGGCCACCGTGGGCGAGATAGGCGTGCGCCTCCGCGCAGACTCCACCCGGAACGGTGGACAGCTCCATCAGCTCGGCGTCGGGGGCCTGCTCGCCGCCGAGCACGATGACCGGGCGAGTGCCGGCCAGCAGGAAGTCCAGGCCCTCCTCCCAGACCCGCCGCCCCCCGAGCAGGCGGACGACGACCAGCTCCACCCCGTCGAGCAGCGGAGAGAGGTCCGCGAGGGTGAGCCGGGCCGGGTTGCCCAGCCCGTACGGGGCGCCGCTCGCGCGGGCGCTGAGAAGATCGGTGTCGGAGGTCGACAGCAGCAGAACAGGGAGATGGCGCACGGCACATCCTCACTCGGGGTCCGCGCCCCGGTCGTGGTCCACACGGCCTGGAGTCTCCTGGCTCCCGGATCGACGCTCACCCCGGCCTTCCCGCCCGTTCGCTCGGGCAGTGGCCTTCGGTGGGGTTGACTCCCCGGTTACAGTGGCGGGACCGCGCCGGCTTCACACCGGCTTCCTCCATGTGCCGTCGCGGTCTATCAGATCACGTAGCCCGACTTATTGCGAGAAGTCGGGTTAACATCCTCAACGTGGCTGATGCCGAGTTTCATGGCTTTTCAGATCGGTCGCGGCCCGACGCCTGTCCTGGCGCATCGCAGACGCATTCGGCCGCGGACGGCGCCGTGGCCCGCGTCCGGGTACCGGGAGGCATCCTCACCGCTTCACAAGTGCGCGAACTCGGCGCCACCGCGGCCTCCCTCGGCTCGGGCGTGATCGAGCTGACCTCCCGGGCCAACGTGCAGGTACGCGGGCTGAGCGGCGAGACGGAGACGGAGTTCGCCGGCCGGATGGCCGCCGCGGGGCTGCTTCCCTCGGCCACCCACGAGCGGGTGCGCAACATCCTGGCCTCCCCGATGGCGGGGCTCGACGGGTACGGGCTCATCGAGGTGGCTCCGCTCGTACGCGAACTAGACCTCGCCCTCTGCGCCCGCCCGGCCCTGTCCGAACTCCCCGGCCGCTTCCTTTTCGCCATCGACGACGGCAGATCCGACATGACGCCCCTGGGCGCCGACGTCACCCTCCTCCCCACACCCAGGAGCACGTCATCACACGGCGACGCCGTCGAAGGAGCGTTGCTGCTCGCGGGCGAGGACAGTGGGCTGCGCGTGAACCTCGCGGGAGCCGTACCCGCGATGATGGCGGCTGCCGAGGCCTTCCTGGCCGAACGGTCCGCCCAGAACTCAACGGCCTGGCGTGTATCCGAGCTGAACGACGGCCCGGCCCGGATCGGCGCCCGGATCGGCAGCGCCGCGGCGCCATCCGGCGTTGGTGACACGGTGGTTCCAGGAGGTGCGGCGGATGTCCGGTCGCGACATCCGCTGGGGCTCGTAGGCGGACGCGGTGAGCGGGTGGCGGTCGTCGTCATGCCGCCGCTCGGCCGTTTGACGTCCGCCCAGGCGCATTCCCTCGCGGCGGCGGCGGAGGCGGGTGACGGCGAGATCCGGCTCACCCCGTGGCGCGGCGCGGTCGTACCCGGTCTGAACAGGGAGGATGCCGAGCTTTGGCTGGCCAGGCTGGCCGCCACCGGCCTCGTCACCGATCCCTTGTCACCGTGGACCGGGGTCACCGCGTGCGCCGGGCGACCGGGCTGCGCGAAGTCCCTCGCCGATGTCCAGGCGGACGCCGCCCGTTCGGTCGTCCTCCTGGTCGACCCACCGCCGGCTGGAGCGCTCCCCGTGCACTGGGCCGGGTGCGAACGCCGGTGCGGACGTCCAAGCGGGCGGGCCGTAGTGGTGGTCGCCACCGGCAACGGCTACCGGGTGGACGCCGACGGCCAGAGCGTGCACTGCGCCGGAATCGATGAGACGACAGCCACGGTGGCCTGCTCCAGATCAAGCAGACCAACCGGCATGCCGCGCCGAGCCGACGTACGAGACCCGCCGGCAACGCGATGAGCGGCCCGTACTCGGTATGGCCGACCTACCAGAACGGCCGCCACACCGAGGCCCGATCGCAGCGGCGTCAGCCGGCGCGGCCGACGATCGTGCCTGCTCGGTCGATGACGATGACGTCGATCTCGACGGGTGCGCCGCGCATCACCCCGGCGGCGGCGGTCCTCGCCCGCTCGGCCACCAGGTCTCCGAGCGGCAGGGCCGCCTCCTGGCAGAGCCGCAGCGCCTGCAACGCGGTGTTCGCGTGCCGGACCGTGTCGGCCAGTTCATCCGTGCCGCCGGCCTCCCGTACGAGCGCGGCGAGTGCCTCTGTGCTGACCTGCGAACGGCCGGAGTGCAGGTCGAGATGGCCGTCGGCGAGCTTGGACAGCTTGCCGATGCCTCCGGCGACGGTCAGCCGAGGCACCGGATGCCTGCGAAGGTATTTCAGCACGGCTCCGGCGAAGTCGCCCATGTCCAGAAGCGCGTCGTCAGGAAGGCCGTACAGGTCGGCGGCGACCTTCTCCGATGTGCTGCCGGTGCACGCGGCGACGTGCCGATGACCGGCCGCGCGCGCGACGTCGATGCCGCGCCGGATGCTGTCGATCCAGGCAGAACACGAATAGGGGACCACGATGCCGGTGGTGCCGAGGATGGACAGGCCGCCGAGGATGCCGAGGCGAGGATTCCACGTACGGAGTGCCAGCTCCTCGCCGTTCTCCACCGAGATCTCCACGATGACGTCGCCGCTGGCTCCGTGCGTGGCCGCGACCCGCGCGACGTGCTCGGCCATCATCTGCCGCGGCACCGGATTGATCGCCGGCTCTCCCACCTCCAGCGGCAACCCTGGCTTGGTCACCGTGCCCACACCGGGCCCGGCACGGAACGCGACCCCGGTCCCAGGAGCACCGTGCCGGACGGCCGCGAAGATCAGCGCACCGTGAGTGACATCGGGATCGTCCCCCGCGTCCTTCACCACCCCGGCCCGGGCCATCACGAAGGGCGGATCCCCGGCTGGATGTCCGTCCAGACCTTCGGTGGGATGTCCTGCCGGATACCCGGTGGGTCCTCCAATGGACGGGGCTCGGCACGGAAGGGCCCGAGGGTGATCGTCGGTAGCCAGTTCCTCCGTGGCGAGCGCGAACGCCGGGCGCTGTCCACGGGGCAACAGGATCTCCACGGGGTCGGGGAACGACCCGGTGAGCAGCGCCGTGTACGCGGCCGTGGTGGCCGCCGTGGCGCACGCGCCTGTGGTCCACCCGTGTCGCAGGCCAGTGGTCATGCGTCAAGGATGTACCACGCCGCCGGGAGCTCCTGGTGAGGGCGGGCGTCCTGGTGCTGGGCGGGACCGGCGAGGCGCGGCGGCTGGCCGCGGCGCTGGCACGCCGTCCGGACGTCCGCGTCGTGTCCTCATTGGCGGGCCGGGTGACCGACCCCCGCCTGCCCGAGGGCGAGGTGCGTGTCGGGGGGTTCGGCGGCCCTGACCGCCTGGCCCTCTGGCTGCGCGAGCAGGGTATCCAGGCCGTGGTCGACGCCACCCACCCGTTCGCCGAGCGGATCACCGCCTCGGCGGTCCAGGCCACGGCGGCGGCGGGAGTCCCTCTGCTCGTCCTGCGGCGCCCCGGATGGACGCCCGGCGCAGGAGACGACTGGCACTGGGCGTCCTCGCTGGAGCAAGCCGCCGCCCTGCTGCCCGGGCTCGGCCGCCGGGTCTTCTTGACCACCGGGCGCCAGGGGTTGCCCGCCTTCGCGGGCCTGGACGACCTGTGGTTCCTCATCCGTACGGTGGACCCCCCTGAGCCACCGCTTCCGTACGGTTTCCACCTCCTGCTCGACCGGGGTCCCTACACGCTGGACGGCGAGCTGTCGCTGATGCGGGACCATCGCGTCGACGTGCTGGTCACCAAGGACAGCGGGGGAACGATGACCATGGCCAAGCTGGCGGCGGCACGGGACCTCGGCCTGCCCGTCGTCGTGGTACGGCGCCCGCCGCTGCCGGAGGTCCCGTCGGTCGAGACCGTGGAGGACACCCTCGCCTGGCTCGCCGCCGGTCCCGGTCAGACCGTGACGGCTGAGCCACGGATGTCACACAGACCATGAGAGCGCCCTGCCATCAACGGGCCAGGCGGGGATCTTGACCACGATCTCAAGCCGGGTAGCGGCGCGGGGTGAAGACCACGGTGCTGCCGCCGCGGTCCACGGCGCGTGTCGTCGACGAGCCGATCACCAGCAGGCAGCGCATGTCGACGTCGGCGGGGTCCAGCTTGGCCAGGGTCGTGACGCGCAGGCTCTCCGACGGTCCTCCGACGTCCCGCCCGATGACCACCGGGGTGTCCGGAGAGCGGTGCTCCAGCAGGAGGTCCCGGGCCGCGGCCACCTGCCAGGTACGGCTCCGTGACGCGGGGTTGTAGATGGCGAGCACGAGATCGGCACGCGCGGCGGCGGTGACGCGCCCGGCGATGACGTCCCACGGCTTGAGCTGGTCGGACAGGGACAGCACGCAGTAGTCGTGACCGAGCGGCGCACCGGCCCGGCTCGCGACCGCCTGGGCGGCGGTCAGGCCCGGCACCACGCGCACCGGCACATCGGCGAACCGAGGTTCACACGCCACCTCCAGCACCGCACTCGCCATGGCGAACACACCGGGATCTCCCGAGGACACCACGGCGACCCGCGATCCGGCCCTGGCGAGCTCGAGGGCGTGCGCCGCCCGCTCGGCCTCGGCGCGGTTGTCCGTCGGATGCCGGCGCTGGCGCGGGTTGGGAGCCACCCGGTCGAGGTAGGGACCGTACCCGATGAGATCGTCGGCGGTCGCCAGGGCGTCCTGGGCCTCGGGGGTCAGCCACGGCCGGCCCGCCGGGCCGAGCCCCACCACGACGACCTCGCCGCGACCGGCGTCCGGGCCTGTCACCTGGCCGGCATCGGGCGTAGGTGGCGCATGCATGCGGCTGGGCAGGATGGCCAGCGAGAAGTACGGGACCTCGCCGGGATCGACGTCCGCGAGCGGCGCGATCCGCTGCCGGTCCGTGGTGGCGCGTTCGACGTACCACGCCTCATCCAGGCGACCGGCCTCGTCCAGTGCCTCGCGCACCGAGGTGAACGTACGGCCCAGCTTGAGGATCGCCGCGGAGTCCGTCGCCGCCAGCCGCGCGGCGAGGGTCTCCGACGGCAGGGTGCCAGGGAAGATGGTCAGGGTCTCCTCCCGCTCGACCAGCGGTCGGCCCAGAACCGCCGCCGCGGCGCTCACCGAGGTGACACCGGGTACGACCTCGGTCGGGTAGCGATGCGCCAGCCGCTTGTGCAGGTGCATGTAGGAGCCGTAGAACATCGGGTCGCCCTCGCACAGCACCACCACGTCGCGCCCGGCGTCCAGGTGTGCGGCGAGCCGCACGGCGCAGGTGACGTAGAAGTCGTCGATGGCCCCTCGGTAACCACCGGGGTGGTCGGTGGTCTCGGTGGTGACGGGATAGATCAGCGCTTCCTCGATCTGGTCACCCCGGAGGTACGGCTCAGCCACCGCGCGGGCGATGCTCCGTCCGTGCCTGGCACTGTGATAAGCGATCACGTCAGCCTCACGCACCAGCCGCGCGGCCTTCACCGTCACCAACTCGGGGTCCCCGGGCCCCAGCCCCACCCCCCAGAGCCGACCAGGTCGCACAGGCTCCGCACCCTCGGAATGGGCCGACTCGGGTTCGGTTACCTCAGGGTAGGTGGGCTCGGTCATCCTGTCGCTCATTCTTCCTCGTTAGCCATGGCGTTGACGGCTGCCGCGGCCAGCGCGCTTCCACCCCGGCGGCCGTGTACCACCAGATGATCGAGACCGTCGCCGTAGTCCGCGAGGGCCCGCTTCGACTCGGCGGCGCCGATGAAGCCCACGGGGACGCCCAGCACGGCGGCCGGTCGCCCTGCCGTGCCTTCCCGCACCAGTTCGAGCAGCCGGAACAAAGCCGTGGGGGCGTTGCCGACGGCCACAACAGCGCCGTCGAGCCGGTCTCGCCAAAGCTCCAGTGCCGCGGCGCTTCGCGTCGTGCCAAGCCGGCGAGCCAGGTCGGGCACCCGGGGGTCGCCCAGCATGCACAGCACGTCGTTCCCGGCGGGCAGGCGGCCGCGGGTCACGCCGGAGGCGACCATGGTGGCGTCGCACAGCACCGGTGCCCCCGACAGCAGGGCCGCCCGTGCTGCGGCCACAACACCGGAGGACCAGGCGAGATCGGCCACCAGATCCACCATCCCGCAGGCATGAATCATCCGCACGGCCACTCTCGCGATGTCGTCCGGCAAACCCCCGAGATCGGCCTCGGCGCGAATAGTGGCAAAAGAACGGCGGTAGATCTCCCCGCCATCTCGGATGTAGTCGATCACAAGCTCCTACCAGTGCTATCCGTTGCTGATCACGCTGCGGCCCATCGCGGGCTCCGTACCGGGTGCTGCCCGTAGTGAAAGTCGTCTTGCCTGATGTTCGGCGCGATGGTCGGCGCCATGTTGGGCCGGCACCGACCGCACTAGTCGCGGTGGCGGGCGGTGGAGTACAGGTGACTGTCGGGGAACTCCGAAGCCGTCAGCACTCCACCGACGATGATCACAGCAGTGCGCACCACGCCCGCATCCCGGGCCTGTTCGGCGATGTCGGCCAGGGTGCCCCGCAGGACCACCTCGTCGTCACGGCTGGCACGGGCCACCACGGCGACCGGGCAGTCCGCACCGTAGTTGGGCGTCAACTCCTCCACGACCGCCTCGATTCGCTGTATCGCCAGGTGAAGCACGATGGTCGAGCGGCTACGGCCGAGCGTGGCCAGATCCTCGCCGTCGGGCATCGGCGTTGCGCGAGCGGACGTACGGGTGAGCACGACCGTCTGGCCCACTCCTGGCACGGTCAGCTCGCGGCCCAGCGAGGCGGCGGCAGCGGCGAACGCGGGAACGCCGGGCGTCACGTCGTAAGGCACCCCGGCGGCCTCCAGGCGGCGCGACTGCTCGGCCATCGCGCTGAAGATGGACGGGTCGCCCGACTGCAACCGGGCCACATCGTGCCCACTAGCGTGGGCGGCGAGCATCTCGGCCACGATCTGGTCCAGCGTCATCCTCGCCGTGTCCACCAGCCGCGCTCCCGAAGGCGCGTAGTCCAGTAGCTCCTTCGGGACCAGGGAGCCCGCGTACAGGCAGACCGGCGAGGAGGCGATCAGGTCGCGCCCGCGCACGGTGATGAGATCGGCCGCACCCGGCCCCGCTCCGATGAAGTGCACCGTCACGCTGTTGCCTCCCAAGTCTCACGGTTACCACTGGTTCGGAAGTACGTGGTCGTGCCTGGAGGGGTCATCGGCGGACCGCCGTCCATACGGTGACCGGCATCGACGGTCGCCACGCGGTGAAGGCGCCCACCGGGCCGGCGCGCTGGACCGCGATGCGGAGCAGGTCACCGCCGACCTTGGCATGCCAGGCCGCCACGACCGCCTCGGACTCCACCGTGACCGCGTTGACCACCAGCCGTCCGCCCGGGCGCAGGGCGTTCCAGCAGGTTTCGACGGTTCCTGGCGCCGTGGCCCCGCCTCCGACGAAGACGGCGTCGGGTGGTTCCAGACCCTCGAGTGCTCGCGGGGCCGTGCCGGTCACCACGCCCAGCGCCGGTACCCCGAGCGCCGCCGCGTTGCGGCCGATCCGCGCGGCCCGGTCGGCACGGCTCTCCACGGCGAACGCCCGGCAGGCAGGATGAACCCGCATCCACTCGATCGCGACACTTCCGGCACCCGCGCCCACGTCCCAGAGCAACTCCCCGGGTACGGGCGCGAGCCGGGACAGCGTCACCGCGCGGACCTCACGCTTCGTCAGCTGCCCGTCATGCTCGAACGCCTCGTCGGGCAGGCCGGGGATGAGAGGCATCGACGTCACATCGGGACCGGCACGGCATTCCAGGGCCACGACGTTCAGAGGGTTCACCTCCGCGTCCCAACGCTCGGCCGTACCCGTCACCAGGCGCTCGTCCGGGCCGCCGAGCTGCTCCAGCACGGTGATCTTGCTCGCTCCATAACCTCTGGAGGCCAGCAGCTTCGCGATCAGGGCCGGAGTGGTGGCGTCCGCGCTCAGCGCCAGCACTCGGCGTGCCGGATGCAGCAGCCGGTTCAGCAGCTCGACCGGCCGGCCCACCATGCTGACGACGGTCGTGTCCTCGACCGGCCACCCCATCCGGGCACAGGCCAGCGAGACGGACGACGGATGCGGCAGCACGCGGACCCGTTCCGGGCCGAGAAGCCTGACCAGCGTCGTGCCGACACCATGAAACATCGGGTCACCGCTGGCCAGCACGCATACAGCCCTGCCCGCGCGCTCGGCGAGGAGCCTTTGGACGGCGGGCAGCATCGGCGAGGGCCACGCGACCCGCTCGGCACCCGTTTCCGGGACCAGCGCGAGCTGCCGAGCACTGCCCATGAGCACCTCGGCTGCGCCGATCTCCCGCTGCGCGAGGGCGGACAACGCCTCCCACCCGCCGGCACCTATGCCGACGACGACAACCGGCCCGCTCATATCCGGCCATGCCGGCGACAGCGGTAGCCGCTAGTGACGGGCATGGGACACCAGCCTTGTGGCCATGTGGGGGCTTCCGGCCCAGTGCAGGTGCAGGTACGACGCGGCCAGCCTCGGGCCGCCGTACCCGTCGGCGCCGCCCCGCCATCGGAAGAGGGGCTCGGAATCGTCCGCCGGGGTGACGCTCGTGCGGTGGAACTCGTGCCCGTGGTACCGCTCGCCCTCACGCGTCAGCAGCGAGTCCCGTACGGCCACGGCGCTCCGGTAACCGAGGGTCAGCTTGCCCGTCATCGAGGCCGTCGCGTCGACGACCCCGCACATGGGACGGCCGTCCAGTTCCCGGCAGAGATAGAGCAGACCCGCGCACTCGGCCACGATCGGGCCGCTGAACGCGGCTACCACGCGGCGGAGGGGCTCGTTCGCCGACAGCTCGGCCGCGTACACCTCGGGAAAGCCTCCGGGCAGCACCAGGGCACGCGTCCCGGCGGGAAGGCTCTCCTCGCTCAACGGGTCGAATACGGCCACCGTGGCTCCTGCCGCCTCGATCAGCTCGGCCTGCTCGGCGTAACCGAAGGTGAACGCCTTCCCCCCGGCCACCGCCACCACGCAAGTTTCCCCGTCGACCGCCCCAATGGCGCCACCACCCGCCACCACCCGGTCCAGGGCTCCGCCGATCGCGTCTCGCGGGGTCCAGGCGGGTCCGGAAAGCCGGGAAGCGCCGCGGGCGAGACGGACCAGGGCTTCCAGGTCACAGGTGGCCGCCATCAGTTCTCCCACCTCGGCCACCGCGCTGACGGCCTCGGCCCTGCGCTCCGCGGGCGGTACGAGGCCGAGATGGCGGGAGGGCGTCACGGCCACGTCGGTACGCGGAATGGCGCCGAACACGGGGATCCCTGTCTCCGCCAGGGCGTCCCGGCAGATGCGTTCGTGTCGCGGCGAGCCGACCCGGTTGAGGATCACCCCGCCGATACGGAGACGCGTGTCGTAGGACATGAACCCGTGGACCAGCGCCGCGACCGATCTCCCCTGCCCCGAGACGTCCACGACCAGTACGACGGGCGCGTCCAGCAGCCGGGCGACATGGGCGGTGGACGCGAAGTCACCCATCCCAGACGGAGCACCCGCGGGTGAGGAACCGCCGGCACTGTAAGAGCCGGCGCCGTCAGGAGAGGTGGCGCCGTCGAAGAGGCCCATCACTCCCTCGATGACGGCGATGTCGGCACCGGAGGCCCCGTGCATGAGGAGGGGAACGATCAGCTCCTCTCCGACCAGCCATGGGTCGAGGTTCCGCCCGGGACGGCCGGCGGCGAGCGCGTGATAGCCAGGGTCGATGTAGTCCGGCCCGACCTTGTGCGGGGAGACCACGAAACCCTTGGCCGTCAGAGCCGCGATCAGGCCGGTCGCCACGGTCGTCTTGCCGGAGCCCGAGGACGGAGCGGCGATGACAAGGCGAGGAATCTCGGTCACGCCCTCACCACCGCGCACGGGTTCATACGTGCGACTGGAGTCGTTGGTTACCATTCGATGCCCTTTTGACCTTTTTGTCCTGCGTCCATTGGGTGTTTGACCTTGGTCATCTCGGTGACCAGGTCTGCCACCTCCAAGAGGCGGGGGTGGGCGTCCCTGCCGGTGATCACGACATGTTGCGTGCCCGGGCGTGCTGCCAGGGTGGCGACCACGTCCTCCACGTCGATCCAGCCCCACTTGAGGGGATAGGTGAACTCGTCAAGGACATACAGCCGGTAGGACTCCGTCGCGAGGTCCCGCTTGATCTGCTCCCACCCCTCGCGGGCGTCGGCCGCGTGGTCCTCTTCCGTCCCCGGCTTCTTGATCCAGGACCAGCCCTCGCCCATCTTGTGCCAGGCCACCGTGCCGCCCTCGCCGGACTCACCCAGCACGGTCAGGGCCCGCTCCTCCCCCACACGCCACTTGGCGGACTTGACGAACTGGAACACTCCCACCGGCCAGCCCTGGTTCCACGCGCGCAGCGCAAGCCCGAACGCCGCGGTGGACTTCCCCTTGCCCGGCCCGGTGTGAACGAGCACGAGTGGCCGGGTACGCCGCTGCCGGGTGGTCAGGCCGTCGTCCGGCACCGCCGCCGGCTTCCCCTGAGGCATGTCAGCCCACCTTCCCGTTCCCTCGCCACATGACCAGACCGCCTACCCGCTCCGCCGCACCATGTCAGGCCGCCTTCTTCCGCTCGCGGACCAGATCTCGTAGGCCGCCCGCCGCCAGCCGGTCGAGCCGTACGGCCTCACCGCCCAGGCGTTCGGCCAGACGCACAGCGAGGCCGAGCCGCACCGGGCCGGTCTCGCAGTCGACCACCACCGCGGCGACGTCCCTGAGCAGCATGGCGGCGCGGTGCACGTCGGCGTCAGTGCCCGAGGTGGCACGTCCGTCTGTGACCACGACCAGCAGCGGACGCCGGGAGGGGTCACGGAGCCGTTCCACGCGGACCACCTCGGCGGCCCGGCGCAGCCCGGCGGCGAGGGGGGTACGCCCGCCCGTGGGAAGCAGGCGCATGCGTGCGGCACCGGCCTCCACGGACGAGGTCGGCGGCAGCACCAATTCCGCGCCGGCCCCCCGGAACGTCACCAGGCCGATCTTGTCGCGCCGCTGGTAGGCGTCGAGCAGCAGGCTCAGCACGGCTCCCTTGACCGCGCCCATGCGCCGGCGCGCCGCCATCGAGCCGCTCGCGTCCACGACGAAAAGGACGAGGTTGCCCTCACGCCCCTCGCGTACCGCCTCCCGCAGGTCGCCCGGGCGCACGATCAACCCGGGTCCGTTCCTGCCGCGTTCCCGCTGGTACGGGGCCGCCGCCTGAAGCGTGGCCGTCAGATGCGGCGAGGTGAGCCGTCCCACCGGCACCCGTGACCCCGAGACCCGGCCGTACGACGTGCGGGCTCGCGACCGTCGCCCGGGACTTCCCGCGCCGAGCCCCGGGACGGCCAGCGGGCGCACCCGGTAGGGCTCCCCTGCCTGTGCCGTGGGCTGCCGCGCGGCCGGCGGCACCAGACCGTTGCCGGACTCCTGCCCGTCCCCGGCTCCCTGAGCTGTTCCCTGAGCCTCACCGTTGGAGCCCTGATCCCGACCCTGTTCCCCATCCCGGCCGGCGCCCGGATCCCGGCCAGGGCCAGGGCCAGGGCCCGGATCGGGGTCGGGGTCCTGTTCGGGATCTCGGTCGGGATCGTGATCGGGGCCGGAGTCGCCGAGGAGGTCGTCGAGCTCCGACTCGTCCAGGCCGGGCGCGTCGAACGGGTCGCGCCTGCGGCGGTGCGGCAGGGCGAGCCGTACGGCCTCCCGGATGTCCTCCGCCGTGACCTCCGTACGGCCACGCCAGGCGGCGTGCGCCACGGCGGCGTGAGCGGTGATGAGGTCGGCGCGCATCCCGTCCACACCGAAGGCGGCGCACACCGTGGCGATCTGCCGGAGTGACCCGTCGGACAGCACCACCCCGCGCAGCCGCCCCCGCGCCTCGGCTATGCGGGCGGCGAGAGCCTGCTCCTCCCCGGTCCAGAGGGCGGCGAACCGCTCGGGGTCGTCCTCGAAGGACAGCCTCCGGCGCACCACCTCGGCCCGCTCGGCCGGGTCGCGCGAGGCCGTGACCTCCACGGTCAGGCCGAAACGGTCGAGGAGCTGAGGACGCAGCTCGCCTTCCTCCGGGTTCATCGTGCCGACCAGCAGGAACCGGGCCGCGTGCCGTACGGACACGGCGTCGCGCTCGACGTAGCAGGTGCCGAGCGCCGCCGCGTCGAGCAGCAAGTCCACCAGGTGATCGTGCAGCAGGTTCACCTCGTCCACGTACAGGACGCCCCGGTGGGCGGCGGCGAGCAGGCCCGGGTCGAATGCCTTCACCCCCTCGGTCAGCGCGCGCTCCAGGTCGAGCGAGCCGATCAGGCGGTCCTCTGAGGCCCCGACAGGCAGCTCCGCCAGCCTCGCGGGCCGTACGGACGCGGCGGGCTCGGGGCCGTGCGGGCCGTCCGGGCACTCGGGATCGGGAGCGGCCGGATCGCAGGAGAAGCGGCACCCCGGCACGACGGCGACCGGCGGCAGCAGGGCCGCCAGTGCCCGGACGATCGTGGACTTCGCCGTCCCCTTCTCCCCCCGGATGAGCACGCCACCCGTACGCGGAGAGATCGCGTTGAGGATCAGCGCCAGCTTGAGGTTGTCGAGTCCCACTACCGCCGTGAAGGGGTAGTGGAGTTGGCGTACGGCCGTCACGGGCCGATCAAGCATCTCGTGATGTCCTTTCGCCGAGGTCCGATGACCACGGGTGACAGGCTCGGTAGGCCGTGGACCCGCGCGGGCCCACGGGTCACGCGTTCAGGCGACAGGCGCGGCCACCGGTGCCCGGTACGGCATGAGCGCCCGCTCGGCCAGCACGCCGAACACCAGCCCGACGCAGCTCCACAGGACGGCCTGGGTGCCGAGCGAGGCGAGCCGGAACTTCCACAGCAGTACGGCGGGGAAGTCCGACGGCACCTCGTTCACCGTGGGCATCACCAGGCAGACGACGACCACGGCGACGAGGAACGCGACGATGGCCAGCAACGACGCGTTCCAGTTCCCGAAGCGGGGTGCCAGCCGGCGCCCCAAGTACAGCGCCGCGACCGCGAGGAGGACCGAGCACAGCACGACCGTGAAGTAGACCACCGTGCGGTGGGAGATGGTCTCGGGGTCGTTCGCCGCCGGTGGGTTGGCCGGATACTTCAGGAACGGGACCAGTTCGACCGTGACGAACGCGCCGGACGCGATCAGGGCGGCGGTTGCCCGGGCCCCGAGCGCCCCGAGCCGCCCGTACGCGAAGGCGAACACGAGGGCGAAGATGCCGCCGACCGCGACGCCGTAGACGCCGACCGCCGTGGCGAGGCCCACGGTCGACTGCACGCCACGGCTGACCGGCTCGGGTTCCGCCGACGCCGCGTGGGAGGCGTGCCCCGCGTGCTGTTCCAGGGACATGGCCGCTCCCACCTGGGGCTCACCGAAGATCCAGGCGAAGGCCAAGGCGAGAGCAGCGGCGACGAGGCCCGCGAGCATGCCGCGGACCAGCAGGTTTCTCACCATGCTGTGACTTGTCCCCCGGCTCAGTGGCAGGGGAAGCCGAGCAGGTGACGTCCGTCGTGCACGAACTCATGCACGACGTTCCCGGAGATCAGTGAGGTGGCGCCCTGCTCCGCACCCACGAAGTAGATGAGGATGAGGGCCAGGACCCCGGCGAACGCCGCCCACGGCAGCAACTCGCGAACGGGGATGCTGATGGGGGCATGCTGGGAGTGGGGAACGACGGCTTGGGCCATGAAATGCCTCCTCGGGATCACGCGTCCCATAAGGGGTGGCGGTGACGACGGAGGGTCTGACTCCCGGCCCCGAAGGGCCGGTCACAGTGGCGCGGCCGTGCCAGAGTCTCGCTGGCTTCCCCACACCGTCAACAATGTCGCTTGGACGTTACGGTGAGAACCACTGGTGCGTCAATGGGGCGAAGGGCGACAATAACCCCTCTTGCGCCACAGAGGGGATAGACGTGACCGCCCGCCTTATCATGATTTGTCATGGTTCTACCGAGGCGCTGCACCGAGCCGCGTTTCCCCTCGACGAAGGTCTGGACGAGCAGGGCCTGCGGCAGGTGGCCGCAGGCGCTCCCCTGCTCGGGACGCCGGAGAACCCGCGGAAAAGCGCCTTGTGCGGGCCGTCCCTGAGCTGCCGCCAGACCGCGGCCGGACTGGGCTTCGCCGCCGAGACCGATGACGGGCTGCGCGACTGCGACGCCGGCCGCTGGGCGGGCCGTACCCTTGCGGACGTGCAGGGAGAGGATCCCCAAGGCGTCATGGCATGGCTGACCGACCCCGCTGCCGCTCCCCATGGCGGCGAGTCGGTGCTCGCCGTGGTCGACCGGGTGGCCACGTGGCTGAAGTCACAGCACGACACCGGAGCAGGGAAGGTTGTGGCCGTCACCCACCCGGCCGTCATCAGGGCCGCCGTGGTCCACGTCCTCGGCACCCCGCCGGAGGCATTCTGGAAGATAGACGCGGAGCCTCTCTCCCACATCCAGCTCACCGCCCAGAACAGCCGCTGGCGACTCCGCTTCTCACAACGGAACTGACACCAACCAGCCTCTCCACGGCCCTGGAGGGAGCGGCTCACGTGTCGAAGTCGACGGTGACGTTCTCGGACACCGCGACGGACTGGCACGTCAGCACGTACCCCGCCTCGACCTCGGCCGGTTCCAGGGCGAAGTTGCGGCGCATCTCCACCTCGCCCTCGACGAGCCGCGCACGGCAGGTGCCGCACACCCCGCCCTTGCAGGCGAAGGGCAGATCGGGACGTACGCGTTGCGCGCCCTCGAGGACGGTGACGCCAGGGGGAAGCACCATGGACGTGGCCCGCCCGTCCAGCACCACCGTGACCTTGGCTGCGGCCCCCTCGCCCGGGCCCTCCACCCGGCGAACCGGCGCGGGCGGAGGCTCATCAACGTAGAACAGCTCGTGGTGGATGCGCTCCCCGGGCACGCCCAGCTCGCCCAGCACCCGCCGCGCGTCGAGCACCATCCCGTACGGCCCGCAGAGCCACCAGTGGCCGACATCCGACACGGGGGTCAGCGCGGGGAGCAGGACGCGCAGCTTCGCGGCGTCGAGGCGGCCGGTGAACAGCTCGGGCTCCCGTGGTTCCCGGGACAGCACATGGACCAGCTCCACGCGGGCGGGCGCGACGTCTTTCAGGTCGGCCAGCTCCTCGGCGAACATGACGGTCCTGGTCGTCCGGTTTCCGTAGAACAGCGTCACCGTGGCGCCGGGGGCAGCCAGCACCGATGAGGCGATCGACAGCACGGGTGTGATGCCGGACCCGGCGGCGATGAACACGTGGTGGTCCGGCCTTTCGAGGTCGGCCGTGAAGCCGCCGCTGGGAGGCAGGACCTCGACGCGGTCGCCCGGCTTCAAGTGGTGTACCAGCCACGTCGAGACCAGCCCGCCGGGGATCTCCCGGACGCCGATCCGCAAAGGGGCACCGGCCGGAGCGCAGATGGAATAGGACCGCCGCTCCTCACGGCCGTCCACGATCGCGCGCAGCGTGAGCGACTGGCCGGGCAGGAACGCGAACTCCTCCGCCAGCCCGTCCGGCACGTCGAACGTGATGGCGCTGGCGTCCTCGCACAACCGGTCGACCCGCGCCACGCGCAACGTGGCGAACTCCGCACGCCGCCGCGCACGCACCCCGGCCATGGCCACCGTCAGAGCCCCTCGACGTCTTCACGCAGGCACACCATGGCGTCACGACCCCTTGGCTTCGTCACATGAATGCACGGTCACAGCTCCTTGAGGTGCTCGAACGGTTCACGGCAGGTGCGGCAGCGCCACAGGGCCTTACACGCGGTCGCGCCGAACCGGGACAGCTCCTCGGTGTCGCCCGAGCCGCAGCGGGGGCACCTCAACCGCTTACGGCTCGGGCCGAGCGCTACGGGCACCGGCCCGCTCCGCCGTACCGGAGCCGTGCCCGGCGGGGCGATGCCCGCCTCGGCGAGCTTCCGCCTGCCCTTCTCGCTGATCCACTCGGTCGTCCAGGCCGGGGAGAGGAGGGTACGGACGTCGACCTCGGCGTACCCGGCAGCGTGCAGGGCACTGGAGAGATCGGCCCGGATGGCCGCCATCGCGGGACACCCGCTGTAGGTCGGTGTGATGGTGACGACCACGCCTCCACCGGAGGTCTCCTCGACGTCGCGCAGGATGCCCAGATCGTCCAAGGTCATCATGGGCAGCTCGGGATCCGCCACGGCCTCCGCGACCTCCCGCGCGCTCACCATCCGTCCGACCTCATGGCCGTACCGCTGGCGGCCGGTCACCATGTCGCCTCCGGGTGGGCGCGGGCGACGCTCTGCATCTCGGCCAAAAGACCGGTCATCACGTCGGTGTGCGTGCCGGCGCGACCCCCCTGGCCGCCCTCCGGCGTGACCGTGTCCCCCGGCCGGGTCAGGGTCGCGGCGGACAGCACGTGGTCGAGTACGGCGTCGAACTCCTCACGCAGGGCGGCCGGATCGACCCCGACGCCCGCCTCGGCGAGCCGTAGCTCCACCACGTGCGGGCGGAACAACTCCGCCACGAGCGGCCACACGGATTCCAGCCCCTCCGCTACACGCTCCCGCGAGTACGGCGTCCCGTCGCCGAGCCGTACGACCCAGCCGGCGGCGTAGTCACGGTGGTAGGCGACCTCCTTCACACCCTTGACGGCCACCGCCGCCAGCACGGGATCACGCGAACCGGCCAACCGGTCGAGCAGCGCCAGCCGCCAGGTCGTGAAGACCAGCAGCCGGGCCATGGCATGGCCGAAGTCGCCGTTCTCCGCCTCGACCAGCCGTACGTTGCGGAACTCGCCCGCCTCACGCAGGAACGCCAGCGCGTCCTCGTCGCGGCCCGCCCCTTCAGCCGCGCCCGCGCGGGCGAGCAGCAACCGGGCCTGCCCGAGCAGGTCGAGCGCGATGTTGGCCAGCGCGACCTCCTCCTCCAGCTCAGGCGCGCGCGTGCACCACTCCTGCAGGCGGTGCGACATGATGAGCGCGTCGTCGCCGAGCATCAGGCAGTAGGCCGCCAAATCGGTACGGTCCACGCCTTCGGGCACCCGGGTGTCGACCCCGGCCAGCGGATCGGCGAACCCGGTGCCGTAGGCCCAGCGAGGGTCCTCCCCCTCGTTGAGCGCCTCGTAGGCATTGCCGGACGACGGTGCGTAGACCTCCTCGTACGGCGTTTCGGGGGTGTCGTCCGAGGATGGCTTGGGTTCGTGGACGTTGTTGCCGGAGGACATGGCGGCCTCACATGTGCGGAACGTCGTCGGGGATGGCGTAGAACGTCGGATGCCGGTACACCTTGTCCCCGCTGGGCGCGAAGAACGGGTCCTTCTCGTCCGGGCTGGTGGCGGCGATGTGGTCGGAGCGCACCACCCAGATGCTCACGCCCTCGTTCCGCCGCGTGTAGAGGTCGCGGGCGTGGCGCAGCGCCGTCTCGTCGTCGGCGGCGTGCAGCGAGCCGACGTGTACGTGGTTGAGCCCTCGCTTGCTCCGGACGAACACCTCGTACAGCGGCCAGGCACTCACGCGAACACCCCCGCCGATCTGGGTACGGCGGCCTTGCGCGCGTGCGCGACCGCCGCCTCGCGGACCCAGGTGCCGTTCTCGTGTGCGGCACGGCGGACCGCGACCCGCTGGGCGTTGCAGGGTCCGTCGCCCGAGATCACCCGCTGGAGCTCGGACCAGTCGATCGGGCCGAAGTCGTGGTGACCCCGCTCGGCGTTCCATCGCAGCTCGGGGTCCGGGAGCGTCACGCCGAGCGACTCGGCCTGTGGCACGCTCATGTCCACGAAGCGCTGCCGCAGCTCGTCGTTGGTGTGCCGCTTGATCTTCCAGGCCATCGACCGGGCGGTGTTCGGAGAGGCGTCGTCGGGCGGCCCGAACATCATGAGCGAGGGCCACCACCAGCGGTCCACGGCGTCCTGGACCATCGCCCGCTGCACCTCGGTGCCCTTCATCATGGTCATCAGCAGCTCGTACCCCTGCCGCTGGTGGAAGGACTCCTCCTTGCAGATGCGGATCATCGCCCGCGCGTACGGCCCGTAGGAGCTGCGGCACAGCGGCACCTGGTTGCAGATGGCGGCGCCGTCGACCAGCCAGCCGATCACGCCGACGTCGGCGTAGGTCAACGTCGGGTAGTTGAAGATCGAGGAGTACTTCTGCCGCCCCTCGATGAGCATCGCGGTCAGCTCGGCCCGGTCGGCCCCCAGCGTCTCCGCGGCGGAGTAGAGGTAGAGCCCGTGCCCGGCCTCGTCCTGCACCTTGGCGAGCAGGATGGCCTTGCGGCGCAGCGACGGCGCCCGGGTGATCCACTCGCCCTCGGGCTGCATCCCGATGATCTCCGAATGCGCGTGCTGGGCGATCTGGCGGACCATGGTCGCGCGGTAGCCGTCGGGCATCCAGTCGCGCGGCTCGACGCGCTGGTCCCTCTCGATCGTGCGGTCGAAGTGGTCTTCGAGGTCAGGCATACACCGCCACCCCTTTTACCGAACATTCGGTCAGTTATTAGTCTCGCTCAGCAGGCGTGGCGGCGCAACTCCGCACGCCTGTCACGAGGACGCCGAGGAGGTGTCACGCCTGGCCACGAGGGTGAGGACGTCGTACTTCGCCACCGAGGACCCGTCCTGCTTGGTCACGTCCGCGTCCCAGCGGACCTCTCCGTACGGCGCTCCCTCGCGGGGGTCGATCTGTTTGGCGGTGAGCGTGACGGTCAGCTCGTCGCCGGGGTAGACCGGGGTGAGGAAGCGAAGGTTCTCCAGGCCGTAGTTCGCCAGCACGGGCCCCGGGTCGGGGTCGACGAACAACCCGGCCGCCAGTGAGACGATCAGGTAGCCGTGGGCCACCCTGCCGTCGAAGAACGGGTTCGCCCTGGCCGCCTCCTCGTCCATGTGGGCGTAGAACTTGTCGCCGGTGAACTCAGCGAAGTGCTCGATGTCCTCGAGGCCGACCCGTCGCGGCCCTGCGATCACCGTGTCGCCGGGCCTGAGGTCCTCCAGGTGCTTGCGGAACGGGTGGACCTCGGTCACGGTGCGCTCGCCGCCCGGCACCCATCGCCCGGTGATCGCTCCGAGCATCGCCGGGCTCGCCTGCACGGCGGTGCGGTTCATGTGGTGCAGCACCCCGCGAACGCCGCCCATCTCCTCCCCGCCACCGGCCCTGCCGGGGCCGCCGTGCACCAGCACGGGCAGCGGGGAGCCGTGCCCCGTGGACTCCTTGGCGGCCTCCGTGTCCAGCACGAGCAGGCGGCCGTGCCAGGGGGCCGTGCCGAGCACCACCTCGCGGGCGAACGCGCCGTCGCCTGTCACGACCGACCCGACCAGGCTGCCCTGGCCACGCGCGGCCAGCTCGATCACCTGCTCGGCCGAGGTGTACGGCATGAGCGCGCTGACCGGCCCGAACGCCTCCACCTCGTGCGGCTCCGCCCGATCGGGATCGTCCACGCGAAGGAGCACCGGAGAGACGAACGCCCCGCGCTCCGCGTCGGCGCCGACGACCTCGACGCGCTCCGGGTCTCCGTACACCACCGAGCCCGCCGCGATCAGGGCCTTCAGCGCCCGGCGGACCTCCTCGCGCTGCCCCAGGCTCGCGAGCGCGCCCATCCGTACGGAGGGGTCGGCGGGGTTGCCGACGGTCACCTTGGCCAGCCGGGCGGCGGCGGCCTCGGCCACCTCACCGAGCAGCGCCGCCGGGACGAACGCGCGCCGGATCGCCGTGCACTTCTGCCCCGCCTTGACCGTCATCTCGGTGACGAGCTGCTTGACGAACAGGTCGAACTCCTGGCCGCCGGGAACGGCGTCCGGACCGAGGATCGAGCAGTTCAGCGAGTCGGCCTCGGCGTTGAAGCGCACGGACCGGGCCGCGACGACCGGGTGGGTGCGCAGCTTCTGTGCCGTGGAGGCCGAGCCCGTGAAGGCCACCAGGTCCTGCTCGGTCAGGTGCTCGAACAGGTCACCCGTGCTCCCGCAGATCAGTTGCAGGGCACCCTCGGGGAGGATGCCGGAGCCGACGATCAGCTCCACGAGCCGGGCGGTCACGTAGGCGGTCTGGCCCGCCGGCTTGACCAGCGACGGCATCCCCGCCAGAAATGCGGGCGCGAGCTTCTCCAGCGGCCCCCAGACGGGGAAGTTGAACGCGTTGATCTGCACGGCGACGCCCCGCATGGGGGTGTAGAGGTGCTGGCCGACGAACGATCCGCCCTTGCCCAGCGGCTCCACGCCGCCGTCGAGGTGAACGGTGTCATTGGGCAGCTCGCGTCTCCCCTTGCTGGAGTACGAGAAGAGCACGCCGATGCCGCCGTCGACGTCGAACTTCGAGTCGCCGAGCGTGGCGCCCGTGCGCAGCGACAGCTCGTACAGCTCCTCGCGATGCTCGCGCAGGTGGGAGGCCAGCGACTTGAGCAGCGCGGCGCGCCGGTGGAAGGTCAGCTCGCGCAGCGCGGGCCCGCCGACGCGGCGGCCGTACTGCAGCGTGGCGCCGAAGTCCACTCCGGCGGACGAGATCCTGGCGACCTCCTCGCCCGTCACCGCGTCGTGCAGGGGGGCTCCCTCGTCGTCCGGAACATGCCAAGAACCGGTGACATAGCTGCTGAGCGGGGCCATCGAAGACCTCCCATTGAGGAATCACTTACCGGCCATTGGTGCGGATGGTGACGCCGGGCCGCTCAGACGACCCCTGACGGCATCGCACCCTTTTCGCTCCTACCCATTCCAGATGTGCACCCTCACCGGTTCCGCGGCACCACGGCCGGCGACTTGCTCAAGGCCGGCGCCCGGCCTGCGTCACCTCAGAAGGCACCGTGCGGATTCACCCGCTTGGCGTTACTTGACAGTAACGTGGGGCCGCCTGGAGCTTCCAGCCCAATCCACAGCACACCCAGCGCAGTGACATTACTGATCGCTGAAGCCCCACCGGATAGCGTGATTTCGGACAAACACCCCGAACCACATGAAGGTGCACAGATGACAGCACGGCTGGACCTTTCTGTCGCCCGCCCCGGCCCCATCACCGTTGTAGAACTGGCGGGTGAACTCGACATCGCCACAGCCGGCCTCATCGCCGGAATGGTCAAGGAGCTCATCCGCATCGGGCACGCAACCTTGGTCCTCGATGTGTCCGGGGTCCGATTCTGCGACACCACCGGCCTGGAGTCCCTTCTACAGAGCCACGACGAGGCATGGAAAGCCGGCGGCTCTCTTCGCCTGATCGGTGTCCATGGCGTCCTCGAACGCGTGCTTGAGATAACCCAGTGCCGGCAGATCTTCGAAATGGACGACGTGGCCTTGGCCAGGTGATACCTCGCGCGCGGTGGGTGATCACCATGGGTCTCAGGTCACCAGCAGGTTGCCCATCATGGCCATATCCTCGTGTTCCAGGTTGTGGCAGTGGAACACGTAGCGGCCGGCGTATCCGTCGAAGCGGATGATGATCTCGGCCTGCTCGGCCGGGCGCAGGTCGAGGGTGTCCTTCCAGCCTCGGTCGTAGGAACCAGGCCCGCCGTTGCCCCGCGAGAGCACCTGGAACGGGGCGAGGTGCACGTGTATCGGGTGGTGGAAGTCGGTGGTGAGCCGCCAGATCTCGACGGTGCCGAGCCGGGCGCGCGCGTGCACCACGTCGGGGGCGAAGGGCTGCCCGTTGATGGTCCAGCCCGCCATTCCACGCACGTCGTCGTGCCGGAAGCGCATCGTGCGCGTGACCACCGCCTGCGCGGGGTTCAACGCGGCGATCTCAGAAAGCTTCTCGGGTACGCGGGTGTCGTCCTTGGCTGAGCGAGCGATCCGGAAACGCATCACTTGCGCCGTGGAGCCGGCGCCGAACTCGTTGACCAGCGTGACCTCCTGGCCGACATGGTAGGCGCCGAAATCGACGACCACGTCGTATCGCTGGGCCGGCGCCATCTCGATGGCGTCATGCCGCACCGGACGGTCCAGCAGCCCGCCGTCGGTGCCGATCTGAACAAGCCCGCCGCCGCCCGGCGGTGGGGGATCGAGCGCCAGACGATACCTCCGCGCGTTCGAGGCGTTGAGCATCCGCAGCCGATGGCGGGTCGCGGAGACCTCGGCCACCGGCCATGGCACGCCGTTGACCAGGATGACGTCCCCCAGCACCCCCGCGCCGTACGCGTCCGTCACACCGGGCGTCTTGAGGGTGGGGTCGAGGCTGGGGTATCGCAGCGAGCCGTCCTCGGCGAACGACCGGTCGACGATCATCAATGGCAGGTCGCGGTCGCCTCTAGGCAGCGGCAGCGCATCCTCCTCGGCGTCGTGCACGAGGTGGAAACCCGCCAGCCCGCGCCAAACGCTGGGACCGGTGAAGTCCATCCGGTGGTCGTGGTACCAGAGTGTCGCGGCCCGGTGACGCGGCGGATAGCGGTAGTCGCGTTCCCCCATGGTGATGACGGCGGCCGGATCGTGGCCGTGCTGGTGCTCGGCGGCGGAGCCGACCGGCATCAGCAGGTCGGTGGGATAGCCGTCGTCGGAGGGCGGCGTGCGCCCGCCGTGCAGGTGGACGACCACGGGTACCGGCAGCTCGTTGCGGTGCCGTACGACCGTGGGACGGTCGCTGCGTGACACGATCGTCGGACCGGGGAAGATCCCGTTGTATCCCCAGATCTCGGTCTTCATTCCCGGGATCAGCTCGACCCGGGCCGATCGTTGTACCAGCTCGTAGTAGTCGCCGGTGGCATCGCTGCGTACCGGTGCCAGGACCGGCGGGGTCACCAGCGGCAACGTGAAGCGGCCCGGAAGCGGCACGCTGCTGGCGAGCAGGGTGCCTGCCGAGGTCGAGCCGCGTATCCCCGACAGGAGCGGCACACCGACTCCGGCGGCCACCGTCGCGCCGCCCAGCACGCCGAAGAAGCCCCGCCTGTTCATCGCCCTCATGCCGGCCCGCCCTTTTTCGCGCCGGGAACCCCGCGCGCCGTAGGCGCCCTGGGCGGGCGCCAGGCCCAGATGACGAGCAGTACGGCCAGCAAGATGATCGAGACGCCCAGCGGGATGTGCACGGTCAACGTACGGGCGAAACCCAGCGCGATCTGCAGGGCGATGAGCCCGAACAGCCCGACGCACGCGAGCATCGGCCAGAATGGTCCGCCGCCAGGCCAGCGGATGGGGATCGCCGCCACCGCGGCGACCAGCGTGGCGATCGCGGCGAACGTGGCGTTCTCCCGGTGCGTGTGCAGCGCGCCGAACGTGCCGGACAGGAACTGTCCGGCGAACACCGCCTGATCGAACAGCAGCACAGCGGCGAAGGTCATCGCTATCCGGAAGGGCCAGCGCGCCCAGCGCCTCGGTTGGTCAGGCCGATCGCTGCCGGCTTTGGCGAGCAAGGGGGAAGTTGTCATCGAACCTCGAATGGCCGTACAGAGATAGTCTCATGTGAGACAATCTCCGTGAGCCTACACTGAGGATGCGATGGACTCCCAAGGGGCCCCGGGTTCGCCACGGGCCGGCCGTGACTACAGCCTCGGGCCGCTGCTGCGGCTCGCGGGGCGGCGTGCCTCCATGGCCTTCGCGGATATGCTCGTGCCCCTCGGCATCGAGGGCCGGCATTTCGGGGTGATGCTGAACCTCGTCCGGCACGGCGCGGTCAACCAGCGGAAACTCGGCTCGCTGACCGGCAGCGACAAGTCCTCGATCGTGCGAACCATCGACGATCTCGAAGACAGAGGCCTCGCGGTACGCCGCCCCGCCGTCGGCGACCGGCGAGCCTACGCGGTCGAGCTCACCGATGCGGGACGCGAACTGTTCGCCCGCGCCGAGGAGGTGGCGCTACGCGTCAACGGCGAGCTGCTCGCCCACCTGACCCCCGACGAGCAGGATCAGCTGCGCCACTTGCTGCGCAGATTCATCGCCCCCTGAAGCCCCGCCGGGCGAGCTGCGGCGCCTGATCGGCCACCGGGAGACAGAGAAGGGCTGAGATACTGCTGCGATGGCCACCGCCCGCGTCAACCCTCCCCGTCGAGGCCGCCCCGGCTACGACCTGGAGTCGCTGCTCGCCGTCGCGGTCAAGGTGTTCAACGAGCGCGGCTACGAGGCCACCAGCATGGAGGACCTCTCCCGCGGACTCGGCATCACCAAGTCGGCGATCTACTACCACGTCGCGAGCAAGGACGAGCTGCTCCGCCTGGCCGTCGCCCGTGCCCTCGACGGCCTCTTCGAGGCCGCGGACGAGGCCGGCGCCATGGAGGGCCGCGCGATCGACAAGCTCGAGCACCTCGTACGGCGCAGCGTGCACGTGCTGGTCGATCGCCTGCCGTTCGTCACGCTCCTGCTGCGCGTGCGGGGCAACACCAAGGTGGAACGCCAGGCTCTCGCCCGCCGCCGCGAGTTCGATCACCTGGTCAGCGAGCTGGTGCGGCAGGCCGAGGCCGAGGGGGACGTACGTCCCGACGTTGATCCCGCCGTCGCCAGCCGCCTGGTGTTCGGGCTCGTCAACTCGCTGATCGAGTGGTACCGGCCGCGCGGCGGCATGGGCGCGGACGCCCTGGCGGAGGCCGTCTGCAAGATCGCGTTCGACGGCCTGCGCCAGGACGCCACCGGCACCTAGGTCGCGGAGGGGATCACCGAGCCCTTGTAGGTGTCACCTCGGGGCCCGCGCCGGCTTCTTCACCTTGGGGTCGTTCTCCTGGCCCTTGATGACACGGCGGGGACGGCGCCGGGCCTCTAGGTTTGATGAGTTTTCGCGAAAGAGAGCTAACAGTAGGTGCTACTTTACTTACGGTAGCCGCAGATGGGTGCAGACCCGGCTCGAGAGGAACCCATGCGCCCCCCGCGGCCCAGTGCGATGTTCCCAGGGGGTCTGGTGGTGCGTGCGGCGAGATCGAAGTCATCGACGGACGAGTTGTGCCGGTCAAACGCAATCGCCGGGCAGCTCGCGGGCTTCGCCGCTCTGGTGCTCGACGGAGACGGGCATGTCACCCAGTGGGGTGGCGGCGCGGCGCGGCTGTTCGGCCGCTCTCCCGAAACGGCCATGGGCCGCGACATCTGCGAGCTGCTGTTACGCGGCACCCGTCGCGACAGGGTCAGGCGGGCCTTGGACGAGGTGGCCGCCGGTGAGCGATGGAGCGACGTCCTGTCCGCCGAGTGCGCCGACGGGCAGGTCCACGACGTGGCCTTCAACTGGGAGCCTCTGGTCAGGCCCGGCACATGGGGAGCGGTGCTGGTCACAGCCATGGAGACCTCCCCGCCCCACGCCCGTGACGCCGACGCCGCCGCCCAGCGCCTCACACTGCTGAACGAGCTGAGCACCCGCGTGGGTGCCACGCTCGATCCGCGCCAGGCCGCCGAGGACTTCATGGACGTCGCCGTGCCGAGGTTCGCCGACAGCTCCGGCCTCTACGTCGTCGAAGGCCTGCTCAGGGACGAGGTGTATCCCGACCACGCGGCCGACGGATCGGTGAGGGTGCGGCGGCTGGCTCTCAGCATCGGCACCCGCCGGACCGACGAGCACGCCTGGCGCGCGGCCTTCCCGGCCAACGAGATCGTCGTCTACGGCGCGCGGCACCCGGCCAACCGGTGCATGGTCAGCGACACGCCCATCCTGTACAGCGTGGCCGACCTGGAGATCAAGGATCTCAACAAGATCACGAGAGTGCTGGGCCAGCCGGCTGTGAACGTTCTCGAGAGGTCCTCGTTCCTGACCGCACCGCTGAAGGCCAGGGGCATGGTGCTCGGCTTCATCTCGTTCACCCGCAACGCCGACCGGCCCAGCTTCGACGACCACGACAGGACGCTGGCCGAGGGTCTCGCCACGCGGGCGGCCATCTGCATCGACAACGCCCGGCTCTACTCCCGGGAGCGCCGCACCGCGCAGGCCCTCCAGCAGAACCTCGCACCCCGCACGCTCACCGTCCCGCCCGGCCTGGAGGTCGCCCACCGTTACCTTCCCGCCAGCGCCATGACGGTGGGCGGAGACTGGTACGACGTGATCTCGCTGTCCGAGACGCGGATCGCCCTGGTGATCGGGGACGCCATGGGGCACGGCGCCGTGGCCGCCGGCGCGATGGGCCAGCTCCGCGCGGCCGTACGCGCCCTAGCGGGCTTCGACCTGCCGCCCGACCAGGTGCTTCGCCGGCTCGACCAGATGGCCGAAGACCTGGACTCCATCCAGTGCGCGACCTGCCTCTACGCCATCATCGACCTGGACACCCGCACCTGCGCCCTGTCCCGCGCCGGACATCCACCGCCGATCCTGGTCCAGCCCGACGGCACCGCCTCCGTGCTCGACCTACCCTCAGGGCTGGCGCTCGGCCTCGGCGACCCCGCGTTCTCCAGGGCCTTCACCACCACGGAGGTCACGATCCCGGTCGGGAGCACGCTCGCGCTCTACACGGACGGGCTCGTGGAGAGCCGGGAGCAGGACATCGACACCGGCATCGCGACCCTGCAGAAAGCCCTCGGCTCCCCACGCGGCACGCTGGAGTCGACCTGCGAAGCCATCATCAACGCACTCCCCAAGCAGTACGACGACGTAGCCCTCCTCCTCACCCGCATGACACACACCGGCCCCTGACCCGCACCACCGCGACCGCCGTCCCCGGCGCCATGGCCCACGCGAGGCGGGGCGTTCGTTTCTAGGCTGCAGGGCGTCAGTGGGGTCATATCCCAAGCTCGGCCGCGGCTTCGGCTTGAAGCCGCACCTGCGGGGTCGCGGGCCATGGCAGCCTGGGACGCCGGCCAGCCGCACCACGAGCAGGCCCAACCCGGGGCGCTCTACCCGGGAGGTATCAGCTACTGGAGCCCGGCGCGGACGGACGTGATGCGCTGGGTGTTGAAGCCGAGCCAGTGCATCCGGCCCATGTAGCGCGCGTGCTCGACCTTGAGGCAGCGGTCCATGATCACCGTCGCGCCGCCGTCCTCCGCGATCCGCGCGCCCTCCTCGTTGATCACGCCGAACTGGCACCAGAGGGCACCGGCGTGGATCGCCACAGTCTCCCGCGCGATCCCCGGCAGCGCATCGGGCGCGCGGAAGACGTTCACGACGTCCACTGGCACGGTTACGTCCAGCAGGCTCGCGTAGCATGTCTCTCCGAGGATCTGTGTCTCGCGGGGATTCACGGGGATCACGCGGTAGCCGTGCCGCTTGAGGTAGTAGCCAACGAAGTAGCTGGCTCGCAACTCGTTGTTCGACAGGCCCACGATCGCGATAGTCCTCGCGGTGTGGAGCACGCGTTGGATCGTCAACGGCTCCTGGTAGTGCCCGAGATCGGTCATGCTCTCGCTACCTCCTTCCCGCTGTCGCGGCGACGTGCGCGAAACTCTGCTCCAGGTCCCAGATCAGATCCTCGACGGACTCGGTGCCGACCGACAGCCGCACTGTTCCTGGTGCGACGCCGGCTGCCCGGAGTTCGTCGTCGCTCAGCTGGCGGTGT
>JAOPYI010000034.1 GCA_025964675.1 Sphaerisporangium sp. | reverse complement strand
GTTTCTGGGTTGGTCGCCCACCCACCCGGAGACCCCACCGAATAGCCCAAGGTTTGGAGATCAACTGTGAATATTCGAATCGGCGTGCATAACAACAACCCGTCATTGTTCTTCTTGTCGCGCTTGGATCACGTGCTCGACACCTTTGATGAGCCCCTTGAGCTGTACTTCTACGCCGACGGCACGCGGACCGGAGATCTGCTGGCCGAGGGTGCGATCGATTTCGGCGGGACCGGGTCGTCCCCACCGCTGACCGCTCAGGCCGCTGGATTGCCCATCGTGTACGCGGCGGCGTCCGCTCCGCTGCCGGATGACGGGGGATTCGTGACCGGCACGGGCGGTCCGCGGGATGCGGTGCCCCAGGCGGCCCCGGCCCGGTCGGTGTTCTTCACCCGGCGCGACTTCGCCGAGAGCCGTCCAGACGCGGTGGCCGCTCTGGTAAGGGCGCTCAAGCAGGCCGACGACTGGGCGAAGGTCAATCTTAGGGAGGCGGCCCACCTGATCGAGGAGGCGGTCGGCGGCTCGGTGGACGCCTGGGAGACCACCCTCGCGCGCCTGCCCTGGCGGCTGGAGCCCGTAGGCGCGGAGTTCATCGCCGAACAGCAGGAAGCCGCCGACGTTCTGTACGCGGCCAACGTCCTGCAGCGGCCGATCGACGTGTCCCAGGCCGTCGTACCCGGACTAGAGCTCGTGGTGGCCGAGGTCCTCAATAGGAACGCGTCTGTAACGTCCGGAGCCGGCACCACCAAGCAGGCCAAGATGGGAACCACCTGGAGCGAGTTGAGCAAGGCAGGAGTCTGATCAACGCCTACGCGGCCATAGGCGGCGCCGACCGGTATGGCTTGCTGGTCCTGAACCATGGTCCAACGCTCGGCGGTACTCGTTAGTCGCTCTGCCGAGTACTTTGCGGCGTTCGATCCGACCTTCCATCGGCACCATCACTTGCTCGTCGCGATCGGGCGGTCGTTGCCGCTCAAGCTCCGGGCGGAGCCCTGGCCGCATCGCAGGCCGAGATCGGCAATGAACCTGGCGAGCTTCATCCGCTTGCGGAACAGCTCGTCGAGCGCGGGCGTCGGCTCGTGCTCCAGCAGCTCACCGGGCAGCGCGCTGAAGCCACAGCGCAACACCACCGTGGCCGCGTGGCCGAAGGCGACCTGGCCGGGATCGCCCCCGAACCCCTCGGCGTACGCGGCCACGATTGCGGCGTGGATCGCGGGCAGGTCGTCGGGTTCGGTCTCTCCCGCCTGGGCCAGGCCCACCAGTAGCTGTGCGAGGTCGAAGCCGATCGGATACGCACCGGGCCAGCTCCAGTCGATCGCCACGAACTCCGCCGAGCCGTCGGCCGGGATCAGCAGGTTCTGTGGGCAGGCGTCGCCATGGACGAGTGTCTGGGGCAGCAGGTCGAGCGCGTCCAGCAGGGCGGGGATCCGCTCGGCGAGGGCCAGCAGGTCCTCACGCAGCCCCGGGTCCGCGTGCCTGGCCACCAGCGGATGTTCCCAGGTCGCAGGGTTCCGGAGGATCGGGAGCAGCCCGTGTTCGACCCTGCCCGCACAGTACGGGCGAAGCCCGGGTCCGGCGGACGCCTGGTATGCCGGTGAGGACTCCGTCACCTGTCGCATCGCCGCCAGCCGTCCCAGCAGCCGGGCGGCTGTGCGATATCGGGGCAGAGCCCATCCCTGGGGGGCGACTCGTACGTCCTCCATCCACAACACCACGCGTTCGTCCCCGAGATCGTCGACGCGGAACAGACGGGGCAGCCGGAGGCCGTCGGGCAGGGGCAGCCCACAGGTGTGGGCGTCTAGCTCGGCCCGCCACGGAAAGGTCGCGATGAACTCTTCCCTCATCTGCTCCGGCACTTCCGAGATGAGCGGCCAGTACCGGGCCGACCCGATGGATTTGACGAACAACGACCAGCTCTCACCCCATGTCGTCGTTCCTCTCACCCGCGACAGGGAGATGGTGGAGGGAGTGAGCGAGTGGTAGTTGACGGGCTCGACGTACCAGTCGCCGATCTCGGCATCCTCGCGTCCCACGGCCGTCCGTACCACCTGGCTGACCGCGGCGTCGTTCACCGGGCCGTCGAATTGTGTCATGCAGCGAGCATCCGCTCGGAGACGAGCCCTCGCATGAGTATGGCCTACTCAACTACGCTCGATGCCGTGCGCACCCCCTGGCCCTTCGCCGGCCGCACGGCGCAGCTCGCCGCGATCGGGCAGGCCGTCCAGGCAGGTGGCGTCGTCCTTGCCGGCGCTGCGGGGGTCGGCAAGAGCCGGCTCGCCGCACACGCCGTCGGCCGCATCGAAGACTTCACTGTGGCGTCTGTTCGTGCCTCCGAGGCGGCGGCCGAGCTGCCGTTCGGCGCCTTCGCGCACCTGCTGCCCGCGCCACCGGAACACCAGGTCAACCCCCTGAAGTGGGCGGCGGGAGAGCTGCGCGCCGACCGCCTGCTGCTCGCGGTCGACGACGCTCACCTGCTCGACGCCGCCTCGGCCGCTCTCGTCCATCATCTGGTCCGCCATGACGAGGCGCGGCTGATCGCGACCGTCCGGAGTGGTGCGCCGGCGCCGGATGCGGTGATCGCCCTGTGGAAGGACGATCTGGTCCAGCGTCTGGAGCTGGCGCCGCTGTCGTCGGAGGAGACCGTGGAGGCGCTTGAAGGGGCGCTCGGCGGGCTGGTCGAGGGCCGTTCGGCGCACCGGCTGTGGCAGGTGAGCCAGGGCAACCCGCTGTTCCTGCGCGAGCTCGTGCTGGCCGGCCGGGCCACCGGGGCGCTCGCGGTCGGCGGCGAGCTGTGGAGGTGGACCGGTGAACTGGCTGTCACGACCCGGCTGCGGGAGCTCGTCGACCGGCGCATCGGCGCGGTCACCGACGCCGAGCGGGACATCCTGGAGCTCGTGGCCTACGGCGAGCCGATCGGCACCGAGCTGCTGGCCCGGTTCGGGCCCGCGGGCGTTCTGGAACGGCTGGAGGACCGCCAGCTCGTCACGGTCTCAGTGGAGGGCCGACGGCTGCTGGCGCGGCTCGCACACCCCTTGTACGGCCAGGCCGTACGGGCCAGGTGCGGCACGCTGCGGACACGGCGAGTGCTGCGGCGGCTCGCCGAGGCGGTGGAGAGTGCCGGACTCCGACGCCGTGAAGACGCCGTGCGCGTCGCGATCTGGCGGCTGGACAGCGGTACGACCGCGCACCCGCGCCTCCTGCTAGAGGCCTGCCGCATGGCGCGGCTGGCCCGTGACCTGACGCTCGCCGAACGGCTTGCCCGAGCCGCCTCGGCAGCGGGCGGCGGAGCCGAAGCGGACCTCAACCTCTCCCGGATCCTGCACTACCTCGACCGGTACGAGGAGGCCGACGAGGCGCTCAAGGCGGTGAGGTTCGCCGACGACGGCGAGCGGACCGAATACACCGCGGCCCGTGCGCTCAACCTGTACTGGGGTCTCGGTCGCGAACCCGAGGCACGGGCCGTGCTGAAGGAGATGGAGGCCGCCGCGACGGAGCCGTGGGCGCGCCAGGCCGTGCGCATCATCAAGGTTGTCATGGACTTCTTCGCCGGAGACCTCGACGAGACCGAGGCCGAGCTTGATCGGGTGCAGGCGATGGGACCGCTGGACAAGCGGGGCTTGCAGGCGGTCATGCCGCTGCAGGCCGGTGTCCGCGCCTTCGATGGGCGGGCGCGGCAGGCCCTCGCGATCGTCGAACAGGGCCGTTCCGACACCTTTCCCAGTTACCTCGCCTCACTGCTCCAATACGGGGTCACCGCCGCACTGGTCGTCGGTGACCTGCCGGCGGCCGAGGGATACGCCACCGCCGGATTCCGGCTCGGGGAGGAGCACGGCGCGTGGAACCGCGCGCTCGTCGAATTCGGGGCCGACCGTGCCCACGTGTGCCGGCTGCGCGGGCAACTGGACGAAGCGCTGCGCCTGTGCCGGGAGGCGGCGGCGAGGCTGCCGCGGCGGAGCCTGTACGCGGGTGCCTGCCTGGGAGAGCTAGCCCATGTACTGGCGATGCGCGGTGACGGGGCGGCCGCGCAGGACGCGCTGCGCACCGCCGCCGACGCGACGGTATCGGACGGCCACCTCGTCGTATTCCCGTTGCGGCTGGCCCGCACCTGGGCTCTGGCCGCCGGCGGTGACCTGGCGGGAGCGGTGAAGAACGCTCTGGATACCGCCACCCACGCGGGCGCGCAGAGGCTGCGGGCCTACGAGGTCACTGCCTTGCATGATGTCGTACGGCTCGGCGCCGCTCACCTGGCCGCGCCGCGCCTCGCCGAGCTGACCGGCGAGGTCGACGGCCCCCTCGTCGCGTTGTTCTCCCGGCACGCCGCGGCCTGCGTCTCGAAGCACGGGGCAGATCTCGACGCCGTGTCCGCGGAGTTCTTGGCGCTGCAACTACCGGTGCACGCCGCCGAGGCGGCCGCGCAGGCGGGGGTCGTTCACGATGAGGCGGGACGCCTCCGTGCCGCTCAGGCCGCGCGCACCAGAGCCTGGTCCCTCGCCCGTAGCTGCCTGGGCGTACGCACTCCGGCGCTGTTGCATCTGGTGCTCCCCGAGTTGACCGCGCGGCAGCGCGAGATCGCGGCTCTGGCCGCCGAGGGTTTGACGAACCGGCAGATCGCCGATCGCCTGGTCCTCTCGATCCGGACTGTCGCAAACCACCTCGGGGCGGTCTACGAGCGCCTCGGCGTGGGCGATCGCGCGGCTTTGGGCGAGATCATCGGCCAGTTCGATTGACTCGTCGAACGCGTGCGGGGTCGTGTGCTCACGAGGAACTCCGCTCCCTGGGGATCGCCACCAGCAACAAGAGGTAGGCCCGCATCAAGGCGCCCCTTCGAGGCCCAAGGACCCGGTCGCGCTGGTTGAACCCCGGCTCCACGCGCGGCATCCGCGTGCTGAACACCGTGGTCGCCTGGGTGCTCGCCGGCGCCTGGCCCGAACCGGAGTAGGCGTCCGCCCGAGAAGCGTGCCGGCAAGGACTGAGCGCTCGCGATTAGTGGCTATTCAGACGGTCACGAAGCCGTATTCGGAGGCGACCTCGGCCTGAGCCTTGTCACGAGACGCGAAACCGTAACTTTCGTCGGCAGCCAGTTCTGGCACGATCAAGGAAGCGATGGACACATGCCAGGCGTCCATAGCTCGAAGCCCGTGCTCGCGGACGATGTGAAGTGCCCGTGCTTGCACCTGCTCTTGTGGGGCGGTGAGCAGGGTGACGAGCCCGCCCTCCGGGTCGGTGTGGCTGTCCCAGGCGTTCAGGAGTTCCTGGAGATCTCCGCGGCGCCCGCGCGCGGCCCGTACCAAGGCGCCACTCACCTCGATGTAGGTCCACGAACCCGTGACCAGTAGAACATCGGGATTCTCAAGCAGGGACCGGGCCTCACCGTGGTGCGGCTCGTCGGCCAGGTAGGCGCGGGCCAGAACCGACGAGTCCGCGTAGACAATCACGAGCGGTCACGATCTTCCGCGATGATCTCGTCCAGCTGAGGGCCCCAACCAGTGGTGAGTCGCACGATCCGATCCATATCCAGGCGATGCTGTGCAGGAGACATGGTCGTCCCATCGCCGGTGTCGCGTGGGGCTCGCCGAGCGAGCGCTCCGAGCGCCGCAGCTCGGGACTTCAGCCGGTCCCGAGGTGAATCTGGATCCATCGTGGCCGCGACCGCGAGGATGTCGTTGGCGATCGCGTTTATGGAGCGGTGTTCCCGCCGGGCACGTTCGCGCAATCGCGCGTGTAGCTCGTCATCAACCCTCAACAGGAGCTGTTTCATGTAACTGATGATATCACTTAGGCAAATGATATCACTTCGACTTTTTCAAAGCCCCGGCGGGACTGGTCAGGGGCGCTCACTTGCACCAACCCTTGCTGCCGGTACGAAGCACGTCGATCTTGCCGAAGTGGCCTGGCTTCATGTCGGTGCCGGGCGGGGGCGTGGCCGAGATCAGGCCCACGACCTTTCCCCGCTCAGGGTTGAGCAGCGCGCCACAACTACACGAGGGGCCCGGCTCAGGCCGGACCCCTCGTGGGTGCCTATGGAGTGGTAGGGAACGCAGTCGTACGAAACCGGGTCAGTGCACGAGCGCCGGTATCGCCGATGTGTCCTCCTGCCCTTCCTCACCAGACGCGGCGACCGGGTTGCCGCCCTGGTGGCCGGTGTTGATGAGGGTGATCGCTATGACCGCGGACAGCACCAGGATGCCGACCGCCCACCAGATCGCGGTGGCGTACCCGTGGACCGCCGCCTGGTTGGCGAAGGCCACCTTGCCGAGGGCGGACGCCTCGCTGCCGTGAGAGGTGATCCACGCGGTGGCGGCGCTGGCCGCGATGGTGTTGAGCAGGGCGGTTCCGATGGCGCCACCGACCTGCTGCGAGGTGTTGACCATCGCGGA
>JAOPYI010000009.1 GCA_025964675.1 Sphaerisporangium sp. | reverse complement strand
GCGCCGCGATCGCCGAAATCAACCGATCCCGCGCCAACACCAGATCCTCCACCTCCGCCAAACAAATCGCCGCCGACTCCGGCACCCCCGCCACCGCCAAAGCCTCAGCCGCCTCACGCACACGACCGACCAAAGCCCATGACGCCCGACCACCACACCCCGCCCCGTCACCCGCCCCGTCACCCGCCCGGTCACCCGGGCAGTCACCCGCCCGGTCACCCGCCGCGTCGCCCGCCGGGTCACAGGGACCGGCAGAACCGGCACCATCACCCTCGGCCCCCACACCGGCACCAACCAAACCACGGCCAACCAAGCCACCGCCATCCAAGCCACCGCCATCCAAGCCACGGCGATGCGAGCTCAGGTCACCCGGGTCGCGATCACCCGGGCCCAGGTCACCCAGGTCACCTAGGTCCCGGGCGGTGCTGAGGCCACCCCGGTCCCGGGGATCAGGGTCGCTCAGCGGGTCAAAGTCGTGCGCGGCCGAACCCTCACACGACCAGCCCGAGGAACGCGCCACCACCGCCGCCCACCACTCCGGCCCAAGCACACCCCCACCCCCCGAACCCGAGCCCGAACCCGAGCCCCGGTACGAGCCCGAGCCCGGGTACGAGCCCGAGCCCGGGTGCGGGTGCGGGTCGGGGTGAGGCCGCGATCGGCCGAGACCGGACAAATCCGCCACCACCAACCACCCCCGTTAATTCGAAAGCCTGTACGAATGTTTTCATATTCCAGGGCCACTCGCAACCCAATCCCCGGCACCGATAAATGCGCCAAATAAGAAACAAATACCGATCTCCGCGATAATGTCAATTGCGGGAATCAGTGGTATCTGGCCGGGATCGTCCTGGGTTCATCAGCCATGGCTGCGCCGGACATGCGATAACCCGCGTCGCAGCCGTGAGTGGTCAAATTAGAGCGGTCAAATGGGGTGATCGAACTGGACAGACCGCTAACGCCCTGCTCTGACGTGCGGATTTACGCCAGCGTGCAAACCGTGGAATCGAAGCACCGCGAGGAGCACCATCTCCACGGACCGGTCAGGAAGCAGGGCTTCACCCTCGTAGCGCGACGGCCGTTCACGGAGAACCGGGATTTGTCAGGATGAAAGGCAGAGAAACCAATGCCTGCGATCAGGAAGACGCGAAGACTCCGCAGTTCGACTACAGCCAGAAGCGCCGGATCACCTGCTGACCCGAAACCACCACCCGAACACAGGCCGGGCGACCCCGGTCACGCGGCCCGCCGGAGACGGCGAGAGCCGGGGACTTCGTGAATGTTTCCGCTGCCGGAGTACCGACGTATGACATTTGTCCTCTCAAACTCGGGAAGGTCCGCACTGCACTAATCGAGAGCGGTAGTGCCAGAGTGGAGGGGTGGATCCATCTGACCTCTCCCTCCGGCCTCCGCGGCACCGTGTGAGCCGCACCGCGATCTGGTTCTGGGGCGTGCGAGCCGCCGCGGGATGGCTGGTCCTCATCGCCGCCCAGATCGCCTGGATCCTGGTGGACGACGGTGACCGCACCGCGCACATCACCGCTCTCGTCATCACCGCCGTCCTCGGCCTGGCCCATGTGACCGTGATGCCGTGGTGGCGGTACCGGGTCCACCGCTGGGAGACCACGGCCGAGGCCGTCTACACCCAGTCCGGATGGCTCCGCCAGGAGTGGCGTATCGCACCGGTCTCCCGCATCCAGACGGTGGACAGCGAGCGGGGGCCGCTGGAGCAGCTCTTCGGGCTGGCCAACGTCACGGTCACCACCGCGTCGGCCTCGGGCCCGCTGCGAGTGCACGGCCTAGACCGGCGTACGGCACAGCGTCTCGTGGAGGAGCTCACCGCGAACACCCAGGCGACGACCGGCGATGCCACGTGACCGGCCTGAGCGACGCAGACGGCACGAGCGCGGCCAGCACCAGCACCAGCACCAGCGAAGACATTGGCCATAACATCGGATTTCCTAACATATCCGGCACGACTATTACGCCTGATCCGGCGGGTGACACGACCCAGTGGCGGCGGCTCAGCAGGCGCATGCTGGTGATCCATCCCTTCCAGGAGGTCGTCCGAGCCGCGCCCGCCCTGATCGGCCTGCTCTTCGCCGGATCGAGCCAGGGAGGCAACGGTCACTGGTGGACCCTCGGCGGCCTCGCCATCATGCTCGTGCTCGGCACCCTTCGATGGTTCACCACGACCTACCGGGTCACGCCGAAGTACGTTCAGGTGAGGAAGGGGCTGCTCCGAAGGCAGGTGCTGACCGTGCCGCGCGACCGTATCAGGACCGTCGACGTGACCTCCCACGTCATGCATCGCCTTCTCGGGCTGGCGAGGGTCGAGGTCGGCACCGGCCGGTCCGACAGGAAGGACGGCGGCACCCTCAAGCTCGACGCGCTCCGCGTGACCGAGGTGGACCGGCTGCGCGAGGAGCTCCTGCACCGCCGCCCCGCCCCTGGAGCCTCCACCCAAGCCGCCGGTTCCGGCGCAGTAGTCGCACCCGGCGTGGGGACGCACATCGACGGCACCGCTCCGGTCGCCGAGATCGAGCTCGCCGCGCTGCGACCGGCGTGGATCCGCTTCGGCCCGTTCACCCTGTCGGGGCTCATCACGGTGGGTGTCATCGCCGGGTTCGTCTCCCGTATCGCCTCCGAGGGCAATGTCGACCTCCTCTCGATCGGGCCGGTGCGCCAGGTGGCGGAATGGTTCGGCCAGGGAACGCTCTGGCTCCAGGTCGCCGGCTCGGTGGTGGTGCTGGCGGTGTTCGTCGCGGTCGCGTCCACTCTCGGGTACCTGCTCGCGTTCTGGCGGTTCCGGCTCACCCGTACGGCCGGTCGCACGCTGCACGTGACGCGCGGGCTCATCACGACGCGGGCGACCACGCTGGAGGAGCGCCGCCTACGCGGCGTCGAGGTCAGCGAGCCGCTGCTGCTGCGCGCGGCGGGCGGGGCGCGTCTCATCGCCGTGGCCACCGGCCTCCGGGTCGGACGCGGAGCCCAGCGCGGCGGGTCCATGCTGCTGCCACCCGCGCCGCGGGCCGAGGCCCATGCCGTGGCGGCCCGCGTGCTCGGCGGCTCAGAGCCGCTGACGGCCGAGCTGGTGCCGCACGGCCCCGTCGCCCTGCGCCGCCGCTTCACCCGCGCGCTGGCCGTCTGCGGCGCCGTCACGGTGGCGCTCCTGGCCCTGTGGTACTGGACGGGACTGCCCGCCTGGACTTGGGAGGCCGCCCTCGTGGCGACGGCCCTCGCGATGCCCGTCGCGGCCGACCGCTACCGCAGCCTCGGCCACACGATCGCGGGCGGCTACCTGGTCACGCGGTGGGGCTCGGGCGTACGGCGGCGCGTGGCGCTGAACTGCGAGGGGATCATCGGCTGGAACCTCCGGAGGTCGTTCTTCCAGCGGCGGGCCGGTCTGGCCACCCTCACCGCGACCACGGCGGCGGGCCGCCAGGGGTACAGCGTCTGGGACGTCGACCTGGCAGAGGCGCTGCGCACGGCGGACCAGGGCATCCCCGGGCTGCTCACACCCTTCCTCGTCAAGACCGGCACCGGATCCACCCCCAGCGCGTAGTCGCCCGTATCGAGGGCACTGGACCCACGGCCGCAAGTTGGTCATGAGCCGGGAGCCCGACCGGGTCACGGTGCTCTTCGAGGACGTCGGCTACAAGACCCTCTCGCTGGAGGCCGTCGAGCGCGACAATCTTCTCGTACTGGCGAGCTGACCTGAACAGTCCCAGCCGGGACCGCTGGAAGCGATGACCGCTACGGCTGGAAGCGGTAGCCCATGCCGGGTTCGGTGAGGAGGTGCTGGGGGTGTGCGGGGTCGGTCTCCAGCTTGCGGCGGAGCTGGACCATGTACTGGCGCAGGTAGTGGGTCTCTTTGAGGTAGTTGGCACCCCAGACCTCGGTGAGGAGACGCCGCTGGCTGATGAGCTTGCCGGGGTTGCGGAGCAGGATCGCCAGCAGGTGCCACTCGGTCGGCGTGAGCCGCACGCCCCCGGAGACCGTCTTGCCGACCAGGTCCACGACGTGGTCGCCGACGGAGATCTCGGCCAGCTCGTCGTCGTGGCCACCCCCACGTCTGGTGACGGCCCTGATCCGGGCGAGGAGCTCGTCGATGCCGAAGGGCTTGGTGACGTAGTCGTCGGCTCCGGCGTCCAGCGCGTCCACCTTGTCGGCGCTTCCCGCCCGGCCAGACAGCACGATGATGGGGATGCTGGTCCAGCCTCGCAGACCGTGGATGACCTCCACCCCGTCGATGTCCGGCAGGCCGAGGTCGAGCACGATCAGGTCGGGGTGCCACCCGGCCGCGTGCCGCAGCGCGGTGCCGCCGTCCCTTGCGACCTCGACGTCGTAGTGGCGCGCGAGGAGGTTGATGCGCAGCGCGCGCAGTAGCTGGGGTTCGTCGTCCACGACGAGGATCTTTGTCATACGCCGCCCGCTCTGGAGGAAATCGGCAGAGTGAGGATCATAGTCAAGCCGCCTCCAGGAGTCTCCTCTGGCACCAGCGTGCCTCCCATCGCCTCGGTGAGCCCCCGGGCGAGCGCGAGGCCGAGACCGACCCCGGTGTGGTTGTCACGGTCGCCGAGGCGCTGGAACGGGAGGAAGACCTGGTCGTGCTGGGACACGGGGATGCCGGGCCCTCGGTCGATCACCCGGATCTCGACGTCCCCGCCGTACGAGCTGGCCGTGACGAGCACCTTCTCCCCCGGCGGGCTGTACCTGACGGCGTTTGAGACGAGGTTGACCAGCACGCGCTCCACCAGCGCCGGGTCGGCCACGACCTCGGGCAGCTCGTCGGAGATCTCGTCGAGCACCCGCTCGCGGAGCGCCCCGAGGTCGTCGAGCACCCGGGGCATGATCTCCTCCACCCCGAGGGGCCCGGACGCCACGCCCAGGACGCCCGCCTGCAGGCGGCTCATGTCCAGCAGGTTGGCGACCAGCCGGTCGAGCTTGTCCAGCGACTCGTCGGCGGTGGCCAGCAGCTCCTTGTAATCCTCAGGGCTCCACTGCATGTCGCCACGCAGGCTGTCCACGGCGGCCTTGGCCGAGGCGAGCGGGGTGCGCAGGTCGTGGCTGACGGCGGCGAGCAGGGCCGTACGCATCCTGTCGGCCTCCTCCAGGGGGCCCGCCCGCTCGGCCTCCTCGGAGAGGCGCTCCTGGCGGAGGGCGACGGCCGCCTCGGCGGCGAACGCTTCGACCACCCGGCGGTCGGCCGCGTCGAGCAGGCGCCCGCGCAGCGCCATGACCAGGTCGTCGTCCACCACCACGTCGGTCTCCGCCTCGCCGGGGCAGTCGCTCGCGCCTGCCCCCGCCGTGGCGAGGACGCGCCAGGCACGCGGGTCGGTCCTGTCGCCGGGCACCGGCTCGACCCCGGGACGCCGCTCCAGCAGGGTGACGGCCGCCAGCCCGAAGGTCTCCCGCAGCCGGGCGAGCAGCGAGGGCAGGGCCGCGTCGCCGCGCAGCACATGCCCGGCGAGAGTGGAAAGCACCTCGGCGTCGGCGCTGGCCCGCGCCGCCTCGCGCGTACGCCGGGCGGCGAGGTCGACCACGGCGCTGACCATCACCGCCACGAGGACGTAGACGGTGAGCGCCAGGAGGTTCTCCGGCCGGGCCACGGTCAGGGTGTGGATCGGCGGTGTGAAGAAGAAGTTGAGCAGCCCGAACCCGAGCACCGCAGCCGTGACGGCCGGCCACATGCCGCCCACCAGGGCCACCGCGACCACCATGAGCAGGAACAGCAGGATCTCCGTGGGCAACGTGATGTGGCCGCGTGTCCCGTAGAGCACCGCCGTCAGGACGGGCAGGCCGAGCAGCGTGAGCGCCCACCCGGCGCCTCGCCGCCTCCACGTGAGCGCCGCGCGCGACCCAGGACCGGCCAGGCCCTTGCTGGCCTCCTCGTGGGTGATCATGTGGACGTCGATGGACCCGGACAGCGCCGTCGTCGTCATGCCGACCCCCGGGGAGAAGATCTGGGCGAACCGCCCGCGCCGTGAGGCTCCGAGGACGAGCTGCGTGGCGTTCACCCCGCGGGCGAAGTCGAGCAGGGCGCGGGCGATGTCGTCTCCGACGACCTGGTGGTAGCTGCCTCCCAAGCTCTCCACCAGGGTGCGCTGCCTCGCGAGGCTCGCTGGATCCGCTCCAGTGAGGCCGTCCGCCCTGGTCACGTGCACGGCCATCAGGTCGGCGGCCTTGTCCCTGTCGGCGATCCTGGCGGCCCTGCGGATGAGCGTCTCCCCCTCTGGGCCTCCCGTGAGCGCCACGACCACGCGTTCCCTGGTCTCCCAGGTGCCCGCGATGCCATGCTCGGCGCGGTAGCGGTCGAGCTGGTCGTCGACCTTGCCGGCCACCCAGAGCAGGGCCAGCTCACGCAGGGCGGTGAGGTTCCCCACGCGGAAGTAGTTTGACAGGGCCGCGTCGATCTTCTCAGGGCCGTAGACGTTGCCGTGGGCCATGCGGCGGCGCAGCGCCTCGGGGGCCATGTCGACCAGCTCGACCTGGTCCGCCCGGCGCACGACCTCGTCGGGGATGGTCTCACGCTGCGGCACTCCGGTGATCTCCTGCACGACGTCGTTCACCGACTCCAGGTGCTGGATGTTCAGCGTGGAGATCACGTCGATCCCCGCGTCGAGGATCTCCTCGACGTCCTGCCAGCGCTTGGCGTTGCGCGAGCCGGGCACGTTGGTGTGCGCCAGCTCGTCCACCAGCGCGACCTTCGGCCGCCGGGCGATCACCGCGCGGGCGTCCAGATCGGTGAAGACGGCTCCCCGGTGCTCCAGCGTCTGGCGGGGAACGATCTCGAGCCCCTGGAGCAGGTCGGCGGTACGGGCGCGGCCGTGCGTCTCCACCAGACCGATGACGACGTCCGTGCCACGCTCGGCACGGCGGCGCGCCTCCGCGAGCATCGCGAAGGTCTTCCCCACACCAGGGGCCGCGCCGAGGTAGAGGCGCAGGCGTCCCCTGATCACGGCGGTCATGGTCGCGGACGCCTCAGCCGGTCGAGAGCCAGGTTGAGCAGCACGACGTTCACTGCGGGTTCCCCCATGAATCCCAGGCTACGACCCCCCGTGTGCTCCTTGATCAGGCGATCCACCCGATCGAGGGACAGGCCCCGCGTGCGCGCGACCCGGGGGGCCTGGAGCTGGGCGTAGGCGACCGAGATGTGGGGGTCGAGGCCGCTGCCGCTCGCGGTCACCGCGTCGGGGGGGACGGGCGGGTGCGCCGGGGCGCCGCCCCGCACGGGCACGGTACGGCCGGCCGAGTAGTCCTGACCCGGCTTCGCGCACGAGACCGGCAGACCCTGATATGTCGTTATAAACGGGACGGCCGGGCAGGTCTGGTTCGCGCTGACCGCGTGGTCCGCGAAGACCTTCAGCACGGCCCCGACGCCATCGGGCGTGCAGTACGGACGGGCCGCCGGCACGCCTTCCAGCGCGGCCACGGCCCTGCCCCGCGAGCAGACCTGGGTCAGCAGGCTGCGCCGGCCGTAGAGGTCCAGGACGTCCTCGGGGCCGAGGTTGCTCGCGCTCGTGGCGGTCGGGTCGTATCCCTTGCCCGCTGCCGAGGGGCGGCTTTGGAAGTATCCGCTCAGCGGTCTACCGGCGGCGTCGGTGAAGGACTGGCCGATCAGCGAGCTGCCGTGCTGTCCGGCCATGGACCCGTCGGCGGCGCCACGGAAGATCGCCTGGGCGACCACGGTGACGGCGAGCGGGTACAGGACGCCAGTCGCCACGGTAAGCACGAGCAGCGTCCTCAGCGCGGTCAGATGCCGGCGGGTCCAGGTCGGAAGGTGGCGCATCAGACGATCCCCGAGATGAGCAGGTCAATGATCTTGATCCCGATGAACGGGGTGACGATGCCGCCCAGCCCGTACACCGACAGGTTCCGGGCGAGGAGCTTGGAGGCGCTGGAGGGGCGGTAGCGCACCCCGCGCAACGCCAGGGGGATCAGCGCGACGATGATGACCGCGTTGAAGATGACGGCGGACAGGATCGCCGACTGCGGGCTGGCCAGGCGCATGATGTTGAGGGTGTCCAGGCCCGGGTAGACGGCGGCGAACATGGCCGGGATGATCGCGAAGTACTTGGCGATGTCGTTGGCGATGGAGAACGTCGTGAGCGCGCCCCTGGTGATCAGCAACTGCTTGCCGATCTCGACGATCTCGATGAGCTTGGTCGGGTTCGAGTCCAGATCCACCATGTTCCCGGCCTCCTTGGCGGCCGAGGTGCCGGTGTTCATCGCCACACCCACGTCGGCCTGGGCCAGCGCGGGGGCGTCGTTGGTGCCGTCACCGGTCATCGCGACCAGCCGCCCGCCCTCCTGCTCCTTGCGGATCAGCGCGAGCTTGTCCTCCGGGGTGGCCTCCGCCAGGAAGTCGTCCACCCCCGCCTCATCCGCGATGGCTCTGGCCGTCGCCGGGTTGTCCCCGGTGATCATCACGGTCCGGATGCCCATCCGCCGCATCTCGTCGAACCGCTCCCGCATGCCCTGCTTGACGACGTCCTTCAGATGGATGACCCCGAGCACCCGGGCCCTTTCCTCCACCACCTCTCCCACCACCAGCGGCGTGCCACCGGAGGCTGAGATCCCGTCCACCAGGCCGCCGATCTCTCTCGTCGGGTGGCCGCCGTGGTCGCGTACCCACTTCATGACGGCCGTGGCGGCTCCCTTGCGGACCTGCCGGCCGTCCGCGTTCACCCCCGACATGCGGGTCTGGGCGCTGAAGTGGATCCATTCAGCGTGGTCCAGTTCCCCGGGCTGCCGCTCGCGCAGCCCGTACGCCCGCTTGGCGTAGATCACGATCGAGCGGCCCTCGGGGGTCTCGTCGGCGAGGCTCGCGAGCTGGGCGGCCGCGGCCAGGTCTCCGGCTGTGATGCCGGGCGCCGGCGCGAAGTGGGACGCCTGGCGGTTGCCCATGGTGATGGTGCCTGTCTTGTCCAGCAGCAGGGTGCTGACATCGCCGGCGGCCTCGACCGCGCGTCCGCTCATGGCCAGCACGTTGCGCTGCACCAGGCGGTCCATGCCCGCGATGCCGATCGCCGACAGCAGCGCGCCGA
>JAOPYI010000008.1 GCA_025964675.1 Sphaerisporangium sp. | reverse complement strand
ACCTCCGCGATCAGCACGAACACATGGGCCTCCGGCACGCTCTTGAGATACTCCACCAAGGGGTCGGCAAGGCGGCGGTGCGGGTCGAAGATCTGCACGAGTTCCACGTGGGGATGCCAGCGCTCCCACTCCTCGACGAAGTGCCGGGCGTCGGCCTCGTCCTCCGGGTAGGTGATGTTGACCGCCACCACGCGGTCGCCGAGGGACAGCGCCGCGGCCAAGGCGTCGCGGGTCAGCCGGTTGACCGCGTGCACGGGAACCACGACGAGGGAGCGGCGCGGCCGAGGTGGTGATGGGGTCTTGCCGAGCTCCAGCCGCTCGCCGATCCGGGAGTACGTGCGGTTGACCCACTCCATCACCAGCACGATCAGCGGCAGCGCGACGACGATCAACCAGCCGCCCTCGGTGAACTTGGAGGCGGCGACCACGGTGGCCGCGACGAAGGTCAGCAACGCGCCGAACCCGTTGAGCGCCGCCTTGCCCCGCCAGCCGCGGGGACGGGTCGCGGCCCAGTGCCGGACCATCCCGAACTGCGAGAGCGTGAAGCCGACGAAGACCCCGATGGCGAACAGCGGTACCAGGGTGTTCATGTCGCCGTGAGCGAGGATCAACAGCCCCGCGGAGGTGACCGCCAGAAAGGCGATGCCGTACCGGTGGACGTGACGGTCGGCGCGCAGCGCGAACAGATGCGGCAGGTTGTTGTCCTTGGCCAGCAGATAGGCCAGCACGGGCAGGCCGCCGAAGGACGTGTTGGCCGCCAGCGCGAGCAGGATCACAGTGGAGAACTGCACGAGATAGAACAGAGGTCCATCGCCCAGCGAAGCCTGGGTGACCTGGGCGAGCACGGTGACGCCCTTGACAGGGGCGATGGAGAACTTCTGGATCAGCGCGGCGATGCCGATCAGCATGACCGCCAGAAGAGCGCCGAGGGTGACCTCCGCCCGCTGTGCCCGTTTCACTCGCGGCTTCTTGAACGATGGGACGGCGTTGGCGATGGCCTCGACGCCGGTCAGGGAGGCGCAGCCGTTGGCGAACGCCTTGAGCAACAGCAGGATGCCCACGCTCTGCAGGTTCTGCGCCTGTGCGACGTGCGGGGTAACGGTTGCGGGCTCGCGGCGAAGAAGGCCGACCAGGACCACCAGGAGGATGGCGCCCACGTAGATGACCGTGGGGACGATGAACGCCCGCGCGCTGTTCGCGATGCCACGCACGTTGATCGCGGTGACAAAGGCGAGCACACCGAGACAGAGCCAGACGGTGTACGGCAGAAGCCCGGGGAAGGCCGAGGTGAGAGCCGCGACTCCGGCGGCCACCGACACCGCCACGTTGAGCACGTAGTCCACGATCAGGCTCGCCCCGGCCACCATCCCGGCCGGGCGGCTGAGGTAGGTCTTGGCGACGCCGTACGCGCCTCCGCCCGAGGGAAAGGCGGTGATGACCTGTCGGTAGGAGAGGGTCAGCACGCCGAGCAGCCCCGCGATGGTCATCGTGATCGGGATGGTGAAGCCCAGGCCGGCGCCGCCGGCGAGCGCGAGGACGATCACGATCGCCTCGGGACCATAAGCCACCGAGGCCATCGCGTCGAGCGACAGCGCGGCCAAGCCGCCGGAGACGCTCAGCCGGTGCTTGTCACCGGTATTGGGAGGGCCCTTCGCCGCCGGGGCAACAGCGTGGACGGGACTTGCGGACATCAGTCCTCCTGTGGGGCGAAACGTCCCCATCTTCACCCCCGCGAGACCCATGTCGGCAGATTTCTACACGCCCTTGACGCTCGTCACCGATATCCCTACGCGGTCTTGACAAGGGTGGCCGAGGAGGCTTTCGCTTCATCGCTCAGGGCTTGAAGCGATAGCCCAACGTCGACGACGAGGACGCGGGTCACGCGATCTCCTCGATGGGGACGGCGTGCGTCCGCGAGGAGATCGGCAGCGTAATGATCATTGTGAGACCTCCCCCTGGTGTCTCTTCAGGAACGAGCGTGCCGCCCATCGCCTCCGCCAGCCCCCTGGAAAGCGCGAGACCCAGGCCGACACCGGTGTGGTTGTCTCGGTCACCCAGGCGTTGGAAGGGCATGAAGACCCGGTCGTGTGCCTCGGGCGGGATGCCGGGACCGCGGTCGATGACGCGGATCTCGACATGGTCGCCGTGCCAGCTCGCGGTGATGAGAACCTTGGTCCCGAGGGGGCTGTAGCGCACCGCGTTGCTCATCACGTTGACCAGGATCCGCTCCAGCAGCGCCGGATCCGCGACGATGTCCGGGAGTTCGACGGAGATGTCGCCCTCGATGCGATCCCTGAGCGGGCCCAGGTCGTCGATCGAGCGTGGGACGATCTCCTCGACGGCGACCGGCTGCAAGTTCAGACCGAGCACGCCCGCCTGGAGGCGGCTCATGTCGAGCAGGTTGGCCACCAGCCGGTCGAGCTTGATCAGCGACTCGTCAGCGGTGGCCAGCAGCTCCTGGTGGTCCTCCTCACTCCACTGGATGTCGGTGCTGCGCAAGCTCTCCACGGCGGCCTTGGCCGAGGCCAGCGGGGTCCGCAGATCATGGCTGACCGCGGCGAGCAGGGCTGTGCGCATCTTGTCGGCCTCGGCCAGCGGTTTGGCCTGGCCCGCCTCCTCGCGTAACCGCTCCTGGCGCAGAGCGATGGCGGCTTCGGCGGCGAACGCCTCCAGCACCCGCCGGTCGGAGGCGTCCAGCAGCCGCCCCCTCACCGCCAGCACCAGGTTCTCGTCGATGGTCACGTCGGAGTCCGCGACACCAGGGGACGTACAGGGCGCCCCGCCGGAGGTGGCGACGATCCGCCACGCCTCGGGCTCCGACTGGTCGTCAGGGCTGGGCTCACCGGTCCGTTCCAGCAGCGTCACCGAGGCCAGGCCAAAGGTCTCACGCAGCCGCGCCAGCAACGACGGCAGCGCGGCCTCCCCGCGCAGCACGTGCCCGGCCAGGGTGGACAGCACCTCGGCGTCCGCGGTCGCGCGGGCCGCCTCCCTGGTTCTCCGTGCCGCCAGATCCACGACGGCGCTCACCATGACGGCCACCAGCACATAGACACTCAGCGCGAACAAGTTCTCCGGGTCGGAGATGGTGAACTGGTTGACCGGCGGCGTGAAGTAGTAGTTGAGCAGCAGGAAGCCGACCACAGCCGCGGTGACGGCGGGCCACATGCCGCCCACCAGGGCGACACCGACCACCATCAGCAGGAACAGCAGGATCTCGCTTGGCAGCGTCAGATCGTCCCTCCAGGGGACGAGCACCGCGGTGAGCACGGGAATGATCAGCAGCGCCATCGCCCAGCCGACGAACCTGCGTGTCCGCGTGAGGGCGGCCCTCGAGCGGGCGCGCCGAGCACCCTTGCTCACCTCGGCATGGGTGACGATGTGCACGTCGATGGACCCGGAAAGCACGGTGGTCGTGACTCCGACACCCCGGGAGATCAGGTGGGCGAACCTGCCGCGCCGTGAAGCACCGAGCACCAGCTGGGTGGCGTTCACGCCACGCGAGAAGTCCAGCAGGGCGCGTGGCACGTCCTCGCCCACGACCTGGTGGTAGGTGCCGCCGAGGCTCTCCACCAGCGTGCGCTGGCGGGACAGACTGACCGGGTCGGCCTCGCCCAAGCCGTCGGAGTGAGTGACGTGTACGGCCAGCAGGTCGGCGCCCTTGGTCCTGTCGGCGATCCTGGCCGCTCGCCGTACCAGCGTGTCGCCCTCGGGACCGCCGGTCAGCGCCACCACCACGCGCTCACGGGCCTCCCACGTCCCGGCGATGCCGTGGTCGGCCCGGTAGCGATCCAGCTGCTCGTCGACTTTTCCCGCCACCCAGAGCAGGGCCAGCTCACGGAGGGCGGTCAGGTTGCCGACACGGAAGTAGTTCGAGAGGGCCGCGTCGATCTTCTCCGGCGGGTAGATGTTCCCGTGGGCCATCCGGCGGCGAAGCCCCTCCGGGGCCATGTCGATGATTTCCACCTGGTCGGCCTGCCGTACGACCTCGTCCGGCACGGTCTCCCGCTGCGGCACCCCGGTGATCTGCTGGACGACGTCGTTGAGCGACTCCAGATGCTGGATGTTGACGGTCGTGACGACATCGATCCCGGCGTCGAGGATCTCCTCGATGTCCTGCCAGCGCTTGGCGTTCTTCGAGCCCGGCACGTTGGTGTGCGCGAGCTCGTCGATCAGTGCCAGCTTCGGCTTGCGGGCGATGACGGCGTCGGCGTCGAGCTCGGTGAAGCTCGTCCCGCGGTATACCATGGCCTTCCGCGGGACGATCTCCAGCTGCGCCACCTGCGCGGCGGTACGGGGTCGGCCGTGGGTCTCGACGAACCCGATGACCACGTCGGTCCCGCGCTCCAGGCGCCGGTGCCCCTCGCAGAGCATCGTGAAGGTCTTGCCCACACCGGGGGCCGGGCCCAGATAGATCCGCAACCGCCCGCGCGCTGAGTTCATCGTGCCGGCTCCGCTCGCGCGGCTCGGGCGCCGGCGACCGGCGGCTTCCCCTGGCGCTCAGGAGCGCTCGCTCTTCGCACTCCCTTGATCCTCAGTTCAGCACGCCACCGCGCCCGTACGGCGATCATCGACCCTTGAGCCGATCGAGTGCCAGGTTGAGCTGGAGGACGTTCACCGCGGGCTCGCCCATGAAGCCGAGACTCCGACCGGTGGTGTTCTCCTTGATAAGGGCCTTCACTTTGCCCGGCGTGAGGCCGCGCTCCTTGGCGATCCGGTTGGCCTGCAGCTCAGCGTAGGTGACCGAAATGTCCGGATCGAGACCGGAGCCGCTGGCGGTGACCGCGTCGGCGGGCACCCCAGCCTTTCCCGAGCCGCGAATCGCCACCGTACGACCGGCCGCGTAGTCCTCACCAGGCTTGCCGCACTCGACTTTCACGCCTTGGTACACGTCGATGAAAGGTGCCGCGGGACAGGCCTGGTTGACGCTCACCGCGCGGGTCGGCGTGCCGACGGCCGGGAAGACCTTGAGCACCGCGCCCACCCCGTCCGCCGTGCAGTACGGCCGGGCACCGCTGACGCCCTCCAGCTCACCGATGGCCTTGCTGCGAGCACAGACCTGGGTGAGCAGGCTCTGCTTACCGGTGTCGGGGTTGCCCTGGGAGTCCTTGGCTCCAGGCACCGCGAGGGTGTCCACGATGTCCTCGGGGCCGAGGTTGCTGGCGGCGGTGGACTTCATGTCGTATCCGTCACCGGCTGCGGACGGGCGGCTCTGGAAGTAGTTCTTCACCGGATTCCCGTCCTTGTCAGTGAACAACTGGCCGACGAGGGAGCTGCCCACGTCCTTGCCGTCCTTCTGCACGATCGAGCCGTTGGCCTTGCCGTTGAACAGAGCCTGGGCGACCCCGGTGGCCACCAGGGGGTAGATGACGCCGGTCACCACGGTGAGTACGAGCAGCGCGCGGAGCGCGGCGAGGTGCTGGCGGATCCAGCTTGGCAGACGTTCCATTTATGACATCCCCGGAAGGAACTGGATGACCAGGTCGATGATCTTGATTCCGATGAACGGGACGATGATGCCGCCCAGTCCGTAGACGTAGAGGTTGCGGCTGAGCAGCTTGGAGGCGCTCGACGGCCGGTATCTGACGCCGCGCAGAGCCAGCGGGATCAGCGCGACGATGACGACCGCGTTGAAGATGACGGCCGACAGGATCGCCGACTGCGGGCTGGCCAGGCGCATGATGTTGAGCGTGTCCAGGCCCGGGTAGACGGCGGCGAACATCGCGGGGATGATCGCGAAGTACTTGGCGATGTCGTTGGCGATGGAGAACGTCGTGAGCGCGCCTCGGGTGATGAGAAGCTGCTTGCCGATCTCGACGATCTCGATGAGTTTGGTCGGGTTGGAGTCCAGGTCGACCATGTTCCCGGCCTCCTTGGCGGCCGAGGTGCCGGTGTTCATCGCCACACCCACGTCGGCCTGGGCCAGCGCGGGGGCGTCGTTGGTGCCGTCCCCCGTCATCGCGACCAACCGCCCGCCCTCCTGCTCCTTACGGATCAGCGCGAGCTTGTCCTCCGGCGTCGCCTCCGCCAGGAAGTCGTCCACCCCTGCCTCATCCGCGATGGCCTTGGCGGTCAGCGGGTTGTCCCCGGTGATCATCACGGTTCGGATGCCCATCCGCCGCATCTCGTCGAACCGCTCCCGCATGCCCTGCTTGACGACGTCCTTGAGGTGGATCACCCCGAGAACCCGGGCCGTACCCGCCAGGACCTCACCCACCACCAGCGGCGTCCCACCGGAGGCCGAGATGCCGTCGACCATGTCGCCGACCTCTTCGGTCGGGTGGCCGCCGTGGTCGCGTACCCACTTCATCACCGCGGTGGCGGCGCCCTTACGCACCTGCCGGCCGTCCACGTTCACGCCCGACATACGGGTCTGCGCGGTGAAGGCGATCCACTCGGCGTGCGCCAGTTCTCCTGGCTCCCGCTCGCGCAGACCGTAGGCCTCCTTGGCGTAGATCACGATAGAGCGGCCCTCGGGGGTCTCGTCGGCGAGGCTCGCGAGCTGGGCGGCCGCGGCCAGGTCTCCGGCGGTGATGCCGGGCGCCGGCGCGAACTCCGACGCCTGTCGGTTGCCCAGCGTGATCGTGCCCGTCTTGTCCAGCAGCAGGGTGCTGACATCGCCGGCGGCCTCGACCGCGCGTCCGCTCATGGCCAGCACGTTGCGCTGCACCAGGCGGTCCATGCCCGCGATGCCGATCGCCGACAGCAGCGCGCCGA
>JAOPYI010000304.1 GCA_025964675.1 Sphaerisporangium sp. | reverse complement strand
GGTGCCGACCTCGCGGGCGACGCGGGTGACCTCGTCGGCGAACATCGACAGCTGGTCGACCATGGTGTTCAGGGTGTCCTTGAGCTGGAGGATCTCGCCCTGGGCGTCGGCGGTGATCTTCTTGGACAGGTTTCCCTGGGCCACCGCGGTGGACACGGCCGCGATCTGGCGGACCTGGGTGGTCAGGTTGTTCGCCATGACGTTGACGTTGTCGGTGAGGTCTTTCCAGACGCCGGAGACGCCGCGGACGCGGGCCTGGCCGCCGAGCTGGCCCTCGGTGCCGACCTCGCGGGCCACGCGGGTGACCTCGTCGGCGAACAGCGAGAGCTGGTCGACCATCGTGTTGAGGGTCTCTTTGAGCTGGAGGATCTCGCCCTTCGCGTCTGCGGTGATCTTCTTGGAGAGGTCGCCCTGGGCGACGGCCGTCGCCACGGTGGCGATGTTGCGCACCTGGCTGGTGAGGTTGCTCGCCATGACGTTGACGTTGTCGGTGAGGTCCTTCCAGACGCCCGACACGCCGCGCACCCGGGCCTGGCCGCCGAGCTCGCCCTCGGTGCCGACCTCGCGGGCCACGCGGGTGACCTCCTCGGCGAAGGCCGAGAGCTGGTCGACCATGGTGTTGACGGTGTTCTTCAGCTCGAGCATCTCGCCGACGGCGTCGACTGTGACCTTGCGGCTGAGGTCGCCCCGCGCCACGGCGGTGGTGACGACGGCGATGTCGCGGACCTGGGCGGACACCCGGCTGGACATGGTGTTCACGGCCTCGGTGAGGTCGCGCCAGCTTCCTGACATGCCACGGATGTTGGCGCGCCCGCCGAGCTGGCCCTCGGAGCCGACCTCGCGGGCGACCCTGGTGACCTCCGAGGTGAACAGCGAGAGCTGGTCGACCATGCCGTTGATGGCCTTGCCGAGCCGCCGCACCTCGCCTCGGGAGTTGCGGTCCATGTCGATGCGGCGGGAGAGATCTCCCTGGGCCACGGCGTCGAGGACGTCGGCCGCGCTGCTGACGGGGGCCACCAGCGCGTCGATCAGGGCGTTCACCGAGTCGACGCTCTCGGCCCACGAGCCGACGCCGGGCCCCGGCGACAGGCGCACGCCGAAACGCCCCTCTTTGACGACCTCGCGGCGGACCCTCAGCAGCTCGTTGGCGAGGTGCTCGCGGCGGTCGGCGACCTCGTTGACCAGCAGCCGCACCTCGCTCAGAATGCCGGGCGGGGCATGGGGGACCCGCCGGCGGAAGTCGCCGTCACGCCACGTGATGAGGGTCTCCAGCAGCGGCCGGAGCTCGGACTCGGTATAGGACCGCTCCGAACTGGCCTCCGCGGTCGGGGTACCCTTCATGAAGCCTCCTTCACGCTGTTCGGGCGGGACTCGGAGTAATGCCAGTCTGGCATGAAGGACGCCTTGTGGTCGCCCAGTCGGTTGACCACATGTGACAACCGACTGTGGTAAGCACGGTGCAATGACAAGTTCTTCCCGGGGTTTGCTGGCCGCTTCGTTCGCGCCTGGCAGGACGGCCCTACCCGCCGCCAAGCGGTTCACTCGCGAGGTCATGACCGCGTGGGCCGCGTCCTCCATCGGCCTTGAGGCCGAGCGGCTGACCGGAGAGCTCGTCTCCGAGGTAAGTGATGTCCCATTTGAGATTGTATGGATGCATCAGGGTGATTCGCTCCAGATCGAGGTCCGCCAGAAGGAAAGCGACGGGGAGGCCGCGTCCGCTCCCTCGGCTCCGGTCACCGTCTGGGGCGTGAGCTTCGCCGGGTCCCTCCGCACCCGGTGGGCCCGTCTCCACCTCCCCGGCGGCGTCGGCAGCCTGACGATCGACGACTGGACCGGGCAGGGCGCCTCGCAGGGGCCCGGCTGGCTGGGCTTCCTCGCCGACGCCAGCGACCTGCTCGCCGGCACCCTCGACCCCGACATGGTCCCCGCGCTGATCGCGCAGATCGTGGTGCCACGGCTCGCGACCTGGTGCGCGGTCTACACCGCCGCCTCTGGCGTCGGGCCGCTCAGGCCCGCCTATCTCTGGCACGCCGACGAGACCCAGATCGACCTGCTGCGCGAGCAGCTCGACGAGGCCGCCATCCCCTCTGTGGAAAATCTGACCCCCGTGCCGCTCCAGCTCGCCGACTGGCAGTCCCTGGCCTTCCCGCTGACGGCGCGCGGGCGCAGCCTCGGCATGATGTGCCTCGGGCGCTCGGGCCGCTTCCCCGACGACGTCGCGCAGCTCGCCGAGGACCTGGGACGGCGGGCCGCGCTCGCGATGGACAACGCCCGGCTGTACGCCCAGCAGGCCGACGCCAACCGTGCACTGCAACGGAGCCTCCTGCCGCCCGGCACCCCCGCCGAGACCCCCGGCCTCGACTACTCCGTGGTGTACGAGCCCGCGGGCGAGACCAACGAGGTGGGCGGCGACTTCTACGACCTGTTCACCACGGGCGAGAGCTCCTGGCGGTTCGCGATCGGCGACGTCTGCGGCACCGGCCCTGAGGCCGCCGCGGTGACAGGCCTCGCCCGCCACACGATCCGCCTGCTAGCCCGCGAGGGGTACGACGTGGCCTCGGTCGTCTCCCGGCTGAACCAGGCGATCCTGGAGGAAGGCGAGCGGGCCAGGTTCCTGACCCTGCTCCACGGTGAGATCACCCGCACCGAGGACGGGCTCGATCTCTCGCTGATCTCCGCCGGGCATCCCGAGGCCCTGCGGCTGCGGCCGAGCGGCGTGGTGGAGGCCGTGGTCAGCTCCCAGTCCCTGCTCGGCGTCTTCCCCGAGGCAGAGTTCGTCGCCGACCACGTACACCTGGCCCCCGGAGACGTCCTCCTGGGCGTGACCGACGGGGTGACCGAGCGCCGTTCGGGCACGCGGCTGCTCGACGACGACGGCGGCCTGTCCAAGCTTCTCGCGGAGTGCGCCGATCTCTCCGCGAGGGCGGTGGCGGAACGCATCCGCCGCGCCGTGCAGGACTTCGCGATCGAGCCGAGCGCCGACGACCTGGCGATCCTCGTGCTCAGGGCCGACTGAGGCACCCAGAGCCGGGCTCAGGCCGCTTAAGGGCCTACGGCCGGCTGAGGTTCGCGCACGAGGCCACCGAAGCGCTCAGGACTGGCTGGAGACGGGCTGGGCGAGGCCGACGTGCTTGCGGGCGAAGTCGATCTGCGCCGTCATCTGCCGGATCCGCTCCTCGACGACGAGGGTGCCGTGACCCGCGTTGTAGCGGTAGACCTCGAACTGGTGCTGCCGCTCGGTCAGCCTCTCGAGGTACTTCTCGATCTGCCTGATCGGCGAGCGCGGGTCGTTCTCGCCGGCCAGCACCAGCAGCGGCGCCTGGAGCGAGTCCAGGTACGAGATCGGCGACGACGCCGCGTACAGATCGGGCACCTCCTGCGGCGAGCCGCCGAACAGCGCGCGGTGGTAGGCGCGCAGCCCTTCGGTCTCGTCGCCGTAGGCGGCGGCGTGGTCGGCGATCGGCACGGCCGCGATCCCGGCCACCCACGTCTTCGGCTGGGTGCCGATGCCTAGCAGCGTGAGGTAGCCGCCCCACGACGCGCCCGCGAGCACGAGACGCTCGGGATCGGCCACGCCCTGGTTGACGGCCCAGTCACGGACGGCCGCCACGTCGGACAGTTCGATGTGGCCGACGTCGCCCCGCAGCGCGTCACGCCACGCCGAGCCGTAGCCCGTGGAGCCCCGGTAGTTGACGCGGACCACGGCGAACCCGGCGTCGACCCATGCGGCGACGTTCGGGAGGAAGGAGTCGTCGTCCTGCGCGGCCGGGCCGCCGTGCAGCAGGAACACCGTCGGGTACGGCGCGTGGCCGTTCTCGGGCCGGGACACCAGCGCGTGGACGCGCCCGCCCGGTCCCTCGACGAAGACGTCCTCCAGCGGCACCGACGGCGGCGCGGAGGGCCCCGACTGGTTCATGACCACATGGCCGTCGCTGGACCTGACCACCGGAGGGTGCGCGGCGCTCGACCAGGAGTATTCGACCGTGCCGTCGGGCCGGGGCATCGCGTCGTGGATGACGCCGTGCAGCGTCTTGATCGGCGTCAGGCCCCCGCCACCCAGGTCGTACCGGAACAGTTCGGTCCTGGCGCGGTTGTTGTGGCCGATCAGCACGGCGCGCCCGTCGTGGTACCAGTCTGCGGTGATCTCGCCGGGCACCCGGAGCCAGATCTCACGCTCCTCGCCCGTCATCGGGTCCCATACCAGGGGCTCGCGGCGGCCCCGCCGCTCGTGCAGGGCGAGGATGCGGAGGTCGGTCACGGTCGGGGCGAACCGCACCCCTGTGAAGCCCTTGCCCGGCCCGTCGTGAAGGTCGCCGACGACCTGGCCGTTGGGCTTGATCACGCGCAGCGCGGGGTGGCGCGAGTCACCGTGCTCACTGTGGTTCACGGCGATCAGCGAGCCGTCGAGCGACATCCCGGCGACCTGCGCGAACTCGCGGGAGTCATAGATCAGGGCCGGCTTCTCATCGCTGCCGATCCGCGTGTGGAAGACCTGGAAGCCGTGGCGGCTGCTCCTGCCGAAGGCGGCCGTGCCGATGGCCGACAGCGCGAGGCCGGTCGGGTGCCCCGGGGCGAGGTCGGGATGGGCCGGCATCTCGGGACCGCCGTTGAAGGGCTGGCGCATCCAGATGCCGAACTCGTCGCCGTAGGTGTCGGAGAACCAGTAGATCCACTGGCCGGTGGGATCGATGGCAGCGTGGGACGTACCCCTTGGGCGGCTGGTCACCTGACGTGTCGTACCGTTCGACCGGTCCCAGGCGTGGATCTCCCAGATGCCGGAGATGTTGCAGCGGTACACGGCCCGGGCGGGGGCGAGCCGCGCCCAGATGGGCAGTGTCATACGTGCCGCGCGGAACCTGGCCTGCCAGCGTTCCTCGGCCTTCATGGGCGTGCCCCTCCCTCACGCTCCCCGGTCCGGGATCGGCGGGTTGTCGTTAAGTATGTCGCTTCTAAACGGAAGATGGCCTACAAAGTCGGGGAAATTCGTATTCCGGTGCGTCTAGGTGATCTTACGGAAGAGAGAGACTCGGCACGACATTTTCACTGTCACCGGGTCGGGAAGGCGTGCAATCTCTTCCTTGAGCGCCACCGGGTCGGTGTGCCAGGCGCTCGGCCCCATGCCCACCACAGTCTGGACGGCCTGGTGGTCCAGCAGCATGTCCGACTCCTCGATCACGTGGCCGATCTCGGTGAAGTGTGCCCCGAGCGCCTCTTCGACGCGCCGGCTCTTGGACTCGTCCACCGAGAGCAGGCCGAGCCGGTCGACCAGGGGGGCGAGGTGGCGCGGCGTCGGCGTCACCACGATGAGCGTGCCGCCGGGCCGCAGCACCCGGGCGAACTCCGGGCCGTTGCGCGGGGCGAAGACGTCGAGGATCACGTCGGCGCGGCCGTCCTTGACCGGCAACGGCCGCCACACGTCCGCGACCACGGCGCCGATGCGGGGGTGGGCTCGCGCCGCCCGCTTGAGCGCGTGCTTGGAGATGTCCAGAGCGATCCCGATGTCGTCGGGGCTCAGGGTCTCGGCGAGGTAGTACCCCGTGCCGGCTCCGGCGTCCAGGACAACCCTGCCGCCCGACTCCGTACGGCCACGTATCGCGTCGCCGGACTCTCGCGTGGGCTTTTCCTGGCCTGTCTCGTGGCCGGCGGCCAGGGCGCGCAGGCGGCCGGCCAGGGTGGCGAAGTGCCCCGCGCCGAGGAACTCGGCCCGCGCGGCCACCATGGCGGGGGTGTCGGCGGTACCCGGAACGCTGGACCCCGTCAGCAGGCTGACGTAGCCCTGCTTGGCGACGTCGAAGGCGTGGCCCCGCGCGCATCGGACCACGGCGCCGTGCAGAGCGAGATCGCTCCGGCACACGGGGCACAGGAGGCACTCGATGGCGTCGACCAGCATGTCTCCCATCATCCCGAACAGGCGCGGCGGGTTTCGCCGCCGACGAGCCTACGAGAGAGAGACGCGCGAGTACGTCACGCCGGCCGATCACTCAGGGACTGTTCGTAGCGATGGCGCCGGCCGCTGGGCATCGCCCAGCGGCCGGCGCCTGTCAGGCGGGGACCGAGGCCACGCCCTGTGACAGGAAGGGGCGTCCGTTGACCTCGTTGGAGACGCCCGTACGGTCCAAGTACGGCGTGATCCCTCCGGTGTGGAACGGCCAGCCGGCGCCGAGGATCATGCACAGGTCGATGTCCTCCGGAGCCGCGACCACGCCCTCGTCGAGCATCAGCCGTATCTCCTCGGCCAGCGCGCGCAGCGCCCGGTCGCGGACCTCCTCCGCGCTCGGCCCGGCCGCCCCCGATCCCTCGAAGATCTGCCGCGCCACGGGGTCGATCGAGAAGTCCTGGGCGTAGACCCCGGGCTTGCCGGCCTTCACCAGGGCCGCGAGGTTCTCCGAAACGCCGTACCGGCCGGGGAAGGCCTCGTGCAGCGTCTCGGAGACGTGCAGGGCGACGGCGGGCCCGACGAGCTGGAGCAGCGCGAACGGCGACATCGGCAGCCCCAGCGCGTCGAGCGCGTGGTCGGCCGTCTCGACCGGGGTGCCCTCGTCCACCGCGCCGATGACCTCGCCCATGAAGCGGGTGAGCAGCCGGTTGACGACGAACGCCGGGGCGTCCTTCACCAGCACGCTGGACTTCCTCAGCGTCTTGCCGACCGCGAACGCCGTGGCCAGCGAGGCGTCGTCGGTGCGCTCGCCCCGGACGATCTCGAGCAGGGGTAGCACGGCGACCGGGTTGAAGAAGTGGAAGCCCACCACCCGCTCGGGGTGCCGCAGCTCCGCCGCCATCGCGGTGACCGACAGGGAAGAGGTGTTGGTGGCCAGCACGCACTCGGGGCTCACGACGGCCTCGACCTCGGCGAAGACCTGCCGCTTGACCTTGAGGTCCTCGAAGACGGCCTCGATGACGAAGTCGGCGTCGGCGAACGCGTCCTTGGTCAGCGACCCGGTGACGAGACCCTTCAGCCGGTTGGCCTTGTCGGCGTCGACGCGTCCCTTGGCAAGCAGCTTGCCGACCTCGGAGTGCACGTAGCCCACGCCCTTGTCGACACGGTCCTGGTCGAGGTCGGTGAGGACCACCGGCACCTCCAGGCGGCGGGCGAACAGCAGGGCGAGCTGCGAGGCCATCAGGCCCGCGCCCACCACGCCGACCTTGGTGACCTTGCGGGCCAGCGCCCTGTCCGGGGCTCCTGCGGGCCGCTTGGCGCGCCGCTGCACCAGGTCGAAGGAGTAGAGCCCGGCGCGCAGCTCGTCCCCCATCAGCAGGTCGGCCAGCGCCTGGGTCTCGGCCTCGAAGCCCTCGTCGCGGTGCGCCGTACGAGCGAGCCCGACCAGCTCGAGCGCGCGGTACGGGGCGGGAGAGGCGCCGCGCAGTTTCAGGTCGACGAGGGTACGCGCGCCGGCGACCGCCGCGTCCCAGGACCCGGCGTCCTCGGTGAACGGCGGGCGTGGCACGGCGGCCTCGCCGGTCAGCACGCGGGAGGCCCAGCGCAGGGACTCCTCCAGGAAGTCGGCGGGCTCGAAGATCGCATCGGCGACGCCGAGCTTGAACGCCTCGGGGCCCTTGATCATGCGGTTCTGTGAAAGCGGGTTCTCGATGATCAGCTTCAGCGCGTTCGCGGGGCCGATCAGCCGGGGGAGCAGCTGAGTGCCGCCCCAGCCGGGTACCAGGCCGAGGAAGCACTCCGGCAGCGCGACCGCCGGGACACCGGACGAGATCGTGCGGTAGGTGCAGTGCAGCGCCACCTCAAGGCCGCCGCCCATCGCCGCGCCGTTGACGAACGCGAACGACGGCATCTCGAGCTCGCCGAGCCGGCGGAACACCTCGTGTCCCAGCCGGCCGAGGTCCTCGGCCTGGTCACGGGTCCGTACGAGGGACGCGCCCTTGAGGTCGGCGCCGACGGCGAAGATGAAGGGCTTGCCGGTCACGCCGACCGCCGCGAGGTCGGTGCGCTCGCAGATGGCGTCCAGCGCCTTGTCGAGCTCGGCGAGGCCCCGCGGGCCGAAGGTGTTCGGCTTGGTGTGGTCGAAGCCGTTGTCGAGGGTGATCAGCGCCATTGTGCCCGCGCCGCCGGGGAGCCGGACGTCGCGTACGAGCGCGCCGGTCACCACCTCGTCGTCGAAGATCTCGGTGATGTCGCTCACTTGCCGCCCTCCCAGGCGAGGTTCTCCCAGACAACCGTGCCGCCCATGCCCATGCCTACGCACATCGTGGTGATGCCGTAGCGCACGTCGGGGCGCTCGCCGAACTCCCGGGCGAGCTGCGTCATCAGCCGCACGCCGGACGAGGCCAGCGGGTGGCCGAACGCGATGGCGCCGCCGTACGGGTTGACCCGCGTGTCGTCGTCGGCGATGCCGAAGTGCTCCAGGAAGGCCAGCACCTGGACGGCGAAGGCCTCGTTGATCTCGATCAGGCCGATGTCGCCGATGGACAGCCCGGCCAGGCGCAGCGCGCGCTCGGTGGAGGGGATCGGTCCGACGCCCATCACCTCGGGGTCGACGCCGGCGAAGCCGTACGACACCAGCTTCATCTTGGGCGTCAGGCCCAGCTCGGCGGCGGCGTCCGCGGCGGCGATGATGCTGCCGGTGGCGCCGTCGTTGATCCCCGCGGAGTTGCCCGCGGTGACGTGACCGTGCGGGCGGAACGGCGTCTTGAGCGAGGCCAGGCCCTCGATGGTGGTGCCGGGGCGCGGGGGCTCGTCCTCGGTGGCCAGGCCCCAGCCCTCGGCGGCCTTGCGCGTCGCCATCGGAACGAGGTCGGGCTGGATCCTGTTGTCGGCGTAGGCCTTGGCGACCTTCTCCTGGGAGGCGACGGCGTAGGCGTCCGCGCGTTCCTTGCTGATGCTGGGGTAGCGGTCGTGGAGGTTCTCCGCCGTCATGCCCATCACCAGGGCCGAGCCGTCCACCAGCTTCTCTGACAGGAATCGAGGGTTGGGGTCGACGCCCTCGCCCATCGGGTGACGGCCCATGTGCTCGACGCCGCCCGCGATGGCGACGTCGTAGGCGCCGAAGGCGATGCCGCCCGCCACGCTGGTGACGGCTGTCATCGCGCCCGCGCACATGCGGTCGATGGCATAGCCGGGTACGGACTTCGGCAGCCCGGCCAGCACGGCGGCGGAGCGGCCGATGGTCAGGCCCTGGTCGCCGATCTGGGTGGTGGCCGCGATGGCCACCTCGTCTATCCGCTCGGGCGGCAGGTGCGGGTTGCGTCGCATCAGTTCACGGATGACACGGACGACCATGTCGTCGGCGCGCGTCTCGGCGTACAGGCCCTTGGGCCCGGACTTGCCGAAAGGTGTGCGTACGCCGTCGACGAAGACGACGTCACGGGACGAAGGCACGGTTGGCTCCTCGCTGCTGGGTAGCTTCCGGCTATTGGGCTACTCGTGAGTAACATGATGCCACGGCATCCTCCCACCGCTGAACGGGCCACCACCCGACACGTCGCCACGGCCGTCACTGCTGGACGATCCGCACCAGGTGCCCATCGTCACCCGATGCCGGCGAGGAGGGTGCGGGCGAGGCCGGCGGCGAAGTCGTCCGTCGATCTGGGCGAGCCCTCCTCACCCACGAACTGCAGCAGGAAGGCCCGCTGGTAGCAGGCTCCGAGGATCAGCGCGGCCGCCGAATCGGGGTCGGCGTCCGCCCGGATGCGGCCGCCGGCGCGGAGGCCGCGCAGGTACCCGGCGAGCATCTCGACCGGCTTGTGCGGGCCCGCGTTGAGCTTGCGCAGCTCCTCACGATGGCGCTGGAGGAGGGCGGGCTGGGCGAAGAGGGAAGAGCCGATCGGCATGCTCGCCTCGTAGAACAGCGTGGCCGTCCGGGCGATGTCGGTGATGCATTCTTCGGTCGTACGCTCCCCGGGGTCGGCTGACAGCTCGGCGATCAGGGAGCCCAGCGCCGGCAGCCGCTCCTGGAGGACCGTGATGAACAGCTCCTCCTTGCCGGAGAAGTGCCTGTAGAGGGCCGCCTCGGAGCACCCGGCCTCACGGGCGATCTCCTTGGTGGTGACGAGGGCGAGGCCCATCGTGCGCATGAGGTGTTCGGCGGCCTCCAGGATGCGTTGCCGGGTGCGGGCGCCGGAGGCGGTGCGCTGATGAGGCATCGGAGCGAGGTCTTCCTTTCGACCGGTCCTGGCTTTGGCCGCGCCGGGAGCGGGTACTCATCCTATGATGTGAGTGAGTACTCACCAACATATGGGGGATGTCTCATGAAGCTCACCGTTTTCGGAGCGACCGGCGGTACGGGGAAAGAAGTCGTCCGGCAGGCACTCGACGCGGGCCACCAGGTCGCGGCGGTGGTTCGCGATCCGGCACGCCTGGCCATCAGCCACTCCGCCCTCGAGGTGGTGACCGCCGACGTCACCGACCCTGACTCGCTGCGTCCGGCGCTCGCCGGCCGGGAGGCCGTCATCTCGGCACTGGGCCCGCACAGTAGGAAGGACGTCGGCATCGCGTCGACGGCGCTGGGCTCCATCCTGCGCGCGATGGACGCAAGCGAGGTGCGCAGGCTCGCCGTCCTGAGCGCCGTTCCGGTCGGCCCGGTCCCGGAGGGGGAGACGCTCCTCTACCGCTCCGTCGCGCTGCCGCTGCTGCGGAGGATCCTGCGCGACGCGTACGCGGATCTCGCGGTGATGGAGGAGGAGGTCCGGCGCAGCGCCGTGGAGTGGACGATCGTGCGCCCGCCCCGGCTGACCGACAAGCCGCTCACCGGGAACTACCGGCGGGCCGTCGGCGGTAACGTGCCGCGCGGCTACACGATCTCCCGCGCCGATGTGGCGCATGCGATGCTCGCCCTGCTGGACGACCCGGCGACGGTGAAGCAGGCGGTCGGGCTCGCGAACTGACCCGCTTTCCCCGCCTGCTCCTCGCCGCGGCTCACGAGGTGGACACCTGGCGGAGGAACGCGGCGTTGGAGGGGGTCTCGCGGAGGCGATCGAGCAGGACGGTGAGGGCCTGCTCGCGGTCGAGGCCCGAGAGCACGCGTCTGAGCTTCCAGACGATCTCGCGTTCCGCGTCGTCGAGCAGCAGCTCCTCGCGCCGGGTGCCGGAGGTGGGCACGTCGACGGCCGGGAACAGCCGGTGCTCCGCGAGGGTCCGGCTGAGCCGTAGCTCCATGTTGCCGGTGCCCTTGAACTCCTCGAAGAAGTTGTCGTCCATGCGGGAGCCGGTCTCGGCGAGCGCGGTGGCGAGGATGGTCAGCGAACCGCCCTCGCGGATCGCGCGGGCGGCGCCGAAGAGGCGTTTCGGCAGGTAGACGGCCTGTGCGTCGATGCCGCCCGTGAGGGTCTTGCCGCCGTTCGGTGCGATGACGTTGTACGCCCTGCCGAGCCGGGTCAGCGAGTCCAGCAGAAGCACGACGTCCATGCCGCGCTCGACGAGCCGTTTGGCCCGCTCGATCGCGAGTTCCGCGATTGCCGTGTGGTCGCGCTCCGGCCGGTCGAACGTCGAGGCGATCACCTCGCCGTGGACGGACTCTCGGAAGTCGGTGACCTCCTCGGGCCGTTCGCCCACGAGGACCACCATGAGGTGGACGCCGGGGTGGTTGCGGGTGACGGCGTCGGCAATGGCCTTGAGCACCATCGTCTTCCCGGCCTTGGGCGGTGCGACGATCAGGCCGCGCTGGCCCTTGCCGATGGGCGCCAGGAGATCGATCACGCGGGTGATGGGAGACTCCGTCTCCAGGATCATGCGGTGGCGGGGGTGGATGGGGGTCATGCCGGCGAAGTGCGGCCTGACCCGCCCGGGCTCCTCGCCATTGACGGACACCAGGTCGGTCAGCTTCTCGTACGGCTTGCGGGTGTGCGCCACCACGAGATCGCCCGGGCGCAGGCCGAACTCTTCTACCTGCGAAAGGGGCAGACGGACGTCGTTCTCGCCGGGAAGGTAGCCGCTGGTTCTGATGAACGCGGCCTTGTCACGGACGTCGAGCAGCCCGGAGACCCGCTCGACCGGCTGATCGGCGACTACACGCCGCCGCGCCGGCCTTTTGGGCGCCGCTCTTGGGATTTTCCTTGGGGGTGCTTCGGTGGTCATGGTCATTCCTTGGGGGATGAAGATCGATTGGGGGGATTGAGATGCGTCCGGCCCTAGGAGTGTCGCTCGCCGGATCGTCAGGGCCGCGTGGCCTGCTACGACAATCGGATGGCGGCGGTACCGGATCGTCAGGCCGCGGCCCGCTCTCGCCATCAGGGCAGGTCGGGGCGGGCATCGTGGGTGCTGGGTGGGCTATGAAAGTGCACCAGTGCCACACCGCACTACGCTGATTCGCGATTATCGGTGTGAGATGCCTGCCCTCGGCGGGGCGGCGGGAGAAGAGAAAGGCTCTGAGACGCTCGCGGGTCGAGTCGACCTCGCTGGAGAGCCATTTCAAAGATAACAGCATCAAGCGGCCGGAGCGCAAGCCTGATCGCTGCTCGGTTCAACCCCGCCCGGCGGCGATTTGTTCCTCCCCCTCCGCTGATGCTGGGTGACACGGACCCGGGAAACGTCGGCAAGGCACCCGTCAGGCGTTTGCGGGGATCCCACTAGTCTGGGCGGGGACGCCGGCGGATGAGGGAGTTCGATGTCGTACGCGCCCAGGTCGATCGCGGGTGTCGAGGTGATCCCGCTCTGCGACGCGGTGGGCCCGATGGGAGGCGCGCTCCGGCAGCCGCTTCAAGAGATTCTCACCGGCGGCTCGCCCGAAGACTGGGCCGGAGTCTCCACCGACGCCTGGATCCTCCACTTCCGCTGCTACCTGCTGCGCCACCCCACCGGTCGTACGGTCCTGGTGGACACCGGGGTCGGCGGGTCGGACTCACCGGCGTCGAGCTGGGCGCCCGTACCCGGACACCTCGTGGACGAGCTGGCCGCCGCGGGCGTCGGCCCCTTGGACGTCGACACGGTCGTGCTCACCCACCTGCACAGCGACCATGCCGGTGGAGTCGTCGCCGATGGCGTCCCAGCTTTTCCCAATGCCCGGCACATCCTCCAGCGGGCCGAGGTCGACTGGATCGAGGACGCCGGTCCGAACCCGATCCTGGAGCGGGTGCTCCGCCCGCTGACCGGCCTGGTCGACGCGGTCGACGGGAACGCAGAGGTGGCTCCCGGTGTGCGCGTCCTCCTGGCTCCTGGACACACGCCCGGCCACCAGGTCGTCGAGATCGGTTCGCTGACCCTGACGGGTGACCTGGTACTGCACCCCGTGCAGCTGGCCAACCCGGCGATCACCTACGCCCACGATCACGATCCCGAGCGGGCGGCTTCGACCAGGCAGGCCCTACTGCGCGGGGTGCGTTCCCGCGGCGGCGCGATCGGCACCGCGCACTTCGCCGAGGCTTTCACTGAGCTCGGCGATTAGCCTGCGCGCCTTGCCCCGGTAGCGCAGCACCTGGATGGCGCCGAGGATCCAGATGGGGTACTGCACGGCGAACGCCCAGCGATAGGCGTCCAGGCCGATGCCGCCGCGCAGGTCCAGGGTGACGCCGATGAGGGCGATCACGGCCATGGTGGCCGTGAAGCCGCCGCCGTTCACGATGCCGGTGGCCATGCCGATGCGGGCGGCGGGGTTGAACGTCCGCGCGTAGTCGAATCCGATCATGGACCCCGGGCCGTTCCAGGCCAGCACGACGACCAGCGCCAGGAGCAGCCAGAGGGGCGCGCGCCCGGGCCACAGCAACACGGCGGTCCAGGCCCCGGCGGTCGAGCCGATGACGATCAGCACCATCCGGGACCGGTGGAACGGATGGCGCCCGGCGAGGTACCCGAGCACCGGCCCGCAGACCATGCCAAGCAACGTGAGCGTGGTCAGCAGCACGCCCGCCGCCGCGGGCCGCAGCCCCTGCCCTTCCACGAGGAACGGGTAGCCCCACAACAGCAGGAACGCGGCGGAGGACGACTGGGTCGCGGCGTGGGTCCACATGCCGAGGCGGGTCCCCGGCTCGGCCCACGCCTCGCGCAGGCGCGGCCGATCGGTCAGCTCGGCGGGGCGGGAGTCACGCAGGACCAGCGCCACCAACGTCAGGGAGAGCCCGCCGATCGCGGCGGCGGTCAGGAACGTCGGCGTCCAGCCGTACCTGTGCAGGCCCTGGATGAGCGGTACGGCCGACGCTATCGCCCCGACCTGGCCGAGCAGCCCGGTGAGCTGGACGATGACCGGGTTGCGCCGCGCGGGGAACCAGACGGTGACCAGCCTGATCACGCTGATGAAGGTCATGGCGTCGCCGCAGCCCACCAGTACGCGTCCCGCGATGGCTTCGAGCAGCCCGCCTGACACGGCGAACACGAGCTGGCCGCAGGCCATGACGGCGGCCCCGACGAGCAGCATGCGCTTGGAGCCGAGCCGGTCGACGAGCATCCCGACGGGGATCTGCATCGCGGCGTAGACGAGAAGCTGGAGCATGGCGAGCATCGACAGCCCGGTGGCCCCGATGCCGAGCCGGACGCTCGCGTCGATGCCCGCGACGCCGAGCGACTGGCGGTGGAACACGGCGACCGCGTACGCGAATACCCCGATGGCCCAGATGATCCAAACCCGTCCAGGTGTTCTATCGCCCGCCATAGGGAAATATTTTACTGTTTGGCCGTTTCTGACCTGTTAGTGGGTCCGGTGAGGGGTCGTCACCGAGCGGGAGAGGTACCGGTTTCGGTCGTCGGGTGGAGGTGGCGGCGGCACTACGGTCGGAGCATGGTTCTGATCTCACCGGACGATTTCTACGCCCAGCTCAACAAAACCATCGCGGGAGCGGGAGCGCTCATCACCGATCCTTCGGGCCGGGTGCTGCTCGTCAAGCCGAACTACCGTGATCACTGGCTCTGGCCGGGCGGTCACGTGGACGTAGACGAGTCCCCGGACCAGGCGTGTGCCCGGGAGGTGACCGAGGAGCTCGGCCTGACGCTGCCGGTCGGCAGGCTGCTCGGCGTCCACTGGGTGCCGCCGTTCAACGATCGGCCGCTGCCCCTGGTGCACTTCCTGTTCGACTGCGGCAGCCTGCCGGGCAGCGAAGGAGTCGTACTGCAGGAGGAGGAGCTGGACGAGTGCGGCTTCTTCGACCCGGACGAGGCGAAGGCCCTCCTGCCGTCGTATCTCATCAGACGCCTGCACGCCGCGCTCGACGCGAGGAGCCGTGGCACCACTTTCTACCTCACGGGCGGATCCCCCGACCGGGCCTGATGGAAGGAACTCGGATGCGGCCGCGGCGATGAATGCGTAAGGAACCGCCATCGAGCGGGCCGCCCGTCGTTGTCCGATCCGGTGGAGTCAGCGAGGTAATCCCGTGCTGACCTGGGGGTATCAATTCGACGCCGCGAACCTCCGGGATGAGAGGTGCTGAAAGTTACAACGGCCTGGCGGATCTGCGACGGGGAGTGACGGTATTGGGTACGGGCCCCGACACGGCCGGCGACGGAGAGACGCGGAAAGGGCCCTGGGGACGGCTGTCCAGGTGGCTTCTCGAAGGGCCGCCGATCAAGGACGCGCGCGCGACTCCTAGCGAGCAGCATCCTTGGTGGCGCGTCATGTGCCTCACAGGGGTCGACTACTTCTCGACCCTCGGATACCAGCCGGGCATCGCCTTCCTCGCCGCCGGGCTCCTGTCACCCATCGCCACGCTCGTCCTGGTCGCGGTCACGCTGCTGGGCGCGCTGCCGATCTACCGCCGCGTCGCCGAGGAGAGCCCCCACGGTCAGGGCAGCATCGCCATGCTGCAGCGCCACATGCCCGGCTGGCCGGGGAAGATCATCGTCCTTGTGCTGCTCGGCTTCCTCGCGACCGACTTCATCATCACCATCACCCTGTCGGCCGCCGACGCCACCGCCCACCTCATCGAGAACCCGTTCGCGGCGCAGCCCCTGCACGATCAGCGGATCGGGGTCACGCTGGCGCTCGTCGCCCTGCTCGGAGCGGTCTTCCTGGCGGGGTTCGGCGAGGCCATCGGCATCGCGGTGGGCCTGGTGACGGTCTACCTGACGCTCAACCTGGTCGTCGTCATGGTTTCCATCCTGCATCTGATGAGCACGCCCGGACCGGTGCTCCGCTGGGAGGCGCTGCTCACCGCTCACTACTCCAGCCCGCTCGTGATGATCGGTGTGGCGCTGCTGGTCTTCCCCAAGCTGGCGCTCGGACTGTCGGGCTTCGAGACCGGTGTGGCCGTGATGCCGCTGATCAGGGGCTCGGAGCACGATGATCCCGAGCATCCCCAGGGAAGGATCCGAGGGGCGAGACGCCTGCTCACCACGGCCGCGTTGATCATGACCTTCTTCCTCATCGCCAGCAGCTTCACCACGGCCGTGATGATCCCCGCGAGAGAGTTCCTGCCGGGCGGCAAGGCCAACGGCCGCGCCCTGGCCTACCTCGCCCACGCCCACCTGGGCCAGGGATTCGGCACCGTCTACGACATCAGCACCATCACCATCCTGTGGTTCGCCGGAGCGTCGGCCATGGCCGGCCTGCTGACGGTCGTGCCGCGCTACCTGCCGAGGTACGGCATGGCGCCTCACTGGGCCGCGGCGACCCGCCCGCTCGTCCTGGTCTTCACCGCCGTCGCGTTCGCGATCACGATCATCTTCAGGGCCGACGTCGACGCCCAGGGCGGCGCGTACGCCACGGGTGTGCTCGTCGTGATCCTCTCCGCAGGGCTGGCCGTGACGCTGTCGGCCCGCCGGCGGCGTGACCGGGGGGCGCTCGCCCGGTTCGGCGTGATCACCCTCGTGCTCGCCTACACCACGATCGCCAACATCTTCGAGCGCCCCGAGGGCATCAAGATCGCCTCGTTCTTCATCGGCACGATCATCGTGACCTCCTTCATCTCGCGTGCCACGCGGTCGCTGGAGCTGCGAGTGGACGAGGTCAGGCTGGACGAGCGGGCGCGGGCGTTCGTCGAGGAGGTGGCCGCGTCGGG
>JAOPYI010000266.1 GCA_025964675.1 Sphaerisporangium sp. | reverse complement strand
AGGACTGGCGCGGTCTCGTCGTACTCCGTCATTTAGCCCCACCTTTTCCGGTGCCCGTCCAGCGCCCCAAAGGGTTGCTCGGCATGTGGAAACCTCCATATTCCTCCCCGCGAGGCTTCCACGGCCGACTCGAGCATCGTTGGGGCGGATGCGATGCCGAAAACCCCGGCCCGGACGGCATCCCCTTCAACCAGGCGACCGTCCGGGGGCGCTCAGGACTTGTCTCGGCGTGGCCGAACGGGATCCGGAGCCGATCGCGTACGACGATGCGCGGGCCCGGGAGATCGCCGGAAGCAGCGGCACCGGGACGGTCAGGCCGCGGCGGCGACTGGTCGCCGCCCCAAACCCCTACCGGCCCAGACGTCCCAAGCCGAACATCCGCAGGTCGGGGCCTGGACCGGCGACGAGTTGGTCATCGGGGGGGTTCGCTGGCACCTACAAGCCTGCGCCAGACCTGGGTCGGTGTGCTGCACTTCCAGCAGCGGATCCCGGTGCTGACGCCCGAACCCGTCCTGGCCGCGCTCGGCGCCGACTGATAACACCGCTAAGGCCTTAAAGTACGAACAACTCGCGAAGGGACATCTGAGATGGGGAAGATCGTTGTGACGGCGTTCGTCACGCTGGATGGCGTGATTCAGGCACCCGGTCTTCAAGACGAAGACCGGGATGGCGGGTTTGAGCTTGGTGGCTGGACGCAGCCGTACGCGGATCCGGTGGTGGACCAGCAGACCACCAACTCGGTGTTGGCCGCGGACGCGCTCCTGCTCGGCCGTCGGACCTATGAGCTGTTCGCCAGCTACTGGCCAGGGGCTGATCGAGGGGATCCGAGGACCGGGAAGCTCAACGGCCAGCCCAAGTACGTGGCCTCACGCACTCTGCAAACAGCCGAGTGGCACAACTCCACCGTGCTACACGGGGATGTGGTCGAGCAGGTCGCCCAGCTGAAGGAGCAGCACGACGAGATCAGCATCTGGGGTAGCAGCAGCCTGATCCCGACGCTGCTGCGGGAAGAGCTCATCGACGAGTTCGTGGTGCTGACCTACCCCATCGTGGTGGGTGGCGGTAAGAGGCTGTTCAGCGGAGACACCCCGCTGGGCTTGGAGCTGATCGAAACGACGACATCGGGCTCCGGAGTGGTCATCTGCACCTACCGCCGTGCAGACTCCACCTTGCTGGCCGAACGGAAGGCGGGATAGAAATCCTCAGCGGGGCAGCGCAGGTCACTCTTCCTCATCGGGCGTGTCGGGGTCGCGGAGCTCACGCAGTTGAGGACCAGGCCAAGACATGCGCGCCCGGGCCCGTGCCTCTCTCGGTCGGGCGCAGCATGGGTCGAGCCGGGCCGCTCGGCTTCACAGACCTATCGCTCCGTCGATCCGCTCACGGAGCAGGTCGGCGTGTCCGTTGTGTCGGGCGTACTCCTCGACCATGTGGATGAGTACCCAGCGCAGCGACACCGTCCCGCGCCACGAGTCGTCGCCCACGATGTCGAGGTCGGGTGCATCGGTGACAAAGCCATCGGCGAACGCTACCTCGGCGCGCCAGGCTTCCCACGCCTCGGCGACGACCGCAGGATCGGGCACCGCACCGTGGAAGTCCTGGTCGGGGTTGGCCTCCGAGGAGAAGAGAGGCGGCGCATCCTGCCCGGCCATGACTCGCCGAAACCAGCGGCGTTCCACATCAGCGAGGTGCCGGACCAGTCCGAGGAGCGAGAGCGTGGAGGGCTCCACAGATCGTCGGGACAACTCTACGTCCAGGCCCGTGCACTTCAGCTCCAAAGTCGCACGCTGAGACCCTAGGAAGTCGACGAGCATGCTTCGCTCGTCGCCGGTAGCACGAGCACTGAACCGACGATCATGCTCGGCGCCGACGAACATTTCAGCTCTTCTACGTGGGCTGGTCATACCCACAGTCATCAGGCCGGCGAGGAACTGACGCAGTGCATGGTTGAACTCGGCGGGCCGTTCCAGGTTCGGCATGTGGGCGGCGCCCTCGATGACGGCTAGTGTCGCGCCTGGGATGCGCTGGTACATGAACTCGGCGTCGCCGACCGGGGTGAACTCATCGTCCTGGCCGACGACGACGAGCGTCGGCACGGATATGCCGGCTAGCAGGCCGGTGTAGTCGGGGCGTTCAGCGCGGCCGCGCAGCGCGGCGGCTGCGCCTTCAGGGGGCGTGCCGCACATCATGCCGAGCACGTGCTCGGCGACGGCGGGCAGTGCCCGCACGTTGTAGGGCGCCACCATTTTGGGCAGCACCTGAGCGGCGTAGCCGCCCATGCCCTCGCGCAGCAGCCGGTCGGCCAGATCGTTGCGGACCTTCTTGCCGTCCTCGGTCTCGGCTTGGGCGAAGGTGTCGGCGAGCACCAGCCCACGGACCCGGTCAGGGAACAGCCGGTAGAACTCCAGCACGATCTGCCCGCCCATGGATAGGCCGCCGAGCGCCACCCGGTGTACCTCCAGACAGTCCAGGAGAGCGGCGATATCGCGGGCGAACGTCTCCAGCGGCGTGATGCCGGCGACCACCGCGGTCTCGCCGTACCCGCGTAGGTCCGCCGTGATCACCCGCCACTCGGCACCGGCGAACTCGGCGACCTGCGGCGCCCACATCGAGCGATCGAACGGGTGACCGTGGACGAGCACCAGCGGGTCGCCTTCACCCACGTCGTCGTATCCCATGGTGATCCCGTTGGCGGTGACCGTGCCCAACAGATCCACTTCCCTTCCAGCAGTTGGCGCGGCACCGATCGGCCGCATCCGGTGAGCGGCGTGGCTCGCCGCGGGTCCAGCCGAGCCCGTGCATGGGACGGCGGTAAACGGGTCTGTCTATTCAGTCATGCGCCGGCGGCGGGACGGAGCGGTGGGCGTGTGAGGCGGAGGCGGTGCGAAGGCGGGTTCGGGTGAGTTCGAGTGCGGCCTGGGCGGGGGCTACTCCGAGGCGTTCTGCAGTGTGCAGGAGATCACTGACGGTGCCCTCAATGGCCTGGATGCGTGTGAGGGCGTCGTCGGCGGTGCCGTGGTGGAGTTCCATGGTGAGCGCGTAGATGACTCCGCCCGCGCTGCCGACGTAGTCCGGCACCCAGATGATGTCGCGCCGGTGCAACAGGTCGGCGACGTCCGGGGTGGCGAGTTGGTTGTTGGCTGGGCCGGCGACGGCGCGGCATCGCAGATTCGGCACCAACTGCTCGGTGAGGATGCCGCCGAGGGCTGCGGGTACCAGAATGTCGACCTCTGCGGTGATGGCCTGCTCGGGATGGCTCCAGGTGGCGCCGAGTTCATCGGCCAGCGCCCGTTTGCCGGGGTCGATGTCGCTCACCAGGAGTTCGGCTCCCTCTGCGGTGAGCAGGCGGGCGACCTTCTCGCCGACACTGCCCAGGCCGATCACGGCCAGGCGCCGGCCGGCGAGGTTCGAGGTGCCGTGGATCCGATGGCAGACGGCGCGGAGCGCGGCGAGCGTCCCGACCGCGGTGTGCGGAGAGGAGTCGCCACTCCCGCCCCGCTGCGCTGGTTTACAGAACACGTGGGTGGTGTGTTCGCCGATGACCGCCATGTCCGCCGATGTGGTTCCGACATCCGGACCGGTCGCGTACAAGCCGCCCAGGGAATTGATGACCTCTGCGACGTCGTACAGCGCGTTGCGGCGCAGGGCCGTGTCGAGTTTGACCCCCTCGGGCATGGCAACGACTGTTTTGCCGCCGCCGTTGGCCAGTCCTGCCACCGCGCACTTGGACGTCATACCGGCTGACAGGCGCAGCGCGTCGGTGAGGCCGTCCTGCCAGTCGGTGTAGTGCCAGAGCCGGCATCCACCGACGGCCTGGCCGAGCGCCGTTGAATGGACGGCGACGATGACCGGCAGGCCCGAGCGTGGTCCTGTGCGAATCATGACCCGTTCGTGGTCGAGTGTCGACATGCCTGGTTCCCTTCATATGAGCAGTATCAAAGCTCAAGAATCGGGCATCTGGCTGTCGGGCAGGGTCTTGATCGAACGATCGGTCGGAATAGCTGGCAAACTGCCGGCATGGACGAACTTGATTCGGAGATCATCCGGCTTCTCCAAACAGATGCGCGGCAGTCCAACCGTGAACTGGCCCGCAGGCTCGGCGTCGCTCCCTCCACCTGCCTGGAACGCGTCCGAGCGCTCACCCGCCGGGGCGTCATCCGCGGCTACCACGCCGACATCGATCCTGCCGCGCTCAACCGCAGCGTCCAGGCTCTGGTCTCCGTGCAGGTGCGCCCACTCAGCCGCGCCGTCATCGACACCTTCAAGGACTCCGCGAGCGCCCTGCCCGAAGTGCTCAGCGTCTTCGTACTGGCCGGCGGCGACGACTTCCTCCTGCACGTGGCCGTCCAGGACCTCGACCACCTGCACGCCTTCCTCATCGACCGGCTCAGCAAGCGCCGCGAGATCGCCGGCTTCCGCACCTCAGTGATCTTTCAACAGGTACACACCACCGTGCCCTCCAGGCTCACCGACCTATCACCCTCCGGGGAAACGCCCGCATCGACGAACTGACCCCATCTCCGGTCCAGGACGGAGGCGAGGGCCCGTAGGCCTTCGAGGATGTCGGCGGCGGATGGCGCGCGGTCGGGGTCGGTGAGGGACTGGATCATCGACGCCGGAGACCAGGGCCATCTGTATGGAGCCGAGGGCGCGGACCAGCCTCGCCTGGCCGCTGCCTGGCGATCAGGCGCGGGGCTTGAGCTGTCGGAGGGTGTAGCCGTTGCTCGCCGGGTCCAGGGGCTTGGTGGCCTGTTTGAAGAGGTACTCGGCCCGCTCGTACGACAGGCGGCGGCGGCCCGTCTCCGGGCACAGGTCGGCCTGCGTCGGCATCCGGGACGGCCCGGGCCGCCGATCGGCGAGGAACAAAGGGCCCCGGGTCCGGCCGGCCACCAGGTGGGGGAGAAGCTGGGCGGTCTCGGAACGCCAGCTCACCCAGGTGTCGCCCGCGCGGGCCCGGCGGTCGTCCAGGTCCAGGTTCTCGACGTTCAGGGACAGGACGGCCATCACTCCGGCCGCCGACTCGTGCAGGAGCCGCCACAGGGTCCGTTCACGCAGAGGCAGGTCGGGACGGCTCCAGAGCGCCTCGAGCTGTGGCGAGCCGATCGTCGCCGTCCGGGGACGGGTCTCGGCACGCCGGTTGAGACCCGCTGCGAGGTGCTCCAAGGACGCCCAGGCGCCGAACGACCGGACGGCCGACCGATGCCGGTTCCATGTCTTGGCCGCCGCCTCACCCCAGGCCGTCGCGAACATCCGCGTCACCTGGTCGGCGGTCAGGGAAGCCAGCGGCATCTGATCGCCCAAGGTCAGACACATGCGCCTCAGAGTCTGCCCGTACGAGCGGATCGTCTCGGCGTTCAGGTCGTCGCGTCTCAGGAAATCCTGAGCGGCCTGCGCGAGAGTGACACCCGACGCCCCCGTGACAGCGATCTCGTCCGCACGACGGCGCAGAAAGGCACGCTCAGCGACATTCCTGGTGAGAGACGCGGCCCGCTCGAACTCCAGCCGCGCCTCTTCGTACCGTTCCAACCGGACCAGGAGATCGCCCCGGACGGCCGGGAGAAGGTGGTAATCCTGCAACGTGGGATCGCCGATCAATGAGTCGACCAAGGCAAGCCCCGCCTGCGGCCCACGCGCCATCCCGAGCGCCACAGCCTGGTTGAGCTGCACGATCGGCGTCGGCAGCAGCCGGGCCAGCGCCTCGTACAGGGCCGCGATCTGCGCCCAGTCGGTGTCCTCGGAGGTCCGTGCCTGCGCGTGGCACACGGCGATCGCCGCCTGCAGCACGTACCGGCCGGGCGTGCCGCCGACCTCCCGCGCGCGCAGCATCGCGGTGAAACCACGGCGGATGAGCAGCTGATCCCAGCGCCCCCGGTTCTGCTCGTGGAGCTGGACGGGCTCGCCTGAGGGCCCGGTCCGCGCGGCCGAGCGGGACGCCTGGATCTCCATCAGCGCGACCAGCCCGTGCACCTCGGGCTCGTGCGGCACCAACTCGGCCAGCAGCCGGCCCAGCCGCAGCGCCTCGAGGCAGAGCCCCGGCCGCATCAGATCGTCCCCGGACGTCGCCGAATACCCCTCGTTGAAGATCAGGTAGATGACCTCGAGCACCGACGACAGGCGCTCGGCCAGCTCCGAGCCATCCGGCAGCTCGAACGGCACCTGCTCCTCGGCCAGCGTCCGCTTCGCCCCGGCGATGCGCTGCGCGATCCTCGGCTCGTTGACGAGGAACGTCCGCGCGATCTCCTCGGCCGTCAGACCGCCGAGCAGCCGGAGCGTCAGCGCGACCCGTGCCTCGGTCGCCAGCACCGGGTGGCAGGAGATGAACATCAGCCGCAGGACGTCGTCCTGCTCAGGGTCCTGCTGATGTTCCAGCTCGTGGGCGAGCTGCTCATGCTTGCGCTCGAGACGCTGGGACCGCCGGATGTGATCGATGGCGCGGCGCTTGGCGATGGCCATCAGCCAGGCACCAGGGTTGTCCGGGACACCCGACTCGGGCCACTGTTCGAGCGCGGAGACGAGCGCGTCCTGGGCCAGCTCCTCGGCGAGGCCGACGTCGTGCATCATCCGCGTGAGCCCGGCGATGATCCTGGCCGACTCGAGTTTCCAGACCGCATCGATCGTGCGATGGGCGTCCGTCACAGCACGATGACAGCACTGCCCCGGCTCGCTCGCAAGCCGGGGCAGTGCTGTCCGCAGCTCAGGGGCCGAAGACCTGCTGGATCACGCTGTCGCCGTCACCCACGATCTTGCGGAAGCGGCGGGTCAGTTCGATCGCCTCCTCCCTGGAACGGACCTCGACCAGCGCGAAGCCCACCACGACCTCCTTGGCCTCGGAGAACGGCCCGTCCGTCACCGTGATCTCGTCGCCGGAGGATGTCACATGGACGCCGCCTGACTCGAGGCCCCCGGTGGCCAGCAGGACGCCCGCCGCGGTCATCTCCTCGACGAACTTGCCCATCTCGACGTACAGGTTCTCGTCGGGAGCGGTGTCGGAGGCCTTGGACATCATCAGGTAGCGCATGGGGGCTTTTCCTTCTCTTCCGTTGCTGTGCCTACGCGTCGAACAAGCCCATGTGACAGGGAATGGTGGCGTTCCCTGTCGCATCGCTGGATCGACGTGTGAGCGAGAACCGAAGAAGACGAACCGAGAAAGGCACCGGCCATGACCGCCATCCATAACCCCGCCACTACCGCCTCCTCCACCTCGGCCACCACCCGCTCCCTGCTCACCTGCGCGGCTGTCGCGGCGCCCCTGTGGGCGGTCGTCTCCCTGGCCCAGGCTGCCACCCGCGAGGGGTTCGACCTGACCCGCCACCCGCTGAGCGTGCTGAGCAACGGCTCCCTCGGCTGGCTGCAGATCACCAACTTCCTGGTCTGCGGCGTCCTCACCGTCGTCGGGGCGGCCGGCCTGCGCCGGGCCCTACACGGCACCCCCGGAGGCAAGTGGGCGCCATGGCTGGTCCGGGTCAACGGCATCGGCATGATCGCCGCGGGAGTCTTCGTCATGGACCCGGCCGACGGCTTCCCCGCCGGCACCCCCTACGGGATGCCTGAGACACTCACCTGGCACAGCTATGGCCACATGGCTTCCGGCTCGATCGCCTTCACCGCCCTGATCGCCGCCTGTTACGTCCTGGGCCGCCACTTCAGCCGCGCGGGGAACCGTGGCCACGCCATCGCCTCCCGCGTCGCCGGCACCGCCCTCCTGATCGGCAACGGCTGGGCGATGAGCGGCGGCAAGGCCGGATCCCTGACCCTGGCCGTCGGCGCCATCACCGCGATGCTCTGGATCTCCACGGTCGCCGCCCGGTACCGCCGCAGCCTCTGAATCTCCCCGCGAGAAGGCACGACACAGGCACCACCAACACCATCACATCAAAGAGAAGTCAGATCGCCACCGCCCAGCGCCTGTTTGCAGACGGCCTCCCACAGCAGCCGCTGACCCGGGTCGACTCGGCGACCTTCAAGACCGGGGTCGTGCACCTGACCTACCAGCCGGCACCCCACAAGCAGCAAGGACATCGACATGGCCAAGTTCGCCACCGTGGAGGACTACCTCACCTCCCTCCCCGAGTCCCAGCGCCAGATCGCCGACAAACTCCTGCCGCTCATCGAGCAGGTGCTGCCCGGGGCCGGTGCGGTCTGGCACGGGCAGCCGGTGTGGAGCCTAGGCTCGGCTCCGGGCAAGTCCCCGGTCTGCTATATCAAGGCCTACTCCGCCTACGTGACCTTCGGATTCTGGCGAGGACAGGAGATCAGCGACCCGTCTGGCCGCCTCGAGCCCGGCCCGCGAGCAATGGTCAGCGTGAAACTCCGCACTCTGGCCGACATCGACACCGACCTGTTCACCACATGGCTGCACCAGGCACGAGAGCTGGAAGAGTCGATTAGCGACTGACCCATAGACAGGGGGGCAACAA
>JAOPYI010000262.1 GCA_025964675.1 Sphaerisporangium sp. | reverse complement strand
GCCGACTACCCGCTGCCCGGCAGCAAGAACGCCGCGACGGGCTTCGGGCGCCGGACCGCCGACCAGATGCGACACGGATTCGGCATGTATCACCTCGTCCGCGGTTCGGACGGCTTGGTCCTCGGCGAGATGGGCTTCCATCAGCCCCCGAATGACGGCGTCGTCGAAGTCGGATTCGGCCTCGCGGAGTCGGGCCGCAGCGAAGGCTACGCCACCGAGGCTCTGACCGAACTGGTTCGCTGGGCGTTCAAGCAGCCAGGGGTTGACCAGATCGTGGCCCGGACGTTGAGTTCGAATACGCCCGCTCAAGGCGTGCTGACCCGAACAGGTTTCAGGTACGTCTCCCCTGACGGAGAATTCGAGCGTTACGTCCTCCTTGCGGCGGAGCTGACGCCTGTCTCTGAGCCCTTCGATGTCGACGACGAGGGCCGCACCACGGTTGCGGAGTGACCGAGGCCCGGCTGTCCGGGGGAATTCCGCATGAGCTGGTCTTCGTTCCTCCGGCGGAGCAACTTCTCGAAGGTGTGGGCGAGGGCGCTCGCTGCGTCCGGACTGCCAAAGATCCACATCCATGACCTTCGGCATACGGGGAACACGCTGGCGGCGGCGACTGGTGCCACCCTCAAAAAGCTAATGACCCGCAGGGTCACTCCAGCACGAAGGCGGCGATCGATCTCACCGCTTTGAGCAGGCTGCATGATGCCGGGCATCGATGGCCGCCTCCAACGAACGCGGCGACACACGAGTCATGACGACATTGGGCGTGATGTGCAGGCAGATGGCCAGCGTCGCTGCGGTGACGGTGCCAGGAAGACGTTGCCACGCTGGAGCGGCTTGTGACCTGGGCCTTCGGTGTGGAGCGGGTGACGGGAATCGAACCCGCGCTGTCAGCTTGGGAAGCTGATGTTCTGCCATTGAACTACACCCGCGTCGATCAGTGACTGACGACGCACCTACTCTAGCGGAACTTCGAGCATGCCACCTCCTCCGCTGAGGCCCAAGTTGGGGCGGTGAGGAGGGTGCTTGGGGAAGAGGTCGTTGGGCGTGAGAGTTGCGTTGGTAGGTTGCTGAGGTGCTGCTATCCGATCGTGACATCAAGGCCGAGATCGAGTCGGGAAGGGTGAAGATTGACCCGTTTGATCTAGAGATGATCCAACCGTCGAGTGTTGACGTGAGATTGGATCGGTACTACCGGGTCTTTGAGAACCACCGTTACCCTCACATCGATCCGTCGGTCGAGCAGCCCGAGCTGACCCGGCTTGTGGAGCCCCATGGAGACGAGCCGTTCATCCTGCATCCAGGAGAGTTCGTCCTCGCGTCCACGTACGAGGTGATCGGGCTTCCCGACGACATCGCCGGCAGGCTGGAGGGCAAGTCGAGCCTGGGGCGGCTCGGTCTGCTCACGCACTCCACGGCCGGCTTCATCGACCCCGGGTTCGAGGGGCATGTCACCCTCGAGCTCTCGAACGTCGCCACGCTGCCGATCAAGCTGTGGTCGGGGATGAAGATCGGGCAGCTGTGCATGTTCCGCCTCAGCTCCCCGGCCGAGCATCCCTACGGGAGCACGAAGTACGGCTCGCGGTACCAGGGGCAGCGTGGGCCGACACCGAGCCGCTCCTTCTTGAACTTTCATCGGACCCCTGTCTGATTGGCAACGGTCTGCGTTGATCATGAGCCCATGTCCTCACGACTGGGAGACGACATGTTCGAGTCCTCGAGCTGTCGCTGGCGTGGTTGCGTCCTGGTCGGCGGTGTCGTGCGGTCACGGCGTACAGTGAACGGCGCTGGTCGGGAGGGTGTAGACCGGACAAGGCCGGTACCGCCCAGCCGGAACGGGGGAGATGCCCGGTATGCGACGTACGGTCGCCACGCCGGGGAACAAGGCATCGGGGGAAGTCGGCATGCCTCGGTGTCAGAAGACGAACGGAGGGCAACGGCAGGGAGAATGGAAGGTTACAAGGAGGAGTGCAGGTTACGAACTTCGCATTTCAGCCGGTACCCCATACTCTTCTCTGCGGACCGTCCCCGCACATCTGGAGAACGACGTGCGCCTGCGTCTCACGCCTCGTGAGGACAGCTATTACGACTTGTTCGCCGACTCGGCGAACAACCTCGTCACCGCATCCCGGCTACTGGTGGAGATCATCAGTGAAGGCTCGGACAGGGACACCCTGGCCGAGAAGATGCGTGCCTGCGAGCACGCGGGCGACGAGCGTACTCACGCGATCATGAACCGTCTCAACGAGACCTTCATCACGCCGTTCGACCGCGAGGACATCTATCGCCTCGCGTCCAATCTCGACGACGTGATGGACTACATGGAAGCCGCCGCCGACCTGATCGGCCTCTACCAGATCGACCACCTCCCGAAGGAGGTCGTACACCAGGTGGAGGTGCTGGAGCGCGCCGCGGAGCTGACCGCCGAGGCCATGCCCCGGCTCCGGTCGATGAGCAACCTCAACGAGTACTGGATCGAGATCAATCGCCTCGAGAACCAGGCCGACCAGGTCTACCGACGCCTGCTCGCCAAGCTGTTCGGCGGTGAGTACGACGCTCTCACCGTCATGAAGATGAAGGAGGTCATCGACCAGCTGGAGATGGCAGCCGACGCCTTCGAGCACGTGGCGAACACGATCGAGTCGATCGCGGTCAAGGAAAGCTAAGTGGAGCTAGCACTTGTCATCGGCGTCATCGTCATAGCCCTGGTATTCGACTACACCAACGGCTTCCACGACGCCGCGAACGCGATCGCGACCTCGGTCTCGACCCGCGCTCTCACCCCTCGGGCCGCGCTCTTCATGGCCGCCGCCATGAACTTCGTCGGCGCGCAAATCAGCACCGAGGTGGCAAGGACGGTCGGCACGGGCATCATCGAGCCGCCGACGGGATCGCACGGCCTGGTGATCGTGGGCGCCGGCCTGGTCGGCGCGATCACGTGGAACCTCGTCACGTGGTATTTCGGCCTGCCCTCCTCCAGCAGCCACGGGCTGATCGGCGGCCTGGTCGGGTCCGCTCTGGCGGCCTCCAGCACCATCCACTGGAACGGGGTGGTGCAGAAGGTCGTCATCCCGATGGTTCTCTCGCCGATGGTCGGCTTCCTGCTGGGAGCCATCATCATGATCGCGATCCTATGGATCTTTCGCCGGGCGAACCCCCACAAGGCGGGCAAGAACTTCCGGTACGCCCAGACGGTCTCCGCCGCGGCCATGGCGCTCGGCCACGGACTGCAGGACGCTCAGAAGACGATGGGTGTCATCTTCCTGGCGCTCTACACCGGTGGGTACGTCGCGGCCAAGGACCCGATCCCGCAGTGGGTGATCCTCTCCGCCGCCGCCGCGATCTCGCTGGGCACCTACTCGGGTGGCTGGCGCATCATGCGGACGCTCGGGCGGCGGATCATCCACCTGACCCCCGCCCAGGGGTTCGCGGCCGAGACGGCGGCCTCCATCGTGCTGTACACGATGGCCATCGCCGCCAAAGCGCCGATCTCCACCACCCACACCATCACCAGCGCGATCATGGGCGTCGGGGCGACCAAGCGCCTGTCGGCGGTCCGGTGGGGTGTCGCGGGCAACATCATCACGGCCTGGGTCCTCACGATCCCGGCCGCGGCTCTGGCGGCCGCCCTGTCCTACTTCCTCCTCCACTGGATCATCGAGTAGCCGAGGTCAGGAGCCGCCGAGCCACCGCTGGATGTTCTGGATGCGCTGCTCGCACTCCTGCGTCTCCCGGAGGTTGCCGATGGCCTGGTGTGACAGGCGCAACGCGCGCAGCGCCTCCACCTGGCCGGAGTGGTTCCCGGCCTCGCGGTGGAGCCGGAGGTTCTCGTCCAGGTCGCGCAGCGCCCCGGCATGATCACCGCGGTGCTGCGCGATCAGTCCGAGCGTGTGGCGGCACGCCGCCTGCTCCCGCAGGTCACCGGCCTCTTTGACGATCTCCAGCGCGTCCCTCGTGTACTTCTCCGCCTCGTCGGGGCGGTCCAGGGCGAGGAAGATCCGCGCCAGGTTGTTGATCGCGGACCCCTCGTACTGCCGGTCGCCGGTCTCGCGGATCTCCCGGATGGCCTGCACGGCCTTGCCCAGTGCCTGCTCGGGCCGCCCCATCCGCAGCAGGATGCGGGCCATGGTGTCCAGGCCGACGCCCATGGTGTCCCCGTGACGCTCCCGTATGGCCAGCGACGCCTCCGCCGCCCGGAGCGCGTCCTGCGCGAGGCCGAGCCGTGCGTACGTGCGGGCGAGGCCGCCGAGGGTACGGGCCTCGCCCGTCGGGACGTCGAGCTCACGCCACAGCTTCAGCGCCTGCAGGCCGTGCTGGAGGGCGTCCTCGTACCGCGCCAGCCGCCGCATGGTGCGGGACAGGTTCTCCAGGTCCTGCGCCTCTCCGGCCCGGTCGGCGATCTCCCGGCGGATCTCGAGGGCCAGGTTGAGGTGCTCGCGCGATTCGGCGTACCGCCCGAGCTTGAAGTACACGACGCCGATGGCGGCGCGTGCCTCCGCCTCGCCCCGCTTGTGGCCGATCTCGTGCGCGAGCCGTACGGCGTGCCAGAGGCGGGACAGGGCCTCGGCGTGGGCGCCGTCGTCGCGCAGGAGCTTGCCGAGGATGGTGAGGGTCTCGCCCTCGCCGTGCCGGTCGCCGCTGACCCGGGAGATGCGCAGGGCCTGCTCGGCGTCGCGGCGGGCGAGGCCGCGCAGCCCCAGCTGCCGGTGGATGCGGGCCAGCTCGCGGTACGGGTCCGCCGACTGCGGCTCGTCGCCGAGGTCGATGCGCAGGGCGAGGTCGATGCGCAGGGACAGGGCTTCCAGCCCGTGGACGACGGCTTTCTGCGGCGCGCCCCAGAAGTAGTGCAGGCGGGCGAGGTTGAGCAGCGTCTCGGCCTCGCCGGCCCCGTCCTTGATGGCACGGCGGATGGTCAGCGCCCGCAGCGCGTGGTCCTCGGCGCTGACGTACTCGCCGAGCCGGCGCAGGTTCTGCGAGATCGTGTCCAGCGCCTCCGCCTCGCCCGCCTTGTTGCCGGCCAGGCGGTGCAGGCGCAGCGACTCCTCGGAGTGCTCGATGGCGAGACGGTAGCGGCCGAGCACGCCGCGGACGTCGGCCAGGTTGTCCAGGGCGTTCGCCTCGCCGAGGCTGTCCCCGAGCCGCCTGAAGCCCCATCGGGCGTCCTCGCCGTAGCTCAGCGCCTTGACGTTCTGGCCGATGCTGCGGTGGGCGATGGCGAGGTGGTGCAGCATCTGGGCCGTGGCGGGCCACTCGTCCACGGCCTGGGCCGACGCCATCCCGGCCTTGTGCACGTCGATGACGTCCCTGACGTAGCCGCGCGAGGTCATGAAGTCGTACACCGCGTCCGCCAGGTTGAACGCGTACGAGTGCAGCCCGTGCCTGGCCGCCTGGTGGGCGGCGGCGACGAGGTTGCGGCGCTCGCTCTCGAACCACGTGAGGTGGCGCTCGCGCTCGGCGTCCGTCGTGGCGGGCGGTGACACGGCGCGGTCGTGCAGCACGCGTCTCTGGCGTCCCAGAGCGTCCCCGGCCCGCATCGCGGTGGCCAGATAGTGAGTGAGCAGGCGCCGGACGGCTCCTGTGCGTTCGGCTTCGTTCTCCTCCAGCAGCACGCGTTCCTTGGCGAAGACCCGTAGCAGGTCGTGGACCACGAAACGCTCGCCCTTGCCCGCCACGAGGTGGAGGCGGTGGAGCGCCCGAAGGCGCCGGAGAGTGTCGGGGACGGCCTCGTCGAGCAGCGCCGCGCAGGACTCGGCGCCGACGTCCGGGCCGGTCATGAGCCCGAGGTAGCGGAATGTGCGCCGCAGGTCGGGCGGCAGCGCGCGGTAGGACACCTCGAACGCCGGCCGTACGGCCGCGCGTGGCTCGTCGTCCTGCGCCAGCTTGGACAGCCGGTCCTGGCCGTCCAGCTCGCGTACCGTGTCGGCGATCTGCTCGGCGGGGTTCTCCACCAGCTTGGCGGCGGTGATCCGCAGGGCGAGGGGCAGCATGGCGCACTGCCGTACGAGCCGGGTCGCGTCATTGGGGTTCTCGCGGACCCGGGAGTCCCCGGGACCGAGGACGGCGGCCATGAGCTGGATGGCCTCCTCTTCCGGCATGACGTCCAGCGCCAGCGGCTCGACGCCGTCGGCCGGGGTGAGCCCCGGCTGCCCGGCCAGCTTCGCCTGGGTGGTGACGAGCAGGAGGCAACGGTTGGAGGGCGGCATGAAAGGCCGGATCAGCTCGGGGTTCTCACCAGCGTTCTCCACCACGATCAGCAGCCGCCTGTCGGCCAGCCTGCGCTGGTAGGCGGCCACGAGCTCGGTCTCATCCACCGGCGTCTGGTGGCCGCTGAGGCCGAGGCCGCGCAGCAGCTGGCCGATGGCCTCGGCGGTGGTGAGCAGCCGGTTGGGCGCTCCGTGCAGGTCGACGTAGAGCTGGCCGCCGCTGAAGTGCTCGTCGCGCACCGAGTGGCCCCAGTACGTCGCGAGGGCCGACTTGCCGACTCCCGCCATGCCTTCCACGATGACCGCACGCGGGCGGTTCGCCGCCGTGACGAGGGTGTTCAGCGTCTGGACGGCGGCGTCCCTGCCGGTGAAGCACGGCACCACCGGGGGAAGCTGCGCAGGGCCGGTACCGCTGGCCGGCAGCCGGATGGCGGGGACCTGCCGTTTGGCGACCGCTCTACCGGAGCTCCCGTTCGGGGTGAAGGGGGACGAATCCCATTCGGCCGCCCACGGGCCGGCCGCCGCGCGGAGGGCGTCCATGTCCTTCACCCGGATCGTCGACCCCTGGTGCTCGAGGATGTCGAAGTGCGGGTGGACACAGGTGGGTCGGGGGCCCTTGGGCCGCCATACGTGGAAGGCGCGCGCCACCGCCACCCGGTCGACGCCGGCGAAGCTCGCCAGGTCCGTCTGGGTGAGCGGCGGGCCGATCACCACGCCGGAGCCGGAGGGGCGGCCGAAGCGCAGGGCCAGCTCGATCAGGTGGAGGGCGATCCTTGCCGGGGCCCGTACGCCAGGGCCCGGAGCGCGGCGCCGCGCGGCGAGCACGCGGCGGTGGCCCAGGCTCTTCATCAGCGCCGTTCCGGCGGACAGCTCTTCGGCCAGGAAGTTCACGAACCTGTCCTTGGGCACGTTCAGCGCTCGTACGGCGGTCAGTGCCTCGATGCGTCCCCGGTGCGGCCAGTCCCACAGGGCCAGCTCGCCCTCCAGGTGCCCAGGGCCGAAGATCTCGATGAGCGCTTCGTCGCCGTCGGCGGAGCCGTACACCTCCTTGGCGTAACCGTCGAGCAGGACGGTGACGCTGTCCGGGAGGGCGTCCCGGTCGCCGAGGGTCTCGCGGGGGGCGAGCTCCCTGACCCAGCCGATGGCGTGCAGGGACTCGCGTTCGATCTGCCCGAGGAGGGACCAGAACGTACCGGGACCTCCGGGGTTGAAGTTGGTCACGTCATGCCTCGCTGTGCTTGTCGGCGGCGGGGCGGGCACGCGCGGGGGTATGCGCGCGCTTACAGCGTGACTGTTCGCTCAGAGGTCCGGTATGTCAAATGACACAGCTAGATGCGGTACATGACGTCGACGTCCCAGCGGGTGAAGCCGAGGGACTCGTACAGGCGGATGGCCGAGGGGTTGTCCTCGTCGACGTACAGCATGACCTGCGCGAGGCCGCGGGAGCGCAGGTGGGCGAGGCCGGCAAGGGTGAGAGCCCGGCCGAGGCCGGTGCCCTGCTCCGAAGGGTCGACCCCGACGACGTACACCTCGCCGATCGACTCGTGCCCGTGGGGCGCGCCGGGGTCGTCGTCACCGTGCACCTTGGTCCAGTGGAAACCGGCCAGAGCCCGGTCGCGTACGGCCAGGAAGAAGCCGGCCGGGTCGAACCACGGCTCCCGCTCGCGCAGCCTGAGGTCGTCGATGGTCCAGGAGCCCTGCTCGGGATGGTGGGCGAAGGCGCGGGCGTTCACCGCGAGCCACGCCTCCTCGTCTGAGCCGGGCTCGAACGCGCGCAGCCGTACCCCGGCGGGCAGCTTGGCGTCGGGGAGCGGCTCGGACAGCGGGCGGCGCATCTGCCAGAGAGACCGCACGCGGCTGAAACCCATGGAGGAGGCCAGGCGGCCGGCCTCGGCGTGGTCGCCGTGGGCCCACAGGCGCAGCCGGCCGCCGCTCTCGGCGAGCGCCGCCTCGGCGAGCCGCCGCCCGAGGCCCCGCCGCCGGTGGGCGGGATGCACTACCAGCTCGCCGCTCGGCCCCTCGACCTCGTCGGTCGGGTCGACGTGCGCGAAACCCGCCAGCGTGTCACCCTCGTAGAGCAGAACCGCCCTGGCCCCCGGGTCGCCGCCGTAGCGCAGGTGGAGCATGACATGTTCGTTCAGGGGCCGTACGGAGTCGGCTTCGGTGGCGGCGTCGACAAGTGCGGCCACCTCGGCCACCTCATGATCGGTGAGCCGTTCCCTGATGTCCACGCGCGCGTTCATGCTGGAACTCTAATCTGGCAGAAAACGCCATCAACTGGCAGGGTAAATCGTTACCTCTGATTCGTTTTATGCAGACGTTACGTCTCTAACCTCGTGGGTTATGACCTCACGATCGTTCACGCGGATCGCGGTCGCCGGCATAGTCGCGGCCACTGGTCTCGCCATCGCCGCCGGCCCCGCGTCCGCGCACCCCGAAACTCCGAAACCTCCCGTGACGGTGCCCGTCCGGCTGGTCTCCATCAATGACTTTCACGGCAACCTGGAGCCCCCGACCGGTTCCAGCGGTGCGATCGTCAACGAGACGGGGGTGTCGGTGCCCGCGGGTGGCGCCGCGTACATGGCCACCCACCTCAAGTCTCTGGTCAACGAGGACTCCGCCGTCGTGGCCGCCGGCGACCTGATCGGCGCCTCGCCGCTGATCTCCGCCGCCTACCACGACGAGCCGACCGTCGAGCTGCTGAGCAAGCTCGGCCTCAAGGTCTCCTCCGTCGGCAACCACGAGTTCGACGAGGGTCTCACCGAGCTCAAGCGCATCCAGAACGGCGGCTGCCACCCCACCGACGGCTGCTCCCCGGCCGGGGAGTGGAAGGGCGCCGGGTACAGGTATCTCGCGGCCAACGTCCTCAAGGAGAACAGCGACACGTACGCGCTGCCGCCGGTCGCCATCAAGGAGATCAACGGCGTCAATGTCGGATTCATCGGACTGGTCACGCAGACCACGCCCACGATCGTGACCGCCTCCGGCATCGCCGGCCTGAAGTTCACCGAGGAGGTCCAGGCGGGAGACCGCGCGGCCAAGCTCCTGCGGCTCGCGGGCGTCAAGGCCATCGTGGCCCTCGTCCACGAGGGTGACCAGATCACCCCGAACCAGAGCCCGGACTCCTGCCCGGTCACCCCGGGCGCCGGCACCCGGATCGCCCAGGGCCTCAGCTCGGACGTCGACCTGGTGATCATGGGCCACTCCCACCAGGCGTACATCTGCAAGACCAAGGACCCGGCCGGTCAGGACCGCGTCTACACCCAGGGCTCGTCGTTCGGCCGCGTGCTGACGACGATCGACTTCCAGGTCGACAAGAAGACGGGCGACGTCGTCCGTTCCTCGGTCGTCGCCGACAACCACGTGGTCAGCCGCGACGTCACCCCCGACCCGGACATCACGCAGTTCGTCCAGACCTGGAAGGACCGGGTCTCGACCGTCGCCAACAAGGCCGTCGGCAAGATCACGGCTGACATCGGCCGGGCGAGCGGGCCCTCAGGCGAGACCGCGCTCGGCGACCTCATCGGCGACGCGCAGCTCGAGGCCACCAAGACCGGCGGCAACGCCGACGTCGCGCTGATGAACCCGGGCGGCGTCCGCGCCGACCTGAGCTACGCACAGAGCGGGTCCGAGGGGGACGGCGTCGTGACGTACGGCGAGGCCTTCACCGTGCAGCCGTTCAACAACCTCATGCAGGTCGTGACGCTGACCGGGGCCAAGCTCGACGCGCTGCTGGAGCAGCAGTGGCAGAACGGCGGCGCGACCGTGCGCATCCTGCAGCCGTCGACGTCGCTGACCTACTCGATGAACCGCTCGCAGCCGATCGGCTCGCGGGTCTCGGACATCAAGATCAACGGCACCCCCGTCACGGACGCCCAGCAGATCAGGGTGGCGGCCAACAACTTCCTGGTCGGCGGCGGCGATGGCTTCACCGTCTTCAAGGACGGCACCAACCTGTGGAGCGGGCCGCTGGACATCGACGCGTTCGTCGCCTACCTGGGCGCGCACTCGCCGATCGCCCCGCCGGCCGTGAACCGCATCACGGTCATCGGCTGAGGCATGACAGCACGACGGGGCACGCTCTCGCGCGACACGCGGGAGCGGGCCCCGGCACGACGCCGGTGCCCGCTTCGCCTAGTGGTGGGCGGGCGCCGGCTCGCGGTCCTCGATCTGCTCGCCGCCGCGGTCGGGCACGAAGCGGTACCCCACGTTGCGGACGGTGCCGATCAGGGACTCGTACTCGGCGCCCAGCTTGGCGCGCAGGCGCCGCACGTGGACGTCGACGGTGCGGGTGCCGCCGAAGTAGTCGTACCCCCAGACCTCCTGCAGCAGCTGGGCGCGGGTGAAGACCCGGCCAGGGTGCTGCGCGAGGTATTTGAGTAGCTCGAACTCCTTGAACGTGAGGTCGAGGGCCCGGGTGCGGAGCCTCGCGGTGTAGGTCGCCTCGTCGATCGACAGATCGCCGCTGCGGATCTCGTCCGGCACCTCGTCGGTGGCGGAGATCGAGAGTCTGCCGACGGCCAGCCTGAGCCGGGCCTCCACCTCCGCGGGCCCCGCCGTGTCGAGGAGGACGTCATCGGCCCCCCACTCGGCGGTCATCGCGGCCAGGCCACCCTCGGTGACGATCACCATGAGCGGGCAGTCGATGCCGGTCGTGCGAAGGAGGCGGCAGAGGCTCTTGGCGTGCACCAGCTCCCTCCGCGCGTCCACCAGCACAGCGTCGGCGGGCGGGGCGTCGATAAGTGCCGACGCCTCCGCGGGAGCCACGCGCACCGAGTGGAGCAGCAGTCCCAGAGCGGGTAGCACCTCCGCTGAGGGCTCCAGAGCATTCGTGAGCAGAAGCAGGTTACTCACAGCACCTCCTAATCAAGAGGCTGACGGGGGGTGAGGCGATACAGCATCGCTCACTCACCGCATCCGCCTCCTCCCCGCGTTGTGACGGCGCCAGCCGTACAAACACGTAAAGGACCCGGTGGCTACGTCGCCCAGGTCCCGTCAGTACGTGAGGATAGCCCACAGGAAAGGCGCGTCCATAGTGCGTCAGTCTGGTGAACGGTCCATCACGCGGGAAATAACCGTAACCATTCCCTCGCGGTGAGTGACCGACACTTGTGCGGTACTCATGTGTAAACAACGGAGGTCCCTGATGGCAAGGGGTACGGTGCGCTACTGGGCCGCGGCGAAGGAAGCGGCGGGGATCGCCGAGGAGCCCTTCGAGGCGCTCACTCTTGGTGATCTCGTGGCGGAAATCACACGAAAAAGTGCAAATCCGGACCTGTCGCGTGTTCTCGGGCGCTCATCCTTCCTCGTGGACGGGAGTCCGGCGGGCACCCGTGATCCCTTCACGGTCGAGCTCCCGCAGGGGGCCACCGTGGAGGTGCTCCCTCCCTTCGCCGGCGGGTGAGCGGACACCGGCTGGTACGGGGCGTTTTGTCGGCGATGCCCTGGGGAGTAGGGCCGAGCGCGGATAGTCTGATCCCAGGTGGCCCCCTCGAAGGAGTCGGATGCGCAAGCTGATCATGTTCCTCATCCTGATCGGCGTCCTCTTAGTCGTCCTCGACCGCGTCGCCGTGGCAGGCGTCCAGCGCGAGGTCGCCCGCCAGGTCGCGGCGAAGTACGACCTGGCCACGCCCCCGACGGTCGTGGTGCACGGCATCCCCTTCCTTACCCAGGCGCTCGCCGGGCGCTACGAGGAGATCAGCGTCGCGATGGGGCCGATGACCACGCCCGACGGCGCGAAGATCACCAGGATCGACGCCGTCCTGCACGGCGTGAACGCCCCGCTCATGGACCTGATCCAGAATTCCGCCACGGCGACCATCCGCGCAGACAAGGTCACAGGCACCGTCGTGATCTCGCGGCAGACCCTGGACGCCCGGGCGCCGCGCGGGCTCCACGTCGAGGGCAACGGCGACGACACCCTCCAGGTCACGGGCAAGGTCACCGTGGCCGGCATCTCCTTCCCCGTCACGGCGAAGATGAAGATCGAGATCGTCCAGGGCGGCATACGGCTGTCGCCCGAGAACGTCAACGGCATCCAGGTTCCGAACGCCAGCAGGCAGTTGAGCTTCAACGTGCCTATCAAGAACCTGCCGCTCAACCTCAAGATCCAGAGTGTCCGCAACACGGCCGCGGGTCTCGCGGTCGAGGGCACTGCGACGGACGTGCCGCTGCGTGCCTGAACCAGACCCTCTCGCCGTACGTCATGAGAATGTGAGCCCCGCCGGAACCGCCGACGAGCAGTTGATACGAACACTCTTCGATGAGCACGCGGGGTCACTCTACGGTTACGTATTGCGATTGACGGGCGATCCGGGCAAGGCGGAGGACGTGGTACAGGAGACGCTGTTGCGGGCATGGAAGCACCCTGACGTGCTCACCGACCGCCCGGTCCGGGCGTGGCTGTTCACCGTCGCCCGGAACCTGGTCTTCGACCACCACCGTGCCCGCAGGTCCCGTCCGCAGGAGACCACCGACGAGGCCCTCGCCGTGATCCCCGCCGACGACGAGTTGGACCGTGCGGTGGAGTCGTGGGGGGTCGCCGACGCCATCGCGGCCCTGCGGCCAGAGCACCGGGCGGTCCTCATGGAGACCTACTATCGGGGCCGGTCGGTGAAGGAGGCCGCCGAGGCGCTGGGCATTCCGCCCGGCACGGTCAAGTCACGCACGTACTACGCGCTTCGCGCGCTGAAACTGGCGCTGGAGGAGCGGGGACTCGCGCCATGAACGCCTGTGACGACGTACGGATGTCGCTCGGCGCGTACGTGCTCGGCGCGCTGGAGGCGGAGGAGGCCGTCCTGGTCGAGGCTCATCTCGCGACATGTCCGGACTGCCGGGCGGAGTTGGACGAGCTCAGCGGGCTCACCGCCGTGCTCGCCCGGGTCTCGGAGGAGGACATCGAGCAGGCGGCCAGCCCGCCGCACGCCGTGCTCGACCGGCTGATCGCGGCGTCGGCGAAGCGCCACCGGGTCAACAGGCTGGTGTTCGGCCTGGCCGCCTCCCTCGTCGCCGTCGTCCTCGGCGGTACGGCCTGGCTCGCCGTGGGGCGCTCGACGGAGTCCGGCATGAGCGCGGCGAGCGCTCCCGCGGCCGGCAGCGCGCTCCCGAACTCCGCGCGCGGGTCCGCCGACCAGCGGAGCGATGGCCTCGCCGCCACGCCAGGCCCCTCGGCCATGCTCAAGGACGCGCCGGTGACGTCCGCGTCCGCCGTCGCGCTGACGGGCCGGAACGGCCAGGTGCGCGCCGACCTCAGCCTGATACCGGGCGGCGAGGGCACGACCGTCGAGATCAGGCTTTCCGGGGTCCCGAGCGGCACCTCCTGCCGGGTGACCGCGGTCGGGGCCGACGGCACCGAGTCCCCGGCGGGGAGCTGGACGGTCGACGCCGCCGACTACCGCGGAGGACCGGCCAAGTTCACCGGGCACACCGAGCTCACCATGGACGGCATCCGGAGGTTCGACATCCGCGCCTCCACGGGCAAGCGCCTCCTGTCGATCCCGTACGACCACTGATTCGCGGGAATGGCGGCCAGGCGGCCCGTGTTGTCGCAGGCGATGACAGGCCTGGTGGTGCTCTGCGTGACGCTCGCCGCGGGCCTCATCGTCGGAGTGACGATGAGGCGGCGCAGCGGTGTCGCGCGCGCTGTGAGGAGCGACATGGACGTGGTGGTGGCCGGCGACCTCGGCGAGGAGCTGGGGGAGCGGGCCACGCTGGTGCAGTTCTCCACGGCCTTCTGCCAGCCCTGCCGCGCGACCCGGCGCATCCTGTCGGAGGTCTCGGGCATGGTGTCCGGCGTGCGGCACGTCGAGATCGACGCGGAGTCGCGGCTCGACCTGGTACGGAGGTTCGACGTGATGCGCACGCCGACGGTCCTGATCCTGGACGGCGCCGGCCGAGTGATCAAAAAGGCCTCCGGCCAACCACGCAAGGTGGACGTGATCGCGGCCCTCGGGTTCGCGGCATCTCATGAATCGGACGCGACGTGACAGATGGCAAGACGGCGAGTACTGTCGTGGACATGATGCCCTTGACAGAGCTGCTGACGAAGCGGCGCGCGGTTGACTTCTGCCGCGTAGCCACCGCGCTCTGTCGTATGGCCTGAAGGGCGATCTCGCGGTTTTCACACCGCGCCGCTCTGAATAGTGCCCGATCCATGCGTTTCCGGCACGATCCCTTCAGGAGCTTCCCGCCATGCAGGTCGACCCAAGAAGCACGCGGTTTTCCGCGGCCATCACGACGCTCATCCTGGCGCTGGTTCTGCTCACGGGCAACGCCTGGCTGCTGCTCGCTCAGGGCGTGCTCTTCGCCCTGGGGGTCGCCGGAGTCTCGCCGTACGGGCTGGTATTCAGACGGTTGGTGCGGCCGAGGCTCGGTCCGCCGGTGGAGATGGAGGACGCCGCCCCACCCCGCTTCGCGCAGGGTGTGGGCCTGGTCTTCGCGCTCGCCGGCGTGATCGGGTTCACCGCGCAGATCACACCACTCGCGCTCGTCGCGACAGCCGCGGCCCTGCTGGCCGCGTTCCTGAACGCCGCCTTCGGCTTCTGCCTGGGCTGTGAAATGTACTTGATCGTCCGCCGTGTAATGCCCGCCGCAACCCGATAACGGGAGGTTCCCTAATGAGCCGCTCCGCCGTACTGGTGGACGCCGACTGGGTCGAGGCCAACCTCGACTCTCCTGGTGTCGTGCTCGTCGAAGTCGACGAGGACGCCAGCGCCTATGACAAGGGCCACATCCGTGGTGCCGTGAAGATCGACTGGAAGAAGGATCTGCAGGACCCGGTCCGCCGCGACTTCGTGGACCGTGAGGGCTTCCAGGCCCTTCTGTCGGCTCGGGGCATCGGCAACGACGACACCGTGGTCCTCTACGGCGGCAACAACAACTGGTTCGCCGCCTACGCCTACTGGTACTTCAAGCTCTACGGTCACGAGAACGTCCGGCTCCTCGACGGTGGCCGCAAGAAGTGGGAGCTCGACTCCCGCGAGCTGGCCACCGAGGTCCCCACGCGTCCCGCGACGCAGTACTCCGCCAAGGACCAGGACCTCTCGCTCCGCGCCTTCCGTGACGACGTCATCGCCGCGATCGGCAAGCTCAACCTCGTGGACGTCCGCTCGCCCGACGAGTTCAGCGGCAAGCTGCTCGCGCCGGCCCACCTGCCCCAGGAGGCCGCGCAGCGCGGTGGTCACATCCCGACCGCCCGCAACGTCCCCTGGTCCAAGGCGGCCAACGACGACGGCACCTTCAGGTCCGACGAGGAGCTCCGGTCCCTCTACGGCGGCGAGGGCGTCGACTTCGACAAGGACACGATCGCCTACTGCCGCATCGGCGAGCGTTCCGCCCACACCTGGTTCGTGCTGCACGAGATCCTCGGCCAGCCGAACGTGAAGAACTACGACGGCTCGTGGACCGAGTACGGCTCGCTCGTGGGCGTGCCGATCGAGTTGGGGGAGGCCCGCTGATGACCGTTCAGGGTTGCGCCGCACCGGAGCAGACCGTCGCACTTCCGGCCGGGATCGACCTGTCGACCCAGGCCGTCATCCAGGGTGTCGTCACCGGCACCGGCACGGCGTACGCCCGCCTTCTCGACCACACCGGTGAGTTCACCGGCGAGGTGGTGGTGTCCGACGAGGGCATCTTCCGCTTCTTCGCCGCTCCCGGAGACTGGACCGTCCGCATCATCGCGGGCGGCGGCGTCACCAAGGACGTCGCCGTGGAGGCTCGCCTCGGCGAGGTCTCCCAGCTCCAGGTCGCCGTCTGACGATCGCCGGGCTCGCCGGGTAGCCGCGCCGCACACGCGAGGTCCCGGCGACAGCGAGCACAACAAGGGCCGGTGTCCCGTCCACGGGACGCCGGCCCTTCGCCATGCGTGCCTTAAATCGGGCCTGCTTCCCTTGATGCGGCTGCGACCCATGGTGAGCCGTAGATAGGATGCACCGGATGTCCGAATCCATCCGCACCCCGTCCGCCTGGTCGCTGCCCTGGCACACCCTGCGCCTGGCCGGGCGATGTCTCCTGCCGCTGGTGATGTGGTACTCCGCAGGGCAGCTCGTGCGCTTCGGGCTGCTCGTCGGCGGCACGGAGCTAGCCCGTGGCTCGATGCCGGAGCTGCGGCTCGCGCTGACCATGCTGATCTTCATCGTCATGGTGATGGCCAACCTGGTCGTGAGCGTCGGCATGTTCTACACGCTGCGCGGGGCGCTGTGGGAGATGCGTGCGCGACGGGCCGACGGAGATGAGCAGGAGGGGTTCGTCGGGAGTCTGAGCAGGGTGATCATCCCCTTTGTCGCGCTCTACCTGACCTGGGGATGGCATCTGGACGACGTGCGCGCCTTCCTCAACATGGATATCCAACGCCAGAGCGATAAAAAGGGCTTTGCTGGCGCTTTCTACGACTTGGCGACCGGGCAGCACCAGAACACCGGCCAGATCCTCACCACGTTGAACTTCAATGTCACGCTGGGGATCATGATCGCGGCGTTTGTGGCGCGCTACTTCTTCACCATCTGGCACGAGCGGAACGAGAGCCGGCCGGCGGCCATCGCCGTGGCGTTCTGCGAGCTCTCCTTCTTCTACTACGGCGCACAGGTTGTCGTCTCGCGCGGTGACTGGGTCGGCGGCCGGGCCGCCATGTCCTGGTGGGGAGGCTTCCTCGGCAACTTGGAGCTGCACATCCCCGGCTGGCAGGCTTTCTGGGGACTGGTCGGCGCCGTCAAGCCGTACGCCTGGGACGCGCTCGTGCTGCCCGCGGCGTGGCTGACCGTCGCGATCCTGATGTACGGCGCCTACGCCGAGGACGCCAACACCGTGATCAAGGGCACTCGGTTGGAGACCACGGTGGCCCAGGCGGGAGAGACGATCACCGCGCGGACGCATTCGCTGACGCGCCGCACACTGACCAGGTTCTTCGGCCGGTGGGGGCACTGGGTGCCGCTGGCGAACACCGTGCGTCTGACCGTGCGCGGCGGGGGGCCGCTGTTCGGGCTGTTCGCGCTCTGCTTCGTCGCGCTCAAGGTAGGGGAGGACTACGGCCGGCGTGGCGTCGCCTACCTCGTCGGCAGCGACCACCCGCTGCTTTACTGGAATGTTGTAGACGTACCGGTCGAGCTGGTGTTCGGTCTCGCTGCCACCGTGCTGACGACCTGCCTGCTCGCGGCGACGTTCGACATCGCCGCCGGCGCGGAACGGAGGCGGCGAGCCGAGGCCGCCACTGTCAACGGTCGAACCGCAGAACCGGCCCTTGCTCAAGCCTCCCCTCGTATTCACTCGGCCACAGCATCAGCTCGGCCTGGTTCACCAGTTCCGTCGGGACCGCGCTCAGCAAGGTGAAGCGGCCGGGCACCCCTGGCAGGAGCTCCTTGGGCGTCTTCGTCGCCTGCGCGAGCCACGTGCGGCCTGACTTGTCGGCCATGTAGAAGCCGGGCAGGCTGCTCGTGTAGTACTTGCCTTCGGCGTTCAGCGCGGTGGCTTCCAGCTCGATCTGCAGTATGACTCGGTCGGGCGTGTCCTGCGGCTGGTGGGCCATGGCCGCGACGTCCAGGAGCCGCCACTTGGCGTTCCCCAGGGCCGCTGCCTGCCCCTGAGTGACATGCCGCACCTGGGGCGCGGGGCTGTCCCGGTGGTACCGCGTGGTCTCGTCGTATCCCTTCACGCCCAGTAAAGCGGCCGTCAGCGCCACGGCACCGAAGAGCTGCAGGCCGACCTTCGACGTCTTCGGCATCGGGCGACGGCGCCGCCGCCGGGAAGTCGGCGCGGCGGGCGCGGGTCGCGGTGCGGCCGAGGTGCTGACCGGTGCTCCGCCAACCGGTGGTCCCGCAGGCGGTGCCACACGAGCCGGTGCTCCGCCGAACTGAGCTCCGCGGGCCGGCGTGCCGGAAGGCGGCCATGCCTGGCGGGGGGCCGCCCCGTCGCTGATCACCGGGATCGGCACCGTCGACGAGCCTAGGGGCTCCGGCTCCGGAGGAGGCCACACGCGGGCGTCTGGCCGGGGCAGGCGCTTGGAGGGGGTGAACCAGGACGGCTCCGACGCTGGAGGGTTCCAGACGCCGGTGTCGTCGGGGTTCTGGTCGCTCATCAGCCGCTCACCTCGTAGACGTCCTTCGCGGCATCCGTCATCTGCCGGGCCTTCGCTCCGTCGAGGCCGAGATCGAAGGAGACTTCGGGCGCGTACTGGTCCCCGTACACCGTGTTGTTCATCTCCGACACCACAACTCGCGCACCGGCGACCTTGTCCGGTGGGATCTCGAAGAAGTAGAACCCCGAGCGCCACCATCCCGGCTGGACCCACTTGTCCCCGAGCGTCGCGCTGACGTTGACGTGGTCTGTGGCTTCGAAACGGAGGCCGTCGCTCGTGAGGATGTGTGACACGAGCTTGACAGGCCGCCGTGGAGATGTGGCGCCGATCTTCACGATCAGGAAGAGCTGGTCGGTCGTCGCCTCATCGGTCCCGTACGTGCTCTTCACCCGCACCGATCGCGCGAACTCCACTCGCTCCAGGCGAGCGGAGAAGTGGTCGGTGTTCAACTGGCCGTGCATGCCGCCGGACACGGTCAGCGGGGCGCGCCTGTCATCGGCGGTCATCACGAAGGTCTGGGCGTACACCGCGGCGCTCGCGAGCGCGAGGCCGAGGACGGCGCCGGCGAGCCGGCGCCACACGGGAGCGCGACGGCTGGGCGGCTTCGTGCGAGAGGGAGGCAGCGGAGGAGCGTGGGGTACGAAGGCGGACGAAGTGGCCATCACGATGCCTCCACTCTGACCGGAAGGTTCACCTGGGCGGCTACCGTGGCGGTGCGCAGGATGGGCCCGGTCTTCTTTGTGCCCGTCGCCGGCTCCTGCACGTTGAGCCGTTGCCAGTTGTGTGTCTCGGAGAAGAAGTCTTCGTGCCACTCGAAGGCGGCGAGATCGATCTGCAGGTTCTTGGGGGCCGGCTGGCCCGGTCGCAGCTCGAACGACATGACGACGGTCGTGGGCATGCCTGGATGGAGTTGCTGGTATGTGTGGCCCCCGGAGATGGTCACGATGTAGGGATCATCGCCGGGGATACCTGACGGCTTGATCGTCTTGGCGTCGGCGCGCACGGTGGGAAGCGCGTCATCCATGTGCTGCGCCTCGATGGTGCGATCCGACTCGTTCGTGACCTTCAGGATGATCTGCAGGTAGCGCTTGTCGGAGATGCCGAGCCCGTCCTTGCCGCCGGGGCGGACGACGGCGTCCTCGAACCGTGTGCTGATCTGCCCCTGGTCGAACTCCGCGCCCTTGCCGAGCTGCTCGGGCTGTTCCCCGGGGGCGTCCTTCAAGCCGCCGAAGGCGGCGCTCACTCCCACAGTCGCGGCCGCGAGGACGGCCAAGACCGGTATGAGGACCGGTCGCCGGCGTGGACCGCCGCCAGGAGGGGTGGACGTCATGCCACAGGATGGTAGTCGTTGCTCCATCCTCTTCCGTCTCGTTCGTCCCATAGAGACGCGGTAGATACCGATGAACCTGCACGAAGCCCGGACGAAAGTCGGACCGAATCCCTGACAACTGGTTGTGGATATGCCCTGCGGTCATGGCGCGTGATCGATAACATGCCCAGGATGTCCGATTCGTTGACCTTGGGGGCTGGGTCACGGCCCGCCTCTCCCGCCATACGGTGGTGGAGGCGCTCGCCGTACGGGCTTCCGCTGTACACCCTGGCCATATGGGGACGCTGCCTGGTCCCGCTCGTGCTGTGGTTCACGCTCGGCAAGCTGGGGCGGTTCGGGCTGCTGGTGGCCGGGTCCGAGCTGTCGCACGGCTCCTTCCGCCAGTGGCGTCTCGCCGGAGTGATGCTGATCTTCATCGTCATGGTCATGCTCGGCATGATCGTGACGGTCGCCATGTTGCACTCGGTGCGCGGGGTGCTGACGGAGATCCGTGCCCGGCACGCCGAGGGCGGCGAGGACGAGCCGCTGCTCACCCGGCTCGGACGGGCGATCATCGTCTTCGTCGCCATCTACCTTGCATGGGGATGGCAGGTCGCCGACTGGCGTGAGTTCGCCGACGCCGACATGGAGCGCTACGCGGTGCAGTACGACAAATACGCGGCCGTGCTGCTGGACAACATCGTGGCATCGAGTCATGGCACCGACCCGGCCAAGCCCGTGCCTCCGGACGCCGGGACCAATCTCCTGCTGGACCTGAAGGTCGCGGTCGTCTTCACGGTCATCGCCGTGATCGCCCGCTACGTGCTGTCGACCATCCACGAGCGCAAGGGCGGGACGAGGCTGGCCCTCGGCGTGGCCTTCAGCGAGCTCGCGTACACCTTCTTCGCGGTGGTGCTCGTGGTCGCCTTCGCCGGCGGGCGGTCGACCTGGATGAAGGAGCGGATCGCCACCGCCTGGTGGGACGACCACTGGGCCGCGCTCGAACAGTCGGTTCCGGGCTGGCGGACCGCCATGGAGTGGCTCGCCGGGGTACGTCCCCACATCATGGAGGCCGTGGTGCTCCCGCTCACCTGGCTGACCCTCGCCGTCCTGGTCTACGGGGCCTACTCCGAGGACGGTCGCGCGCTGATCAAGGGCACCTCGCTGCAGGAAGCGGCAGACTCCATCGAGCGACGGACGCACCGGCTGACACGGCAGGGCGCGGGCATGCTGATCAAGCGGCTCGGCCTGGACAGGTGGCCCCCCGTGCTCAACGCCCTGCGGCTGACCCTCCGAGGCGGCGCCCCGTTGTTCACCGTGATGTGTCTTTGCTACATGCTGCTCAGCGTGGGCTTGGACTACGCCGAGCGAGGGGTGTACTACCTGATCGGCACCGCGCACCGCCAGCTCGAATGGGAGATCTATCAGATCCCGGTCCACTTCGGCCGGGAGCTGATCTTCACCACGATGACGCTGTGCCTGTTCGCCGCCACCTTCGACGTCTCGGCCACGCGTCAGCGGGCGAAGCGCAGCATCTCCCGTCCCGAGTAGGACAGCACCAGCTCAGCGCGGTCCTTGAGATCGTTGGGCACGGCGGCGACCACGGTGAGACGCGCCACCTTGCCGGCGTGGAGGTCCAAGGAGCTCAGCGTCGTGGTGGGCAGGGCCTCCCAGGTATGCCCGGCCCGGTCGCGTGCCTCGAAGGTAGGCGTGGAGAAGTGGGTGATCTCCTCGGCGGACACGGGGGTCACCTGGACGGCTGCGACAAGTGTCGTGGCGCCGGGGTTGTCGTCGGTGGATCGTGGGCGTACCGCCACGCTGAGCTGCCAGCTCATCCCATGAATGGTGGCGCTCTGCCCGCGGCCGACGTCCTTGATGACTTCGGCCGGATACCGATCGGCCACCCATGCCGACCGGTCCCACCACTGAACCCCGACCGTGACGGCGACGAGTACGACGGCCGCCACGAGAAGGAGGACCGCGCGCACGGCACGAGGAAGCCTCCGCCGCCGTCCTGGCCGTTCCTCAGCACCCGCGGAAGCTCGCGCAGAGGTGTCAGAAGGGACCGGGTCGGCCTCCCGGGAGCCCGTGGAGTAAGCCGTTCCCTCGCCCGGAGGGGGTGTGGTGCGGGTGATCGGGGTGAAGGCGTCCCAGGACGGCTCCGCCGGCTCGGACCCCGGGTCGCCCCGGTGCTTCTCGCTCATGCGCTCACTGCCCGTCTGTGAGTTGCCACGAGGGCTTCACGTCGTCGAGCAGGCGCCTGGTGGCCGCGTCGTCGGACGTGAGTGCCAAGGAGGCCTCGGGGAGAAGCTGGTTGTAGCGGTTGGGGTAGATGTCGTCGTAGATCCCGTTCGAGGAGGGAGCGGAGACGACCACCGAGGCCCCGGAAAGCGCCTTCGGTGGCACTTCGAAGACGAAGACCAGGTTGACCCACCAGCCGTTCTGCACCGGTCGCTGAGCCAGCGTGAAGGTCGGGTCGACTCGGTCGGTGGCCGAGTACTCGACGCCGTCCGCCGTCCGGAGCCATGCCTGGTTCAGCCATGTCGGATCTCCGGGAGAGGTCGCGCTGATCGTGGTGACGACGAAGACGTCCCTCGTGCCCACGGATGTGGATTTCCTGATCCTGGTGTTGCTGCCGGTGTCCGGGCGGCTCAATGACTTGGCGACGACCACCTTCTCGAGCCGGGCGCTGAACCTGCCTGTCGTGGCGACCGCGCCGGTCGCGGCCCGGCTGGTCAGCGGGGCGGCGAGGTCGTCCTTGTTCATCGTGAAGGTATGGGCGTACACGGCCGCGGCGCCGATGGCCAGCGCGATGACCCCGTTGCCGATGCTCCGCCAGAACCGCCGTCCGCGCGTGCTCCTCCCGGAGCGGTCCGCGGGCGCCGCCGTGACCCCGCCTTCCGGACGCTCTGCCATCACACCGCCTTCCGGACCGGCACGGTGACATGCGCGGCGATCATCGGCTTGTTGTCGTCGCCCGTCACCAGTTGAGCGGTGCGACGCCCGGTCAGGGCATCCTCGTGGTTCTCGTACTTGCCGACGTCGATCTCCAGGAGGTCCGGATACTTCGCGCTTCCGGCGTCCCCCGACGAACCGCTCCTGCGAAGCCGTATCACCACGGTCGAGGTCTGTTTCGGCGGGAGAAGCCTGCTGGAGGCGCCCTCACCCGGCACGGTCGCGTCGTACACCCACGTGTCCTGGGCGCCGGGGACCATCAACTTCTCCCCGTCCCGTGACAGGACCCGCAGCAGGGAGCTTTCGAGGTAGGGCAGAGGCACGCTCACCTCCGCGTCGTTGTAAACGCTCAGGCTCAGGTCCAGAACGGTGTGCTTAGCGGAGGGATCGCTGCCGCTGTAGGTCACGGCGTGTACCACCGCACCCTCGATCTTCGTGCGGAAGGCGTCCTGGTCGATCTCCTGGCCCGCCTGCCTCTGCGGAGGCATCGAAGGGGGAGCCTGCTTGAGACCGCCGACGGCGGCGATGGCCCCGAGGCCTGCGGCGACGAGCAGCACGGCCACCGGGACCAGAACGGGACGTCGTCGACGGTGGCCGCGAGGGACGGAGGACGTCATGCCACAGGATCGTAATCGTAAGATCTTTCCCATCTGCCTCGTTCGCCCCATTGACTGGGACCAGACGCCAGGAATCTGATCCGAATGACGAGAACCCTGCCCGAATGAGAGGTCTAACTCATACGCTGTCACAGGCGGAGAGCAAGGCCACGGGCACCAGCCGGCAAGCTCCCCAGCAAGGACCATTGACAGGTGGAGGTCCGGTGGCGGACGTGCACCCAGAGCATGCGCAGCTCCAGGCTGACCGGATCTATCTGGGCTGGCAGTACGCCATGCTGTACCCCGATCCCGGCCCGCCGCCCAAGCGCCCCTCGCCCGGAGAGGTCCCCGAGGAGCCCGTCGCGGTCGACCCGGCCTGGGTGCGCCGGGAGCGCCTGCAGGAAGACCTGCTCAACCGCCCCCTGAAGATCGTCGGGATCTTCATGGCCGTCCTCGCGGTCCTCATCCTCGGCCTCGGCGTCAGCGAGGTCATCGGCTGGCCGTTCGTCGTCATCGGGCTCGTCGCCACCGGCGGGGTGGCCTCCATCTGCGGATACGCCGTCCACCAGGGCGAGCGCGCCCTGCGTTCCCGCATCAAGGAGCAGGAGGCGCGGGCCGACCAGCGCCGTGAGCGCCGCGAGCGCGAGCTGTTCGACGCCCAGGAGGAGCACGCCGAGCGCTACCGCGAGTGGGCCGCGAAGAAAGAGCAGTACGACAGGCAGCTCACCTGGTACGCCGTGGCCGTGCCCGACGAGATCGACCGCATCGACGTCGCCGGTGGCACGCTTCCGGGCTGGTCGGCTCTCATCACCCTGCTCGGCGCGACACGGCTCTACAGCGGCGGCCACCTCACCGTGCTGGACCTGTCCGAGGGCGCCATCGCCAAGGACCTGATCGAGCTGGCCAGGCGCGGCGGCGACGACCCCCTGGTGTGGGTGCTCCCGGTCGACCTGCCGAGGCTGGACCTCGGCGCGACGCTGCCGCCCGAGGCGTTCGCCGACGTGCTCGCCCACGTCGTGAGCGTCAGCGAGGAGCACCGCACGACCCGCGACCTCAGCTTCGACAACGCGATCCTGGAGCGCGTCCTCGAGGTTCTGGGCCAGAACGCCACGATCAACCAGGTCACGGCCGCGCTGCGCGCCCTCGCCCAGGTGGGCGACCCCCGCGACGACCTGCGCTTCGGCCTGCTCACCGCCACCCAGCTCGAACGCATCGGCACGCTTTTCGGCAGGGGCGTGACCGACCGCGTGGTGATCGAGCGCGCCTGGGCCCTTGAGTCACAGCTCCGCAAGCTGGAGACCCTCGGCTCCGAGGCTGTACGGCTGCCGCCGGCGCGGCTGCGCGTCGTCTCCATGGACCGCCAGGCCGGGGTCTTCGGCAACCGCGTGCTGGGCACATACGTCGCGACCGCCCTGACGCACATCTTGCGGCAGGCCCCGGCCTCGGAGCGCCCCTGGTACCACACGATCATCGTCGCGGGCGCGGACAAGCTCCGCGGCGACGTGCTAGACCGGCTGATGGACGCCTGCGAGACCTCGCAGACCGGCCTGGTCCTGACCTACCGCTCCCTCACCCCCACCGTCAGGGAGCGCCTCGGCCGTGGACACGCCGCCGTCGCGTTCATGCGCCTCGGCAACGCCGAGGACGCCCGGGTGGCCAGCGAGCACATGGGCACCGAGCACCGCCTCGAGCTGGCCCAGCTCACCGAGACCATCAGCCCCGCCGTGGACGGCCTGAACGCCTTCTACACCTCCACGGTGGCCAACGCCGGCCGTACCGGCCCTAACGCGCAGGAGAAGGGCCAGGACGACCTCAAGGAGGGCATCACCGAGTCCACCGAGTGGGGGCGCAGCGCCACCAAGGCGATGGGGGAGGAGCGCGTGCTGCACCGCAGCCGGGAGTTCCTGGTCGAGCCTCACCAGCTCCAGCAACTGCCCACGACGTCCGTGATCGTCACTCATGCGACGGCCGAGGGCCGCCAGGTGCGGCTCGCCGACGCCAACCCGGCGATCCTGACCTTCCCCAAGACCACTCTGGGGGAGTTCGAGGAGGTTCGCCGTGTGATGCTCACCCCGCCGGAGCTCGAGGAGACACCCGAAGAAGACCCCTTCCCGCCCAACCTCGGTCCGCCGCCGGAGCGCCTGGACTGGCGAACAAGGCATTGAACAGGTAATCCCATGGCAAACGATGGTGGCATGAGGGATTTGAGCTTGATATGCAGGCAAGCGTGTCCTCCGCAGCGCCTAGCGCGCCGTTCCCGCTGAGTGGTCCGTGGTATCGCATCCAGGCGATCACCGCCCCCTCGCGTAGCTCCTCGGCCGAGTGGGATTTCGTCACCGTCCTGCCCGCCGTGCTCTCCGCCGCCCAGCGCAACCGTCCCTTCGTGATCGGCTGGCTGTCCCGGGGGTCGGGCGCGCCGCTAGAGCTGGTCACCAACGCCGGCCCGCTCACGCCGCCGCGCCCGCCGCGCCGGGCCTCCAGCGCCACCGTCGAGGAGCCGCCGCAGGGGCCGCAGCCGCTGCTGTTCCCCGGCGGCGCCCGCGGCGTGGAGATCGGCGACGACTGGCTCGCCGACCTCGCCGACCTGGCGTGGACGCCCTGCCCGGGCCGCCAGGCCCCGCCGCTCAACGGGCGCAGGGAGCCCGGCCCCGACGAGCTGCTGCGTCCCACCTTGTTCGAGTCCACGCTCGTCACGCTCATGTCGCGCCCGTTCGGCTGGCTCGTAGTGGCCGAGCCCACCGACCTGCTCGACGCCGAAGTGGCCCACCTGCGTACCCAGCTCAACGTGCTGCGGCAGTACGGCGACGCCTCCGAGCGCAGCCGGTTCGACGCCGAGCGGGCCGAGCGGCGGATGCAGGAGCTCGACGCCTTCCGCGAGGCCGGGCTGTGGAACGTCCGGGTGCTGGCCGGCGCGGCGAGCCCCGACGAGCTGCGGCAGATCGCCCCGGTGCTGGTCGGCTCGGTCGAGATGAGCCACCACCCCTACCGGCTGCGCAGCGCTCTGTCGCTGCCGGTACTCGCGGGGTTCGGCCGGTCCACCTCCGGCGAGCCGGTGTACGCCCTCGCCGAGGCGCTCGGCGTCACCCTCCAGGATCCGGCCGACGGCGCGGCGACGCCCTTCGCGGCCACGGCCGGTGCCCTCGCAGCACTGGCGGGGCTGCCCCGCCGCGAGGTGCCCGGCGTGCGTGTGCTCGACGCCGGGTTCTTCGACGTGACCAGCGAGGCCGACGTGCGCAACACCGGGGAGCCGGTGGTCGACCTGGGCTCGATCATCGACGGGCAGGACCGCGCGGTCGGGTCGTTCCGGGTGCCCCTCGCGACGCTCAACCGGCACGCTTTCATCACCGGGGCCACCGGCTCGGGCAAGTCGCAGACCGTGCGCCATCTGCTGGAGCAGCTCACCGAGGCGGGCATCCCGTGGCTCGCGATCGAGCCCGCCAAGTCCGAGTACGCCGCGATGGCCGGACGGGTCGAGCACCTGGCGCCGCTGACCGTGATCAATCCCTCGGCGCCGGACAACGTGCCCTTCAGCGTCAACCCCCTCGCCCCGGAGCCCGGCTACCCGGTCCAGGCGCACATCGACATGGTCAGGGCGCTGTTCATGGCCGCCTTCGACGCCGAGGAGCCGTTCCCGCAGATCATGTCCCTGGCCCTGCAACGGGTCTACGAGGCCAACGGCTGGGACGTCGTCACCGGCGGCGGCATCCCCGGAGCGGCGGTGCAGCCGGCCGTGCCCACGCTCGAACAGTTACAGACGCACGCCCTTGAGGTCATCCAGGAGATCGGGTACGGCAGGGAGGTCCAGGCCGACGTCGAAGGCTTCATCAGCCTCCGCCTGCGGAGCCTGAGGGTCGGCTCGGCCGGCCGTTTCTTCGAGGGCGGCCACCCCGCCGACATCGGCGGGCTCCTGCAGCGCAACGTCGTGTTCGCGATCGAGGACGTCGCCAACGACGAGGACAAGGCGTTCCTGATGGGCACGCTGATCATCCGCATCGTCGAGCACCTGCGGATGCGCGCCAGGCAGGAGAAGGCACGCGGCCTCCAGCACGTCATCGTGATCGAGGAGGCCCACCGTCTGCTGCGCGACCGAGGCGCACAGCGGGCCAGCACGCACGCGGTCGAGCTGCTGGCCGGCATGCTCGCCGAGATCCGCGCGTACGGCGAGGGCATCGTCGTGGCCGAGCAGATCCCGACCAAGCTCATCGCCGACGTCGTGAAGAACACCGCCCTGAAGGTCGTGCACCGGCTCCCGGCCGAGGACGACCGAAGGCTCGTCGGCGCGGCCATGAACCTCAGCGAGGAGCAGTCCCGCCAGGTCGTCTCCCTCCAGCCGGGCACCGCCGCCGTCTTCGCCGACGGCATGGACCGCCCGCTGCGCATCCAGGTGCCCCTCGGCGAGCACCGCGAGCACACCGTCCCCGGCCCGATCCCGCCGATCCGCGGCCGCCGGTCCGCCGCCTGCGGGCACGAATGCGTGACCGGCAAGGCCTGCACGCTGTTCGAGCTGCGCGAGGCCGACCTGCTCGCCGACGCCCCCGAGTGGGCGTGGCTGCGCATCTGGACCGACACCGTGGTGCTGGCCTTCTGCACCAACCGGTCGCTGCCGGGGGTGCCGCGCGTCCTCGCCGACATCTGGGCCGAGCTTCCCCCGAGGCGGCGTGAGTGCCTGCTGGCGACGCTCGCCGAGCGGGCGGTCGCCAGGCGGGCGTGGTCGCTGCGCACGTTCTACGACCCTGGCCTGCTGACGGTGAAGGCGGCGGAGGTGGCGGCGGCGCTGCTCGACCCGTCCGGGCAGGCCACGCCGGCCGCCGGCGAGCGGCCGGGGGCCGCTTGGGTGATCCCGCAGATCCGCTGGGTGCACGAGGTGGATCGGCTCTTCCCCTACGGCCATCCGGCGCCGAACCTCCGCAGTCCCGCGCCCACCATGGAGTACGCCCTGTTCGGCACCGACCGGTCCGGCAAGCCGTACCCCCACCTCGGCGTCAACGGATCGGGCGCGGTGGACACCATGGCCCGCACCGAGCTGCTCGGTCATCGGGCCAAGGCGCTGCGCCACCACCCGCTGTCCATGGAGATGGAGCGAAACCGGGCCCTCGCCTGGCGGGTGCTGCTCGGCGACGACGAGCACGAGGGCGTGCAGGAGGACTTCTCGACCGTCACGATCGGGGTCGACCCGCGTGACCGGGTCCGTCACATCTCCCAGACCATGGGTGCCGGGTGGCTGGAGACCGTGCTGTCGTGGCCTCGGCGGTTCGTGCTGCCGTTCGAGGGGGGCGCGGAGCACCAGGCGGAGCTGTCCTTCCTCGAGTAGCGCAGCCGCGCGGCTGGCACGGGAGTGTCCGGACGGCCGGGCCCTCGCTCGAATAGCGCAGGAGTGTTCGGACGGCCGGGCATGAACCTCGGCTCGAACAGCGGGGGAGTGTTCGGACGGCCGGGCTTTGGAGCCTCGTGAGGGATTCTTCGCGCGCGCCGCACTAGGATCTCGGGCATGACCCAGCTACCGCTGCGTGCTCAGCTCGCGAGTGCCCTCGGGCGTACGGCCGCCACCCTCTCCCGGGTGACCGGGCGCGGCGACGGATCTGTGATCGGCGGGCGCGTCGGGCTGATCCTCGAGCCTGACCTGCTGCGCAAGCTGGCCGCCGACCGCAAGCTCGTGCTGGTGAGCGCCACCAACGGCAAGACGACCACCACGCGGCTGATCACCTCCGAGCTGCAGGAGCTCGGCGAGGTCGCCAGCAACGCCTTCGGCGCCAACATGCCAGCCGGCCACGTGTCGGCGCTGTCGCAGGCCAAGCAGGCCCCCTTCGCCGTGCTCGAGGTCGACGAGAAGTACCTCCCCGAGGTGCTCGACACGACCGGCGCGACCATCGTCTGCCTGATGAACCTCAGCCGCGACCAGATGGACCGCGCGGGCGAGATCTGGCTGCTGGCCCAGAAGTGGCAGCGCGCCCTCGCCGGCAAGGACACCCACGTGATCGCGAACTGCGACGATCCGCTGGTCACGTGGGGCGCCTCGACCGCGGCCCGGGTGACCTGGGTGTCGTGCGGGCAGCCCTGGAAGGAAGACTCCTGGTGCTGTCCCGAGTGCGGCGGCCCGCTCGACCGCAAGGGCAACGACTGGGCATGCCGCGAGTGCACGTTCCGCCGCCCCGAGCCCACCTGGGTGCTCGACGACGACGCGGTGATCGACCCTCGGCGTCAGCGCTGGGTGCTCGACCTCCAGCTTCCCGGCCGGGCCAACCGCGCCAACGCCGTCATCGCGCTGGCGACCGCCGAAGCGTTCGGCCTGCCGGTCGACCGCGCGCTCCCGAGGCTGCGGGAGGTCAGGTCGGTCGCCGGGCGCTACACGACGGTGGAGCGTGACGGGCGCTCGCTGCGGCTCCTGCTCGCCAAGAACCCCGCCGGCTGGCTCGAGGCCTTCGAGGTCGCCGACCCGGCGCTGCCGATCATCCTGTCGGTGAACGCCCAGGGTCCCGACGGCCGCGACACCTCCTGGCTCTGGGACGTCGACTATCGCGTCCTGAGCGGCCGTCCGGTGTTCGTGACAGGGGAGCGGCGGCTCGACCTGGCGCTCCGCCTCGACGTCGCAGGGGTGCCCTTCCAGCTCTGCGAGACCTTCGAGGAGGCCGTGGCCCACCAGGCGGCCGGCCGCGTCGACGTGATCGCCAACTACACAGCCTTCCAGCAGATTCGAGCGGAGTTCGGCCGTGCCGTCTGACAGCGCCCTGCGCATCGTGTGGATCTACCCGGACCTGCTGAGCACGTACGGTGACCAGGGCAATGTCCTGATCCTGGAGCAGCGGGCCCGCAAGCGGGGCATCCCCGTCGAGACCGTCTACGTCCGTTCGGCCGACATGGTGCCCGACTCCGGCGACATCTACCTCATCGGCGGAGGAGAGGACCGGCCGCAGATCCTCGCGGCGGAGCGGCTCCGGCGCGACGGCGGGCTCCAGCGGGCCATCGACCTGGGTGCGTCGCTCCTGGCGGTCTGCGCCGGCTACCAGATCATGGGGTCGGTGTTCGGCGGCGAGGAGGGCCAGCCGGTGGCGGGCATCGGCCTGCTCGACATCGAGAGCGTTCGGGGCCCCGCCCGCGCGGTGGGCGAGCTGGCCGCCGAGGTTGACACGGGGCTGGGCGGCCACATGCTGACCGGCTTCGAGAACCACATGGGCGTCACCCGGCTCGGCCCGGGTGTGCGCCCGCTGTCGCGCACGGTGGTCGGCACCGGCAACGGCGACGGCACCGAGGGCTGTCACACGGGCAAGATCGTCGGCACCTATCTCCACGGTCCGGCGCTCGCACGCAACCCGTGGCTGGCCGACGTGTTCCTGAGCTGGGCGGCGGGGCCGCTCGCGCCCATCGACGACAGCTGGTACGACCGGCTGCGCGACGAGCGGCTGAAGGCCGTCCTGCCCCGCTGAGCGCGGCTCGGGGCCGTTCCACCGAGGTTCGGACAATGCTGTTACCGGGCGGCGGCGGGCCTCAGTAGACCAGCGCCTGGACGCCCTCGCCGAGCGCCTCCTCCACGAACGTCGAGGCGCCCGCGATGCGCACACCGTCGATCAGGTCGTCCACCCCGATGCCCCGGCGTGCCGCGCACTGCGTGCACACCGTCACGCTTCCCCCGGCCAGCACGACGTCGAGCAGGTCCTTCAGCGGGGTCGCCTCAGGCAGGGTGAACTCCTTCGCCCGGCCCGGCAGGCCGAACCACGCCGACTCCCCGGTCAGCCAGAGCGACACGGGCACGCCACTCGCCACAGCAGCCGCTGCGACGGTAAACGCCTGATTGCACCGCTCCGGGGCGTCTGAACCAGCCGTCACCTTTATCACCATTGATCGTGCCATGCTCCGAGCCTATGCGCCGACGACGACCATCCACCAGGCGATTCCCCGGTCCGGTGTCGCGGGTACGAGACGTACAGCCGGGCATTTAGGCTCATGTGCCATGGAGTCCCAGTCAATACATCCCAACCTCGAGCCGATCGCCTTCCTGCTGGGCAAGTGGGAGGGCGCCGGAGTCGGCGGCTACCCGACGATCGAGAGCTTCAGGTTCGGGCAGGAGATCACCTTCGGGCACAACGGCAAGCCGTTCCTGAGCTACCAGAGCAGGACCTGGCTGCTCGACGACGAGGGCAACATGGTCAGGCCCCTCGCCACCGAGTCGGGGTACTGGCGGGCGCTCCCCGAGAGGCAGCTCGAGATCGTGCTGGCCCACCCGACCGGCATCGTCGAGATCTACCTCGGCGAGGTGGTGTTCCACAAGATCGAGATGAGGACCGACGTCGTGGCCCGCACGTCCACCGCCAAGGAGTACACCGCGGGTCACCGGCTGTACGGCCTGGTCGACGGCAACCTGATGTACGCCTACGACATGGCCGCCGAGGGCCGGCCGCTGACGTCGCACCTGTCCGCGGAGCTGAAGAAGGTCGGCTGAGACGCCACGAAGCTGATCAGGGCACAAAAAAGAACCCCGGGCGCGCTCCGTCTCCTGATGAGACGGGCCGGCTGGACCATTGGGTGGAGTTGACTCCACCCGCCGGCTGCCCGGGGTTCCGGTGTCTGTCGTGGATTCGCCGGACGCCACCAGTGCCCGGGAGGGCACGACGCCTGGACGAAAGGTCCTGACTGGCGATGTCCTAGCGGACAGCCACCTCGCTAGCCCAATTATGACTATCCATTGTTTGGACCACCTCCCTTCGGCGTGCTTCGTACGCTATGCGAGCACCTCCGCGCCAGGCAAGCCAATATTTGCGGCGCGCCTCAAATGTGCCTCGACGTGCGTCGGCGGTGCCCGCAGGTGCGCCGGGGAAGCCGCACGCACGGGGGTTCAGAGCGCCCACCTCGCCCCGCCCGCGCTCCTCGTAGACTCGTCGCATGACCGGGACATGGCACGAGGAGTTACGCGCGCGAGGATACCGCGTGACCCCGCAACGGCAGTTGGTGCTCGAGGCGGTCACCCGTCTGGGCCACGCCACCCCCGAGGACATCTGCGGCCAGGTGCAGGAAACCGCCAGGGGTGTCAACATCTCCACCGTCTACCGCACGCTTGAGCTCCTCGAGGAGCTCGGCATGGTCACCCACACCCACCTCGGGCACGGCGCCCCCACCTACCACCTGGCGAGCCAGGCAGACCACGTCCACCTGGTCTGCCGGGGGTGCGGTCAGATCAGCGAGGTCCGGCCCGAGCTGGTCCAGGGCCTGGTGTCGACCCTGAGGGACGAGCTCGGCTTCGAGACCGACGTGCGGCACCTGACGGTGTTCGGCCGGTGCCGCGACTGCCCCCCTGAGGCACGTGAATCCGCTGAGGCGCAATAGCCTTGAGGCATGCGAAGCCCTCTGCTGGACACGCCAGGAGCAGTAGCCGCCGAGTCCCCCGATGACACCGTCGCCGCGCACTACGGCGAGCCGTACGCCGAGCAGCGGGCTCTCGTGGCGGGAAAGGCCCTGGTCGACCGGAGCCACCACGAGGTCGTCCGCGTCTCCGGGCCCGACCGGCTCAGCTGGCTGAACGACCTCAGCTCCCAGAAGCTCGACACGCTCCCGCCGGGCACCCCGGCCCAGACGCTGCTCCTCGACGCGCAGGGCAGGCTGGAGCACCACCTGACCCTCGTGGACGACGGCGAGTCCGTCTGGGCACACGTCGAGCCGGGCACCTCCGCCGCGCTGATCGCCTTCCTCGAGAAGATGCGGTTCATGCTCCGCGTCGAGGTGGCCGACGAAACCTCGGCCTACGCCGTGGTGACCGTCAGCGCCCCCGGCGCGGACGACGACCACGTACGGTCGGTGCCCGAAGGGGTGATCGCGATCGGCGGTGACCTCCTTGTACCACGCGAGCGGCTGGGTGGGCTCCCGGAGGAGCTCGGCCTGCGCCCGGCGGGCCTCTGGGCGTACGAAGCCCTGCGCATCGAGGCCCACATGCCCCGGGCGGGCTTCGAGACCGACCACAAGACGATCCCCCACGAGGTCGGCTGGATCGGCTCCGCCGTCCACCTCACCAAGGGGTGCTACCGAGGGCAGGAGACCGTCGCCCGGGTGCACAACCTCGGCCATCCGCCGCGCCGGCTCGTCTTCCTGCACCTCGACGGCAGCGCCGACAGGCTTCCGCCCCGTGGGGCGCCGGTGACGCTGGGCGTGGGGTCGCCGCGAGAGGCCGACCCCGAGGCCGCGGTGGAGGGCAGTGCCGAGCCCGGCCAGGTGGGCTTCGTCGGCTCGTCTGCCCGGCACCATGAGCTCGGGCCCATCGCCCTGGCCGTGGTGAAGCGCACCGTTCCCGTGGAGATCGAGCTGCTGGCGGGAGGGGTCGCCGCGAGCCAGGAGGTCATCGTGCCACCGGACGCCGGGCGCAACGTCTCCATCGACCCCGCGCTGCGCCGCCGCATCCGCTGACCCAACCGCTAGATGTCGATGACGAGCGTGATGGGGCCGTCGTTGACGAGCGCGACCTTCATGTCGGCTCCGAACACGCCGGTCTCCACGCGGGCGCCGAGAGAGCGCAGCTCGGCGACCACGGCGTCCACGAGGGGCTCGGCCACAGGGCCGGGTGCCGCCGCCTGCCAGGTGGGGCGGCGGCCCTTCCTGGCGTCGCCGTAGAGCGTGAACTGGCTGACCACCAGCAGCGGCGCGCCCACGTCGGAGCAGGACTTCTCGCCGGACAGCACGCGCAGGCCCCACAGCTTGGCGGCGAGCTTGGCGGCCTCCGCCGGGCCGTCGGTGTGGGTCACGCCGACCAGCACGAGCAGGCCCGGCTCCTCGATCGCCCCCACGGTCCGCCCGTCGACGACCACGGACGCGGAAGTCACCCGCTGAACAACGGCACGCATGGTCCCCGATTCTCCCACCGTCCGCCGGCAGCGGTGAACGCCGCCGGCTCACCGTCCGTTCTCGCCACCCGCCGCAGTTCGGCGGCGGCAGGCCCGTGTGGAAGGTCCGCGTACGCGGAGAGGTGTGACCCCACCTCAGATCGACCGGCGGAACTGGCGGGAGGCCGATATCGCCCCCGAGGTGGTCAGCGTGAACGTGCGCATCGAGTCGGCGAACTTCGACAGGTCCCACTCGGCGGGGCCCTGGTACCAGTAGAGGGTGTCGGCGCGCCTGCCGTCGCCGTTCAGCGAGGCGACCACGCGCGCCCAGCGGTCCACGTTGTCGAAGACCACGGCGTACGGCAGGTAGCGGGAGAACAGCTCGACCCGCTGGGCCTGGGGCACCTCACCGACCTCCCCCGAGGCGAGGTAGTCGCGGAAGCCGAGGGTGTGGGCCAGGGCCGAGGCACCCCGCGCGGTCTTGGCCGGCATGTACTGCCCGCCCACCGACAGGGCCGCCCCCGCGATGATCAACGCCAGGCCGAGCAGCCCGTACGTCGTGAACCAGGCGAGCAGCACGGTGGCGAGCACGCCGAGCCCGGTGACCACCACACCCATGGTCGTCCAGCGGGTCCGTACGGAGTCGGGCCGCCGGGCGAACCAGCCCTGCGCGACGACGTCGCGGTACAGAGCGTCGCGCACCTTGCCGAGCCCGGCGGCGAACGAGCCGTGGAGCTCGGACAGCAGCACCGAGCCGCGGCCGTCGAAGATGGCCAGGTGGAGCGCCCGCTCGTAGTCGAGAAGGGTCTCCACGGGGGCGCTCGGCACCTTCACCAGCAGCCAGTCGGGAGCGTCGTAGGCCCCGCGAGGCTGCTCCTCGATGTGCACGAAGCCTCGGACGGCGAGGTCCACGATGGTGGCCGTCACGTCGATCACGTCGGCCTGCTCGTCGATCAGCGTGCCGATCTGGCCCGGACGCACGCCGTCGGGCGGGGAGAACCTGCCGTCACGCAGCGTGGTGACCGGGCCGCCCGCCTCGTGGTCGATTATCCGGGCGTCCCTGCCCCGGGTCCGGTAGAGCAGCCCCAGGCCGCCGAGCAGCAGCACCACGAGCGCCAGGAGGGCGCCCCCGGTGAGCGGGCTGAGCGTGAAGGCGCCGGCGAGCTCGAACCGCCGCTCCAGGATCGGCTGCCCGCCGCTCGCCCCCTTGGGGAAGCCGGCGACGACCGTCAGCGCCTGGGAGGGTCCGAGACCCTGCTGCTCGAACTCGGCGCGCGTGCCGCTCTCGTCCATCGAGGCCGCGGTGCAGCCGGTGGCCGAGGTGAGATCGCCGGCGAAGCACGAGAGGTTCTGGATGGGGGCGGGTCCGGACAGCTTGACGACGGCGTCCTTGACCGGGGCCGACCAGCCGTTGACGACGTACCAGCGCAGCTCCTCGCCGCCGCCGACCGGCGTCACGGCGCCCGTCACGTCGTACTCGATCGTGGCCGTGCCCTTGCCGCCCAGGGTGATGGTGTCGCCGGCGAGGGTGCCGTCGCCCTTGAAGTTCGTGACGCGGTAGACGCGGTCGTTGGAGTCGTCGTACCTGGTGCGGGCGAGCAGCGTGCGGCTGACCTGGCCGGAGTAGGAGATCTGCTCCTTGACGTGGAGCACGCCACCCGGGCGCAGCTCCACGGTGACGTCCGTTTTGTTCACGCTGTCCGCCTCGGCCCGCGCCGGGGTGGCGACGAGGACGATCAGCACGAGGGCGAGCGCGAGTCGACGGGGGAGATCCACCATGGGGCGTCAGCCTAGCGGTCGGCGCGGGACGCTGATCGAAAACCGCAAAGGGGACGGGGCAGAGGCCTACCAGGGCCCGTACGGGCCGCTGTTGCCGCCGCCCTTGCCGATCTCGCCGACGGCCGGCTTGACGTCGGCGAGATAGATGCCGGAGCCGATGACCGACGCGATGGTGAAGAAGCTCAGCACCGGCAGGTATTTCACGGCTGCGGCGAACGAGAACAGGGTCGCGAGGCCGAGGATCACCAGCCAGAGCCGCTTGTCGAGCTTGCCCGCCATCGCGAAGGCGCGGGCGGGGGTCTTGAGCGCGTGGACGAGGGCCCAGGCGCACAGGCCGAACGCCGCGATGGCGAGCACCCAGAATATGAGATCCAGAAATCCGTGGATCTGGAACATCGCCTCTCCCAGGGGTCATGTGATGGCTGCTTCAGCCTAGCCCGGACGGAGACCTCCCGGGGGCCCGCGACGATCGTCGCGGTCTGGTCTGAACATGCCGATCGTCAGGGTTCCCGGCCGCGAGGAAGCGTGGCCGGAGACGGTCGCCGTACTCCCTGCAACGCACGCGGACCGCTCAGGGTTCCTGGGGACTGTCCTGGAAGTACCTCGCGCGAGGCGTACGGCCCGCCCCGGGGCTCCGGGACGGGCCGTACAGCGGTTCGCTCAAGCCTTGGTGCCGCCGCTGGTGCGGGTGGTCCTCCGTGCCGCGGCGGGACGGCCGGTGGTCGCCGGCTCGGCGCTCGCGGAGACCTCCTCCAGCTCCAGCGCGGCCTCGCCTGTCACCTTGCTGACGACCTTGCGGCCCCGGTTGGCGAACTGGTCGTAGAGGACGGCGGCCTTGGAGCTGATCGTGTCGGCGTACTCCCGGGCCTTGCCCGGCAGGTCCTTGGCGACGGCCTCGGCCTTGACCTGCACGTTGCCGGCGTACTTCCTGGCCATGGTGGGCAGGTCGCGCGCGACGGAGCCCATCTCGGACCGGCGGGACTGCAGGCGCTGGATCTGCTCCGGCAGCTCACGGAGCTTCTCGACCGCGTAGTCGCCGGCGCCGGCGACGGCGTAGAACGGCTTGGACTCGGCGAGCTTCTTGACCTCGTCGTTGAGAGGCATGGGTTAACCTTCCTTGGGTTCCGGTTTAATGCCGCCGTTCGGCGAGGAGGTCAGGCCCTCCTCAGCGAGAACCGCGTCGACCCCTTGGGGCTCCGGCTCCGACCAGGCGTTCTGGGAGGTCCGCTCGGTCTCGGCCGGAGCTTCGACGTGGTTCTCCTTGCGAAACGACTCGTAGATATCGATCAGCACCTGGCGTTGCCGCTCGGTGAGGGTGCGGTCGGCCCGCATCGCGGCCAGCACATCGCTGTCCGGCTCGCGGTCCTCGATGAGACCCGCCTGCACATAGAGCGCCTGAGACGAGATCCGCAGACCTTTGGCGATCTGGTTCAGGATCTCGGCGCTCGGCTTGCGCAGCCCGCGCTCGATCTGACTCAGGTAGGGGTTGGAGACCCCGGCCTGAGTGGCGAGCTGGCGCAGGGAGATCTTCGCCTGCTTCCGCTGATCGCGGATGTACTCGCCGATCGAGCCGACCTTGGGTAGTTCCATGGCTTTAGTCTGCATCACGGTGCTTGCAAATGCAAACGCGTCTGCATGCACCAGCAAGCACTAGGGAAATCAGCCGGGATAGATCCAGAGAAGCGGCGCAGAGGCAGACAGAAGCACGGAAAAGGTGATGAGGCTGTACCTGAACCGCCTCGGCAGCACGGCGCCGGGCTTGATCAGCCGGTTGACCCTGGCCATGACATGCTCGCCGGCCGCGCCGATCGCGCCGTTCGGAGCGGGAACGGCCCCAGCCGTACCGAACCGGAGCAGCGCGGTCGCCAGGCGGCGCGGTGAGCAGTAACGGCGGGCACGGTCGTCGGCGGCCATCTCGACCAGCAGGGCGACCGACGAGTGGGCGTTGCGCACCACGCTCAGCCAGGGCAGCGCCCACTTGAGCGCGGTGAACGGCAGGAGGACCAGGTCATGCCGCTCGCGCACATGGGCGGCCTCATGGGCCAGCACCGCGGTCAGCTCGTCCCTGTCGAGCAGCGTCAGCGTGCCCGCGCTGACGACGACCTCCGACCTGAGGCCGGGCAGGCAGTACGCCGCGGCGCCCGGGTGGTCGACCACCCGCACGCCCGGAACGCCGGGGTCGTCGTGGGCGATGAGGGACAGCAGCACGCGGTGGCGCCGCCGGGCGCGCAGGGTCTGAAAACCCGCCACGAGCAGCACCACGATGAGCAGGGCGAGGAGCGTCAGGCCCGACGCCAGCGCGCCGACGCGGGGCAGGTCGTACGGCTGGAGCAGGCCGTATCCCATACCGAAGGAGATCGCCGACTGGACGAAGGCCCGCAGGCCGTACACCACGCCGCCGCCGTAGGGCTCGAGCGCGTACGCGAGCAGGGCGCCGACGCTGGCGAGACCCCACGTCACGCCGAGGGACTGCCAGAGCAGGATGGCCGCGCGCGGCGCCCGCCATGGCCACCGGGCGGACGTCAGCCGCCATGCACCAACCGCGCACGCCATGGCGAGCGCGGCCAGGACAGCGGCCATGATCACTCCTCTTCCAGCTCCGTGAGCGCCTTGCGCAGGATTTCGGCCTCGGAACCCGAGACCGTCTGGGCGAAGCGCGTGAGCGCCGCAGAACGGTCGCCTGTCATGTCGAGGGCTTCCAGCATAAGCTCCGCGACGTACGCGTCGCGGCTCTCGCCGGGCTTGTATCGCCAGGCGCGCCCGTCACGGGTGCGGTTGAGGAAACCTTTACGGGTCAGCCGGTCGAGAACCGTCATGACCGTGGTGGGGGCGAGGTCGCGGTCGGCGATCAGGCGACCGACCTCCCTGGCGGTCAAGGGGGCGTTGTGGGCCCACAGAATGTCCATGATGCTGCGTTCAAGCTCGCCGAGACCCTTCACGCAAACAAGCCTACCCCGAGTAGTACTACGTCGTGTAGAGGCCGAGCGTGAGTCGCATCACTTCACCTCATGCGCGGTGATATGACCGGCGCGTGCCTTGGCCAGGGTGGTCAGCGGGCCTCAGGCCGTTCGGCCGGGGCCAGGGCCGACCATGGCACGGTCAGCTCGCCGAGGCGCCAGCGGCGCCTGCCGCCCAGCGGGGGAGCGGTGGCCACCGGCCAGGTGCCGGCCAGCCTTTCCACGGCGGCCATCCAGCGCGGTCGTACGCCATAGGCCCCGTACGGCGCTGACACCGTCCAGGCGTGGTCGAAGTCGCGGAGGAAGTCGTGCACGCGCTCGCCCGGCACGTTGCGGTGGATGAGCGCCTTCGGCAGCCGTTCCGCCAGGTCCGAGGGACGCTCGAATCCGGCCAGGCGGGCGGAGAGAGTGAGGGTGCGCGGCCCCCGGGCGTCCAGGGTCACCCAGGCCGCCCGGTGGCCGATCTCCGAGCAGGTGCCCTCGACGATCACCCCGTTTCCCGGCAGGTGTGACCGGAGCAGGTCCCAGGCGTCCCAGGCCTGTGCCTCGCCGTACTGCCTCAGCACGTTGAACGCGCGGACGATCACCGGCCGCCTGCTCACGGGCAGCTCGAAGCCGCCGCGCACGAACGACAGCCCCGGCCGCTCGTAGGGCTTCGCCGCCGCGACGCGGATCGGGTCGATCTCGACGCCGATCACCTCGACATCGCCGCGTACCCGGCGCAGCCGTGCGAAAAGCTCGGACGTGGTGACGTGCGACGCCCCGTACCCGAGATCGACGACGAGGGGCCTGTCGGCCGACAGCAGCAGCGGGCCGTACACCGCCGCCGTCCACCGGTCGGACCTGCGTAGCCGGTTGTGCCCCGTCGTCCCCCGGGTGATCTCGCCGACGGGCCTGCCGGCGGCCCGCCCGTGGCCGGTGGTCACGAGGCGCGCGTGCTCAACGGGTCTCCACGCTCAGGAGACCCGGTGGACCTTGTGCTGTGCGGCCTGGGCGCGTGGCCGGATGACCAGCCGGTCGACGTTGACGTGCGCGGGCCGGGTGACGCACCACGCGATGGCGTCGGCCACGTCGTCGGCCGTGAGCGGGTTCGGGACGCCCTCGTACACCTTCTCCGCGCGGCCCGAGTCGCCGTGGAACCGGGTGAGCGAGAACTCCTCGGTGTGGACCATGCCGGGGGCCACCTCGATGACGCGCACCGGCTCCCCGCACAGCTCCAGGCGGAGTGTCTCGGTCATGGAGGTCTGGGCGTGCTTGGCGGCGCAGTAGCCACCGCCGCCCTCGTACGAGACCAGCCCCGCCACCGAGGTCAGCATGAGCAGCACGCCATCCCCGGACTCGATCAGCTTGGGCAGCAGCGCCCGGGTCATGCGCAGCGAACCCAGCACGTTGACCTCGTACATACGCTGCCAGTCGTCGACCAGGCCCTCCGCGACCGGCTCCATGCCGACGGCGCCGCCCGCGTTGTTGATCAGCACGTCACACCGGTCGAGCGAGGCTGCCAGCTCGGCCACCGAGTCGTCGGAGGTCACGTCCAGCGTGACGGGCCGGATCGCCGGGACCTCGGCCGCCAGCTTGTCGAGCCGGTCACGACGCCTGGCGGCCGCCACGACGTCATAGCCCTCCGCCGCGAGCCGCCGCGCCGTGGCCTCGCCGATGCCGCTGCTCGCGCCCGTCACCACCGCTGTCTTGCTCATGCCTCGTCCTTCCCGTCCCCTTGGCGCTTCGGTGCCGTGCGCCCCGTGGTTCACGCACGTCATCCTGCCAGCGCGTGTGGGTTCACGGTGCGCCGGGCCGCGCTCCCACCTGTCGGGAATCTCAGGAAGTATCCGACAGTTATAACCCCTCTGGAGGTGGTGTCAGGTGCCGCGAGTGCCGGTCGCACGCCGGATCAACCGGGTCGCGACGATCAGCATGCACACATCCCCGCTGGACCAGCCGGGCACCGGCGACGCGGGCGGCATGAACGTCTACATCGTCGAGGTGGCCAAGCGTCTCGCCGGCCTCGGCGTGGAGGTGGAGATCTTCACCCGGCAGACCGCCCGCGATCTCCCTCCCGCCGTCGAGCTGGTCCCGGGCGTGACCGTACGCCACGTCACCGCAGGGCCGTACGAGGAGCTCGACAAGGGGGACCTCCCGGGCCAGCTGTGCTCGTTCCTGTCCGGCGTATTGCGCACCGAGGCGACGTACGAGCCGGGGCACTACGACGTCATCCACTCCCACTACTGGCTGTCCGGGCAGGTCGGCTGGCTGGCCAAGGAGCGCTGGGGCGTCCCGCTCGTCCACACCATGCACACCATGGCCAAGGTCAAGAACCTTCTGCTCGCCGACGGTGACAAGCCAGAGCCGGTGGCACGCGTGCTCGGCGAGGAGCAGGTCGTCGGGTTCGCCGATCGCCTCGTCGCGAACACCGCCGCAGAGGCACGGGAGCTGATCGATCTCTACAACGCCCCGACCGGGCGTGTGGCTGTGGTGAACCCCGGCGTCAACCTCCAGGTGTTCCAGCCGGCGTCGAAGGGGGCCGCCCGGCACCGGCTCCACCTGCCGCAGGACGCCCACATCATGCTCTTCGTCGGCCGCATCCAGCCGCTCAAGGCCCCCGACGTGCTCCTCAGGGCCGCCGCGCGGATGGTCGCCGACGATCCCTCGCTCCGGTCGCGGCTGATCGTCGCTTGCGTGGGCGGTCCGAGCGGCAACGGGCTCGACCGTCCCTCCTACCTCACCGATCTGGCGTCCGAGCTCGGCATCGCCGACGTCGTACGCCTCGAGCCGCCCGCACCCCAGAGCGAGCTGGCCGACTGGTACCGCGCGGCCGACGTCACGGTCGTCCCGTCCTACAACGAGTCGTTCGGCCTTGTGGCGCTGGAGTCTCAGGCCTGCGGCACCCCCGTCGCGGCGGCCTCGGTCGGCGGGCTGCGCACGGCCGTGAAGGATGGCCTCTCCGGCCTTCTGGTCGACGGGCACGAGACGCACGCGTGGGCCGAGGCGCTGCGCGCGTTCGTCGACCGCCCGGTCTGGCGCGACGGTCTGGCCCGTGGGGCGACGGAGCACGCGGCGGCCTTCGGCTGGTCGGCCACCGCCGCTCGCCTCGTTGATGTGTACGCCGATGCCATGGCGCGACGCCGGTTCCTGATACACACGGTTTAGCCGGGTAGAAATGACAGTTATGGATCACGAGGCGGTTGTCGAGTCCGCGCTGAAGGCCGCGGAGGTCTCCTACGAAAAGCCACGCCCGGGCGCCTTCCTGGTCAAGCTGCCGGGGCACCACAAGCTGGCGACCATGACATGGCTGACCATCTCCGACCAGGCGCTGCACGTGGAGGCGTTCTTCTGCCGCCAGCCCGACGAGAACCACGTCCAGTTCTACCGCTGGCTGCTGTCCAAGAACGGCTCGATGTACGGGGTGCACTTCGCTCTCGACGCCGTCGGCGACGTCCACCTGGTGGGGCACGTGCCCCTGGCGTCGGTCTCTGACGAGGAGATCGACCGCCTGCTCGGCTGCGTCCTGACCTACGCCGACGAGTGGTTCGACCGCGCGCTGGAGCTGGGATTCGCGTCCTCCATCCGGCGCGAATGGGACTGGCGCGTCAAGCGGGGAGAGTCGCTCGCCAACCTGCGGGCCTTCGAAGGCATCGTGGAGCGCAGCAGGCGCGACGGCTGAGGAACCGCCCGGGCGCACCCTTAAGCTTGGGCGCATGGCTACTTTGGTGCTATTGCGGCATGGCGAGAGTGAGTGGAACGCGAAGGGCCTGTTCACCGGATGGGTCGACGTCACGCTCTCGTCCGCGGGTGAGCAGGAGGCGCGGCGCGGCGGCAGGCTGCTGCTCGACGCGGAGGTGCGGCCCGAGGTGCTGCACACCTCCGTGCTGACCCGGGCGATCCAGACCGCCAACCTCGCCCTCGGTGAGGCCGATCTGCTTTGGCTGCCCGTCTCGAGGTCCTGGAGGCTCAACGAGCGCCACTACGGCGCGCTCCAGGGCAAGAACAAGGCGCAGACCCGTGAGGAGTTCGGCGACGAGCAGTTCGCCCTGTGGCGCCGCTCGTACGACGTGCCGCCCCCGCCCCTGGCGGACGACGATGAGTTCTCCCAGGCGGGAGACGCGCGGTACGGCGCGCTGCCTCCCGAGCTGATGCCCCGCACCGAGTGTCTTAAGGACGTCGTCCAGCGCATGCTCCCCTACTGGTACGACAGCATCGTCCCCGACCTGGCGGCTGGGCGCACCACCCTGGTGGTGGCCCACGGCAACTCCCTGCGTGCCCTGGTCAAGCACCTCGACGGCATCGGCGACGACGAGATCGCCCAGCTCAACATCCCGACCGGCATCCCCCTGCGTTACGAGCTGGACGCCGACTTCAGGCCCCTGAAGCCCGGTGGCGAGTACCTCGACCCGGAGGCCGCCAAGGCCGCCATCGAGGCCGTTGCCAACCAGGGCAAGTAGCCCTTCCCCAGCCCCGTACACGAAAAGAGCCCCGGACCCGCTCTGGGTCCGGGGCTCTCATGCGCGTGTCAGGAGTCGCCGTCCGTACGGCTGCCGGTCACCAGGTAGACCACGTCACGGGCGACCCGGACGGCGTGGTCGGCGTACCGCTCGTAGTAGCGGCCGGTGAGGGTGATGTCGATCGCCGGCTCGATCCCGTACGCCCACTCCTTGGACAGCAGCACGCGGAACAGCCTGCGGTGGAGCCGGTCCATCGCGTCGTCGTCGTCGTCGAGCTCCTTGGCCAGCTCCACGTCGTGGGTCGCGATGCAGCTGCCGGTCTTGGTGATCAGGCGCTCGGCGATCTGGCCCATCTCCAGGATGGTGTCGCGCACCTCCGCAGGGATGGCCGACTCGGGGTGGCGCATCCGCGCGATCTTGGCCACGTGCTCCGCCAGGTCGCCCATGCGCTCGAGGTCGCCCCCCATCCGCAGGGCGGTGATGGCGATGCGCAGGTCCACCGCGACGGGCTGCTGGGTGGCCATCAGCTCGAAAATGGAGGTCTCGATGTCCGCGTACAGCCGGTTCACCTCGGCGTCCTGGGAGATCACGCTCTCCGCGAGCTGAAGGTCGGCGTCCAGAAGGGCCGTCGTGGCCCTGGAGATGGCGGAGCGGACCAGGCTGGTCATCTCCACCAGCCGATCGGTGAGAGCGTTGAGTTCATCGTGGAAGGCGTCGCGCATGCGGTTTACGCTACGCGCGCGATCGTGAACGAACTTCGTCCGAAAGATGAACACTCCAGGAAAGGGACGTCTTAGGGGGCCTGGCCAGCGAAGAAAGCCGCCTACCATCGAAGGTGTGAGTGAGATCGTGACGAGCCTGGCCGCTTTGGCGGGGTTTGTCGTTGGGGCGATTGCGATGGTGGCGGTGCGCCCGCGAGACAAACGCCGTCCCGAAACCGTTGAGAACTCCGAGTCCACCCTTCCGCAGGGTGTGGCTTCGGTGCTCGCCGTGCTGCCGTCCTCCGCCGTCGTCCTCGGACGGGACGACCGGGTGCTGCGTGCCAGCTCGGCCGCCCGCGCCTTCGGCCTGGTCAAGGGCGATCACCTCATGGCCGCCGAGCTGCTCGCCCTCGCCCGCCAGGTCCGCAGGGACGGCGAGATCCGCGAGAGCGAGTTCGAGGTCGCCGGCCACAAGTTCGGCATGGAGGTCACCAACTTCGCCGTGCGGGTCGCGCCCCTCGGCACCCACGGCCAGGTGTTGGTGCTGGCCGAGGACCAGACCGAGCGCCGCCGCGTCGAGGCCGTGCGCCGTGACTTCGTGGCCAACGTCAGCCACGAGCTGAAGACCCCCGTGGGGGCGTTGAGCCTGCTGGCCGAGACGATCCAGGACGCCGCTGACGATCCCGTGGCCGTCACCCGCTTCTCCGGGCGCATGCAGCACGAGGCCGCCCGCCTGACCTACCTCGTCCAGGATCTCATCACGCTCTCCCGCATACAGGGGGGCGAGCCCGTCCCCACGCCCGGGTGCGTGCCGGTCGACGAGGTGCTCCACGAGGCCATCGACCGCTGCAACACCAAGGCCGCGGCGAAGGACATCGCGCTGGTCGCGGGCGGCACCGGGGGGCTGCGCGTGTGGGGCGACGACGAGCTCCTCGTGACGGCGCTGCGCAACCTGATCGACAACGCCGTCGCCTACAGTCCCGAGAGCACCCGCGTCGTGGTGAGCGCCAGGCCCGCCGGCGAGGCCGTCGAGGTCAGCGTCAGCGACCAGGGCATCGGCATCCCCGAGAGCTCCCAGGAACGCATCTTCGAGAGGTTCTTCCGCGTCGACCCCGCCCGTTCGCGGGCGACCGGTGGCACGGGTCTCGGCCTTGCGATCGTCAAGCACGTCGCCGTGGCTCACGGCGGCCAGGTGACGGTCTGGAGCAAGGAAGGCTCCGGCTCCACCTTCACCCTTCGTCTGCCGGCCTTCGGCGGCACGGCGATAGCCGTACCCAGCACATCGATCCCTCTGGAGGTCGCGAAGTGACCCGCGTGCTCGTCGTCGAGGACGAGGAGTCGTTCTCCGACGCCCTGTCTTACATGCTTCGCAAGGAAGGCTTCGAGGTCGCGGTCGCGGCCACCGGCCCCGAGGCGCTGGAAACCTTCGACCGTAACGGCGCCGACCTGGTGCTTCTCGACCTCATGCTCCCCGGCCTCCCTGGTACGGAGGTGTGCCGCTCGTTGCGGCAGCGCTCCAAGGTCCCCGTGATCATGCTGACCGCCAAGGACAGCGAGATCGACAAGGTGGTCGGCCTCGAGCTCGGCGCCGACGACTACGTCACCAAGCCGTTCTCCTCGCGTGAGCTGGTCGCACGCATCCGCGCCGTGCTGCGCAGGCAGGGCGATGTCGAGGAGGTAGAGCAGGCGGTCCTCGCCGCGGGGCCCGTGCGCATGGACGTCGACCGCCACATCGTCGCGGTTCGAGGCATGCAGGTCCAGCTTCCGCTCAAGGAGTTCGAGCTGCTCGAGGTGCTGCTGCGCAACGCGGGCCGGGTGCTGACCCGCGGCCAGCTCATCGACCGCGTGTGGGGCGCGGACTACGTCGGCGACACCAAAACCCTCGACGTGCACGTCAAGCGCCTCAGGGCCAAGGTGGAGGCCGACCCCTCCAACCCGCGGTGCATCCTCACCGTGCGCGGCCTCGGCTACAAGTTCGACCCCTCCGAGGGCTGACCTTCATAGGAATGGCCCGGTGAGGTGCGTACCTCACCGGGCCATTCCGCGTGTGCTCAGCCGTTCGCGGAGGGGTTCGGCGAAGGAGTGGCGCTCGGAGTGGCCGGAAGGGTGCTGGCCGTCGGCGAAGGGACGGCGCTGGGCGCGGCGGGCAGGTCGGCGAACTCACGGCTGCGCGTCACCACGGGAACCGCCATCTGGATGTCACCGGCGTTGGCGAACTTCAGGGTCAGGGCGAGGCTCTCGCCGCCGTACAGCGGCTTCTGGGTGCCCTCCAGGATGACCTGGGACGCGGGCCTGCCGGTGTTGACGAGCCGGCCGGGGGGCAGCGTGATCGGGCCCGGCGCCTTCACCGAGGCGGTGCCCTGGCCTGCCACTGTCACCCCCTGGAGAGTGTCGGCCGTGGCGCCGTAGTTCACCATGGACAGATAGAGCGGGACGGAACCGCCCGCCGCGATCTGGGCACCCGACTGCGGGCCGAGGAGGAACGCTTGGGCGATCTTGATGCCGTTCCTGCCATAGGTCTTGCTGGTGCCGTTGCTGTCAATGAGCACGTTCGCCTCGGTCGGGGCGTACGCATTGCTGGTGTTCGCGTCGCTTCCCGCGCCACACGCGGCCAGCGCCGGGGCGGCTGCGAGCAGCGCGGCGACGGCGATCACCCTGCGACGGCTGGTGCTGGTCACAGTTCGAGGTCTCCTTGATACACATGGGCATGGCCAGTGGCAACCTTATCCGTGCCCTGCACCCCCCTCTCAGCGGGGCCGGTGGGAGGGCGGACCAGGTCAGCATCGCAGGTCACCGGGTATGTCATGGCTTCAGATTCACACAGTAGAACGGTTGTCAAGTCCCAAATCGAGGCCTTGACCTGCAGTTATGTTGATTTCACTGTTCCGGGAGGGGACTGGCGCGTGGTATCCTGGAGTACAGCGGAAGGGGTACTTGTCACATGACTTTCCAGGTCGGCGACACTGTCGTCTACCCCCACCACGGGGCTGCTCGGATCGAAGCCATCACGACCCGCACTATAAAGGGCGAGGACAGAACCTATCTGGTGCTGAAGGTCGACAAGGGCGACCTTACCGTTCAGGTGCCGGCGGAGAACGCCGAGCTCGTCGGCGTGCGTGACGTTGTAGGCCAGGAAGGCCTAGAGCGTGTCTTCGATGTTCTGCGCATGCCGCACACGGAAGAGCCCACCAACTGGTCCCGCCGCTACAAGGCCAACCTAGAGAAGCTGGCGTCCGGCGACGTCAACAAGGTGGCCGAAGTGGTGCGCGACCTCTGGCGGCGCGACAAGGAGCGAGGTTTGTCCGCGGGCGAAAAGCGCATGCTTGCGAAGGCCAGGCAGATACTGGTCAGTGAGCTCGCGCTAGCGGAGAAGACCAACGAGGACAAGGCCGAGGCGCTTCTCGACGAGGTTCTCAACTCCTGAACACCATTCATCCAAGGGTGGGCGTCGGTGTCGACGTCCACCCTTTCGCATCCGGCCGTGAGCTCCACCTGGCCGGCCTCCACTGGCCGGGCGAGATAGGCCTTGCGGGGCATTCCGACGGAGACGCCGCCGCGCACGCCTGCTGCGACGCGCTTCTGTCGGCCGCCGGGCTCGGCGACCTCGGAGGGCTCTTCGGCACGTCGGACCCGCGCTGGGCCGGCGCGTCCGGCGTCACCCTCCTCGAAGAGGCGGCGCGTCATGTGCGCGCGGCCGGCTTCGAGGTCGGCAACATCGCCGTGCAGATCATCGGCAACCGACCCAAGCTGGCGCCGCGCCGCGCCGAGGCCGAGAAGGTCCTGAGCGAGGTCGTCGCCGCCCCCGTCAGCGTCAGCGCCACCACCACCGACGGCCTCGGCCTCACAGGCCGCGGCGAAGGCATCGCCGCCATCGCCACCGCGCTCGTCTACACGCCATCTCCACAGAACCGCTCGCGGAGTTGAGGGCGGTGCCACGTCAACCGGCGCGGTGCGGGGCGCCGTCCTCTTTTTTGACCGCCTGACCAGGCTTTTTTTGCTTTCTAGGAATAGTCCCCCATGTGGGGGTAGCCACCTTTTCAGCGTGAAGGTGCGACCCTCAAGGGAGGCTCAATATGTCCATTCAAACCATCCTCGGTGCGATCGTCATCGGTGCCATCATCGGCGCTCTGGGACGGCTCGTTCTTCCGGGCCGGCAGCCCATCGGATGGATTCTCACGATCGTCGTCGGCATCGTCGCCGCTCTGATCGGTACGGCCATCGCCCAGGTCCTCGGTGTCGCGACGACCGACGGCATCGACTGGATCGAACTGGTCCTACAGGTGGTTCTCGCCGTGGTCGGCGTCGGCCTGGTCGCCGGTCTCCGCGGCCGTACGAGGGTCTGACCAAGGGCGGAGCGCACCGCACGGTGACCTTCGCCGACGTTCGAACCGCCGAAGGCGAACTCTCGGCCGTCAGGCCCTGAAGTGCGGCGGTCACCCCGCACGGTGCCCCAACTCCGCCGGCACCTTCAAAGATCCGCCTGGTCGCAGACCAGGCGGATCTTCGGCGTTCCCCCACCCCCGTTCCCCTTCGGGCGGGACCGGTGCGGGGCTTCTCTGGCGGATGTGGCTCTTTGTCCCTCTACTCCTCGGGGGGTAGCGGGGTACTGCGCATCCGTCCGGACGGGGGTGCTGTGGTGTCTGCCGTGTACGGCTGTCGCCGGGCTCGTGGTGCCTCGTCCTCATCGGCGTTCTGGGCGTCGTGGGCGGGGTCGGGGCCCTCGTCCACGTCCTGCGGCGTGCCGGGCGGCAGGGGAGCGGCGTCCTCGCGCAGGTGCGGGTAGGGCTGGGTGTCCGCCGGCTTTGAGTCATCGGAGACGTCGGTGGCCGGCTGCTCGGACTTGTGGTCCGTGATCTGGGGGTACGGCTGGGTGTCGCCCGGCTGGGGATCACGCGTCGGTTTGGGCAGAGGATGTACAAGCACGTCACCGGTGGCGGGCCGGACGAGGTCTCCCCAGCGGAGCGGCAGATCGGGGTCTCGCTGTGGACGCGGGCTCGGCGTCGCCTGCGCCCGCGGTTTGGGCACCAGAGGCTGCTCCGGCTCCGGCTCAGGTGCGGCGTGCTCCTGCTCGGCCACGGCCTGCTCGGGCTCCGGAACCGCTGATCCGTAATCCGAACCCGCGGGGTCGGGCCCCAAGGGCTCCTCTTCGGTGACCGCTACTTCGGGCTGGGATACGGCTTGCTCGGACGCCGCATCGGTCTCCTCGGGCGCCCTGACGGCGTCATGAGGTGTCGTGGCAGTGTCTGGGGGAGCCGTACCGGTGTCTTTGGAGCTACCGACCATGTCTCTGGGGGTGCCGGTGGCTCTCAGATCGCCGGTGGCGGCCTGTGGGGCCGTACCGCTGGTGCCGGTCTCCTCAGGGCGCAGGGACTCCGGTGTGGGCGCCGGAGTCGCCTGTACGGGCGCTTGTTCCGCCAGAGGCTCGTCCCGGATCCGCTGCTCGTCCCGCAGCGGCGGAAGGTCGTCCACGGTAGGGGTCTCAGGAGCGGCGGTCGGCGGCACCACCGGGGTGATGTCAGGGTCGGACTGGTGGGCCGGCTCCAGGTGCGGTGAGTAGACCCTCTCGAGGGATTCGAGCGGCGGAGCCAGATCAGGGTCTCGTTCGTCGCCGCCGAACGGGACGATGTCGTGTTCGGGACGCCCCGGATGCTCGGCGAAGTCGGCTCTCGAAGCGCCGGGCTGGAGCCGTCTCGACGGGAGCATGAAGAGCCACAGCCCGATGACGAGCATCACCCAGGGAACCACGGCGACGGCCACGGCGGCCTGCCGCGCGTCGACGGTGGTTCCCGTCGCGATCACGACGTTGACAGCGGCGGCGACGGCGATCAGCAGGGCGAGGATCAGCCCGGCCTGGAGCCGTACGAGTAGGCGGGCGGGGCGCAGCAGAAGCACGCTGATCAGCGCGATGGCCAGCAGCGCGTCGAAGCCGGCGGGGTAGAGGAAGGCGAGGTCCGCCCGTGCTCCTCCGGTCGCGGCAAGGACGCGCAGCGCGTCGAAGGACAGCACGCAGGCGGCGGTGGCCAGCGCGGCGACCGCGAGGCCGGCGACGGCGACCCCCAGACGGCGCAACACCAAAGCCGCACCGGTCGGCTGGGCGGAAGCGGACAGGGGCTCGGGCCGGCGGGAGGACTGACCTGCCGCCAAGGGGGGAGTGACGTCCATGGCGCTTCGAGCCTACAGAATCGGCGGTGCCGTAACCGGCCCGGACCGCGACGCCACGCGGCGCTCCACCCGATCGCACAGGTGGGGACCCTATGACTCCTGACAAGGTTTGCGAGCTCAGTGGCCGGATTCCGGGTTCGGCGACATCCCAAGGGCTGCCCTGGATCCCCGGTCAAGGCGCCACGCACCCGTACAAATCACCCCCGAGAAGATGCTCCATTAGGGAGACGGCACTGTCCGTACGTGCCTTGCGGAATGGCCGCCGGATTCACATTGGTTTTGCGGCTCTGTGAGGTCGGGCAACCCGTCCTCTCACGGCGTGCGAGGCATTAGCCTTGCGTTCGTGAGTCTGCGCCTATACGACACCAGCACCCGTGCGGTCCGCGACTTCGTCCCCATCCAGCCGGGCCGGGTCTCGATTTACCTGTGCGGGGCCACTGTCCAGGCTCCGCCGCATATCGGTCACATCCGTTCGGGCGTCAACTTCGACGTCATGCGCCGTTGGCTGACGCGGTCCGACTACGAGGTGTCGTTCTGCCGCAACGTGACCGATCTCGACGACAAGATCATCCGGGTCGCGGCCGAAGAGGGCGTGCCCTGGTTCGTGGTCGCCGAGCGCAACCAGCGGGCCTTCACGTGGGCCTATGACATCCTCGGCTGCCTTCCGCCCACGGTCGAGCCCAGGGCGATGGGTCACATCCCCGAGATGATCGAGCTGATCCACCGGCTGATCGACAAGGGCCATGCCTACGCCGTGAGCGGCGACGTCTATTTCGACGTCATGTCCTACGCCGAGCGTTACGGCAGGCTCTCCAACCAGCGCCCTGAGAACATGCGGGCGGCGGGTGACACCGACACCGACTCGGCCAAGCGTGACCCTCGTGACTTCGCGCTGTGGAAGGGCGCCAAGCCCGGCGAGCCGACCTGGCCGACCCCGTGGGGCGCCGGCCGTCCCGGGTGGCACCTCGAGTGCTCCGCCATGGCCACCAAATACCTCGGCGAGACCTTCGACATCCACGGCGGCGGCGTCGACCTGATCTTCCCGCACCACGAGAACGAGGTCGCCCAGTCGCAGGCGGCGGGCGACGGCTTCGCGCGCTACTGGCTGCACAACGGCATGCTCAAGATCGGCGCCGAGAAGATGAGCAAGTCCCTCGGCAACTCCCTGCTCGTTCCGGCCATGCTCAGCAAGGTGCGCGCCGTCGAGCTGCGCTACTACCTGGTGGCGGCCCACTACCGCTCCTCGATCGACTACTCCGACGAGGCCCTGGCCGAGGCCGCCGCCGGCTACCAGCGCATCGAGGGCTTCGTCACCCGCGCGGCCGAGGTGATCCACGACGTCGACGCCGCGGCCCCGCTCCCGCAGGCTTTCGTCGACGCGATGGACGACGACCTCGGAGTTCCCCAGGCGCTCGCCGTGGTCCACGAGGTCGTCCGCGAGGGCAATGTCGCCCTGGCCCACGGCAACAAGGAGCAGGTGGCAAGACTTCTCGCCGAGACGCAGAACATGCTCGACGTGCTCGGCCTCGACCCCCGGTCACCGCAGTGGCGGGAGTCCGCCGGCGACAGCGACCTCCGCGAGACGGTGGACGCCCTGGTCAAAGTGGCCCTGGAGCAGCGCCAGGCCGCCCGGGCCCGCAAGGACTACGCCGCGGCCGACGCCATCCGCGACCAGCTCGCCGCGGCCGGCGTGCTGGTGGAGGATACCCCTCAGGGCTCTCGGTGGGAACTGGCCCGCTGATCGCGCCGGTAGGCTGGCATCATGGCTGGTGTGGGTAAGGGGTCCGGTAGGCCCGCGAAGAAGCAGGGCCCCACGAGGGGCACCGGTGGGCAGGGTCGAAGTGCTCTTCAGGGCAGAGGAGCGACCCCACCCGCCCAGGAGAGGCATTGGTTCAAGGACAAGCAGCGTGGTGCCGGGGGTCCGGCTCCCCGGGCCGGGGAGCGGCCCACGCGGCAGCAGAGTCGCGGGAGCAGGCGAGACGATGTCGCCGAGGTCATCGGCGGCCGTAACCCCGTGGTCGAGGTGTTGCGCGCCCGGGTGCCCGCCAACGTCCTCTACGTGGCGCAGCGCGTCGAGAGCGACGACCGCATCCGCGAAGCGATCAAGATGGCCGCCAATCGTGGCATCCCCCTGCTGGAGGTCAGCCGCGACAAGCTCGACCGGCTGACGGAGGGCGCCGTCCACCAAGGCCTGGCGCTCCAGCTCCCGCCGTACGAGTACGCCCACCCGGACGATCTCGTCCACCGGGCACAGGACGCCGCCGAGATCCCGCTGATCATCGCGCTCGACAGCGTCACCGACCCCCGCAACCTCGGGGCCATCGCCCGCTCCGCCACCGCCTTCGGGGCCCACGGCATCCTCGTGCCCTCACGCCGCTCCGCCGGGGTCACGGCGGGCGCCTGGAAGACCTCGGCGGGCGCCCTGGCCCACCTGCCCGTGGCCCGCGCCGCCAACCTGACCAGCACGCTCCGCGAATACCGCGAGCAGGGGCTGTTCGTGGTCGGCCTCGACGGTGAGGGCCCCATGGACATCGGCGACGTCCAGTTGGCCACTGAGCCTCTCGTCGTGGTGGTCGGCTCGGAGGGCAAGGGCCTGTCCCGCCTCGTCCGCGAGTCGTGCGACGTCGTGGCGCGCATCCCCATGAGCGCCGCCGCCGAGTCGCTGAACGCCGGCGTGGCAGCCGGCATCGCCCTCTACGAGATCGCCCGCCTCCGCCGCGGCTGACCTCCGTACACCCAAGCTCAAGGCGTCCCCACGACACCGAGCCGGTTTCCGTACTGCCGCTCCATGGACCCGGCGTCGATGATCGGTGACGGTGCGCGCGCGATACGACTAAACTCGTAGGGCACTGCCCGCCGACGTAGCTCAATCGGCAGAGCAACGGTCTTGTAAACCGTAGGTCAGGGGTTCGATTCCCCTCGTCGGCTCCCAGCTCAAAGGCCCCTCGCGATGATCGCGGGGGGCCTTTTGCTAACGGGCTTGCTAACAAGAGCTACCCGGCGGCTTCCTTGATAGCCGAGGCGAAGACGTCAGCCGCCGTCGCCATCTGCTCATTGATCACATGGGCGTACACCCTCAGCGTGATCGCCGGATCAGCATGGCCGAGCCGGGCCAGCAGTACGTCGCCGGCCTGGACACCGACAAAGCCCCGCCCACCGCACACCTCACCGTCGACAACCGGCTTGGCGCGGCGATCAGCCTTGCCGACCAGACCCGTGACGCGCTCAAGCGCATCCTCGCGTGAGGCCACCAACAGGGGTCGTCTTGTACGGCCCGCCCACCAGCGGCAAGAGCACCACCACCGAGGCCCTTCACCGGCTCGACCCCCGGTTTCGGCTGCTGCGCAAGCTCAAGGTCGGCACCGGCCGAGCCGAGGAATACCACCTCGTCACCGCCGCCCACCTCGACGAACTGCGCCAGGCCGGCCGCACCGTCGCTGAGACCCACCGGTACGGCAACACCTACGCCATCGACTGCGCGGAGGTCGACGACATGACCAGCGCCGGGCTCATCCCGGTCGCCCACATCGGCAACATCGCCGATCTGCGCCGCCTCGTCGGACGAGACCCCTGGTTGCGAGTCTTGCTGTGGGTACCACGCGAAGTCTGCGAGCAGCGGTCCGGCCACCGCGGGGAGGTCGATACCGCCCAGCGCCTGGCCGCATGGGACGAGACGCTGACCGACCTTGAGACCAACGCCGACGAGGGTTTCTTTCACCTGCGCCTCCACACCGACCGCACCGGCCCCGACCAGGCCGCCCGCGAGATAGCCGACGCATTCCAAGTCCTCACTGCGCCGTCTCCTGACACGGCGGCGGCGCGTCCTCGCCCCGAAGACGCTCAAGCACGGCCGGCGGGATGAGATCCAGCCGCCACCAGGTGCCGCAGTCCCCGCAGGTGGCGCCGCCGGGCAGGTTGCCGAGGTAGGGCCAAATCCAGGTCCAGCACACCCGCAGGTGCGTACAATCGGCGCCCCCTCGGCAACCGGACTCACCCAACGGCAACCCCGGCTGAGAAGCGTTCACAGCGACATAGCCGGCACCTCGGAGGCGATCACCGCGGGCATGGGCCGCCTTGTGTCGAGGTGACGGCCGGGGGCGTCTGGCTGAACAGTTGGAGGGACTCGGCGACCTTTTCACGTGCCCGCGCGTAGGCGGCTTCCTCGCTGGCGAACCTTTCGATCTCCTGCGCTCCCTTGGGACCGGGCAGCTTGCATCCAGCTCGTAGGGCCGGGGGAGCACGTCCAAGGTGAAGGCCCGCACCCCGCCGACCATGCCGTGTCTGAAGGCATGCACCTTCGCCGACTGCACCCAGACGATCTCTAGCTCAGCCACGACCAGGCCCGTTCTCGGCGTTGAGTGCCCGCAGCTCCCGGTAGCGCGTGGCTACGCGTCGTGCCGCCGTCGAGGGGTCATCCGCGGGACACCAGGTGTAGACCCACCGCCCGGTGCGCTCGGATACGCGGCCCGTCCACCACCGGTAACGCATGTCGGCAGAGCCGTTCTCGCACCAGATGACCAAGCCCGCGCAGACCGACAGCGCCGCCACGCGATCACCCTCGTGCGGGTCAGCGGTGATACCGAAGGACTCCAGCTCCCGGCACAACCGCAGCGCGGCCACGGCGACCGGGGAACGCCCCACCGCGGCGAGGCCGCTCATGACCGGATGCCGTACGCCCGCCGGCTCAGGAACGGTCACAGCTTCCGCCCTATCCCGCCGTAAGCCCGTACGCAGTTGTCCTCGAAGAACACCGGCCCGTCCGGCCGCCACAACGGCAGGTAGACCACCCCCGGAGCAAGCAACTCCAAGCCGTCGAAGAACTCGGCGATCTCCACGCAGGAACGCAGCACCGCCGGAGCGTTCGCGCCCCGGTAGGAGTCGGTTACCGCAGTCAGCTCCCTGTGCCGCTCCGCATGCGAGATCACCAGGTACGAGCCCGGGGCCATCGCCTCGACCAGCGTCGAGACAATCCCGTACGGGTCCTTCTCGTTGGCGATGAAATGCAGGACGGCGCACAGCAGCACCGCCACCGGCCGAGACAAATCGATCACGCCCCGGGTGTGCGGATCGGTCAGGATCTCCCCGGGGTTGCGCAGATCACCGGCCGCCACGTGCGTGTTGGGGTTGTCGACCATCAGCGCCCGAGCGTGCGCCAGCACGACGGGGTCGTTGTCGACGTAGACCACCCTTGATCGCGGGTCGATCCTTTGTGTGACCTGGTGAACGTTCTCCCGGGTGGGCAGCCCGGTCCCGATGTCGAGGAACTGCCGGATGCCCGCCTCACCGGCGAGGAACCGCACCGCCCGCCCCAGGAACGCGCGATTGGCCCGAGCCATCAGCGGGACATAGGGAGCGTGCCGGATCACTTCCTCGGCGCAGTCCCGATCCACCGCGAGGTTGTCCTTACCACCCAAGAAGTAGTCATACATCCGCGCCACGTTGGGCGTGTTCAGGCCCAACAGGTCCGGCGAGTTCGACTCTGACCCCCTGAAGAGGTCACGGCCCAGAGCATCCATGCGGGCATCATAAGCAGGCAAAGCCATAGCGCGCTATAGCGCGTAGCGTCGCGCCGTCCATCGCCAAGCGCGTTATGGCTTCCTACGGTTGCCATCATGATCGAGCTGAAGCCGAATCAGCCCAGGTGGCGCCAGGTCCATGCGATCATGCGCGAGCGCATCCGCTCCGGCCAGTACAAGCCAGGCGAGCGCATCCCCTCACTCATCGCCATCGTCGAAGAGTTCGGCATCGCCAACGCCACCGCTCAGAAGGTCATGCGCGCGCTACGAGCAGACGGCCTCATCCATACCGAGCCCGGCATGGGCTCCTTCGTCACCGAGCCAGACGAGCCACAACAACCCGAATCGCAGTGAAGTTGCTGAGGCCGAAGGCTGAGTGATGGTGCAACGAGAGGGCCACTCGTCAGCGAATCTGACCCGTTGTCCCTGGTGGCCTGCCCTATCGAGGTGGCGAGTTAATCTCGTCCAGCATCGCATGCGCATCAGCGACGTCGGCGGTGGAGAAGCACGCGGCGTTATCGATCACAGCGTGGGGGTAGGCGCGCCAACGCATAGCCTGAGTCGGGTCAGACGAGAAGGCCTGTGTAGCCCTGACCCGGAGTGACTGTACGTCTGCCTGGATTTGTGTGCAGGCTGTAGCCGATCCGACCTGGACACTGTTCGCGCCAACTCTGTGCCCGGCGTAGAAGATTGCGCCGGCCACCAGAACTACGAGGCACACCTTGAAGAATGTGCTCTCTCCAGGCAGCAGTCTGGCACGTCGGTTCACGGCAGCTCCCTTTGCCTCTTCAGTCACGACTATGGGACGTTGCGGTCGCGTCCCGGTGTACGAGGGGTCTCTAAAACGCAGCAACGGTGCTCCACAACGATCGACTCCACCAGCGCCAACCCAACCTCCCGCATGATCGTCACTGATCACACAGCAAGGCAGGTCAGCCGGCGCGGTGTAAAGCATCAGCCGAAGCCGCCAGCAACAACCGAGGTAGGACAACAGCAGCCGAAGCAGGACACAGATGCCGACCACGTGTCAACCTTCAGTTGATGTTTGACGGATTGGTGTCGGCTGATGCTTTACATGATCACGACGAGGCTGACCAACCCAAGCTCTGCGCGGACTGGCCATCATGTCGCCCGGCGACACTTCCGCTCAGGCCCGAATTGAGTGCGCCGAAGGATTCACGATTTTGCGGCGCGCTTCCGGACCTGGCTACGGTCCGTCCGCCGGTCGATGGCCCGCCGCGCCGGCATACCGACCTGGTCGCCCTGTCGTGGTGCTGTCAGTCCTCCAGATCCAACCAGGATTCGATGAGGAGGTTGTCGATCGAGTCGAGGTTGCCGAGGTGACCGCGGGCCCGGCGCCGCTCGCGGAGCTCGGCCCGGGTGAACCAGCGAACCTCGATGAGTTCGACACCGTCGACGTGCGTGCTGTCGCTGGCCGCACGGCCGCGGAAGCCGACCATCAGACCGGCGGGGAATGGCCACGCCTGGGAGACCTGGTATGTCACCTCATCGACGATGGCGCCAGCCTCCTCGGCCACCTCGCGCCGCACGGCGTCCTCCAGGTCCTCGCCGACCTCGACGAAGCCGGCCAGGAGTGCGTACGAGTCAGGTCCGGCCCCGGCATGGCGGGCGAGCAGGCAGCGGGCTGGATCGTCGGGCGCCTCGACCAGCGTGATGACGGCCGGTTCGATGCGAGGGAAGTGCTGGCGTGGGCAGGCCGTGCACAGCCGCACGTGACCGCCGTCGCTGGGTCGGGTAGGTGCACCGCAGGCGCCGCAGTACCGCTGGCTGCGGTGCCAGTGACACAAGCCGCGGGCGTAGCCGAGCACGGCGGCCTCGGCGCCGGCGAGGCGCCCGACGAGTTGACGCAGGTCCACGGCCGCGTCGGCAGCGGTCATCGCGAGCGCATCCGCCTCGGTGAGGGCGGACAGGTCGACGGCGAAGACCGGCGCGTCACCGTCCAGGCCGAGAAAGACCGGCTCGCCGTCGGCGTCGCGGAGGCTCAGCACGTCACGGTTGCGCAGGCTCAGTACTTCGCGGTCGTGTAGCAGGCACCGGTCTCGCCACAGCGGAATCATTCTGCGGCTGGGGCTGGCCAACTGGTCGCCAAGCCAGCCGAGGTCGCGCCGGTGGCCGACTGCCCGGTCCAGTCGGCCACCGCTGTAGGGCAGTGTGCGGCACTTATCCATGGGTGGTCGGGCGCCGCGGGTAGCGGGCGCCGGTGACGTTGAGCCGCAGGGCGTAGAGCGAGCTGGATGCGGTGAGGTAGAGGTCGTTGCGCTTCGGGCCGCCGAAGGTGAGGTTGGAGACGATCTCCGGGAGGTGCAGCTTGCCGATCAGGGTGCCGTCCGGGTCGAAGCAGTGCAGGCCGTCGTGGGCGGCGGCCCAGATGCGACCGGCGTCATCGAGTCGGATCCCGTCGAAGGTCCCCGCGTCGCAGGTGGCGAAGACCTGTCCGCCCGAGAGCGTGGCGTCCTCGGTCACGTCGAAGAGGCGGATGTGCTTGTTGCGGGTATCGACGATGTAGAGCCGCCGCTCGTCGAGGGAGAACGCGAGCCCGTTGGGGCGTAGGAAGTCGTCGGCGACGATGCGGACCTCGCCCGTATCCGGCGCGATGCGGTAGACGTGGCAACCGCCGATCTCGCTGGCGGCCTGGTGTCCCTCGTAGTCGCTGTCGATGCCGTAGCTGGGGTCGGTGAACCAGATCGAGCCGTCCGCGCGCTCGACCACGTCGTTCGGGCTGTTGAGGCGTTTGCCGTCGTAGCGGTCGGCCAGCACGGTGATCGAGCCGTCGTGCTCGGTGCGGGTGACCCGCCGGGTGCCTTGCTCGCAGCTGATCAGGCGTCCCTGCCGGTCCATTGTGTGGCCGTTGGTGTATCCGGCCGGCGCCCGGAACACGCCGACCGTGCCGGTGGTTTCGTCAAAGCGCAGCATGCGGTCGTTGGGGATGTCGCTGAAGACGACATAGCGGCCGGCGGGAAAGTAGGCGGGACCTTCGGTCCAGCGGCAGCCGGTGTGCAGCCGCTGTGTCCAGTCGTCGCCGTTGCAGCGGCGGAACCGCTCGTCGAGCACCTCGAACGTCGTCTTGATGACATCGGCCATAGATGCCTCCTCTCTGAACTCCGTTCGTCAAGAAGCTAGCACGACCATATGATGTATGGTCAGTTGGCAAGATCGCGAACCGACATCACCGACCGAACCGACATCACCAACGTGGAGCGATCGTGGACGAGGTCGACCGGGCGCTACTGACCCAGCTCCAGCGCGACGCAACCCAGGCGTACGCGGCCCTTGGCCAGGCCGTGGGACTATCCGCCGGCTCGGCCCATGAGCGCGTCCGCAAGCTGCGCGAACGCGGCGTCATCCGGCGCACCACGGTCGACGTCGACCCGGACGCTGTGGGCCGGGGCGTGCTGGCGTTCGTCATGCTCGACGGCAACGCCTGGATGGGAGGCGCGACCACCCGGGAGTCTCTCGCGGCCATTCCGGAAATCGAGGAGGCGCACATCATCGCCGGCTCCGCCTCCCTGCTTGTGAAGATCAGAACTGGCACCACCAAAGCACTACAGACAGTGTTACGCCGCATCTTCGACATCGACGGTGTCACCGGTACCCACACCATCGTCGTTCTGGAGACCGCCTTCGAACGCCCGATCAACCTCGACCACGATGAGCCCAACTAGAGCCACCACATCCGCGAACATCCTCATCTGCCGCGAGTCGCATCCCCGGCACGACTCCGGATTTATCATGTCAACCATCAAC
>JAOPYI010000245.1 GCA_025964675.1 Sphaerisporangium sp. | reverse complement strand
AGCGGCATCAGCTCTCGGGCCGCGCCTGTTCCGGTGGGACGGTCGCGGAGAGGGCGTGCAGATCATCGAAGGCTTGGAGGAGATGTGCGTCCAAGCTCTGTGAGGGGTCGTCGATCCAGGCTTGGGCCGCGTGGTGGAAGGTGGCCCAGCCAGTCTGTGCGGCCAGGCTGGCCAGCCGGTCGGGGACATCGCGCTGACGTAGCGCCTCCGCTACGGCTTCGGTGAGGGCTGCGGCCTTGGCCAAGTCGCGTTCTCGGAGGGCTGGCGTCTTGGCGATGACCGTTAGCCGTGGCTCGGAGAACGGGCGGTTGTCCTCAAGGATTCGTCCAGCTTTCCGGAAGGCGCACAGCAGAATGCCGAGTGGCTGCAGGCCATCGGGGGCGTCGGCAACCTCCTGCATCAGCGCGGCACGTAGGTCGGCTTCCCCGTCGAAGAGCACCTCGCGCTTGTCCGGGAAGTGCCGGAAGAACGTGCGTTCGTTGACGCCTGCCCGGGCGGCGATCTCAGCCGTGGTGGTCTGATCGAACCCGCGCTCCCGGTACAGCTCCAGAGCCGCCTGCTGAAGGCGGCGGCGCGCTTCTCTTCCGCTTCGTGGCACCCCTCGAAGATACCGCATACGCCAGTGGCTGACACCACTTGACGCCAGTGACTGGCACTACGTAAAGTCAGTGACTGGCGCTACTTAGTGCCAGTTACTGGCGTCAAGTGGGAGGATTCTGTCGCTGGTGCAAGCGCCCCCGACCTTCCGGTCCGAACACCGTCGAGGCGATCAAGGTCCCTGTCGAGCAGAGCACCGGCCGCCTCGCAGGCCCTGACGGGACGCGCATGCGGCACGTCGCTGCGCAGTTGCCCTCGAAGGCAGGCCATTCCCGCCTCACCCACACCGGACCCGTTCACCGGCCCCGGTGCACACACTCACAGAGAGAGCGTTTCATGCATATCTTTGTCACTGGTGGTTCTGGCCAGACCGGCCCCGCCGTCGTCGCCGAGCTCATCGCGGCCGGCCACAACGTCACTGGTCTGGCGCGCTCGGATGCCGCCGCCGCCCGGCTGGAGTCGCTGGGCGCCACACCACGCCGCGGCTCCCTGGACGACCACGACAGCCTGCGCCGCGGCGCCGAAGCCGCCGACGGCGTCCTGCACATGGCCTACGGTGGGGACTTCTCCGACCTCGACGACATGATGAGGCGCGACCGGACTGCGATCGCGGCCCTCGGCCAGCCGTTGGAACACTCGGGCAAGCCGCTCGCCATCACCTCGGGCACGCTGGTCATGCCCGCCGGCAGGGAGACCACCGAGAAGGACGAACCCGACACGGCCGGGCTCGCCGCCTTCCGCATCGCGGGTGAGCGAGCCTGTCTGGACTTCGCCGCCCGGGGAGTACGTGCCAGCGTGGTCCGCCTCGCTCCTACCGTCCACGGCCCCGAAGACCACGGCTTCATCCCCATGCTCATCGCCACCGCACGAAAGACCGGCGTCTCGGCCTACGTCGGCGACGGCACCAACCGGTGGCCCGCAGTGCACCGGCTCGACGCCGCGGTCCTGTTCCGCCTGGCACTGGAGAAGGCTCCTACGGGCAGTGTGCTGCACGGAGCGGCCGAAAGCGGTGTCACCATGAAGAGCATCGCGCAGACCATCGCCCGGGGCCTGGACCTGCCCACGGTCTCGCTGACCCCCGACGAGGCTGCCGGGCACTACGTCAGCCCATTCATGGCCAGGGTCTACGGCTTCGACGCGCCCGTCTCCAGTGCTCACACACAGGAGCTGCTCGGCTGGTCGCCCACCCACCCGACACTGCTCGAAGACCTGGAACACGGCGACTACTTGGCCACGCCGGCCTCCTGACCCCCTCACACCCATCTGAACTCCCGTCGTCGGTGTCCTCGGGGGCGTCCGGGTCGTGCAGAGGCCGTTCCCTGGCCGGGACCGTTGACGTGACGGACGTCCAGGCCCGCGAGCTGGGGCCAGGAGGCGCGGGCGGTCAGCTTTTGGGTGAGGGAGCGGCCTTGGTCGGTTCCGGCACGGTGGGCATGCGTCCATCCGCCCGGTCGTGGCGGGGGTGCTGCAGACTCCCGCAAGTAAGATCCACATCTGCTGATCGGCCTGCCTGCCTTGCCCGTTGCCACCGCCTGCCCGATATCCCTGACCGCCTCGCAAAGGCAGCGCCTGAAGAAGGCGGCCTTCGGTCACAAGACCCCTCACCAGGCCCGGATCCGGGCGCAGGTGGTGCTGCACGCGGCGCGGGGCCACTCCAACGCCCGGGTCGCCCGGGAGACGGGCCTGCACCTGGACACGGTACGTCGGTGGCGAAGCCGGTTCTCCCATGGCGGCCTGCCGGCCCTGGCCGACGCCAGACGCTCCGGGCGCCCCGCCCGGTTCACCCCGGTGCAGGTCGCCGAGACCAAGGCCCTGGCCTGCCAGTTACCGGCCGAGACCGGCATCCCGCTGTCGCGCTGGTCGTGCCCCGAACTGGCCGCCGAACTGACGGCGCGCGGCATCACCGGCCCCGTCTCGGCGTCCACCGTGCGCCGCTGGCTACGCCAGGACGCGATCAAGCCCTGGCAGCACCAGTCATGGATCTTCATCCGCGACCCGGACTTCCGCGCCAAGGCCAAGCGGGTCCTGGAGCTGTACGCCCGCACGTTCGAAGGTGTTCCGCTGGGCGCGGAGGAGTACGTCGTCAGCGCTGACGAAAAAACCTCCATCCAGGCCCGGTGCCGCTGCCACCCCACCCTGGCACCCGGAGCGGCCCGCGCCATGCGGGTGAACCACACCTACGGGCGGGGCGGCGCGCTGGCCTACCTGGCTGCCTACGACGTCCACCGCGCGGAGGCGTTCGGCCGCACCGAGGCGCGCACCGGCATCGAGCCGTTCATGGCCCTGGTCGCCCAAGTCATGAGCCAGCAGCCCTACGCCAGTGCGAAACGGGTGTTCTGGATCGTCGACAACGGCTCCTCCCACCGCGGCACGAAGGCTGCCGACCGGCTGGCCGCGGCGTTCCCGAACGCCGTCCTGGTGAACACCCCGGTCCACGCCTCATGGCTAAACCAGGTGGAGATCTACTTCTCCGTGGTGCAGCGCAAGGTCGTTTCGCCCAACGACTTCACCAACCTGACCCAGGTCAGGGACCGGCTCCGAGACTTCGAAGACCGCTACAACGCCACGGCACAGCCGTTCCAGTGGAGGTTCACCACCCCCGAATTGGACGATCTGCTGGCCAGGCTCGACCGGCGCACCACCGATCACCAGGAACAATCCTCCGACTCACAGGCAGCATGATCAACCCCCGAAGGACGTCCGGAACGGACCACTAAGCACCGACACGAGCCGCTGAGCAGCGCGTCCGGCAGTAACAGACATGATCGGTTGGAGCGCCACCTACATCGGCCCGCCCACCGAGGGCTGGGAGGCCGAGCGCGTTGAATGGGTACCGCTGAGCGACGTCCCCCGGCTGGTCGGCAAGTGCGGCATCGTGAGCGGCACCAGCATGGCCGCGCTGCTGTACGCGCTCACCGAGATATAGGAACCGGCTTAAGTGCGGCCAGCCGACACCGCGGGCGATCAGCGGATCAACCGTGGCCGGACAGCAGGACGGCTCACGCTCAGGAGTTGAGCGCGAGCCGTACAGCGAGATCTATAAAGCTAATCCTCGGTCGGGACCAGGCCCGTCTGGCACGCGCCCCATCCAGATGGGTCACCTAGCTTGACATCGGTGCCGCCGATTCCGCAGTGGCCATCAGAGCTCTCGACAGCGTGACAGCGGGTTTACGGATCTCAGCTCAAGCAGCGGGGGCCCGGGACGTCAGACGGACCTCGACATCCGCATCCAAAGCACGCGCCAGGCGCTCCAGAACCGGCAACGTCGGGATCGTCCCGCCCGCCTCGAACCGCGCCACCGCCGACTGAGTCATGCCGGCCTCGCGCGCCAGGTCGTTCTGGCTCCAGCCTCGCCCCTCGCGCAT
>JAOPYI010000242.1 GCA_025964675.1 Sphaerisporangium sp. | reverse complement strand
ATCTACTTCGCCATCGGTCCCATCAAGATCCTCTTCGGCCTGGCGTGAGCGGGCGGCTGCGCATCAACCCGGTGAAGGGACAGGGGCGCCGCGGTAGGCATCTGTGCTCAGGGCGGACTGAGTAGGGCGGCGCATGCGAAGGATGTCCTAAAGGCAGCATGGTTCTCCTATGCGTGGAGATGTGAATTGCCCTGACTGCGGTGCGGCGTTGACTGGAGACGGGCCCCCGGCGCCGGAGTCGGCACCCAAATGCCCGGAGTGTGCGCTGCCGCTGTGGGGATCCGTCGCGCACGAGCTGTGGCGGGTGGACGAGGCGCTCGCGGGGCTGCGGATCGAGGAGACGCGGCTGCTGGCCCGCCGGGAGGAGCTGCTGGGCATCCTGCGCGACGGGCGCGCACGGGCGGTCCGGGACCCGACCGCCGGAGGGCCGACCCGGGAGGGGGCGGCCCAGGAATCGGCTGGCGCGACGGGTCAAGGGGGTGTCGGCGCGGCGGGCCTGGATCAGGCCGTCGCGGCACAGGGGCCGGTCGGCGCGGGAGCGGTGGGGCCGTACCCAGGTGCGGCGGCTGGAGACGGCGGGCGCGGGGGTGCCGGGGCTGGTGCCCGGCCGCGGGAGGTCTCGGCGGGAGCCGTACAGAACCTGCTGCTCATTCTCGGCGGGCTGCTGCTGACGGTGGCGGCGGTGGTGTTCACCGTGGTGAGCTGGGGGCGGCTGGGCATCGGCGGGCGCGCGGCCGTGCTGGCGGGATTCACCGCGCTGGCCATGCTGGCGCCGGTGGTGCTGGCCCGGCGCAGGCTCACCGCGACGGCCGAGACCGTGGCCGGGTTCGCTATCGCGCTGCTGCTGCTCGACGGTTACGCGGCCAGGCAGGTGGGATTCCTCGGGTTCGACGCCATCGAGGTGCTGGACTACACAGGGGGGGTGTGCGGGCTCATCGCGTTGATCCTGGTGGCCTATGCCCGGGTTGTATCGCTTCGTGGTCCCGCCCCGGTCGCCGTGGTGCTGGCGCAGCCGGTCTTTCCGCTTCTGGCCGCAGACGCGTCGGCGACCTGGCTGGTGGCCATGCTGGTGGTTACGGCGGCGCTGGACGTCGCCCTGGTGCGGTACGGCCGGGCGGGGGTGCGGAGGACGGCCGCTCTCTGCGGTAGCGCGGTCGCGACCCTCGCACTGCTGGGCGGCGCGCCGCACGCGCTCGACGCCGATTCCGTCGGGCAGGCGCTGGGCAGGGCGGCGCCGCTCGTCGCGCTGGTCCTGCTCGGCGCGTACGTCGCGTGGAGCCTGGCCAGACCGGGCAAGGTGGAGGGGGAGATCTGGGCCTCGCTGGTCACCGTGGGAACCACCCTGGCACTGATCGCCGCCCTGGCCGCGCCGGCGGAGTCGGCGCTGGGCCGGCTGAGCCTGGACTGGAGCCACCTGGCCTACCTGGTCCCGGCGCTCGTGGTGGCGCTCGCCGCGACCTGGCTGCCCTGGCGCAGGGTACGGCTGGCGGGCATGGCCACCGGCGGGTCGGTGGCGCTGCTGACCGCGTTTACGCTGCTGCCCCGGCTCGCGGTCACCCTGGCGTCGCCGCTGGCATGGCTGGACACGCTCTGGACGGGCACGTGGGACGGCGGGCCGTGGCCTGGCGAGGTGACGTCGCCGGTGGACGTGGTGGTGCTGGGCGTGCTGGCGGCCGGCTTCCTGGTGCCGGCCGTGCGCGGCACCGGCGGGTGGCCGGTGGAGATGGCGGTGATCGGCGCGCTGGTGTCCGGAGCGCTCATGGTCGCGGTCGCCCCCGCGGCCTTCGCGATGGCCTACCCGGCGGCGGTTGCGGTGCAGGTGGCGCTGTTCTCCGCGCTGGCGGCGGCCGCCACGCTGGGCCGGACGCGCTGGTGGGCGGTGGCCTGCGCGCTCGTCGCCGGTCTGGCGTCGGTGGAGGCGGCGGCGTACGCGTTCGGCAGCAAGCCGGCGATCCTTATCGTGCTCCCGATCCTGGCGGTCGCGGCCGCCGCCGTGGCGCTGGCGGCCAGGGTGACGGCCCTGCGGGTGTGGGGGCTTGGCGCAGCCGCACTGTTCCTCGGCCTGGACGCGATGGCAGTGGGACTCGCGATGGGCCTGCAGGTCAGGGTGGCGGCCAGCGTGGGATGCGCGGTGGCCGGGGTGGTCCTGCTGGGCAGGTCGCTGTGGGCGGGCGGAGCCGGTCGGGACCGCGTGAGCTCGGAATGGCTCAGGTACACGGGCATCGCCCTGCTGTTGCTGGCCTCGTGGTTGCGACTGTGGGGGGACGAGGTCACCGTCGTCGAGGCGTACACGGTGCCGTGCTCCCTGGTCCTGCTGGGATTCGGCTGGTGGCGGCGGCGGAGTGCACACGTTTCGTCGTGGGTGGCCTACGGTACGGGGCTCTCCTGCACGATGTTGCCGAGCCTGGTGGTCGTCTACGCGGACACGGAATGGCGGCGATCACTGGCGCTCGGCGTGCTGGCGTTGGCGGTGGTGCTCGCCGGAGCCCGGTTCCGGCTCCAGGCGCCCACGGTTATCGGGGGTGTCGTGCTCGCCGGGGTCGTCGTGCGGGAACTCGCCCCGTACGTGTCGGAGATGCTGCTCGCGGTGCCGCGTTGGGTGCCGATTGCGGTTGGCGGTCTACTCCTCGTGGTGGTCGGGGCGACGTACGAAGCACGCACGCGGGACCTGCGGCGGCTCCGGGACACCCTGGCGAAGATGGATTGATGACGAGCGTCGCCTGCCTCGCAGGTCTGAACGGATCCTTTCGGACCTGACATCGCCGACATGGCGGGGGGCGTGGTACCGGTACGCCAGGGGAATTCACCATCTGGAATGATTTGTCCAGATATATGATCATGTGTCCGGGCTGTCGGTGAAGAAACCAGAAGAGGTGGTCAGGTGGCCATGCCACATGGTGCGCTGGATCACCGGTATCGCGGTGAGCATCCGCTCCGCACGCTCGCGTACCTGTTCCGGGAGGACCGGGGCCGCATCGCGCTCGCGTTCGGCGCGTTCATGGTCAAGCACAGCCCGACGTGGCTGTTGCCCCTGATCACGGCGAACATCATCGACGTCGTGGTGGGACACCTGCCGATCTGGCAGCTGTGGGTCAACACCGGGGTGCTGCTCGTTCTCCTGACGCTGAACTACCCGTTCCACCTGGCCTACATCCGCAACCTCAGCGGTGCGATCCGGCGGATGGGGACGAACCTGCGGTCGGCGCTGTGCCGCCGCATGCAGCAGCTCTCCATCGGCTACCACTCCCGGGTCAGCGCCGGGGTGCTGCAGACCAAGGTCATCCGCGATGTGGAAAGCGTCGAGCAGATGCTCCAGCAGGCGGGCGACAACGGCCTCGCGGCGCTGTGGATGCTCGGCGGCGGGCTCGTCGTGATCGCCGTGCGGGTGCCGGCCGCGCTGCCGGTCTTCCTCATCGTCGTCCCCATCTCGGCCCTCCTCGTCATGCGGATGCGGGACCGGCTGCGCTCCAACAACGAGAGCTTCCGCCAGGAGGTGGAACAGCTCTCCTCGCGCGTGACGGAGATGACCCACCTCATCCCGATAACCAGGGCGCACGGTCTGGAGCAGGACGCGCTCAACCGGGTGAACGGAACGCTCTCCAACGTCCTGCGGACAAGCCTGCGGCTGGATCTCCTCAACGGGCGCTTCGGCGCGCTGGCGTGGATCACGCTCAACGCCCTCGGTGTCGGCTTCCTCGCCACCTCGGCGTGGGTCGCGTACTACCAGGTGCTCTCGATCACGCCGGGTGACGTGGTGATGCTGAGCACGTTCTTCGCGACCCTGACGTCCTCGATCACCACGCTGATGAGCCTCACCCCGGTGATCAGCAAGGGCCTGGAGGCCGTACGTTCCATCGGCGAGGTGCTCCAGGCGCCGGACCTGGAGAACAACGCGGGCAAGAGCGAGATCGAGTCGGTCCGTGGAGTGGTGGAGTTCCAGGACGTGGGCTACACGTACCAGGGAAACCGGCCGGCGGTCAGCGACTTCAGCCTCACCGTGTCCCCCGGGGAGACGGTGGCCCTCGTAGGGGCGTCGGGGGCCGGCAAGTCGACGATCCTGAACATCGTCATCGGCTTCATCAGGCCCACGGCCGGGCGGATCCTGCTGGACGGCCGCGACATGGAGACGCTCGACCTGCGCACCTACCGCCGGTTCGTCTCGGTGGTGCCCCAGGAGTCGATCCTGTTCGAGGGAAGCATCCGGGACAACGTCCTTTACGGCATGCGGGACGTCTCGGACGAGACGCTGCGGGACGCCCTTCGGGACGCCAACGCGCTGGAGTTCGTCGACCGGCTGCCGGAGGGGCTGGAGACGGTCGTCGGAGAGCGCGGCGCGCGGCTGTCGGGCGGCCAGAAGCAGCGGCTCGCGATAGCCCGCGCGCTCATCCGGGACCCCCGGGTGCTCATCCTCGACGAGGCCACGTCCGCCCTGGACACCCGGTCGGAGGCCCTCATCCAGCAGGCGCTGACGCGGCTCGTCGCCGGTCGCACGGTTTTCGTGGTCGCACACCGTCTTTCGACCATCCGTACGGCGGACCGCATCGTCGTCATGGAGGACGGTCGCATCGCCGAGGTGGGCACCCACGACGAGCTGGTCCGCCGCCGAGGGCTCTACTCCGGACTCCAGGCCGCCCAGCTCGGCTGACCGGACCGGCAGGAAATCTCCCTGCTCGACGCGCCGGAAAAGGAATTGCCGGTTCACGGTGGTCTGGCTAACGTCGAACGCCACCTACCCAGCACTCGATCGGACGATAGTCATGCTGTGGCGCGCCCTCGCCCACCGCTTCCCGGTTCTCGCGATCCGCGACTTCCGGCTCCTGCTGGCCGATCGTCTGCTCGCGCCGGCCGCCGTCGCGTTCTCCTTGGTCGGCGTGTCCTTCGCGGTGCTTGACATCACCGGGTCCACCGCCGACCTGTCGTACGTCCTGGCGGCCCAGATCGCGCCGTCGCTCGTGTTCACCCTGATCAGCGGGGTCATAGCCGATCGGATTCCCCCGCAGCGGGTCATCGTCGCGGCCAACATCATGATCGCGGTGGGGGAGGGCACCCTCGGTGTCCTCGTGCTCAGTGGCCAGGCCCGGTTGTGGCAGATGATCGTTCTGGAGACGCTGACCGGTGTGGGAATGGCCGTCTTCTGGCCGGCGTCGCAGGCGTTGCTTCCGAAGATCGTGCCTGATCCGCTGCTCCAGCAGGCCAACGCCGTGAGCCGGCTCGCGATGAACGCCGCCCAGATGGGCGGAGCGGCCGTTGCCGGTGTGGTGGTCGCGGTGGTCGGCCCGGGCTGGGCCATGTCCGTCTGCGGGATCGGCCTTCTCGGCACGATCCCCTTCCTGCTCGCCATCCGGGTGACCGGCCACGAGCGTGTTGAGAACGCCGGAATGATCAGTGAGCTCCGGGACGGCTGGTCGGAGTTCAGCTCGCACACCTGGCTGTGGGCGATCGTGGCCCAGTTCTGCGTCATCCTGATGGCCTGGTACGGCGGATTCCAGGTGCTCGGCCCGGCGGTCGCCAAGGCCGACCTCGGGGGCCCGGCCGCGTGGGGGGCGATCACCGCGGCCGAGGCGCTCGGCCTGATCATCGGCGGCCTGCTCTCGCTGCGCTTCACCCCGCGCAGGCCCATGCTGTTCGTGGTCTGCATCGGTGCCGCCATGGCCGTCTCACCGCTGTCGCTGGCCATGCACTGGCCGCTTCCCGCGCTCTGCCTGGCAGCGGTGTCGCTCGGCGTGACCATGGAGATCATGATGGTTCAGTGGAGCGTCGCGCTGGCCCGGAACGTGCCGCCCGGCAAGCTGGCCCGGGTCTCGGCCTACGACGCGCTCGGCTCGGTCATGGCGATGCCGCTCGGCGCTCTGGTCGCCGGCCCGCTCGCCGCGGAGATAGGGCTCTCCGCCACGCAGTACGGCGCCGCGGCGCTGATCCTGGTGGCGTCGGCACTGACCCTGCTGTCACGCGAGGTACGCACCATGCGCTCGCCCGCGACCGCCGGCACGGAGACAGGGCCACTGCTCGCGGAGGCGGTGGAGGGCTGATGGCCGGTATGGGAGTACGGGGTAGCGCGCGGAAAAAAGGTGCAGGTGCCAGGAATCGTGACATGTGCATTATAGTTAGCAAAGGTAATGACTCATGCTAACGAACATCCCAAGGACGGGACGCCTGTCGGACCTACGCAGCGACGCCGGGCTGGCATCCGAGCTGCGCGTGTCACTGGCGCGCCTGACCAGGCGGCTCCGGCGACAGGCCGGAGCCCACTCATTGACCCCTACGCAACTCGCGACGCTCGCCGCCGTCGAACGGCATTCAGGGATAACCCCTGGCGAGTTGGCAGAGCTCGAAAAGATGCAACCTCCCTCGATGACACGGGTGATCGCCGCGTTGGCGCAGCGGGGGCTGCTCTCCAGAACCCCGCACTCGACCGACCGGCGCCAGGTGACGGTCAGCGTGACGGATACCGGCCGGGGGCTGCTGAAGGAGGAACGCCGAGGCAAGGAGGCGTGGCTCGCCCAGCGGCTGAAGGAGCTGACTCCCGAGGAGCGGGCGGCACTGCGAGCGGCGGCGCCGATTCTGGAGAAGCTTTCGCAGATGTGACTTTTCCACAGGCTGTGGACGAGGAGGCGGGAGACCCTCCCGAACCTTGGGCGCGAGCCGTACAGGGCTCCCGATTGCAAATGGAAACCTCGCAGGTCCAGGAGTCCGAGCTTCGCGAGGTCGAGGCCGAGGAGACCAGGGGAGCCGAGCCCGTCGCCCGGTCGAGCGGGGGAATGTTCCGCTCGCTGCGCAACTACAACTACCGCCTGTTCGTTTCTGGCAGCGTGGTGTCGAACGTCGGCACGTGGATGCAGCGCACCGCCCAGGACTGGCTGGTCCTCGAACTGACCCACGGCAGCTCGGCCGCGCTCGGCATCACCACAGCCCTGCAGTTCCTACCGGTGGTCCTGTTCGGCCTCTGGGGCGGCATGCTCGCCGACCGCTACCCGAAGCGGCTGCTGCTGATGGCCGCGCAGTCCCTCATGGGCCTGCTCGCGCTCACCATGGGCGTGCTGACGATCACCGGTCACGCCCAGGCCTGGCATGTCTACGTCATGGCGTTCATGCTCGGGCTGGTCTCCTGCGTCGAGGTGCCCACGCGGCAGTCGTTCGTCGTGGAGATGGTCGGCCGCGCGGACCTGGCCAACGCGATCGCCTTGAACAGCTCCACCTTCAACCTCGCCCGGGTCGTCGGCCCGGCGGTCGCCGGTCTGCTGATCTACGCACTGGGCGGCACAGGGCCGATCTTCGTGCTGAACGCGGTGTCGTTCGCGGCGGTGATCACGAGCCTGTTCCTGATGCGCGGATCGGAGCTGCGTACGCCCGAGCCCCTCGCCCGGGCCAAGGGGCAGCTGCGCGAGGGCCTGCGCTACGTGTGGCAGCGGCCCGAGCTGCTGATGCCGATCCTGCTGGTGGCGTTCGCGGCGATGTTCGCGACCAGCTTCTCGATGAGCATCGCGCTGATGGCCAAGCAGGTGTTCGGGCAGGACGCGTCGTCGTTCGGCGTGGCGTCCAGCGTGTTCGCGATCGGAGCCCTGGGCGGCGCACTGCTCGCCGCACGGCGGGCGCGGCCGACACGCGGCCTGCTGATCGGCGGAGGCGTGTGCTTCGGCGTCGCCCAGATCGCCGCCGGATTCGCTCCGTCGTATCTGGTCTTCCTGATCCTGCTGATCCCGGCGGGTATGGCGATGATCACCACCAACACCGCCGCGAACTCCTCCGTACAGCTCGCCGCCTCTCCGGAGATGCGGGGCCGTGTCATGGGAATCTATGTCTTGGTCTTCACCGGCGGCGCTCCCATCGGCGCACCGTTGGTCGGCTGGGTCGGCGAGCTCGCCGGGCCTCGTCTCGGAGTGGTGATCTGCGGTGTGATGTGCCTGGCCGGTGTCGGGCTCGCGATCCTGCTCACCAGGTTCGCTGCGGGAAGGACGCGCGATGCGGTTGTTCGTGGCGCTGTCGCCGCCTCCGGAGGCGCTCGCTGAGGTCGCCGAGGTGGTCGCCTCTCACAGGGACGAGTGGCCGGACCTGCGATGGGTGGCGCCGGAGACGTGGCACGTCACGATGACGTTCCTCGGAGAGGTCCCCGAGGACGCGCTGCCCGGCCTGGAGGTGCGGCTGGCACGGGCGGCGAACCGCTACCCCCCGATGACGCTGTCGTTCGGGGGAGGAGGCGCCTTTCCCTCCGCCGGCCGGGCGCGGGTGGTGTGGCTCGGCCTGCACGGTGGAGGGTCGCCCCTCTCCCGGCTGGCGGCCTCCCTGGCGGCGGGCGCCCAGCGTGCGGGGGCCGTCCAGACCGACAGGAAGCCCTTCCATCCGCATCTGACACTCGCGCGCTCGCGTCCGCGTACGGGCCTCGACGCGGGGCCTCTGGTCGACTCGCTGAGCTCCTTCACGGGCACGCCCTGGCGCGCGGACGCCGTAGAGCTCGTGCGCAGCCACCTCGGGCCGCCGGTGCGCTACGAGACTCTCGGGTCATGGCCACTCGCCGGACGCGGCTAGGCTCCAATGCGTGGATCGTCCCCGTCGCTGGCTGCTGCCCACGGTGCTCGCGCTGCTCGTGATCATCGTGGTGATCGGCGCCCTGATCTCCTAGCCGCTGCCTGCCCGGGAGTGCCGGGTCAGGCAGCGATTCAAGGCCGACCTACCAGGCGTACGCCTCGGGAGCCGTGCCGCCGGGACCGGGGAAGATCTCGTCGAGACGGGTCAGCGCCTTGTCGTCGAGCTTGATCTCCAGCGCGCGGAGGCTGCCCTCGAGCTGCTCGATCGTGCGCGGGCCGATGATGGGGCCCGTGACGGCCGTCCGGGTGAGCAGCCAGGCCAGTGCGACGTTGGCCGGGTCCTCGCCCAGCTCGTCGCAGAAGGCCTCGTACTGCTCGATCTTGTCCCGGTGCTTCTCGAGCTGGGCGATCATGTTGTCCGAGGCGGAGCGACCCTTGTCGATCTTGCGCAGCACGCCGCCCAGCAGGCCGCCCGCCAGGGGGCTCCACGGGATGACGCCGAGCCCGTAGTCGTCGCAGGCCGGGAGGACCTCCAGCTCCACGAGCCGGGTGAGCAGGTTGTAGTGCGACTGCTCGGAGACCAGGCCGAGGAAGTTGCGCCGTTTCGCCGCCTCCTGCGCCTTGGTGATGTGCCACCCGGCGAAGTTGGACGACCCGGCATAAATGATCTTGCCCTGCTGGCGCAGGACCTCCATCGCCTCCCAGATCTCGTCGATCGGGGTGTTCCGGTCGACGTGGTGCATCTGGTACAGGTCGATGTAGTCGGTCTGTAGCCGCTTGAGTGAGGCGTCGCAGGCGCGGCGGATGTTCAGAGCGGACAGATGGTTGTCGTTCGGCCAGTCACCCATCGCCCCGTAGAGCTTGGTGGCGATGACCGTCTTCTCCCGGCGCCCCCCGCCCTTGGCGAACCAGCGTCCGATGATCTGCTCGGTTACTCCCTCGCCTTGCTTCCAACCGTAGACGTTCGCGGTGTCGAAGAAGTTGATCCCCAGCTCGTGAGCCCTGTCCATGATGGCGAACGAGTCCTCTTCCGAGGTCACGGGGCCGAAGTTCATGGTGCCCAGACACAGGCGGCTGACGGAGATGCCGGCGCGTCCGAGATGTACGTATTCCATACCCCTCACCCTAAGCACCTGGAGTGCGCTCCAGCCCAGCCCGGTCGGGCGGACGGGTCTCGACCAGAGTTATCCCAACTCCAGCCCAGACCCTGTGCGGCGCGTCCGGCGCGGTGACGTGGGACGCGGGGCATGATGAGCGGATGGGGAGCAGACGGGTGGTCGCGGTGGTACGGGTTCTGACCGCGTTCGGGCTGGTGGTGGCCAGCCCTCTCGCTGCGTCCGCTGCGGCCGGTCCGGTCCCGGGCACAGTGGTCGGCTCGGACGGCGCCGCCAAGCCGAGGAGCGGGGCCAAGGACCGGCTGCTGTTCCACTTCAAGGACCCTCGGATCTCCGAGTCGAGCGGTCTCGCCGTCTCACCCACCCACAAGGACGTCATTTACACCCACAACGACAGCGGCGCGGGCCCGCAGTTCTACGCCGTCGGCCCCGACGGCGGCACGCTGGCGGTGTTCACGCTGGCCGGAGCGGCGGCCAGGGACTGGGAGGCCATGGCGGCCTCCGTAGACCCGGCCACAGGACAGGGCGTCCTTTGGTTCGCGGACATCGGCGACAACCTCAACGGCGCCTGGCCCGACTACTCCATCTACAAGGTCACCGAGCCGAAGACCATGCGTGACGCCACGCTGGAGGCGACCCGCTACCGCTTCCGGTACAAGGACGGCGGCCGCAACGCCGAGGGCATCATGGTCCACCCGGCCACTGGGCGGCTCTACGTCGTGAGCAAGGAGTTCGCCGGGTCGATCTACGCGGCCCCGGTCAAGCTGCGTACCGACAAGGTCAACATCCTCCGCCGCGTCGGCCCCGCTCCCATCATGGCGACGGACGCCGCCTACGCCCCCGACGGGTCGAGTTTCGTGATCCGCACCTACTTCTCCGCGTCGCTGTACCGGGCACCGGGCGAGCTGATCGGCAGGGTGTCCATGCCCTCGCTGCGGCAGGCCGAGTCGATCGCCTACACCCGCGACGGCAAATCCCTGCTGACCGGGAGCGAGGGGGCGAACAGCCCGGTGTACTCCGTGCCGCTCCCGGCCTCGGCCGCGGCCGGCACAACGCCGAGCGCGCCGCCACGCAATGGCGTCGCGCCGTCCCGGGTCGCCGGGGTGCCGGACGCCTCCCACGCCACCGCCGGTGACGGTGACGGCGGGGTGCCGGCCGGGGTCATCGCGCTCTGGCTCGCCGTCGCCCTCGGCGCCACCGGCATCATCGCCGCGATCGCCCGCCGCGTCAGCTGACCTCTCGGCGCCTCGGCGGCTCCCTGGCGGGTCTTCTTCGTGCTGAGGTATCCATGCGGGGGACGAAGGGCTCGCCGCGGAGTGCCTGCTCGACCAGCTCGATCGAAGCGGCCAGCTGGACCAGTCGTGGGCCTTCGCGGCGGTAGGCCGAAAGGACCGCCTCGATGGCGTGGGGCGGCAGGTGTTCCTTCAGCTCGACCGCCGCGCCGCGGTAGCCGGTGCGCGCCGCCTCGACGGTGGCGTTCACGTGGTGGCGGGCCATGCGGGCCAGCGCGAGGGGATGGCGCCGCAGCACGCCGTACGCACGGTAGTCAGGAGGCACGGCGTCGAGCAGCCAGGCGACCGCCGAGGACTCCCAGTCGGGGCTCCCCGGCGGTAGGACCTCAGAAGGCCACCCGGGCGGAACGTACACGTCAGCGAGTGTATCGAATGTCTGTTCGATGTCTATGTGGGCGTTATGCCGTCTTCCCTCGCGGGACTTGCCCGTCTGGCGCACACTTCGGAAAGCGAGGAAGATATCACTTTGTGAGCGAGCGAATCGGGGTCGTCGGTGCGGGCATCGTGGGGCTGGCGGTGGCCCGGGAGCTGGCCATGCGCGGTGCCACGGTCACCGTGCTCGACAAGGAGGACCGCGTCGCCGCCCACCAGACCGGCCGCAACAGCGGGGTCGTCCACGCCGGCCTGTACTACACCCCGGGCTCGCTGAAGGCGCGGCTCTGCCGCGATGGCGTCGCGCTGCTCCGGGAATACTGCGCCGAGCACCACATCCCGTACGAAGAGGTCGGCAAGCTGGTGATCGCGTCGACGCCGGCCGAGCGCGCCGGGCTCCGGCGCGTCGCCGATCGGGCCAGGCAGAACGGCGTGCCCGGCATCGCCGAGCTGGACGGGCTCGGGCTGCGGGAGGTCGAGCCGTACGCCGTCGGCGTCGGCGCCGTGCACTCCCCGCACACGGCGATCGTCGACTTTCCCGCCGTCGCCCGCCGCCTCGCCCTCGACGTCGCCGCGCTCGGCGGGTCCGTACGGCTCGGGTGCCCGGTACGCGCGCTGCGGGAGACCTCGAGCGGGGTCGAGGTGCTGGCGGGGAAGACCCGGCTGTCTTTCGACCGGCTCGTCTCCTGCGCGGGGCTCGGATCCGATGCCGTCGCCACGATGAGCGGGCACGCGGGTGACGTCCGCATCATCCCGTTCCGGGGGGAGTACTACAGGCTGACCGGGGCCGCCAAGGACCTCGTACGCGGGCTCGTCTACCCGGTGCCGGACCCGCGCTATCCGTTCCTAGGGGTGCACCTCACCCGGCGCATCGACGGCGAGGTGCTGGTCGGGCCCAACGCCGTGCTCGCACTGGCCCGCGAGGGCTACTCCTGGAGCGACGTGTCGGTACGCGACCTGCGCGACATCCTGACCTGGCCAGGCACCCGCCGGATGGCCGCCCGCCACTGGAGGACCGGCATCGGCGAGGTCTACGGCTCGCTCGCCAAGAAGGCGTTCCTCAAGGCCGCCCGCCGCTACGTTCCCACCCTGACGGCGCACGATCTCGTGCGGACGCCCGGGGGAGTGCGCGCCCAGGCGGTCGCCCGGGACGGAAGCCTGCTCGACGACTTCGTCGTGGACGTCCACGGCAGGGTTATCCTGGTGCGCAACGCCCCCTCGCCTGCTGCCACATCCAGCTTGGCGATCGCCCGACACATCGTGTCTTTCATCCCGGCTTAAGAAAGCCAGGCCACTATAGGGGGCGTGAGCGAATCGCCTGAAGCCCGACTACTGATCGTCGAGGATGACCCGAACATCCTCGAGCTGCTGGCCGCCAGCCTGCGGTTCGCCGGGTTCGAGGTGACCCCGGCCTCCAGTGGTGCCCACGCGGTCGAGGCCGCCCAGCGCCGCCGTCCGGATCTGATCGTCCTCGACGTCATGCTGCCCGACATGGATGGGTTCGATGTCGTACGACGCCTGCGGGGCGGTGGTGCCCACACTCCCGTGGTCTTCCTCACGGCGAGGGACGCCACCGAGGACAAGATCAGGGGCCTCACCCTCGGCGGGGACGACTACGTGACCAAGCCTTTCAGCCTCGAAGAGGTGATCGCCCGCATCCGTGCGGTGCTCCGCCGTACCGCCGGCGACCCCATGGCGCCGCCGCCCCGCATGACCTTCGCCGACATCGAACTCGACGAGGAGAGCCACGAGGTGTGGCGGCGCGGCACCGTCGTCCCGCTGTCGCCCACGGAGTTCAAGCTGCTCCGCTACTTGATGGCGAACGCCGGGCGGGTGCTGTCAAAGGCGCAGATCCTCGACCACGTGTGGGACTACGACTTCCGGGGTGACGCGGGGATCGTCGAGTCGTACGTGTCCGTCCTGCGCAGGAAGATAGACAACTCGAGCCCCCGGCTGATCCACACCCTTCGTGGCGTCGGCTACGTCCTGCGCAACCCTCCCACGTGATCCCGGCCTCGTCCGCACCATCTGCGAACGGGACCCGGCGGTCGGTCCTCTCGTCCCTGTCCGCGCGCACCCCGCTCCGGATCAAGCTGATCGCGACCATGCTGGCGCTCGTGGCCATCGCGCTCGCGGGCATCGGCGTGAGCAGCGTGTCGGTGCTCCGCGGCTACCTCGTCGACCGGGTGGACCAGCAACTGGGAGTGTTCGCGCAGGACACCGCCCGGCGCCTCCAGCGGGGTCCAGGCCTCGGCAACAGGGTGCCCCCCGATGGGCTGATCCAGCTCCGCGACCGCGACGGCAAGATCATCGCCATGGTGGCCGGGCTGGCGACCGACAACCGGCCGGGCCCCGTGCTGCCGGACGTCGTCGCGGTGTCGGCATGGGAGCCGCGGACGGTGCCCGCCGAGTCCGGCGGGGGAGAGTGGCGCGTCCGCGTCGTCTCGGTGGCGGGCGTGGGAAGCGTGGTCATCGCGATCGACCTGTCGTCGGTCGACCAGATCGCCGGACGGCTCGCGCTGACCGAACTGCTCGGAGGCGGCGTCGTCATGGTGATCCTCGCCGTCTTCGGCGTCGTGATCGTCCGCAGGAGCCTCCGGCCGCTGGTCGAGATGGAGCACACCGCGGCGGCCATCGCCGCGGGCGACCTCGGCAGGCGGGTGCCCGACCGCGATCCGCGTACCGAGGTGGGCAGCCTCGCGGCGTCTCTGAACGGCATGCTCGCCCAGATCGAGACCGCCTTCCGGGCCCGCGAGATCTCGGAGGCGGCGGCCCGTACGTCCGAGGAACGCATGCGGCGGTTCGTCGCGGACGCGTCGCACGAGCTACGCACCCCGCTGACCTCGATCCGGGGCTTCGCCGAGTTCTACCGGCAGAACCCCGCGGGCGACCCGGCCCGTCTCATGCGCCGGGTGGAGGACGCCGCCGCCCGCATGGGCGTACTGGTCGAAGACCTGCTGCTGCTCGCCCGCCTCGACCAGCAGCGGCCGCTCACGATGCGGCCCGTCGACCTGCTCGCCCTCGCCGCCGACGCCGTACAGGACGGGCGCATCCTCGCGAGCGACCGCGACATCGGCCTGGAGGTCGCGGGCGAGGTTGCCCCGATCGTCTCCGGCGACGAGGTGCGGCTGCGCCAGATCGTCGGCAACCTGATGAGCAACGCGCTCGCGCACACCCCTCCGGGCACTCCGATCAGGGTCCGGGCGGGCACCGGCGGTGCGAACGCGTTCCTCGAGGTGATCGACAAGGGACCCGGGCTCGCTCCCGACCAGGCGGAACGGGTCTTCGAGCGTTTCTACCGCGCCGACCCGTCGAGATCCCGCGCCGCCGCCTCGGTGAAGGTAGATCGGGCGGCCTCGGCGAACGTCGCCGGGGCCACCTCGGTGGACCGCGCCGTCACCGGGACGACGAGCCCGGCGGTGGCCACCGCCGGCAGGGTCGAATCCCCCGCCGGCGTGGCGACGCCCGGCGGCAGCGGCCTTGGGCTCGCCATCGTGGCCGGGCTCGTCGCCGCGCACGGCGGAACGGTGACCGTCGAGACCTCGCCGGGCGTGGGAGCGACCTTCCGGGTCACCCTGCCGCTATCTCCCGATGTGCTGCCATCGCCGGTGTGACCTCTCACGACACGGTTCCCGGTTCGAGGCGGCCGTTCCAGGATGCCCGGGTCACGGCGCCGCGCCGTGTTCTTCTTCGACGATTCGGCCGTCGACCAGGCGGATTACCCGATCGGCGTGCCGGGCGACGTCATCCTCGTGGGTGATGAGGACGATCGTCCGTCCGGCCTGGCTCAGATGGTCGAAGACGCCCAGGAGGTCGGCGGTCGTCTGGCTGTCGAGGTTGCCGGTGGGCTCGTCCGCCAAAATCAGGCTGGGAGCCGTCACCAGGGCTCGGGCGATCGCGACACGCTGCTGCTGGCCGCCTGACAGCTGGTTGGGTTCGTGGTCCTTCCTGTCTTTCAGGCCCAGCAGTTCAAGTGCGGCGAGGGAGCGCCTCCGCCTCACGGAGGAGGGAACACCGCCGTAGGCCATCGGTAGTTCCACATTGGCCAGCGCGGACATCCGGGGGATGAGGTTGAAGGTCTGGAACACGAACCCGATCTTCCGGCCTCTGATCAGGGCCAGCTGTCGCTCGTCGAGGCGGGAGACATCGATCCCATCGAGCAGATAGCGGCCCCCGGTCGGCACGTCGAGGCAGCCGAGGATGTGCATGAACGTCGACTTGCCCGACCCCGACGCCCCCATCACGGCGACATACTCGCCGCGTCGCACCGTGAGCGACACCCCGCGCAGGGCGGCGACCGCCGTCTCCCCCTGGCCATAGGTCTTCCTGACATCCCGCACCGCGATAACGGCCGACATCGGAATCCCCCTTCCGGGTAACCTCCGATGATCGTACGCGTGCCTTGGAAAAGCCTGTGAGACAGGTCACAAAAGCTGCCGGCTTCAGGAAGAAGGGCTGGGAGTCGGGGTCGCCTGGAGACCGGGGAAGCCGCCGTCGGGGAAACCTCCGGAAGTGGTGCTCGTCGGCAGCTGGATCTGGTCGCCCTCGGAGAGGCCAGAGCGGATCTCGATGTAGCGGTCGCCGCGCACCCCGACCTCGACCGTCCGCTGGACGCTCTGCCCTCCGTTGCGGACGAGCACGGTCGCCACGCCGTCAGCCCTGGTCTGTACGGCCTCCGCCGGAAGGTAGACAGCGTTCTCGGCCTCGTCGAGCGTCACCTGGATGGTCGCCGACTGCCCCAGCATGAGTCCCTTGGGTTGCTTGTCGAATGCGATCATCACTCCGTACTGCACAAGCTGGTTGGTGGTGGTCGCGATCACGTCGATATGGGCGACCTCGCCGGTGTACTGCTCGCCGGTGCGGGTGGCCAGGCTCACTGTGGCCGCTTGGCCGATCTTGAGGCGGCCGACGTCGGTCTGCGAGAACATCGCCTTGATCTGGAGCTCGTCCAGGTTGCCCAGGGTGATGAACGCCGCCCCGGAGTTCGCCTGCGTGCCCACGGTGCCGGACACGGTCAGGATCGTGCCTGCGACGGGCGCCTTGATGGTGATGCCGGCCAGCGCGTCCGTGGCGTCCTGAAGTGTGGTCTTCGCCGTGCTGATGTTGGCCTCGGCCTGGGCCACGGTGGTGACCGCCTGGCCACCCTGTCCGCCTTGGCCACCCTGTCCGCCTTGGCCAGTCTGGGCGTTCTGGCTGCCCTGACCCTGGCCTCCCTGACCCTGGCCCCCCTGGCCTGACTTGCCCTGGGGCTGTTTGGTGGGGCTGCCGCTCTGGTTTCCGCTGGGGCGCCCGCTGGGCGTTCCACAGCTTGTGGACGGCTGGGCGGTCTTACTGGGGTTCGGAGAGGAACTGGTCTCGGGCGCACCGGTCGGCGCGACGACAACGAGGGTCGGGTGCGGTCTGGTCGTGGGGGCCGGTGTGTGTGTGCGCGTCGGTGAGACGGTCGGGACGCTCGACGGGGAGGTGCTGGGCCTGGTCGAGGGAGAAGCACTGCGGGTCGGCGATGGGGAAGCGCTCGGCCTTGGCGTGCCGGATCCCGAGCGGTTGGATGCGCTGGACACCGAGCGGCTGGATGCGCTGGACGCCGAGCGGCTGGTTGCGCTGGACGCCGAGGTACGCGAGGCGGTAGGTGCCGGGCTCTCGGTCCGGGTGGACTTCGGGGCCGGCGTGCGCGTCGGTGCCGAGGTACGCGACGGGCTGGGTGTCGGGGTAGGGGTGGCGGAGGGCGTGGGGCTCGGGGTGGCAGTGGGGGAGAGCGCGGCCGTGGGCTCCGGGGCGGAAGAGGAGGCGGCGGCCGGCGACTGGTTGCCGGCGCCTGCGCCCGCCACGTCGTCCGCCACC
>JAOPYI010000236.1 GCA_025964675.1 Sphaerisporangium sp. | reverse complement strand
GGAGCCGATCCCGGACCTCGCGGGAGATTCCCCCTCTCGCGCAGGAAGTAGCGTTCATCGGCGCCGGGGGTGATGTGGGAGGGGATACCGAAGATGACCCACAGGTCATAGGCGCGCCGGGGTCCATGACGGAGACCCGCGTCGGCGGTAGAAGCTGTCCAGGCCGGGGGTCAGTTCCGCGAGCGCGTGCGCGAAACTAGGGCGAGCCGCAAGGTGGCGGTGGAGGAGCTCGACTGGGTCTTGTGCGGTTGCCGGTTGTGCGGCGGTGATGGCGCCGTGGATGGCTTGGCCGATACGGCTGGCGGCCTGGTCGGGCTCAGGCTGGCCCGCATCCAGCCAGGCGATGACGGCATCGGGCAGGCGGAGGGGTAGCAGGTGGGCGGTGCCGGTGTCCCAGTACATCCATTGGACGGCGCCGCCCTTGGCGCGTATGGGTGCTTTGCGGCCTTCCAAGTCGAGGTCTTCGACGTTGAGCGGCAGGATCTGGGCGGCGCTGGCCGCCGTTTCATAGAGCATGCGCCAGAGCGTGCGTTCACGGAGCGGGATATCGCGGCGCGACAGCAGCCGATGGATGGTGCTCTTGGCCACGGGTGGCGATGGTGTAGGCGAGCGCGTCGCGGGCCGTGTCGAGACGGGCGTTGAGGGCGATCTCGGTGTCGTCCCATCAACTAGCCGCCGGTCCGGACTCGGGCGGCAGCCTCGACGTCTCCGGTAAACGGAGGAGACTTGATGATGGCATCGCAAACCAGGCGGCTGCTGGCGTGTGGGCTGCTCGCCGGCCCCGTGTTCCTTACCGTCTGGCTGGCCCAGGCGCTCACGCGCGAGGGATTCGATCCCGCCTACCACCCGCTCAGCCTGCTGAGCCTCGGCGAGCTGGGGTGGATCCAGATCGGCAACTTCGTCGTGACGGGGCTGCTGATGATCGGGTTCGCGGCGGGGCTGCGGCGCACGCCGGCTGGACGCGTGGCCGCCGTCCTGATGGCGCTGAGCGGCGCCGGACTGATCATGGCGGGGGTTTTCACGACGGACCCGGGCGCCGGTTTCCCGCCAGGCGCGCCGACGGGGGCACCGCCGCACGTGAGCTGGCACGGCGTGGTGCACGAGGTGGGCTTCGCCGTGGTGACGCTGAGCTGGATCGCGGCCTGCGTGGTGCTGGCGCGCCGCTTCACCGGGCGAGCGCGGTGGCTGTGTGTCGCGGCCCCGGTCCTGGCGGTGGCCATGAGCGCCTGGCCCGATCTGGACAGCCTCAGCCTGCGCCTGGTGGCGGGCACCGCGATCCAGTTCGCGCTGACCGCCTACGTGGCGGCGCGGGTCACCGCCTCGGCCAGGGCGGCGGCGTAGTGATGAGCATGCTCGACTTCGGCGGCGCGCCTACTGGTATGTCAAGACAAGCAACGGCGGTAAGGCGTCGGAGAGCTGGACCGCTCGCGACGGCGGCACCTGGATACGGGGGAGAAGACGGCCGGCAAGGTGTTCAAGTATGGAGGAACCGGTGACGATTGACGCCCAATGGACCGATACGCTTCCCCCCGACGGCGACCCGCCTTGGGCTCGGTAGTGGGGCTGAAGACCCAGAGTCGGCTGCAATCCGCCGAACCCTTCCCGCGGTCCGATCTCCACCGCGCCGTCGTCGGTGTCGAGCACGATGAAGCCCAGCCATGTCATACTTCGTCACCATGAGTGGCCTCGATCGCGTTCGGCTCCGGCTCGATCGAGTCCGCGCTGCGGTCGGCGAGATTGATCGGGTGTTTCTCGACACGCCGGCGCTGCCGTGCGCGCCGCTCGGCCGGGCGCTCGGGTGCTCGATGACGCTGAAGGTCGAGACGCTCAATCCGGTGCGGAGCTTCAAAGGGCGCGGCACGGAGACGGTGGCAGCCGTGGCCAGCGAGAAGGGTGCGTCGCGGGTGGTGTGCGCGAGCGCAGGAAATCTCGGGCAGGCGCTGGCTTACAGCGGCTCGCGTCGAGGCCTCGGCGTCACCGTCGTGGCGGCGAAAACCGCCAACCCGCTCAAGCTGCACCAGATCGCCGCCCTCGGCGCGGAGGTGCGGCTCGAAGGTGAGGACATCGAAGACGCCCGGCTGCTGGCGCGCGAGATCGCGGAGGCTGGTGGCGCCTACCTGGTAGAGGACAGCTTGGACCTGGCGACCTGCGAAGGCGCCGCCACGATCGGCCTCGAGCTCGTCCGAGATGATCCGGCGCTCGATGTCGTGCTCGTGGCCGTCGGCGGTGGAGCGATGGCCAGCGGCGTGGGCTACGCCGTCCGCTCGCTCGCCGAGCACGTGAAGGTGATCGGAATCCAGCCCTTCGGTGCGCCCGCGATGGCACTGTCGTGGCGGCAGGGAACGGTCGTCGAGACGGACCGCATCGAGTCGATCGCCGACGGCGTCGCAGGACGCTGTCCGATCCCCGAGGTACTGGACGACCTGCTCGTCGTACTCGACGACGTGGTGCTCGTGGGCGAGGACTCGATCAAGGTCGGCATGCGCGCGCTCTACGAGCACGCAGGGCTCGTCGTCGAGCCCTCCGCAGCGCTTGGGATTGCTGCCGTCCTCGAGCAGCCTGAGCGGTTTGCCGGGCGGCGCGTCACCACGATCCTGTGCGGAAGCAACGTAGGACCTGCCGACTTCGCGCGGTGGGTACTGGAACCGGCCGCGCGCGTCGGGCGCTAGCGCTGCGCGTCGCATGGGCTCGGCACGTGGCTCCTTCACCGGCCGCGACGAAGGAATAGGGCCAGCCCGGGATGAACTGCGAGGCGCTCTTGGCGCGCCCGTAGACATGGCAGAACAGCCGGTCCGCGCTGGTCGGTGCGTCCGAGCGCAGCCAGGGGCTGACATCCACGGCGAGCACGATCCGGCCATCGACCGTCCGAGGCAGCGGCAGACCCGACAGCACGGCGCGCAGCCGGGTTGTCTGGATCCGGCCGCAGTTCAACGCCTCATACAGAGCGCCGTGCCAGCGCCGGTGTTCGGGGGTCAGGGTCAGATCGACCAGCGATCTGACGGTGCCATCGGCACACAGCAGCGCGTCGGTAAGCTCGAACGGGTGTAGCTCTTTCTCAGGGACTGGGTTGATCAGGCGGTGAGATCGTGTTCGGCCTGGTAGCGGGTCTGGTGGACCCGGCGGCGGTCTTGCGCGAGGTGGAAGCGCCAGTAGGTGTCGAAGTCGCCGTTTGCGATCATGGCTCGGAGTTTGAGGATGGCTTCGGCGCCGGGTAGGCCCCAGCGGGCGCCGGTGATGTCGAGGCGGTCGCCGATCAGGCGGCGGCAGGCTCCTTCGATGACGCCGGTGGCGATCGGCCATCCGGCTGCCAGGCCCAAGGCCGCATCGCTGTCCGCCGAACACCAAAACCCCCGGCCAGCTCAACGAGCCAACTTAGGGCAAGGTTAAAAATCAAGAGATGGGTGGCCGGTTTTAGTCGACGGTGTAGCGGCCTGTCGGGCGGGCAGGTTCGCCTCGGGTGACCACCTACGCCAACCCTGGACACCGCACTGACATCCGTCGGCTCCCGAGGCGATCGCCGATGGCAAGATCAGGTCAAAGGGAGGGGGGTGGCCCGCCGCAACTCGCGGCGTACTTTCAGGCTGGCGTCGACCAGGGCGAACAGGATGACCAGCACAATCAGGAACTCAGCCCACCGGTTGATCGGCTCCGCCTGGAAGATGGCGCCCGCGAGCACGAGCCAGGCGAGGACGCCGCACATCGCGAACGTCAGGCCGATGTCGAGTCGCAGCGTCAGTGACCGCCACCGCCCCTGCACGACCAGGACCACGTAGAGGGCCAGGTGCACGACCAGTAGCCCCAGCAGCCACGGACCGTAATAACTAAGGAAGTTCTCGTCAATGGCGAGGAGTTGGTGGGCCTTGACCGCCGATTGCCCCTCGAAGAGGAAGTCGAGCAGCGCTCCGGCGTTGATCAGTACGGGCAGCAGGCAGACGTCCATAATGATCACGGCAATGTAGCCGGCCCGGCTGATCTGATCGCCATCCTTCCGTCGGTGTGCCCATGCGGTCGCCCCCGACCGGCGCCGCCGCAGCCAGGCCGTCACGGCGAAGCACACCACGAGCAGTCCTGGCCACCACAGGAAGTTCAGCCCGAAGAACCTCCACCACCCCGCCAGCAAGCTGACTGCCTCCGCCACCGAACTCACCGGAAACCTCATCAGGACGGGCATCGACGTGAACAGCCAGAAGAAGCCCATGCCGGCCACGGTCAGCCAGAGGAACCTGCGGGAATCGGCCGGGTCGATGATCGTGAAAACCGGCCCGTACCGCGCGGCGACCTCGGCGGGCCGGCCGAAACCGACGACCAGCTCCCGCGCCATCGCCTCGTCGGCGGCCCGTCCCGCGTCCGCGGCCTTGGCCGCGAGTGCGTCCACCAGCAGTGCGCGCAACTCCAATGCCACATCACGCCGCCCCCGGCGTGGCAGTAACCGGACCACGTCGTCCACGTAGCCGTTGATGAACTCGTCAGGGAGCATGGCGCTATCCGCCCTTCAGGGAAGATCCATGGTGTCGTTTCAGGCCG
>JAOPYI010000227.1 GCA_025964675.1 Sphaerisporangium sp. | reverse complement strand
GGCAGGTCTTCGGGTGGATCCGGCGCAAACACCGCCGCCTCCCCTGGAGACAGCTTCGACGCCAGTACTGCCGAGAAGGCTGGTGGCCGAGCACCAACGAGGCGACGCTGTTCAATCCGACAGCGGTCAGCACCACCCGATACCGCTATCGGGGAACCGCGATCCCCTCACCTTGGCCACTCACGGAATGACGAACCATCCCCGCAACGGGGTCTGTGGAGAGCCGGATGCGGTGAAAGTCGCACGTCCGGTTCGGGAGGCGGGCCAAGGAGACGGGTCGAAAATCGATACCGCGCCTCGGCTCGACCTCACCAGCACTCCCTGCGAAGCGGCGGGCACTGCCACTCGGTCACCGCTCGGTATGCAGGATCTCCATAGCCTGCAGCACGTCAGTGACAACATGATTCGCGCCGTGATCCCGGGTGGGCCATATACCTCGATCGATCCAGATCGTACGCAGCCCGGCCGCGTGCCCGCCTTCGACGTCGGCAACAAGGTGGTCGCCGATCATCCATCCTCCGTCTGCGAGAGCCGCGCCGCACCGCTTGGCAGCGATCTCAAACAGGCCGACGGCTGGCTTACGGATGCCCTCGATGCCTGAGAGCGCGTAGGCATCCACAGCCTCGGCCAGTCCTGTCCGCTGGATCTTGCCAAGCTGGTTGTCCGCCGTTCCGTTGGTGACGATCGCCACCCGCCAGCCCGACGCACGCAGCCGGAATAGACCGTCCATCGCCTCGGGTCGGCAGCCGACAAGGCACGGCATGCGCTGCCGGTATCGGCTCCACAGCTCCTCAACCGAATCCGGTAGAGCAAAGCGATCTCGCACTTTGTGCTGAGTACGAGCGCCAGACCTCTGGAGTCCGCACCATTCCTGTGCTCGAACTCAGGCGGGTCCAGGTGCGCGAGTGGGCGGGCCGGTAGAAGACCGCGTTGTCGTGCCGGCACGAGACCGCCGCCGGTGACGTACCTGACGGCGTTCGCCGGGATGTCGGGCAGGTTGGCGGAGATGTCGGTCCAGTGCGCTCCGGCGTCGCGGGATATGGCCACCGCCGTGTCCGTGTGCCCTTCGCCCAGGTGGAACAGGCAGGCGCGAGAGGGTTTAGCCGCGGCGGAATGACCATGCGCCATCCGCGCGTATCTCAACGAAGGTGGTGCCGCTCGGCAGCTGGATCTCACCGGAGTAGTTGCCGATCTCGTTGATCGGAAGGTTCAGGGCGCTTCCGCTGTGCGTCTGCACGATGAAATTCGCCTTGCCCGAGTGAGTGACCTGGGCCGTGGCGAGGCCCTCCGCGGGCGGGTCGAGTTTCAGCACCTGGTCACCGCGCCCCTCGATGCTGGGGCCCGACCATGTTCGCGCGGCCGATAGGGGCTTCACATCGGCGGTCCATTGGCCGTCCGCCTTGATTTCGAGCGCTGCGATCCGCGTGTTGTTTCGCGGGCTGAACATGCGCGTGCCGTCGTAGCTGCCGATCGTGTTCACCAGAAGGTCCTGTGTCGCGCCTGAGCTGTCCAGGGAAGTGACGACGAAGTTGGCGCTTCCGGCGTGGGTGAACGTGACCAGGGCGGGGTCGCCGATCGGATCGAATTTCACCACCTTCGCGCCGGTTCCGCTGTAGGTCTTCGGTTCGATCTGTGGAGGCTGCGCCGCAGCGGGCGGGGAGCTTGGGGCGGCCGGCGCCGTTGTCGGCGGCACCGAGGGTTGCGTCTCGGTCGCAGGCGGACAGGAGATCGTCGGGCTCACCCGCGCTCGCCAGACGCTCGGGCAGGTTGAGCCTGGTCATCAGGTTGCGGGGGTCGCCCGGGTAGCCGGTCAGCGCGATGATCGCGGGAAAGCGCTGCTGTTTGTTCTCGAAGTACGCGGATGGCAGGAACAGGTACGCCTGCGACCCGCAGTCGGCGGAGGATAGGGCCCAAGTCGGACGGGCAACAGCCCCGCCCGCGCCGTTCGTCGAGCAGGCCACCGTGGAGGCACACTCCTTCTTCGCGCTCAACCGCCTGGGTGGATTGACCCATTATATACGGATTATGTACCGTTTGAGCTGGTCAGGGGCCGGCAAGAATCAGTGTCGACTGCGGGACTTGTCTGTGCGGGGCACCAGCTGGGCTGGCTGGTTTGCGTCGGGGGAGATCGACCCCTGTTCGAGCACCTGATCGATGGAACGACCGGCGACAGTGACTTCACGATCAGTTACACCAACTTTCGACTGCCGTCCCCCGGAGGTTCCCAAAACGTGTCGGAGGGGTTGTCTAGCTCGAACTTCATCAGTTATCCTCACAACCACTTAGGCGCATATCACATGTCAGACCAGTTGGATGAGGGCGTGGAAGAGAGCAGATTTCTCGGCCGGATCGAGCGGACTCCGCTGATCACGACGGTGATGGATAGGATCCGCAGCTTGATCGACGCCGGTCTGGAGCCGGGCTCGAAGCTTCCTTCGGAACGGCAGCTCCAGGAGCAGCTGGGAGTCGGCAGGTCGACGGTCCGCGAGGCTCTGCGCGCCCTCGAAGCGCTTGGTCTGATCGAGACACGGCAAGGCCATGGGGCGTTCGTCCGGGAACTTGCCGACCGGGTTCCAGGTCGTTCGCCGGCACCTTTCCGCGAGGACTGGTCTCAGCTCGGCCAGGTGGTCGAGGCTCGGCTTGCGATCGAAACCTACGCCGCTTCGCTGGCCGCATTGCGCAGGACCGATTCCTCGCTGGCCCGGATGCGCAGGCAACTGGATGCGTTCGCCGAGGCGATGACGTCGGGAGATCTGCAGGAGCTGATTCTTGCTGATGTCGAGTTCCACAACGTCATTGCCGACACCGCCAGCCCGGTGCTTGCTTCCTGCCTGGATTCAATCGGCGTTCTAGTCATCAACAGCAGGCAGATGAGCTTGTCGCGCGCGTCTCGTCTTCCGTTGGTGATGGAGAAGCACCGCCGGATTTACGAGGCGATAGCCGACCAAGAGGCCGACAAGGCATCTGTGGCGATGGCCGACCATCTTATGGATTTTATTTCCGAGCTCGGATTCACCGTTTCTTCGATGGCTCCCAAGACGGGCGATGCCGGCCGGTATTACGTATCCGGCGAAACAAAGCGGGAAATGCCGAGCACGACATCTGAGTAGCGCAACACCTGATTGAGAGAGACTAGATGCACCGAAGGTTGATTAGCCTGGCCGCGGTTTTTGTCGTTTCGACCTTGGCCGCAGCCGGGTGTTCGAAAGCCGCTTCCCCACCGGCTCCTGCCGCATCGGCGCAGCAGGCTTCTGGAAGCGGAACCGCCGACCTGGGCTACGTCAAGGCTCAGATTGACAAGTACATGAAGATCCCGAACTTCACCCCGCCAGGACCGGCGTTCGACGTTTCCGCCGTGAAGGGTAAGAAGATCTTCAATGTTCCGTTGTCGAGCACGATTCCGTTCGTGCAGAGCATCGACGAGGAACTCGCCAGACTTTCCGGGAAGCTGGGTCTCCAGTTCATCCAGTGCCCCAACCAGGGCCAGGTCGCGCAGTACGTTCAATGCGTGAACCAGGCCGTCAGCCAGAAGGTTGACCTGGTTCACCTGGACCAGGCGCCAAACCCCGCCTCGCTGCAACCGCAGTTGACCCAGGCGAAGAACGCGGGCATCAAGACCGTGGCCTCGCACATCTATGACGTCACGGGCGACCCCACGCCCGCTGGTCACCTGGACGCGACGACTCCCGCCGGCTTCACCACCGCTTCGCGACTGGCCGCGGACTGGGCGATTATGAAGACCGCGGGCAAGGCGCATGTGCTGGCGGTGACCGCCGATGACATCGTCCCGCATACCCAGATGGGCGAAGCCGTCAAGGACGAGCTGAACAAGTACTGCGGATCCGGCTGCACGTACACGAACCTGAATGTGCCTTTGACGGAATGGGCGACGAAGCTGCAGACCGGTGTCCAGTCGGCGCTGCTGGCCAACCCTGACATCAACTACGTAGTCGCGGTCGTCGATGGAATGACCTCGTATGTGGTGCCGGGTGTCATCGCCGCCGGCGCCAAGGGCCGGGTTCACGTCGCGACCTTCAACGGCACGCCGTTCGCCATGAAGTATCTCCAGGACGACAACGTGATCGACATGATCGTCGGCGAGAACCTCAACTGGAACGCGTGGGCTGACATGGACCAGATGCTCCGTGTCCTCACCGGCCAGCCGCCGATCAAGGACGAGGGCACCGCGCTGCGTATCTTCACCGCCGACAACATCAGCGAAGCGGGTACCCCGCCGAAGGTGAATGTCGGATACGGCGATGCTTACATCAATGGCTACACGGCGCTGTGGAACAACGCGTCGGTCCGCTGATAGCGCGAATGCCGGGCAACGAAAAGGACAAGTAATGATTCCGGAGAATGGCGGCCCGGCCGCGTTGCGGGTGAGTGCGCTGCGCAAGACCTTCGGAGGCACCGTCGCCCTCGCCGGTGTGGATCTTGAGATCCTGGCCGGCGAGGTGCACGGGCTGCTGGGTGAGAACGGGTCCGGCAAGTCGACGTTGATCAAGGTTCTCGCCGGCTACCACGCTCCCGACTCGGGCGAGCTTCAGGTGCGGGGGAAGCAGATTCCGCTTCCGTTGGCGCCTGGTCAATTTCGCGATCTGGGTGTGGAGTTCGTCCATCAAGACCTTGGCCTGGTCCCAGCTCTGACGGTCACCGAGAACCTGCGAATCGGTAGTTACGCGGCAGGGGAGCGGCGGTTCTGGCTGAGCCGTAGCCGTGAGCATCGCGAGGCCGAGGAACTGTTCGCGCGGTACAACCTGACGATCAACCCAAGCGTGCAGGTCAGGTTGTTGCCGCCGGTGCAGCGTGCGCTGCTGGCCATAGCCAGAGCGGCTGAAGGTCTGCGCAACAGCCCTGCGGTTCAGGAGTCCGGCGGTGGTCTGCTGATCCTGGACGAGCCGACGGTGTTCCTGCCTAGCGATGACGTACAGCGGTTGTACGAGCTGATTCGGACGATCACCAGTACCGGTTCCAGCGTCCTGTTCGTCTCCCACGATCTGGATGAGGTGCTGCAGATAACCGATCGGGTGACTGTGCTGCGGGACGGCAATCTGGTGGGCAGCGTGGACACCGCCGCGGTCACCGCGGACAGCCTGGTCCAGATGATCGTGGGCCGGCAACTGCAGATCGCAACCGACCCCAGAGGGACAGCGGAAACCAAGGAAGTGCACTGCACCATCGACAACCTGTCTGCCGAGACCATTGACTCGGTCTCGTTCCACGTCCATCGCGGAGAGATCCTCGGAGTCACTGGGCTGGTGGGGTCAGGTTTCGACGAGGTGCCGTACGGGCTCTTCGGCGCCGGGCCGGCAACCTCTGGAACGTTGACCATCGGCGACCGAGCCATCGATCTGGCCGCCTTGGAGCCTGTCTTGGCGGTTGCCGGAGGCCTCGCGCTGATCCCTGCGGACCGTGGCCGAGACGGCAGTGTCGGATCGCTTTCGGTCGCCGACAACATCGCCCTCCCCGTGCTCGGGAGCTACTTCAACGGTGGTGTGCTTCGGCGCCGGCGGATGTCGAAGGAAATCAGCACGCTGATGTCCGACTACGACGTCAGGCCGAACAACCCGTCGGCGCAATATAGCTCGCTGTCCGGAGGGAACCAGCAGAAAGCCGTCCTGGCGAAGTGGCTGCAAACCCACCCCCAGTTGCTCCTGCTGCATGAGCCGACGCAAGGAGTGGATATCGGAGCGCGCCAGCAACTGTTCGGCGCTATCCGTGCAGCGGCGGCTGACGGCACCAGCGTGATCTGCGCATCAACCGATCACGAGCAGCTCGCCGAGCTGTGTGACCGTGTCCTGATCTTCGCCCACGGACGGATGATCCACGAGCTGACCGGTCAGGACATCCAGAAGGAACGAATTACCGAGCTGAGCTTCGGCGCCGTGAGCACCAAGTGATAACCGCGATGAAATGGCGGCCGTATATGAGCACCAATCACTCCTGGAGAAACTCGAATGGCAACGGGTAATTCGACCTTGCCGTCACAGCCCAAAGTAGAGACGAGCCGAAGCGGGCTGAGCCGTGGGCAGGATCGTAAGCCGATCACGGTCTTTGCCGAGCGCTATGCGCTGGTAGGGGCGTGGATCGTACTGGCGATCTTCTTTTCTTTCCTCCGGCCGGATACCTTTCCGACGATAGGTAACCTGTCGGCGATCCTTGGGTCGCAGGCATCCATCGCGGTTCTTACGCTTGGTCTGATCATTCCGCTCACCACCGGAGACATGGATGCCTCGGTGGCCTTCGTGTCGAACCTGTCGGCGATGATGGTCGCGGTGCTCAACGTCAACCTGGGCGTCCCGATCGGCTGGGCGATACTTGCCGCCCTCGCCTCCGGGGCACTGGTCGGCGGAATCAACGGGGCATTTGTCACGATATTTGGAATAGATTCCTTCATCGTGACCCTTGGAATGGGTACGTTCGTGGGTGGCGTCATTCTGCTGATCAGTCAATCGAACACGATCAGCGGGGTTTCCGACGTGCTCACCCAAGCGGTTGTCATCACCCAGTTCCTCGGTATTCCACTGGAGTTCTACTACGCGATCGCGGTTGGGCTCTTTCTCTGGTACGTGCTTGAGTGGACACCGCTGGGTCGTCGGCTCATCGTCGTCGGGCGCGGACGTAACGTCGCTCGACTGAGCGGCTTGCGGGTCCAGCGAATCAGATGGGGGGCGTTGATCGCATCGGGTACGATCAGCGCGCTGGCCGGAGTTCTCTACGTAGGGACCAGCGGAGCAGCCGACCCGACCTCCGGTTCCCAGCTCCTGCTTCCCGCCTTCGCGGCCGCCTACCTGGGTGCCACCTGTATTAAGCCCGGCCGCTTCAACCCGATCGGTTCGCTGATCGCGGTGTATTTCCTGGTTACCGGGATCAGCGGGCTTCAACTGCTCGGAGCGCAGGGTTACGTGCAGAACCTGTTCTACGGTGGCGCACTTGTGATCGCGGTGACGCTGTCTCAGCTGACCCGCAAGCGGGAAGAGATCAGCCCGGGAAACAGCCAATGACCAGTGGCTCCAGCATGTCTACTGCCGCGCAGTCATCGCAGTCGTCCTCGATTGATCAGGCTCAGCGAGCTCGGGAGGTCGGGCTGAGGATATCGGCGGCGGATCTGCAGCCGATATCGGAGTCGTTGGATGCCATCGGCCGGGCACTCGCTGCGATTCCCGCGGAGATCCAGCAGCCGGACGAGCGTTTCGACCCGCGGTGGTGGTGATGTCGGCAATGCCAGGTGCGATTCCGGACACGATCATCGAATGCGCGGCGCTGATTCGTGACAGGCAACTGACGGTGTCCGATCTTGTCGACCAGGTGCTGGCGGTCGCCGACGCTACGGAACCGTCCGTGCATGCCTTCGCCTACCTGGACCAAGACCAGGTACGTGCGGCAGCCCTGCAGGCTGACAGGGAACTGAGCCACGGCAAGTACCGGGGGCCGCTCCACGGGATACCGATCGGCATCAAGGATGTCTTGATCACCTCTGACATGCCTACAAAAGCCGGCTCGCTCGCCTTGGACGACGTGCCATCCGGAGACGCCAGAGTCGTCGAGCTGCTCCGCCAGGCCGGGGCGATCATCATGGGCAAACACGTCACCCATGAGTTCGCGACGGGACAGAACGTCCCCGAAACCCGCAACCCGTGGAATCTGGACTGCTACCCCGGGGGATCGAGTGCTGGGGGAGGGGTGTCGGTTGCGGTGGGCTCCAGCCTCGCCGCCATCGGCACCGACGCAGGTGGGTCGGTGCGCAAGCCGGCGGCACTCAACGGTGTGGTGGGTCTGAAGCCGACGCTGGGCAGACTCAGCCGACGTGGCGTGTTGCAGCCGTCTGGCTCAATGGACCACGTTGGCCTGATCTCCCGCTCGGTCCGTGACCTTCCGCTGCTGATGACCGCGCTAGCGGTGCGCGATCCTGAGGACGACACCCTGGTCGATGCGGAGGTGCCGCGGTACGTGGTCCCCCCGATCGGTGGGCTGGCCGGTGCTCGGATCGGCATTTGCGATTACTTCGGCGGGTCGAACTGCAGCCCAGAGATCGCTGAGGCATTTGAGACCGCGGTCGCGACGTTGCGAGACGCCGGTGCGATCATTGTGCCGATCAGCCTTCCATCGCTGGAATTCTCCTTGGTCGCGGGCCAGGTCATCGGCCAGGCGGAGGGCGGGGCGGCGCATATTGAGCTGGTCAACCAGGCCGGCGACAGTTATGGGGAGCTCACCCGCCGGTACCTGCGGATCGGGGCGCTCATTCCGCCCGACTACCAGCGGATTGCCCGTCGGGCCCGGGTGGCGATTCGCGATGAGGTGCGCCGCGGCTATGAGTCGCACTCCCTCGACGCATTGGTGACTCCAACGACGGCGCTTGTGGCGATGCCGTTGCAAGAGATGATCATTGGTCGTGATCTTGCGCGTTACGTACGGTTCACGATCGTCGCCAACTTGACGGGTCAGCCCGCGGTAACGGTGCCCAGCGGCTTCGCCGCAGGTATGCCGACCGGTCTGCAATTCATCGGCCGGCCTTTCGATGAGGCCGGTCTTTTCAGCCTCGCGCTCGACTATGAGACGCGAACCCCTTGGTGGAACTGCCGTCCACCATTGTCAGATCCCCATGGAGGGCAATGATGTCAGATGCAATGGACCTTTCGGCGATACTGCGCGACCTGGTGCAGCAAACTGACGCCAGTCGTAGCACGCTGCGGTTGGACGTCGCTGGCCTGAACTTTCCCGCGGTCGCCGAGGCGCTGGCCGACGGCATCCAGACTCTGGGCGGTAACCATTCGATCGACCAGCGAAATCTGGCGACCGTCCAATACCTGTTCGCCACGCACGACCTGTTGATCCAGCCTGACGTGACCAAGAGCGACACGCCACCTCCGAAGGCGCTGATCGAGGTGTACGGCGTTCAAGCGCAGGTGCTCGCTCCGATCCTGCTGAACGACAACGTGCTCGGCTGGATCTCAGTGCACCAATGTGGCGCTCCACGGGAGTGGACTGAGAAAGACATCACCGCAATCAAAGAAGCGGCTGCGAAGGTGACCGGCTACTTCGCCGGATAAGATACGTCGGCATCGATTTGACAAATGGAGTAAGAAGATGAGCAAGACCAGCCGTGCGATCTTCCGCGTCGACGGCGACGCGGTTGGCGGTTGGCCGGTTTTCCTATGGTGGAGCCCCGTCGGCGATGGACAGTAACGGCAAGCGACCCCAGGTCGCGGTTTTCTCTCTCGGGGGAACCATCTCCTCGGTGGCATCCAATGAATCAGGAGCCGTGCCGACCCTGACCGCGGATGAACTGGTCGCGCAGGTGCCGAACCTGGATCGAGTTGCGGCAGTGGTCACTCGACCCCGCGCCAGGATCGCCTCCAGTAATCTGCAGTTGGGCGATATCGTCGCGCTGCATCGTGCAGTTCGTGCGGAACTGGACAGCGGCTCGACCCAAGGAGTTGTTGTCCTGCAGGGCACCGACACCTTGGAGGAGTCGGCATTTGCGCTGGATCTCTTGCACGGTGGGAATCATCCGATTGTGATTTCGGGTGCGATGCGTCACGCGAACGCTGTTGGCGCTGACGGCCCGGCCAACATCTCGGCAGCGATTCGGGTCGCCGCCAGCGAAGCGGCGACCGGCCTGGGCGCTGTAGTGGTACTGAACGATGAAATCCACGCCGCCCGTTTCGTCCGCAAAACGCACACCACCAGTCCAGCCACCTTCGCATCCGCACCGCTGGGGCCCATCGGCTGGGTCACGGAGGGACGAGTGCGGGTGCCACTGCGACCGACCAGGCAACCAGCCATCGAGCTGCCGGAGAAGGCCGTGATACCGCCGGTGGCGTTGCTGAAGTTGGGAATTGGCGACGATGGAAGACTACTCCGGCACGTGCTCGACGCCGGTTTCGCGGGCCTGGTGATAGAAAGCCTCGGTGGCGGGCATGTGCCGAGTCCGATGGTGCCGTTTCTGGCGCGGATCGCGCAGGAAATCCCTGTGGTGCTGAGTTCGAGGTGCCTGGCGGGTGAGGTGCTGCGGGAAACCTACGGCTACCCCGGTTCCGAAATCGACTTGCTGCAACGCGGACTGGTGAACGCGGGGGCGCTGGACGGCTCGAAGGCACGCGTACTGCTGAGCCTACTGCTGGCCGCGGGCCGCGAATCCTCCATAGCCGCGGACTTCGACAGTTTTCCAAGCTGAGTAACTAATACGAATGACGTGAACGGGGTATCAATGTCTGAACTGAAGGAAGCGCGGACGCAGTTTCGCATCAGTGTGATTCCGGGAGACGGAATCGGAGCCGAGGTCGTTGAATCGGCACTGGAGGTATTGGAGGCGGTAGGCACGCAGTACGGTCTGTCGTTCGTGTTCAACGAGTTGCCTTGGGGGTGCGGCTACTACCAAAAGCATGGCGTGATGATGCCGTCGACCGGATTGAACGAGATTTCCACCAGCGACGCGATCCTGCTGGGTGCCGTAGGCAGACCAGACGTGCCCGACCACATCTCGTTGTGGGGTCTACTGGTTCCGATCCGGCGGGCTTTCGAGCAGTATGTAAACCTTCGCCCGATCCAGCTTCTTCCTGGAATCACCAGCCCCTTGCGTGACGTGTCGCAGGACGATCTCGACCTTGTTATCGTGCGCGAGAACAGCGAAGGTGAATACTCGCAAGTAGGCGGCCGGGTCAACGCCGGTACCCCGGACGCGTTTGCGCTCCAAGAGGCAGTCTTCACTCGCCGAGGCTGCGAGAGAATCCTGCGGTATGCCTTTGATCTCGCGTCAAAGCGGATCGGCAAGCTGGACATCGCAACCAAGTCAAACGGAATTGTGCACACGATGCCGTTCTGGGATGAGATTGCCATCGAGGTGTCGGCTGAGTACCCTCAGGTCGACTACAGGCTGACGCATGTTGATGCCCTTGCCGCCAAGTTCGTGCTGGATCCGGCCTCGTTGGATGTCGTAGTGGGGTCCAACCTCTTCGGGGACATTCTGAGCGACCTCGGAGCCGCGGTCGCCGGCAGTATCGGCGTCGCGCCGTCCGGAAACCTGAACCCCGAGGGCAAGTTCCCCTCGATGTTCGAGCCGGTGCACGGTTCCGCACCAGACATTGTCGGCAAGGGATTGGCCAATCCGGTCGGGCAGATCTGGTCGACGGCAATGATGCTCAATCATCTGGCCCTGACCGAAGCCGGCTCTAAGGTCATGGCGGCATTGTGCACGGTCATGGCATCGCCGGACACACGCACCCCGGACGTCGGCGGCACCGCATCGACCGCAGAGGTAACGGCCGCGGTAGTCGACGCCATCCGCGGGTAGTTCTAAGGTTGCGATTTAACCTCTGGTCCGTCACTCTCGGTGTTCGTTCTGCCTTGCGATGGTCTTGCGGTAGGGCGGACGCTTGGTCTTGAGCCGATTCCTTGATCCCTTGGGGCGTCCTGGTCTAGGGCGCGTGGGTTTCGGTGAGTCGGCGGGTGTGCCGAGTTTTGCTTCGAGCCTGGGGTGTGAGCTGGGGTTTTGTCTGCGGTTGCGTGAGCCGGTCTGGGAACCTTGCGAGGTGCTGTTGTCCCTCGCCTACATGATCGTGCGGCGGGTGCTGGAGCTGATCGTCGTGCTGGTTCGCACTGAGATCTCCAAGGACGCCGAACTGCTGGTGCTACGTCACGAGAACGCGGTGCTGCGCCGTCACATCACCCGTCCCCGCTACGAGCCCGCCGATCGGTTATGGTTCTCGGCCCTGTCCCGGCTGATTCCCCGAGCCGGCTGGGCCGGTGTCTTCTCGGTGACACCGACCACACTGTTGCGGTGGCATCGCTGCTGGTTGCCAGAAAATGGACCTTGTGCCGTGCCAGAACTCGTGCAGGGTGGTTGACCTGGGCGTCTACCCTCGGCGGTCATGTCCCCCCGATTCCTCTATTTGATCTTTGTCCGGCTGATCGGTTGGCTCATGTTGCTCGCTCGGAGTGAGGCGTCCAAGGATCTGGAAATCTTGGTGCTGCGCCATGAGGTTTCCGTGCTGCGGCGTCAGATCTCCCGGCCGCAACCGGACTGGGCTGACCGGGCGATCCTGGCCGCGCTCACACGTGGATTGCCGGCCTGGCTCCGGAGCCATCGGATCGTGACGCCGGCCACGCTGCTGGCCTGGCACCGCCGTCTGGTCAAACAGCACTGGACCTACCCGTCCACGACCGGGCGCCCCCCGATACCCGCCGAGATCCGCGATCTGGTCGTACGGTTGGCGCGGGAAAACCCCCGCTGGGGCCATCGGCGCATCCAGGGCGAACTCGCCGGACTCGGCCACCGGATCGGCGAAGGCACGATCCGCCGGATCCTAGCCGCGGCCGGGCTGGGCCCTGCGCCCCGCCGGACCTCGCCGACCTGGCGGCAGTTCCTGACCTCCCAGGCCTCCGGGCTGCTGGCCTGCGATCTTCTGCACGTCGATACCGTGTTCCTCCGACGCCTGTACGTGTTCTTCGTCATGGAGATCGAAACCCGCCGAATCCACCTCCTCGGCGTCACCACCAACCCAACCGGGGCCTGGACCGCCCAGCAGGCCCGGAACCTGCTGATGGACCTGGGAGAGCGCGCCGATCGATTCACATTCCTCATCAGAGACCGCGACGGCAAGTTCTCCCGGGCGTTCGACGAGGTCCTCACCAGCAATGCCATACGGATCATCAAAACACCACCGCGATCGCCTCGCGCGAACTCCTATGCCGAAAGATTCGTGGGCACGTTGCGGCGCGAGTGCCTCGACCACCTGCTGATTTATAGCGAGCGGCACCTGCGGCGGGTGCTGGCCGAGTACGAGCGGCACTATAACGCCCATCGGGCTCACCAGTCCCGCGGCCAAAGACCACCGCTGCACGACCCCGATCAGCCGATTGACCTCACGGCTGTGATCCAGCGTCGCAGTACCGTCGCGGGCCTGATCCACGAGTATCGAAGGGCCGCCTAATGATCACGTCAAAGCCCAGGTGAGAGCCCAACGATGAGTTTTGGCACGGCACA
>JAOPYI010000202.1 GCA_025964675.1 Sphaerisporangium sp. | reverse complement strand
CAATCTGATCGTCTCCGGCGGCATCGGCGTCCATACCCGCCCCGTGTAGGTGATGGCGGCGGCCGCAAGCCGATCAGCGCCCTCGTGAGCTTCTGACGCTCCGCCGTCGTCCTCGTCCAGCTCCGATCGCGCAGCCGGTCCAGCGGCAGGCCCTTGCGCGGCCGCCGCGAGCAGATCACGGCCAAGGCCTTGGCGACATCGGCCGCCGCGGCCGGACGGGGCAAGGTCTTGGGCACCTTGACGGCGTCGATCCGGTCCATCGGGTTGGCCTGCAGCAGGTCGTGGCGGACCGCCCACTTGGCGAAGGAGGCGATGGCCGCCCGGCTCGCGCTACGTCTGTGATCGCTATCTTGCCAGATAACGAAGGTCATCTAAGAACCGGTCATAGGCCCAGGCTCGACCTGGAGGTCTGCCTGCATCGGACCGCCAGGTGGCGGTAACCCCGCCCACCCTGGCTCGCTAACACCGCTGGCCGTTCGGTTGCTGCTCACCGCCCCGTGGCGGAGTTCGTATGGCGGGCGGTGGATCTGCCGGAAGGAACCGCGGCGGTGCCGTGCTGTCCCGTGAAGCCGTGGCGAGCTGCTGGTGCTGGGGCTCTCGCGCTTGGCAGTCAGGATGGCTGAACTTCGTCGAAGAGGGCGAGGGCTTCGGTGGGGTCCGGGCTCACGAGGCGTTCCAGACCGGCCATCGTGATCTTCGCCCACCTGCCGGCCCGTGCCCACATCTGTTCCTCGAAGGCGCGGACGGCCTCGTCCAGATCGCCAGGGCCGGGGGCGGCGGCGACGGACTCGGCGAGTTCGGCGCCTTCCAGCATCGCGAGGTTCGCGCCCACCCCCAATGGGGGCATCAGGTGGGCGGCGTCGCCCAGTAGCGTCATCCCGGGGACGTGGGCCCAGGTGTGGGACACGGGCAGGACGTAGAGGGGGCGGTGGACGAAAGCGGTGCCGTGGCGGAGGAGGTCGAGGACGGGAGCGGCCCAGCCGTCGAACAGAGCCAGCAGGCTTGATCGCACGGCCTCGACGTCGGCCAGGTCCAGGCCCGCGTCCATGCCTGCGTCCAGGCCCGCGCGCCGGTTCAGGCCCATATGCCGGTCCAGGTTCGTGTGCCAGTCCAGCGGCGCGCGGAACTGGGCGTACACCTTGACGTGGCCGCCGCTGTTGCGCTGGGCGACGAGGGCGCGGTTCACGCCGTACACAGCCATGGAACCGTCGCCGATCAGCCGGGCGAGGTCGGGGTGGCGGGTGTCGACGTCGTCCAGGGAGGTCTCGACCAAGGTGACGCCGGTGTAGTGCGGCGTCGCGGACGAGATTGCCGGGCGGACCCGGGACCAGGCGCCGTCCGCGCCGATCACGAGGTCGAACGTCTCCTGTCGCCCGTCCGCGAAACGGACCAGCACGCCGTCCCGGGTCCCCGGCACCACCTCCGTCACGCCCCGCCCCCACTGAACGTCGAGGGGGCCGAGCAGCAGGTCACGGAGTTGCCCCCGGTCGATCTCGGGATTGGCCCGGTCACCCAGACGGGGTTGCCAGTCGCGGAGGACGGTCCCGTCCGCGTCCAGGATGCGCATGGCCTGCCCCTCGGGACGGGACAGCGCCTGGAACTCCGTCAGCAGCCCCGCCTTGCCCAGCGCGAGCTGGCCCATCCTTTCGTGCAGGTCGAGCGTGCCGCCCGGGGGACGGGCGTCGGGGGCGGGATCGCGTTCGAGGATGGTGACGGGGTGACCGTGGCGGTGCAGGACGCAGGCGAAGGTGAGGCCGGCGGGGCCGCCCCCAATCACGGCGATACGGTGTCTCATAGCGATATACTGTATTTACCTATTACGATGTATCGCAACAGTACGATGTAACCATGACTGTGTGGGACCGGCCGGAGCCGCCGACTCCCCCCGTGCCGCTCGACCGGGAGCGAATCGTTGCCGCCGCCATCGCGCTGGCCGACGAGGGCGGGCTGGAGGCGGTGTCGTTGCGCAAGGTCGCCGCCCGGCTGGACGCCGGCCCGATGCGGCTGTACGGATACATCTCCACCAAGGAGGAGCTGTTCGACCTCATGGTGGACGAGGTCCACGCCGAGATCCTCCCCGAGGAGCAGTTCGGCGACTGGCGGGAGGTGCTGCGCATCCGCGCCCACCGCACCAGGCAGGCAACCCGCCGTCACGAATGGCTGGCCGACCTGCTCGGCGGCCGTCCGGCCCTGGGCCCAAACGCCCTCGCCGTGACTGAGGCCACGCTGGCCGCCCTCGACGGCCTCGCCGACCTCGACACCGTCCTGCGCGCCGTGGAGACTGTCAGCGCCTACTTCACTGGCGCGATCAGGCGCGAGATCGCGAACCTGCGGGCCGAGCGCGCCACAGGCCTGTCCAAGCGCGACTGGCAGCGCGCCTCCGGCCCGCATCTGAGGAGGATGCTGGCCACGGGCCGCTTCCCGGCGCTGGCCAAGGCCGTGCACGACGGCACGGAGGTGGACGCCGAGGCGTCCTTCGCGACCGGCCTGGACTGGGTCCTCGACGCCGTGGCCGCCAAACTCGCCCGGCCGCCGGCGTGACGCTCAGGATTTCCAGGTGACATCCGTGGCACCGCATGACGCCGCCAGACTGCGCACCTACCTGCTCGACTGGTTCAGAGGCAAGCTCTGACGCCGGACGACCGGGCGGCGCTGGAAGGGCTGCGCCATCTGCAGCGGTACGCGGGCTCCTACGCTCATGTCCATGGCCAGCAGCCGCACCCCCTCGGATTCGCGCTCACCGACTCGCCGGTCGGCCTGCTCCCCTGGAACAACCAGGCCATGGGCGGTCTCGACGCCGAGACCCTCCTCACCCACGTCACGATCTACTGGCTGACCGGCACGGCCGGCTCTGCCATGCGCATCTACGCCGAACACGAGCGGCAGCGCCCGCCCGCCGGACCGACCACCGCGCCCTGGCGCAGTTCCCTCACGACATCCACGCGATCAGAGCCTGCGCCCAGCGCGACCACGCCGACATGTGTCCTGGAACACCCACGACCGGGGCGGCCACCACGCCGCCCACCAAGCATCCGGCCTCCTCGTCCACGACATCCGCCAGCCTGTTCACCCTGGACACGCTGCTCAACCTCGACGGCGGCGTGCGCCCGGAGATGATCGCGACCGACAACGCCTCGTACTCGGGGTGCTGGGACCATTTCCGCAGGATTGAACGCTAAGCCTCTCACCGCAGGTCAAGGCCAGGTAGAGCTCCGCTGGTGTGTCCGGTAGTCGGCATGCTCATGATGTGTGGCGAATGGGTCAAATCTGTAGATCATGGGGTGGATACCACCGGTACTCTCGGAGATCACCGCTCATGGCGGGTGCATCACGAGGAGCCAGTTGAGCGACAGCGCGTCCACCGATTCCACCGACCAACCCGCTGAGACGATCGCGCCTGTAGCGCCGTTTGAGCCGGTCCGCGTCGTGCCGACCCGCCCTGATGGCTGGCCCGATTGGCTGGGCCGCAGGCCGATCAGCTCAACCGAGCGCGACAAGATCCTGAGCGCTCTGCGCGCCGATCAGGATGAGCGCAACGCCGTGGAGCGCCGCGACAGTCTCCAGCGCGCACCGCTGTTCTCCTATCTGACGATCGAGGGCTTCGGCGGCCAAGACGACCCTCGTAAGATCACTCGGCTGCGCGCCAGCATCAACGCGGCGTGCCGTGTGGCCGCTGGTGACCGGCGAACCAGCTACCACGCCACCGATGAGCGCGTCACGATCGGGATCGCCGGTCCCGACGCCCGTGAACGCATCGCCGACCTGCGTCAGCAGCTCGCCCGGATGGGCCGCAACCGGGGCTGGACGATCACCGAGGACCTGCGCTGATCCTGGCCGCTCAGATGGACCGTCGGCGAGCGGCGGGGTCGCGCCCGGCCACATGGTCGGCGACGGCGTCGACGCCGGGGCGGGCGTAGCGTTCCAGGGATCGGACGGAGGCGTGCCGGGATCGGGCGAGCAGGGTGGGCGTGTTGGTGCCGTCCTCGGCTTCGTGAGTGAGGGCGGAGTGGCGTAGTTGGTGCAGCGTCCAGCCGCCGCGTAGTTCGAGTTCGGCCGCATTGACGATCCCGGGGTGTGCCAGCGGCCGGGTGAGGGCCTCGAACAGCTCGGCGGCGCGCCGGTAGGAAAGCCGTCCGCGTCCGGTGATCTTGCACACGTCTGTGGCCGGGGTACGGGCGGGAGCTTTGCGGTCGGTGAGGAAGACCGGACCCCGGGTGCGGCCCCTGAGCAGGCGGGGCAGGAGCTGGGCGGTGCCCGATTGCCAGTGCACCCAGTCGGTCGCGCCGCCTTTGGACAGGACTCGGCCGCGTTTGTCGGCCGGCAGGAGGTCGGCGATGTCGAGGGTGAGAATCTCCTGCGCTCGGGCGCACGTCTCATACAGCATCTTCCACAGGGTCTTCTCCCGGACGCCGGCCTTGAGGTCGAACAGGGCGGCGAGCTGATCGCGGGACAGGGCCTTGGTCCGGTCGGGCGGAGCGGGCCGTCGTTCGATGCCGAGAATCGGGTCGTCGGCGAGCCAACCGCGATTGCGCCACCAGCCGCTGGCGGCCTTCATGATCGACAGCTCCCGGTTAACGGTGTCGGCGTCCACGAGGCGGGCCCGCTCAACGAAGGCTCCGGCGAGGAGCCCGGAGGTCGCCGGATCGGCGAGCGCCGCGAACCTGGTCGCGGGCGCCTGGGCGCCGCGGCGGTCCTTACCGAGCGGCGGTTGCTGTCCGCAGGCGAGCCAGGCCCACGTCGTCAACGAGATGCGATAGATCCGCTTGGATGACTCGCCGATCCCGGCCGAGCGCAGATAGGCCTCGACCGCGTCGCCGTACGTCTCGGGGCGATCTTCGCCAAGGGGGATCACGTCGGCGGTGCCAGCGCTCATCATCTCCCGCCTTCTACTCTGCCGCAGTAAATGCGTACACCTCGACCTCGGTCACCGAGGGAGGCGGTCCAGGTCAGTATGGCCGCCATCATGAGCTTGCCGCAGTAAATCCGGTATTTACTGCGGCAGTTATTCGGCAAGGCAAAGATCTGCCTCGGCGTAGGGCTGCGGTCGGGCTGGGGGCGATGGACCCGCTTCGGGTGCCACCGGGCGAGGCCTGTACAGCGATCCTTATGATCCTTTAACATCTGAGACTCTAAAGTACTAGCAGGCTAGATAAATGGAGAAGCCGGTGATCGAGTTCCATCTGGACGGCAGGTCGGGTGTCTCGCCGTACCTGCAGCTGGTCCAGCAAGTACGGCACGCGCTACGGCTCGGCGTGCTGCGCGAGGGCGACCAGATGCCGACCGTCAAGGAGGTCGTGGCGCACTTGGCGATCAACGCCAATACCGTCCTGAAGGCCTACCGGGAGCTCGAGCATGAGGGCCTGGTCGCCGCCCGGCCGGGGGTGGGGACGTTCGTGACGGCGACGCTCACCAACGCCTCGCTGGCCGCGCATGGCCCGCTGCGGCTGGAGCTGCAGCGCTGGCTGGCCAAGGCCCGCCGGGCCGGCCTCGAAGAGGAAAGCATCGAGGCCCTCTTCATGACCACCTTTCGGACCACCGCTCAGGAGGACATAGCGTGACTTCGGTCCTACAGGCCCAGGCACTGGGCAGGAAATACGGCAGACGCTGGGCGCTGCGTGAGTGCACCATCGACATACCGGCGGGTCACGTCGTCGGGCTGGTGGGTCCCAACGGAGCCGGCAAGACCACGCTGCTGAAGCTGGCCAGCGGCCAGCTGGAGCCGACGGCGGGCGGCATCACCGTGCTCGGCGGCCGGCCAGGAAGCACGCCCGCGCAGCTGGCCAGGGTCGGGTTCGTCGCCCAGGACACCCCCGTCTACGCGGGCCTGACCGTCGCCGATCACCTGCGATTGGGAGCACGGCTCAACCCCCGCTGGGACGCCACCATGGCGCGGGACCGTATCGCGCAGCTCGGTCTTGTCCCCACCCAGCGGGCGGGCAAGCTGTCGGGCGGCCAGCGGGCCCAGCTCGCCCTCACTCTGGGCCTGGCCAAGCGGCCCGAGCTGATGATCCTGGACGAGCCGGTCGCCTCGCTCGACCCGCTCGCCCGCCGCGAGTTCCTGCAGGGGCTGATGGAGGCCACTGTCGAGCACGAGTTCAGCGTGGTGCTCTCCTCCCACCTGGTCGCCGACCTGGAGCGAGTGTGCGACTTCCTGATCGTCCTCGTCAACTCGCGCGTGCAGGTGGCAGGGGAGGTAGACAAGCTGCTGGCCACCCATCACCGGCTCACCGGCCCGCGCCGCGATCCCGATCGGCTCCCCGCCGACCAGCACGTGGTCTCCGCGCGCCACACCGACCGGCAGAGCACGTTCGTGGTCCGCACCGATGCCCCGATCCACGACCCCGCCTGGACGGTCACTCAGCTCAATCTGGAGGACCTCGTCCTGGCTTACATGGACAAGCGCACCGAAGAGAACCGGCGAGTCGCGTTGGAGGTGCAACGATGATCTGGCTGACCTGGCGCCAGCTCCGCGGCTCGGCCGCGATGCTGGCCGCCGTACTCGTCATCCTCGCCATCGTCTTAGCCTTGACCGGCCCGGACCTGGCCTCCCGCTACTCCGCCGGGATCACCGCCTGCACCCAGGACGACACCTGCGACCGCTTCTACAACCAATTCTTCGGCGGGCACGAGTTTTCCTTCATGGCTGTCAGTCTCCTCGTGCTGCTCCTGCCCGCTCTGGTCGGGCTCTTCTGGGGAGCACCGTTGATCACCCGCGAGCTGGAGGCGGGCACGCACCTGCTGGTGTGGAACCAGAGCATCACCCGCGGCCGCTGGCTGGCGGTCAAGCTCGGGCTCACCGCCCTGACCGCCGTGGCCGCCGCGTGCCTGTTCGGCCTCATGGTGACCTGGTGGTCCGACCCCCTGGACAAGTCAGCCTCGGAAAGCCTTGCCCTGATGGCTCCCCTGGTGTTCGGCGCGCGCGGCATCGCTCCGATGGGGTATGCGGCCTTCGCCTTCGTCCTGGGCGTGACCGTGGGCATGCTGGTGCGCCGCACGCTGCCCGCCATGGCCCTCACCCTGGCCGCCTTCGCCGCGATCCAGCTCACCATGCCGCTGCTGGTCCGGCCCCACCTGATGCCCCCGATCACCTCGACCTTCGAGCTCAGCAAGACGAACGTGGACGGCATCCACATCCCCGGGGACGGAGGCGCAACCCCGCGGCTCTCCCTAAGGTCGGCCGTACCCGGCCATCCGGGCGCCTGGGTCCTGACCAACAACCTGCTCGGCCCATCCGGACGCATGATCCCCGCCAGCGGTGACGGAGCCGCCATCACCGTCTCCACGACATCAGGCCCCTGCGCACCATCGGCGAGCGCCGGGGACAGCTGCATGGTCGAGATCAACCGGCTCGGCTACCGGCAGCAGGCGACCTACCAGCCCCTGGAGCGCTTCTGGCCCTTCCAGTGGATCGAGACCGGGATCTACACCCTGCTCACCCTCGGCCTCACGTGGTTCTGCTTCTGGTGGATCCGCAGGCGCCTGTCATGACCGTCATCAGGATCGCGGCCGCCGGGCTCGCCCTCCTCCTGGCGGCGGCCTGCACGGCGCCGGCGCCGCCGCGCGGCGAGGCGAGCACGGCGGCCAGTACGGTGTGCTCGCGGCCCCAGGGAGCTCCCGGGGCGGAGACGGCCACCACGGTCGACGTCATCGAGCAGGCGTACTTCTGCATCCTCGGCAACTACTACAGCGGCGCCACGCTGGACGCCCGCCCGCTGCTGAGCGCCGGATTCGTCGCCCTGACCCAAGAGCTCAACCGCAACGGGCGCGACGTACCCGAGGCCACCATGCCGGCGCTTACCGGTGACCGCAAAGCTGACTGGGCGGCGTTCGAGACCGTCTACCGGAAGACCACCGATCAGGTGCCGGACCTGCGTGACCGGCTGGCCGTCGTCACCCTTGAGGCCATCGTGGCCGGCCTGGGCGACAACCACGCCGCCTGGGCGCATGACGTCAAGCGGTCGCCCGACTACTACGACGGCGATGATTACGGCCTGGGTTTCCTGGCGAACGTCAACGGTCCGCAGGTGGAAGGCAATCCCGGTGTCGCACTCGCCCCGCTGTTCGTCACCACCGTGCAGGGCGGCGCGGCTCAGGCCGCCGGACTACGCCTGGGCGACATCATCGAATCGATCAACGGATCGGCGCCCTTCATCGACGGGAAGGCCACCCCTGCGATCGCCGCTCTCTACCCGCGATACCCGGAGGCGCGCCCGGTGCGGCTGCGGCTGCTGCGGCAGAGCACCGGCCGCCGCTGGAACGTGACGCTCAAGCCCGGCCTCTACCAGCGGGATCTGGCCGCCCTGCAAGTGGTGCAGTCGAAGCTGCTGGACGACGGCATCGCCTATGTGCGGTTGCGCGGGTTCGCTCCCGACTCCGCGGACAGGGTGTTCAAGGCGATCTCCAGGCTGCGTACCGGCCGGACGCTCACCGGTGTCGTGCTGGACCTGCGCGGCAACGGCGGTGGCATCCCCAGGGAGGCGATCCGGCTGGTGAGCGCGTTCGTCCACGGCAAGGTCACCGCGTACCTGTGCACGGTGGACGGCAAGTGCGAAGCCTTGCGGACCGACGACACCGTCGAGCTGGTCAACCTGCCGCTGACGGTGCTCACCGACCGTAGCTGCGCCTCGGCGTGCGAGCACTTCAGCTCCGCGGTCAAGGACCTGCGCGTCGGCCGGCTGGTCGGCACCAGGACCGCCGGGGTCATCTCCGGCCCGGCACAGCCGTACCTGCTCAGCAACAACACCATGCTGGGCTTCCCCGTCAGGCACCACCTGGGGCCCAACCGCGAGGTGATCGACCGGGTCGGCGTGCCGCCCGACCACCACGTGCCCCTGACGCCAAAGGACGCGGCCGCCGGGCGCGACCCCGCGCTGGCCAAGGCCCTGACCTTGCTGCACAAGTGAATGGACCTCTCCATGAGACAGATCCTGGCCGTCGCCGCGGGACTGGTCGTCCTGGCCGCGTCCGCCTGCTCCGCACCCACGCCGCCCCGGTCCGCTGCCCCGTCGGCCACGCCGGCCGGCCCCGCCACCCTGCCCACCCCGACCGGTGCCCACCCGGTCGGCACCACCGCCCTGTACCTGAAAGACGCCTCCCGCCTCGATCCCTGGAACCTCGACGTCGACGCCAGGGAGCTCAAGGTCACCCTGTGGTATCCGACCAAACAGCGAGACGGGCAGCGGGCGCCGTACATGACGCCGAAGGAATCGGAGCTCGCCATGAGGCGCTTGGGGATCGGGGGCGTGCCGGGCGACACGCTCAGCAAGACGCGAACCAACGCCATCAAAGACGCCGAACCCGCAGGCCGGAACCTGCCGCTGGTGGTGATCTCCCCCGGCTTCACCGATCCGATGAGCACACTCACGTCCCTGGCCGAGGACCTGGCCAGCCGAGGCTATGTCGTGGCCGGCATCGACCACACCTACGAGAGCTACGCCACGACCTTCCCCGGCGGGCGGGTCGCCGACTGCCTCGCGTGCGACAGCGACACCGACCCGGGCTTCGGCACCGGCGTGGTCCAGGGCCGGGCGGCCGACGTCTCCTTCGTCCTCGACCAGCTGCCATCGAAGTGGGACGGTGCCGCCCTGATCGACCGCTCCAGAATCGCGATGGCAGGCCAGTCGATCGGCGGGGCCAGTGCCGTGGCGGCCATGCTGAAGGACCCTCGGATCCGCGCTGGAATCGACATGGACGGCACCACCTACGCCCGGATCCCCAAGAGCGGGTTCTCCCGGCCGTTCATGTTCATCGGTTCTCCGCAGCACATCCCCGGCAGCCGGGACACTTCGTGGGAGCGCGACTGGAAGCTGCTGACCGGGTGGAAGCGCTGGATCGTGGTGTCGGACACGGAGCACCAGTCCTTCACCGACGCCCCGCTGATGGCCGGCGCCCTCGGCATCACGCCCCCCGCCGGCGTTCTGCCTGGGGCGCGCTCCGCCGAGCTCACCCGCACCTACGTGGCGGCCTTCCTCGACCAGCACCTGAAGTCCAAGCGGCAGCCCTTCCTGGACAAGCCGTCCTCGCGCTACCCCGAGGTCAAGCTCTGCCCCGCGACCTGCGGCCAGTCCTGAGGCCCGGCGAACCCTGACGCCATCAGGGGATGCTGACATCTTGGGCAGGGAGCTCTGAGGCCCCACCGGCCGACACCCCGATGCGGTTCAACGCGACCACCGGCCAGGCCGTCTTCTGCAACGAGCACCCCAGCCGGCCCGGCCCGGCGCATGGGCCCCTTACCAGCAGCCCTCGATCCCAACGCGGTCACCGGGCGGGCCGGCGGCTGCTCCGCCCAGTGCACCAGCTGGCCGCTGCCGGTGCACCAATCCGTCCCGCGCGTGCCCAACTATGCCACCGAGCTCGAGCCGTACTGCAACACGGGCCCCATCGGTAACGGCTGCGACGGCACTGCCGTACCCGACAAGTGAACGACCCAGCCCCACCTGGTAGGCCCGGCGACCGGGCGACCCCAACACACACACGATGGAGATCGACATGGAAAGCACCCCCAGCCAGAAGCGCTCGCGCAGAAGCATCGCACCGGCCATCGCGCTGGCCGCCGTCGCATGGGCCGGCGCGGCCTGCGGGAGCGGCCAGGAATCCGGCAAGATCGTGGCGTCCATGGCGCCGCAGGCCAATTCGGCGGCCTTCGCCCAGTGCGTCCGCAAGAACGGCGTGCCGGACTTCAAGGACCCGCAGCCGGGCGCGGGCAAGAAAGAGGGGACCGATCTCAACGATCTCAACACCCCGGCGTTCAAGAAGGCCGCCGAGGCCTGCAAGCAGTACCAGCCGCAGAGCATCCCGAACGTGACCGCCAGCAAG